>NZ_JBVIZF010000015.1:0-170427 GCF_055591805.1 Streptomyces sp. NPDC041200 | reverse complement strand
CCCGTCAGCCCATGTCATGCACCTGACCCCGTAGGTCGTAGCCCCCGGTAGCCCCGTACGAAAGGTGAGAGCGACATGCCCCCGATTCCCCGGCGCAACCTCCTCAAGGCCGCCGCCGCCACCGGCGCCACCGTCCCGTTCTCCTGGATGCTCGCGCGGAACGCCCCGCAGGCGGCCGCCGCGGAGCGGGACAAGGCCACCGGCGAACCCACGAAGATCACCTGGCTGGAGGACGGCGGCCTCGGCGCCGCCGCGGGCAGCACCTTCGGTGTCCCCTGGCCCAAGGGCGCCCACCCCGCCGACCAGGCGTTCGCGCTCACCACGGCCGACGGCAAGGACGTCCCCCTGCAGACCTGGGCCACCGCCTACTGGCCCGACGGCTCGCTCAAGTGGACCGCCCACGCGGCGGGGGAGGGGCTGGGCGGCGGCAGCGCGTACCGGCTCACCACCGGTGAGCCCGCCGCACCCGCCAAGAAGGTCACCGTCACCGAGAAGGGCGGCAGGATCACCGTCGACACCGGCGTGATCAAGGCCGTGATCGGCAAGGACGGCGAGAAGCTCGTACGCTCCGTCACCCGCGGCAGCACCGAGATCGCCCGCGACGGCCGCCTCGTCCTGCTCCGCCAGGGCGACATCGACGACGGCGACCACGGCAGCGCCAAGTGGGACCGGTTCGACGGCGAGATCAGCGCCGCCAAGGTCGAGCAGAAGGGCCCCGTCCGCGCCGTCGTCCGCATCGACGGCAAGCACCGCAAGGGCGGCCGCGGCTGGCTCCCCTTCAGCGTCCGGCTCTACTTCTACGCGGGCGCCGACTCGTTCCGCATGGTGCACACGATCACCTTCGACGGCGATCAGGCCGCCGGTCATGAGTCAGGGGACTTCATCCGCGGCCTCGGCGTCCGCTTCTCGGTCCCCATGCGCGACGAGGCGTACGACCGCCACATCCGCATCGCGGGCGAGGACAAGGGATTCCTCACCGAGGCCGTCAAGGGCATCACCGGACTGCGCCGCGACCCCGGCGCCAGCGTTCGCAAGGCCCAGGTCAACGGCGAGAAGCTGGCCGACCCCGCCACCTGGGACCAGCGGGTCACCAGCCGGCTGCACCTCATCCCCACCTGGGGCGACTACACCCTCTCCCAGCTCTCCGCCGACGGCTTCACCCTGCGCAAGCGCACCAAGCCGGGCCACGGCTGGATCCCCGCGGGCGGCGGACGCCGGGCGTCCGGCTTCGGCTACGTCGGCGGGGTCAGCGGCGGGCTCTCCTTCGGACTGCGCGACTTCTGGGAGAAGTTCCCCGCCCAGCTCGACATCCGCGGCGCGGCGGGCGACGAGGCCGAGGTCACCCTGTGGCTCTGGTCGCCCGAGGCCCAGCCCATGGACCTGCGCTTCTACCACGACGGCCTGGGCCAGGACACGTACGCCGAACAGCTGGAGGGCCTCAACATCACGTACGAGGACTACGAGCCGAAGTTCGGCACTCCGTACGGCATCGCCCGCACCAGCGAGCTGACCTTCTGGGCCAACGCCGCGACCCCCGACGCCGACACCCTCGTCCAGCAGGCCGCCGCCCTGCGCACCCCGCCGCAACTCGTCTGCGGACCCGCCGACCTGGTCCGCGCCAAGGTCTTCGGCGGGCTCTTCTCACCCGTCGACCGCTCCACCGCCGCCAAGGCGAAGATCGAGGACCGGCTCGACTTCCTCTTCGAGTACCACAAGGGCCAAGTCGAACAGCGCCGCTGGTACGGGTTCTGGGACTACGGCGACATCATGCACACGTACGACGAGAACCGGCACCAGTGGCGATACGACATCGGCGGCTACGCCTGGGACAACTCCGAACTCTCGCCCGACCTCTGGCTCTGGCTCGCGTACCTGCGCTCCGGTCGCTCCGACATCTACCGCTTCGCCGAGGCCATGACCCGGCACACCGGCGAGGTCGACGCCTACCACCTCGGCAAGTGGACCGGGCTCGGCACCCGCCACGGCGTCCAGCACTTCGCCGACAGCGCCAAGCAGCAGCGCATCTCCACCGCCCTCTACCGCCGCTACCTCTACTACCTCACCGCCGACGAGCGGATCGGCGACATCATGCACGCCCTCGTCGACTCCGACGAGTCCTTCCTCGTCCTCGACCCGCAGCGCAAGGTCCGCCCCGACCCCGACTACAAGCCCGACCGGCACGCCCTGTCCATCGGCTTCGGCACCGACTGGAGCGGACTGGCGGGCGCCTGGCTCACCGAATGGGAGCGGCGCGGCCCGCAGGCCGACAAGGCCGAGGCCCGGCTGCGCAGCACCATGGAGACCATCGCCGCCCAGACCAACGGCTTCGTCCAGGGCGCCGCGCTGTACGACCTCGACACCGGCAAGTACGCCATCGACGACAAGCCCAAGGTCAGCGTCTCTCACCTGTCCGCCGTCTTCGGCCTGGTCGAGGTGTGCGCCGAGGTGATCGACCTGATCGACCACCCGGCGTTCAAGGAGGCCTGGCTGGACTACTGCCGCTACTTCAACGCCACCAAGGCCGAGCAGAAGGCCCGCTACGGCACCGACTTCGGCTCGCTGATCCTGGTCCAGGGCCACTCCCGGCTCGACGCCTACGCCGCCGTCCAGCTCAAGGACGACAAGCTGGCCGCCCGCGCCTGGCAGAAGTTCACCGAATTCCACGAGGGCGACGGCTACCCGGACGCCTCCGTCAGCTGGAAGACGGTCAAGGTCGACGGTCCGGACGTGCTGGTGCCCGGCGTCGAGGCGGCCTGGGTGAGCACCAACGCCACCGCGCAGTACGGCCTCGCCGCCATTCAGAACCTCGCGCTGGTGGGGGACAAGCTGCCCGGCTAGCGGGGGCCACCGGGGTACTAACGTAAGGACATGGACTGGTGCCACTACCGCTTCCACAGCCGATGGGACCTCGACGCACCGCCCGCCGCCGTCTTTGCGGCGCTGGCGGACGGCGATGGTTACCCGCGGTGGTGGCCCCAGGTCCGTGAGGTGGGCCGGATCGACGACCGCACCGGCACCGCCCGCTTCCGCTCCCTCGTCCCGTACGACCTGAACCTCACCGTCACCGAGGCGCACCGGGACCCCGCCCTCGGCATTCTGCGGGTCACCTTCTCCGGCGACCTGGAGGGCTGGGCCCGCTGGACGGTCACGGCGCGCGGCACGGGCACCCGCGCCCTGTTCGAGCAGGACGTGGTCGCGCGCAAGCCGCTGCTCCGCCGCTTCGCGGTGCTCGGACGGCCGCTGTTCCGCGCCAACCACGCCCTGATGATGCGCGCCGGGTGCCGCGGACTGCGGGCCCGGCTGGCCGGGCGGGCGGGCGCGCGGGGGCCCGGCCGGAATCCGGTTTGAACCACACCTCGCCCGACCTGTATTGTTCAGGTCGTTCCACCGGGGGAGACACCGGAAGAACACCCGGGCGATTAGCTCAGCGGGAGAGCGCTTCGTTCACACCGAAGAGGTCACTGGTTCGAACCCAGTATCGCCCACCCTTCCGGGGCCGGACCGCCAGCAGGCGGTCCGGCCCCGGTGTTTTCCGGGCTTGCCACCACCGGAGATGGGTACCCGCCCGCACACCGCGGATGAATCGGAGGGGAAGCCCATGGCCGCCGTCGCCACCACAGCCGTCCTGTCCCTGGACTGCGCCGAGCCCGAAGAGCTGGCCGAGTTCTACGCCACCCTGCTCGGCGCCGAGATCACGCCGGTCACCAGCCTCGACCGGATCGACATCGTCGTCCCCGACGGGACGCGCATGTCCTTCCTCCGCGACCACGGCTACGCCCCGCCGAGCTGGCCCCGGCCGGACGACTCCCAGCAGGCCCACCTGGAACTCCTGGTCGACGACATGGACGCCGCCGAACGCCAGATCGTCGACCTGGGGGCACGCCCGCTGGACACCAAGGACAACGGCGGCCCGAACGACATCCGCCTCTACTCCGACCCGGCCGGGCACCCGTTCAGGCTCCGCACGCCCCCGCGCTAGACAGCCGCCAGACCGCGGTAGGCAGCCGCTAGGCCGCGGCCGGGAGGTCCGGCCGTAGCGGCCACGCCGGGTCGCAGACCTCGTCCGAGCCGTTGAGCGCGAACCAGGCCTGGAGACCGCGCGCCTGCGCCGCGTACCAGACCGTCTGCCGGGCGTGCAGCTCACTGGGCGTCAGCTTCTCCAGCCGTGACGCGAAGCGGCGGCCCACCGCCCGGACGACCTCCAGGGCGGCCGTCGCGTCCGCCGCCGCGTCATGCGCGCCCGTCAGCTCGACCCCGTAGTGCGCGCACAGGTCGGTGAGCGTGCGGCGCCCCTTGCGATAGCGGTCCAGGTGCTTGTCCAGCACCCGGGGATCGAGGACGGACAGCGAACGCAGCGACAGATACGTCGCCAGGGTGGCATTGCGATGCCGCTTCAACTCGCGGTCCAGCAGCGTCAGATCGAACGGTGCGTTCATCACCACCACCGGGGTGCCCCGCGTCGTCTGCTCGGCGAGCGCCCGCGCCACCTCGTCCATCACCGGTGCGGGCCACCGGCCGTGCCGCTGCAGATGCGCGTCGGTCAGCCCGTGTATCTCGGTCGCCGCACGCGGCACCGGTATGCCCGGGCTCACCAGCCAGCGTCGCACCTCCGGCAGACTCCCCGTGCCCCGCTGGACGACGAGAGCGGCCGAGACGATCCGGTCGTGCTCGACGTCGATCCCGGTCGTCTCCGTGTCGAACGCGGCGAGCGGCCCCTCGAACCAGGACGACATGGCCTCAACTCCTCGTGCATATGTGCCCCATGACCTCCGGATCCCGCCCCGACCTGGTGATACCCGGAGGGAGGTGGCCGAACCACCACTGTTTGCACGGCATCTGACGGGGAGACAACACAGATGTACGGACACCGGCGACGACCGGAAGGCGTCACATCATGGCGCTCGCGCAGCCCGAACCGGCCCCGTCGGCGAGCGGTCTGCTGCCCGGGCGGACCGCATCCTCGCGTGGCCACATCGCCACCACCGCCTGCATGGAGACCCTGCAGGTCGGCTATCTGCACGCGGTCGCGGCGGCCGCGGGCTGCTCGCTCGCGCAGCCCTTCCCGGACCACGGCATCGACTGGCACGTCAGCCACAGCGCGCCCGGCCACGTGGCGGACGACGAGGTGACGATCAAGGTGCAGCTGAAGGCCACGTACCAGCTGGCGCCGCATCCGCCCGGTCCGACCTTCGCGTTCACCCTCGACAACGATCACCTGGTCAAGCTCGCCCGCAGCCCGGTCTCCGTGCACAAGATCCTCGTGGTGATGATCGTGCCGCGTGGCCGGGACGACTGGATACGGGCCGGGCACGACCGTCTGGCACTGCGGCACTGCTGCTACTGGATCAACCTGGCGGGCCACCCGGTGACGGGCCGCCGCCGGACCACCGTGCGGATCCCGACCTCGCGGATCTTCGACGATCGCGCCCTCTGCGAGATCATGACCCGGGTCGGGGCGGGAGGGAGACCCTGATGGACCGCGACCCCCTGCGCGACCCTCCAGCGAACCGCGACCCCATCCCCGCGCCCCGCCCCGACGAGGTGGACCCCGCCGTCCTCGGCGCCCTGCTCGCGCGGCACGGCTGGCACCGCCGCGGCGGCGCCCAGGGCCGGTACGCCCGCTGGACGCCCCCGGGCGAGGTGCCCGGCACCAGCCTGCTCGTGCCCGAGAACCGCGACTTCCCCGACAGCGGCGACCTCCTCGGCGAGGCGCTGCTCGCCCTGGCCCGCAGCGCCGCGCCCTCCGCCCGCGACGTGCTCACCGGCCTCGCCGTGCCCAGCGACGAGATCCGCTGGTGGCGCGAGGTGCCCGAGCCGCCGGTGCCCGGGTCGTTGGTGCCCGGGGCGCGCGGCGGCACCGCCGCCTGGCCCGCGCAGGAGCGGCTGCGCGCCGCCGCCCGGGCCACCCTGCTGGCCGGGGCGCTCGCCGCCCGCGCCAGGGCCGGGTACTACGGCGCGCGGCACCGCAGGGCGGCCGAGGCGTCCCTGGAGCACGTGCTGACCGGCCCCGCGGGCGCCGTGTCCGGCGGCCACCAGCTGACCGTCTTCGTCCCCGTCGAGGACGGCCGGGCCACCACCGCCACCCTGCTGCGCGCCCTGTACGCGCTGCGTGACGCCGTCGACTACCGGCGGACCACCGGCGGCCTGGAGGCGTTCGACGCGGCCGTGGCGGCGGGGGTGAGCCGCGAGCTGACCGAGGCCGTCATCACGCTGGTCCAGGGCACCGAGGGCGCCCGCGTGGCCCTGGAGTGGTCACCGGCCGCCGGTCCACCGCCGGGGCTCTCCACCCGGCCCGAACCGGTCGAGTTCACGCCCGGCGACCTGCCGGGGCTGCGCGAGGCCGGGGCCCGCTACGTACGGGACGAGCCGTCCGTACCCGTGCGGGTCACCGGCGCCGTGGTGCGCCTGGGCCGCGCCGGGCCGGGCGGCCCCGGGACGGTGCGGCTGCGGGTGCTGGCCGGGGCGGACGTGGCGAAGCTTCGGATCGTGCTGGACGAGGACGACTACCGGATCGCGGGCCATGCCCATCTGGTCGGCCTCCCGATCCGGGTGAGCGGGCGGCTGGAGAGCCGCGGCGGCTTCCGGCGGCTGAGCGGGGCCGGTGGCGTCACCCCGGTGCGGGTGGACGACGCGGAGCGGGACCGACTGCTCAAGTCGCTCCAGGAGAACCTGGACTTCTTCGAGGAGGCGTGCGGCGAGGAGGCGTGCGGCGACCCCTGATCGCGCCGGGGCGCCGCCTTCCCCGAGCGCGCGGACAACCGTTTCGCGGTCGGGCCTGTCGGCTCGGTACGATTCTCGCTGCGCGGCAATCGCCGCGGGTAGCGATCCTTCAGTCAGGAGAGACCGGTGTCAGACGTCCGTGTGATCATCCAACGCGATTCCGAGCGGGAAGAGCGCGTGGTGACGACGGGCACTACGGCGGCGGACCTCTTCGCCGGCGACCGCTCGATCGTCGCCGCGCGCGTGGCCGGGCAGCTGAAGGACCTGGCGTACGAGCCCGCCGACGGCGAAGAGATCGAGCCGGTGGAGATCACCAGCCAGGACGGGCTGGACATCCTGCGCCACTCGACCGCGCATGTGATGGCGCAGGCCGTGCAGGAGCTGTTCCCGGAGGCCAAGCTCGGCATCGGCCCGCCGATCAAGGACGGCTTCTACTACGACTTCGACGTCGAGACCCCGTTCCAGCCGGAGGATCTCAAGCGCATCGAGAAGAAGATGCAGGAGATCCAGAAGCGGGGCCAGAAGTTCTCCCGCCGCGCGGTCACCGACGAGGCCGCGCGCGAGGAGCTGGCCGCCGAGCCGTACAAGCTGGAGCTGATCGGGCTCAAGGGGTCGGCCGCTGATGCCGCCGAGGGCGCCTCCGCCGAGGTCGGCGCGGGCGAGCTGACCATCTACGACAACCTCGACGCGAAGTCCGGCGAGCTGTGCTGGAAGGACCTGTGCCGCGGCCCGCACCTGCCGACCACCCGCACCATCCCGGCCTTCAAGCTGATGCGCAGCGCCGCCGCCTACTGGCGCGGCAGCGAGAAGAACCCGCAGCTCCAGCGGATCTACGGCACCGCCTGGCCGACCAAGGACGAGCTGAAGGCGTACCTGGAGTTCCTGGCGGAGGCCGAGAAGCGCGACCACCGCAAGCTGGGCGCGGAGCTGGACCTGTTCTCCTTCCCGGACGAGCTGGGCTCGGGCCTGGCGGTGTTCCACCCGCGCGGTGGCGTGATCCGCAAGGAGATGGAGGACTACTCGCGGAAGCGGCACGAGGAGTCGGGGTACGAGTTCGTCAACACCCCGCACATCACCAAGGCCAAGCTCTTCGAGACCTCCGGCCACCTGCCGCACTACATGGACGGCATGTTCCCGCCCATGGAGTTCGAGGGGCAGGACTACTACCTCAAGGCCATGAACTGCCCGATGCACAACCTGATCTTCAGGGCGCGCGGGCGGTCCTACCGTGAGCTGCCGCTGCGGCTGTTCGAGTTCGGCACGGTCTACCGGTACGAGAAGTCCGGCGTCGTCCACGGCCTGACCCGGGCCCGGGGCTTCACCCAGGACGACTCGCACATCTACTGCACCAAGGAGCAGATGGCCGATGAGCTGGACAATCTGCTCACCTTCGTGCTGGACCTGCTCCGCGACTACGGCCTGAGCGACTTCTATCTGGAGCTGTCCACCCGGGACGACTCCGACAAGTTCATGGGCGAGCCGCAGCAGTGGGAGGAAGCCACCGAGGAGCTGCGCAAGGCCGCTGAGAAGCAGGGCCTGGAGCTGGTCATGGACCCGGGCGGCGCGGCCTTCTACGGCCCGAAGATCTCGGTCCAGGCGCGGGACGCGATCGGCCGTACCTGGCAGATGTCGACCATCCAGGTCGACTTCAACCAGCCCGCCCGGTTCAACCTGGAGTACACAGCGGCCGACGGCTCGCGCCAGCAGCCCGTCATGCTCCACCGGGCGCTGTTCGGGTCGATCGAGCGCTTCTTCGCGGTCCTGCTGGAGCACTACGCGGGCGCCTTCCCGGCCTGGCTCGCCCCGGTCCAGGCGGTGGGCATCCCGATCGGCGACGGCCATGTGCCGTACCTGGAGGAGTTCGCAGCCCAGGCGCGGGCGAAGGGCCTGCGGGTGGAGGTCGACTCGTCGTCCGACCGGATGCAGAAGAAGATCCGCAACGCCCAGAAGTCCAAGGTCCCGTTCATGGTCATCGCCGGTGACGAGGACGTGGCGGCCGGGGCCGTCAGCTTCCGCTACCGCGACGGCTCCCAGAAGAACGGGATCCCGATCGCCGAGGCGATCGCCGAGATCGTCGACGCAGTGGAGCGCCGGGTCCAGGTGTGACCCGAACCCGAGGGGCGGCTCCCGTACCGGGGCCGCCCCTCGGGGCACCCCCATCCGCCGGGGACGAATATGCTGGCCCGCATGACGAGTGAGCCGGAACAGCAGATCGGAGTGGGAACGCCGGACGCGTTCCAGCGCCTGTGGACGCCCCACCGGATGGCGTACATCCAGGGCGAGAACAAGCCCACCGGCCCGGGGGCGGGCGATGGCTGTCCGTTCTGCTCCATCCCGGACAAGTCCGACGAGGACGGCTTGATCATCGCCCGGGGGGAGCGCGTCTACGCCGTGCTCAACCTGTACCCGTACACCGGCGGTCACCTCATGATCGTCCCGTTCCGGCACCTGGCCGACTACACCGAGCTGGACGCCGAGGAAACGATCGAGCTGGCGGAGTTCACCAAGACCGCCATGACCGCGCTGCGCACCGCCTCGGGTGCGCACGGTTTCAACATCGGACTCAACCAGGGCACCGTCGCCGGGGCCGGGATCGCCGCCCATCTGCACCAGCACGTGGTGCCCCGCTGGGGCGGCGACAGCAACTTCATGCCGGTCATCGGCCGCACCAAGGTGCTGCCGCAACTTTTGGCCGACACCCGCCGGTTGCTCGCCGACGCTTGGCCTAATCCGTAACGCACCCCGGGCCATGGGCCCGGCGGCACCGCCGCCGGGCCCCGCGACTTACGCGTCGTAGAGATCGGCCTTCTTCGGGGAGGCGTCCTGGACCTGGCCGCTGAGGGTCAGCGAGCGGTTGCCGAAGCGCTCGGTGTCCACACCGTGGTGCTTGAGCACGCCGATCGCCGCCTCGTGGACCACCCGCAGCACGGGGGCCGCCGTCCGCAGCGCGTCGTCCGCCATGAAGCGGTGCCGCCAGGGCTTGTCGGCCCAGGCGTGCCGCAGCCCGAACGGCTCGGGCAGCACCAGCTTGCCGCCGAGGTGGTCGAGGATCGGCGGGTACCAGGTGAAGGGGGCGCGCGCGGCGAGCCGCACCACCTCCTGGGGCTTCACGAGCGGCAGCGGGACCGACTTGGTCTCCCAGAACCGGAAGGTCTTGGGGACCGTCTTCGAGGGCGCTGAGGGCTTGCCGAAGAACAGCGGGTTCACCGGGCCCAGCGCATGCCCGGTGACCTCGATCCGCAGCGTCTTGTGCAGCAGCGTCACCGTGATCATGAGCGTGATCACCAACTGGCCGTCCCACAGCACGAACTGCACGCCCAGGTAGTGCCGGTCACCGGCGCCGAACTGCTGCTGATCGCAGATCCGCTGCAGCTCGACGCCCTTTATCTGGAAACCCTCCTCCTCGGAGGTGCCGCCGCGCTCGACCGACTTGGCGCCCTCGGTGATGGCGGAGACCACCCAGTGGCGCACCTGCGGCGCGGCGGTGAAGCCGCCGGTGTGCAGCGGGGTGCGCTCCAGCAGGCGCAGCTGGTCGTGGATCGCCCGTATGACGTCCCAGCTGCGGAAGGGGTCGATCTCCTTGTCGGGGTCGGCCGACACCAGGTCCTCGGCGAGCTGCCAGCTGCCCCAGCGGGTGCCCATCCCGAGTATGCCCTTGGCGCCGGCGTAGAAGACCACGTTGCTGTACTGCTCGGCGGTGAGCTTGTGCAGCGACTTGCGCAGCACCTCGGCGGAGGTCTGGCCCGGGTGGTTGGGCACCGTCTCGGGCACCTTGGCGCCGACTCCGGTGCCCGAGACCAGCCCTCCCCAGTAGTCCCGCAGCTCCTTGGCGGTGCGCTCACAGATCTGCTTGGCGATGTACCAGCCGATCACCGGGGCGACCACCACGCCCCGCAGGTATATGCCCCAGAAGCCGCTGAACGGCAGCTTGATCAGGAAGATGACGACGAAGATGCCGAGCGCGGCCATCAGGGCGGTCCCCAGCGCTCCCATCCGCTTGTCCTGGGCACCGGCCACCGAGCGGCGGAGCTGGAAGGCGCCGAGCCACAGCAGCGCTCCGGGGAGGAACAGCAGCCCGAAGATCACCATGACGACGGTGAGGCGGGCGTCCCGGACCTTACGGATCCGGTTGGCGGCCAGACAGTGCTCGACGATCGTCTGGGGCTCGGTGCCGAAGGACTGGATCACCTGGTTGCGGCCGCCGCCGAGCATGCGCAGCTGGACGGCGCGCGAGAACGCCTCGCCCAGGTTCGGCTCGAACAGCGAGATCTTCGGTGCCTTCACCTCCGAGACCGTCCACTCGGAGTTGGCCTCCAACAGCTTCGCCACCGGGTCGTCGCGGTAGGCGGCGGAGGCGAGCGCCTGTGTCGCCGCCGTCTCTCCCGCCGACCCGGACAGGGGCACCTGTGCCCCTGGGCTGAAATCGAATCCGTCCGTCACCAACGCCCCCAATACCGCACGCTGTTTGCGCTGCGACCTCAGCGTATAGGGGGTGCGTACCACCTGTCGCCAGGGCGTGGTGGCCTGTGGAAAACTTCCCCGCTCACGGGCGCGCGCCGCCCAACGCCCGCCCCGGTCGGGGCAGGCGGCGGGCGACGGCCCGTGAACTACGCCCCGGCCCCGGCCCGTTCGCCGCGCATCCGCTCCGCGATCTGCGGCGGCATCGGCTCGTGCCGGGCGTACGAGCGGCTGAACCGCCCGGTGCCGTGCGACAGCGACCGCAGGTCGACCGCGTACCGGCCGATCTCGATTTCCGGGACCTCCGCCTGGATCAGGGTCCGGCCACCGCCCGACTGCTCGGTGCCCACGACCCGGCCCCGCCGCCCGGACAGGTCGCTCATGACGGCGCCGACATAGTCGTCGGAGATCAGGACGCCGACCTTGACCACCGGCTCCAGCAGCTCGATCCAGGTGTCGGCGGCCGCCTCGCGCAGGGCGAGCGCGCCCGCCGTCTGGAACGCGGCGTCGGAGGAGTCCACCGAGTGCGCCTTGCCGTCCAGCAGCGTGATCCGCACGTCGACCAGCGGGCTCCCGGTGGAGACACCGCGCGCCGCCTGGGCCCGGATGCCCTTCTCGACGGACGGGATGAACTGCCGGGGGACCGCGCCGCCGACGACCTTGTCCACGAACTCGATGCCGGAGCCGCCCGGCAGCGGCTCCACCTCGATCTCGCAGATCGCGTACTGGCCGTGCCCGCCGGACTGCTTGACGTGCCGCCCGCGCCCGGAGGATTTGCTTCCGAACGTCTCGCGCAGCGCCACCTTGTACGGGACGGCGTCCACCTGTACCCCGTAGCGGGCGCGCAGCCGCTCCAGCGCGACGTCCATATGGGCCTCGCCCAGGCACCACAGCACCACCTGGTGGGTGTCCGGGTTCTGCTCCAGCCGCATCGTCGGGTCCTCGGCCACCAGCCGTGACAGGCCCAGTGACAGCTTGTCCTCGTCCGCCTTGCTGTGCGCCTCGATGGCGACGGGCAGCAGCGGGTCGGGCATCTGCCAGGGCTCCATGAGCAGCGGCCGGTCCTTGGCCGAAAGGGTGTCCCCGGTCTCGGCGCGGGTCAGCTTGGCGACGCACGCCAGATCGCCCGCGATGGCCTGGGACAGCGTGCGCTGCTGCTTGCCGAACGGCGTGGACAGGGCGCCCACCCGCTCGTCCACGTCGTGGTCCTCATGGCCGCGGTCCTCCAGGCCGTGCCCCGAGACGTGCACCGTCTCGTCCGGGCGCAGCGTCCCGGAGAAGACCCGGACCAGCGAGATCCGGCCGACGTAGGGATCGGAGGAGGTCTTGACGACCTCGGCGGCCAGCGGGCCGTCCGGGTCGCAGGTCAGCGCCGGGCACGCGGCGCCCTGCGGGGTGGTGACCTCGGGTGCCTCGCGTTCCAGCGGGGTCGGGAAGCCGCGGGTGATCAGCTCCAGCAGCTCGGTGGTGCCGAGGCCCTGCCGGGAGCCTCCGGCGGCGGGCGCGGCGGCCAGCACGGGGTGGAAGCTGCCGCGCGCGACGGCCTTCTCCAGGTCGTCGATCAGTGTCTTGACGTCGATCTCCTCGCCGCCCAGATAGCGGTCCATGAGGGTCTCGTCCTCGCTCTCGGCGATGATCCCCTCGATGAGCCGGGCGCGGGCCTCCGAGACCAGGGGGACCTGGCCGTCGGTGGGCGGGGTCTCGGTCCGCGACCCCGAGGAGTAGTCGTAGACCCGCTGGGAGAGCAGGCCGATCAGCCCGGTCACCGGGGCGTGCCCGTCCGGGGCCGGTTCGCCGCGCAGCGGCAGGTAGAGCGGCAGGACGGCGTCGGGGTCGTCGCCGCCGAAGGTCTGGCGGCAGATCTCCGTCATCTCCTCGAAGCTGGCGCGGGCCGCCTCCAGGTGTGTGATCACGATGGCGCGCGGCATCCCGACCGCCGCGCACTCCTCCCACACCATGCGGGTGGCGCCCGCGATGCCCACCGCGTCCTGGGCCGCCGAAACGACGAAGAGGGCCGCGTCCGCTGCCCGCAGACCGGCCCTCAGCTCCCCGACGAAGTCGGCGTATCCCGGAGTGTCCAGGAGATTGATTTTCACCCCGCCCCATTCGACGGGGACCAGCGACAGCTGTACCGAGCGCTGCTGCCGGTGCTCGATCTCGTCGTAGTCGGAGAGGCAGCCGCCGTCCTCGACCCGGCCTGCACGGTTGATCGCGCCGGTCGACAGCGCCAGGGCCTCCACGAGTGTCGTCTTCCCGGACCCGCTGTGGCCGACCAGCACCACATTCCGCAGGGAGCTGGGCCGGTCGGCCGCCGCTGCCCTTCCGGCGGCCCCTGGGTGTGTGTTCGTCTTCTCGCCCATGTGTCTCGCCTCCCGGTCGACACCTTGCGATACTTCGAGCTTTCCACCGAGGTCACGGTGCGTCCATACGTCGCACACCGGGGCGTCACGCGGGAGGGGCGTGGGAGCGGTCCGACAGGTGCGCGGCGCCCTGGTAGCGCCTGGCTACGATGGGCCCGCCGGTGGCCTCTTGGCCATCCGGCCCGTATCGACCCACCGGGAAGGCCATGCTGAACAAGTACGCGCGTGCTTTCTTCACGCGTGTTCTCACACCGTTCGCCGCCCTGCTCATCCGCCTCGGCGTCAGCCCGGACGCGGTGACCCTCACTGGAACCGGTGGTGTGATCGCGGGAGCGCTGGTCTTCTACCCCCGCGGCGAGTTCTTCTGGGGCACCGTCGTCATCACGCTCTTCGTCTTCTCGGACCTGGTCGACGGCAATATGGCGCGGCAACTGGGCCGCTCCAGCCGCTGGGGCGCGTTCCTGGACTCGACGCTGGACCGGGTCGCCGACGGGGCGATCTTCGGCGGTCTGGCGTTGTGGTATGCGGGCGGCGGCGACGACAATGTGTTGTGTGCGGTGACGATCTTCTGTCTCACCAGCGGCCAGGTGGTCTCCTACACCAAGGCGCGGGGCGAGAGCATCGGGCTGCCGGTGAACGTCAACGGGCTGGTCGAGCGTGCCGAGCGGCTGGTGATCTCGCTGGTCGCCTGCGGCCTCTCGGGCCTGCACATGTTCGGTGTGCCGCACATCGAGATACTGCTTCCGATCGCGCTGTGGATCGTCGCCGTGGGCAGTGCTGTGACCCTCGTACAGCGCGTGGTCACCGTGCGCCGGGAGGCCGCCGAGGCGGACGCCACGGACCGACCGGTGACCCAGGGTGGCGAGACACGGTGAGGGAAAGGCTGACCGACGCGCTGTACGGGCTCGGCTGGAGCACGGTCAAGAAGCTTCCGGAGCCGGTCGCCGTGGCGCTCGGGCAGCGCATCGCCGATCAGGCGTGGAAGCGGCGCGGCAAGGGCGTGCTGCGCCTGGAGGCCAATCTGGCGAGGGTCGTGCCCGAAGCCTCACCGGGGCGGCTGGCCGAGCTGTCGCGGGCGGGCATGCGCTCGTACATGCGCTACTGGATGGAGTCCTTCCGGCTCCCCACGTGGAGCAGGGAGCGCATCCGCGGGGGCGTCGAGATCAAGGACGCGCACTACCTGGTCGACGGCCTGGCCAGCGGCCGCGGCGTAGTCCTCGCGCTGCCCCACATGGGCAACTACGACCTCGCCGGGGCCTGGGTCACCACCAAGCTGGAGGTGCCCTTCACCACCGTCGCGGAGCGGCTGAAGCCGGAGTCGCTGTACGACCGGTTCGTCGCCTATCGCGAGGGTCTCGGCATGGAGGTCCTGCCGCACGAGGGCGCCAGCGCGTTCGGCACGCTGGCGCGGCGGCTGCGGGCGGGCGGTCTGGTCTGTCTGGTGGCCGACCGGGATCTGTCCGCCTCCGGTGTGGAGGTGTCGTTCTTCGGCGAGTCCGCGAAGATGCCCGCGGGCCCGGCCCGGCTCGCCGCGCAGACCGGCGCGCTGCTGCTGCCGGTCACCCTGTGGTACGACGAGTCCCCGGTCATGCAGGGCCGGGTGTATCCGCCCGTCGAGGTGCCGGAGAGCGGCACCCGGGGGGAGCAGACCGCTGTCATGGCCCAGCAGGTCGCCGACGCCTTCGCCTCGGGGATCGCCGAACACCCGGAGGACTGGCACATGCTCCAGCGGCTGTGGCTGGCCGACCTGGATCACGGTCCTGGAATGGAGAAGCGTTGAGGATCGGGATCGTCTGCCCCTACTCCTGGGATGTCCCGGGCGGGGTGCAGTTCCACATCCGCGACCTGGCGGAGCACCTCATCCGGCGCGGCCACGAGGTCTCCGTCCTCGCGCCCGCGGACGACGAGACTCCGCTGCCGCCGTACGTCGTCTCCGCGGGGCGCGCGGTCCCGGTGCCGTACAACGGGTCGGTCGCCCGGCTCAACTTCGGCTTCCTGTCGGCCGCCCGGGTGCGGCGCTGGCTGCACGACGGCGCGTTCGACGTCATCCACATCCACGAGCCCACCTCGCCCTCCCTCGGGCTGCTCGCCTGCTGGGCGGCGCAGGGGCCGATCGTCGCCACCTTCCACACCTCCAACCCCCGCTCGCGGGCCATGATCGCCGCGTATCCGATCCTGCAGCCCGCCCTGGAGAAGATCAGCGCGCGGATCGCGGTCAGCGAGTACGCGCGGCGGACCCTGGTCGAGCACCTGGGCGGCGACGCCGTCGTCATCCCCAACGGCGTCGACGTGGACTTCTTCGCCGACGCCGAGCCGAAGGAGGAGTGGCAGGGCGACACGATCGGGTTCATCGGCCGCATCGACGAGCCCCGCAAGGGGCTGCCGGTGCTGATGCGCGCCCTGCCGAAGATCCTCGCCGAGCGGCCCGGGACCCGGCTGCTGGTCGCCGGCCGCGGCGACGAGAAGGAGGCGGTCGCGGGCCTGCCGGAGCGGCTGCGGGACCGGGTCGAGTTCCTGGGGATGGTCAGCGACGAGGACAAGGCGCGCTTCCTGCGCAGCGTGGACGTGTACATCGCGCCCAACACGGGCGGTGAGAGCTTCGGCATCATCCTGGTGGAGGCCATGTCCGCGGGCGCCCCGGTCCTCGCCAGCGACCTGGACGCCTTCGCCCAGGTCCTGGACGGGGGAGCGGCCGGTGAGCTGTTCGCCAATGAGGACGCGGACGCGCTGGCGGCCGCCGCGGTACGGCTGCTGGGCGACCCGAAGCGGCTCGCCGAGCTGCGCGAGCGGGGCAGCAGCCATGTGCGGCGCTTCGACTGGTCGACGGTCGGGGCGGACATCCTGTCGGTCTACGAGACGGTGACGGACGGTACGTCGTCCGTCGACGCGGACGACCGCGTCGGCCTGCTGACCCGGCTGGGACTGACCCGCGACTAGCTGTCCGGGGTCCGGCCGCGCGGGGCGTAGACGGTAGCGTGGCGCGCCGTGAGCACACTGATCTGGATCGCGGTCGCGCTGGTCGTCGTCGCCGTCTATCTGAGCTGGACCGCGGGGCGGCTGGACCGGCTGCACAGCCGTCAGGACGCGGCGCGGGCGGCGCTGGACGCGCAGCTGCTGCGCCGCGCCTCCATCGCCCAGGAGCTGGGCACCGCCGGGGTGCTCGATCCGGCCTCGTCGATGGTGCTCTACCAGGCCGCGCACGCCGCCCGGCAGGCCGAGGAGGAGCACCGCGAGGTCGCCGAGAGCGAGCTGAGCCAGGCGCTGCGGGCCGTCTTCGAGGAGCCCGCGCAGGCCGAGGCGGTGCGGGAGGCGCCGGGCGGTGAGGCGGCGCTGGAGGAACTGGCGGAGGCGGTGCGCCGGGTGCCGATGGCGCGGCGGTTCCACAACGACGCGGTGCGGGCGGCGCGGGCGCTGCGCCGTCACCGCAAGGTGCGCTGGTTCCGGCTGGCGGGCCATGCCCCGTTTCCGCTGGCGTTCGAGATGGACGACGAGCCTCCGGCGGCCCTGGTGGCGCGCGCGGCGCACTGACACCGGTTCCGGTCACCGGACTTCTGAGGGGGTTCGGGCCACCGGCCTTCGATTGGCCCTTGCCGGGGCCCGGCCGGACCGGGTTTCGTTGATGCGTGTACCACACACGTCCATGACCCGGACCGGATGGCCGGGTCATGAACAGGTATCGAACGGCCCTACGATGGGCTCATCGCACTTTTCACTATCGAGTGAGGTCAAACCGTGTCCACCACGTCCGCCAGCACGTCCCCGTCCGCCCAGAACCCGGCGGCTCCCGCGACCGGCACCGCCCGCGTCAAGCGCGGCATGGCCGAGCAGCTCAAGGGCGGCGTGATCATGGACGTCGTCACGCCGGAGGAAGCCAAGATCGCCGAGGACGCCGGTGCCGTCGCGGTCATGGCGCTGGAGCGGGTCCCGGCCGACATCCGCAAGGACGGCGGCGTGGCCCGGATGTCCGACCCGGACATGATCGACGGCATCATCAGCGCGGTCTCCATCCCGGTCATGGCGAAGTCCCGGATCGGCCACTTCGTCGAGGCGCAGGTGCTGCAGTCCCTGGGCGTCGACTACATCGACGAGTCCGAGGTGCTGACCCCGGCCGACGAGGTCAACCACAGCGACAAGTGGTCCTTCACCACCCCGTTCGTGTGCGGTGCCACCAACCTGGGCGAGGCGCTGCGCCGGATCGCCGAGGGCGCGGCGATGATCCGTTCCAAGGGCGAGGCCGGCACCGGCAACGTCGTCGAGGCGGTCCGCCACCTGCGCCAGATCAAGAATGAGATCGCCCGTCTGCGCGGCCTGGACAACCACGAGCTGTACGCCGCGGCCAAGGAGCTGCGCGCCCCGTACGAGCTGGTCGCGGAGATCGCGCAGACCGGCAAGCTGCCGGTCGTGCTGTTCTCCGCCGGTGGTGTCGCCACCCCGGCCGACGCCGCGCTGATGCGTCAGCTCGGCGCGGAGGGCGTCTTCGTGGGCTCGGGCATCTTCAAGTCCGGCGACCCGGCGAAGCGTGCCGCGGCGATCGTGAAGGCGACCACCTTCTACGACGACCCGAAGGTCATCGCGGACGCGTCCCGCGACCTGGGCGAGGCCATGGTCGGCATCAACTGCGACACCCTCCCCGAGGCCGAGCGGTACGCCAACCGCGGCTGGTAGCCACGGGCTGATCAGCACCGCATGACGCGTCCGGTGGACGGTCCGCGCCGCCCGCGGGCCGTCCACCGTTCGCGTCTCTCCCCCCTCACATCCGAAAGGTCCCCGTACCGTGTCCGAGACGTCCCAGACTCCCCTCATCGGCGTGCTCGCCCTCCAGGGCGACGTCCGTGAGCACGTGGCCGCGCTCACCGCCGTCGGCGCCGAGGCCCGGCCGGTGCGCCGCCCCGAGGAGCTGGCCGAGGTCGAGGGCCTGGTGATCCCCGGCGGCGAGTCCACCACCATGTCCAAGCTCGTGGTGATCTTCGGGCTGCTGGAGCCGCTGCGCGAGCGCATCCGGGCGGGCCTGCCGGTTTACGGCACCTGCGCCGGTATGATCATGGTTGCGGACAAGATCCTCGACGGCCGGGAGGACCAGGAGACCCTGGGCGGCATCGACATGATCGTGCGCCGTAACGCCTTCGGCCGCCAGAACGAGTCCTTCGAGGCCGCCGTCGGCATCAAGGGCATCGAGGGCGGCCCGGTGGAGGGCGTCTTCATCCGCGCGCCGTGGGTCGAGTCCGTGGGCGCCGGCGCCGAGGTGCTGGCGACCTACGAGGGGCATGCGGTCGCGGTCCGCCAGGGCAACGTTCTCGCGACGTCGTTCCACCCGGAGCTGACCGGTGACCACCGGGTGCACGCCCTGTTCGCCGGGATGGTGGGGGCCGCGCGCTGAGCGGTGATCCCGGTAGGATCTCAGGCGTTCGTACAGAATTGGGTAACGCGAAGGAGACAGGCGGATGTCCGGCCACTCTAAATGGGCTACGACGAAGCACAAGAAGGCCGTGATCGATGCCAAGCGCGGCAAGCTCTTCGCGAAGCTGATCAAGAACATCGAGGTCGCGGCCCGGATGGGCGGGGCCGACGTCGAGGGCAACCCGACGCTCTACGACGCCATCCAGAAGGCCAAGAAGCAGTCGGTCCCGAACAAGAACATCGACAGCGCGGTCAAGCGCGGTGCCGGTCTTGAGGCGGGCGGCGCCCAGTACGAGACGATCATGTACGAGGGCTACGGCCCCAACGGTGTCGCGGTGCTCATCGAGTGCCTGACCGACAACCGCAACCGCGCCGCCTCCGACGTCCGCGTGGCCATGACCCGCAACGGCGGCTCGATGGCCGACCCGGGCTCGGTGTCGTACCTGTTCAACCGCAAGGGCGTCGTGATCGTCCCCAAGGGCGAGCTGTCCGAGGACGACGTGCTGGCGGCGGTGCTCGACGCGGGCGCCGAGGAGGTCAACGACCTCGGTGAGTCCTTCGAGGTCCTGAGCGAGGCCACCGATCTGGTCGCGGTGCGCACCGCGCTCCAGAAGGAAGGCATCGACTACGACTCGGCCGACACCAACTTCGTGCCCACCATGCAGGTGGAGCTGGAGGAAGACGCCGCGCGCAAGATCTTCAAGCTGATCGACGCGCTCGAGGACAGCGACGACGTGCAGAACGTCTTCGCCAACTTCGACGTCTCCGACGAGGTCATGGCCAAGGTCGACGCCTGAGGGCACATCAGCGCACACGCGGGGCGGGCGGGTCGGCGGGGACACACCCCACCGGCCCGTCGGCGTTGTCGGCCGGTGCTGTCGGTGGCAGCCGCTAGCCTGCAGGAACACATGACCGAAGCGTGATCGGGGCGACGAAGGGGAGGGCCGCGGTGCGGGTGCTGGGCGTGGATCCCGGGCTGACCCGGTGCGGCATCGGCGTGGTCGAGGGGGTCGCGGGCCGCCCGCTGCGCATGCTGGGCGTCGGCGTCGTACGGACCCCGGCGGACGCCGCGATCGGCGACCGCCTCGTCCTCGTCGAGCGCGGCATCGAGGAGTGGCTGGAGGCGCACCGGCCCGAATACGTCGCGGTGGAGCGGGTGTTCAGCCAGCACAACGTGCAGACCGTGATGGGCACCGCCCAGGCCAGCGCCGTCGCCATGCTCTGCGCCGCGCGCCGCGGGCTGCCGGTCGCGCTGCACACCCCCAGCGAGGTGAAGGCGGCCGTCACCGGCTCCGGGCGCGCCGAGAAGGCGCAGGTCGGAGCGATGGTGACCCGGCTGCTGCGGCTGGACGCCCCGCCCAAACCGGCCGACGCCGCCGACGCCCTGGCGCTCGCCATCTGCCACATCTGGCGCGCCCCCGCGACCAACCGGCTCCAGCAGGCCGTCGCCGCCCACCGCACCACCCCGAGCCGCCCCAGGAAAGGCCGTATTACATGATCGCGTTCGTCTCCGGTCCGGTCGCGGCCCTCGCCCCGGACACCGCCGTCGTCGAGGTCGGCGGCGTCGGGATGGCGGTCCAGTGCACCCCGGGCACCCTGGCCGGGCTGCGGGTCGGCGAACCGGCCCGGCTCGCCACCTCGCTCGTGGTCCGTGAGGACTCCCTGACGCTGTACGGCTTCGCGGACGACGACGAGCGCCAGGTCTTCGAGCTGCTCCAGACCGCCAGCGGGGTCGGCCCCCGGCTTGCCCAGGCCATGCTGGCCGTGCACGCGCCGGACGCGCTGCGGCTCGCCGTCTCCACCGGCGACGAGAAGGCGCTCACCGCCGTCCCCGGCATCGGCAAGAAGGGGGCGCAGAAGCTGCTGCTGGAGCTGAAGGACCGGCTCGGCGCGCCGGTCGGCAGGACCGTGCCCGCCGCCCGCCCGGCCGCCGCCGGGGGCTGGAGCGATCAGCTGCACACCGCCCTGGTCGGCCTCGGCTACGCCACCCGGGAGGCCGACGAGGCGGTGGCCGCCGTCACCCCGCAGGCCGAGGCGGCCCTGGCCGAAGGCGGTGCGCCGCAGGTGGCGCAGCTGCTGCGGGCCGCTCTGCAGACCCTGAACCGCACCCGCTGACCGGCCGCCGGGGCGCCATGCCGCGCCCGGCCGGACCGCTCGACACGATCTCGCGAGGCGAAACGCAGTGAACTGGGACGAGACCGCACCGGCCGACGCCGACGACGCCCTCACCGGCGCCCTGCCCGGCGACGCGGGCAGCCGGCTGGTGGGAGCCGACGCCGACGGGGACGACCAGGCGGTGGAGGCCGCCCTCCGCCCCAAGGACCTGGGCGAGTTCGTCGGCCAGGAGCGGGTCCGCGAGCAGCTGGACCTGGTCCTCAAGGCGGCCCGGCAGCGCGGCGGCACCGCCGACCACGTGCTGCTCTCCGGCGCGCCCGGGCTCGGCAAGACCACCCTCTCGATGATCATCGCGGCCGAGATGAACGCCCCGATCCGCATCACCTCCGGCCCGGCCATCCAGCACGCGGGCGACCTCGCCGCGATCCTCTCCTCGCTCACCGAGGGCGAGGTGCTGTTCCTGGACGAGATCCACCGCATGTCCCGGCCCGCCGAGGAGATGCTGTACATGGCGATGGAGGACTTCCGCGTCGACGTCATCGTCGGCAAGGGGCCCGGGGCCACCGCCATCCCGCTGGAGCTGCCGCCGTTCACCCTGGTCGGCGCGACCACCCGGGCCGGGCTGCTGCCGCCCCCGCTGCGCGACCGCTTCGGCTTCACCGGCCACATGGAGTTCTACGCCCCCGCCGAGCTGGAGCGCGTGATCCACCGCTCCGCCCGGCTCCTGGAGGTGACCATAGAGCCCGAGGGCGCGGCCGAGATCGCCGGGCGCTCCCGCGGCACGCCCCGGATCGCCAACCGGCTGCTGCGCCGGGTCCGCGACTACGCCCAGGTCAAGGCGGACGGCCTCATCACCCGGGAGATCGCCGCGAGCGCCCTGGCGGTCTACGACGTGGACGGCCGGGGTCTGGACCGGCTGGACCGGGCGGTGCTCAGCGCCCTGCTCAAGCTGTTCGGCGGCGGGCCGGTGGGCCTGTCGACCCTGGCGGTCGCGGTGGGGGAGGAGCGTGAGACGGTGGAAGAGGTCGCCGAGCCGTTCCTGGTACGCGAGGGCCTGCTGGCCCGTACGCCCCGGGGCCGGATCGGGACTCCCGCGGCCTGGGAACACCTGGGCCTCACCCCACCGCAGCGCGGTGCCGGGGGCGGCCAGGGCGGCCTCTTCGAGGCATGAGGGCGCGTAACTCCGGCATGATGGCGTTAAGAGCGAATAATGGTGGGGTCAGGAACCCCGGTGCCACGCCGGGCGTTGTTCCATAGGTGCGGGCTCGCTTAGACTCCGCCGATGCCGTCCGTATGCCGTCCGTTCTTCCGGCTGGCATACCCACCCCCGTAGACCAGGCCGCGCCCCAGCGGTCGTGTGAAGGATCTCCGTCCCGTGAATATCGTGACTCTCCTGCCGTTCATCGTGCTCATCGGGGCCATGTTCCTGATGACTCGGTCGGCCAAGAACAAGCAGCGCCAGGCCGCACAGATGCGCGACACCATGCAGCCGGGCACCGGCGTGCGGACCATCGGCGGCATGTACGCGACGGTCAAGGAGGTCCACGACGACACGGTCCTTCTTGAGGTGGCCCCCGCGGTTCACGCGATCTACGCGAAGAACGCGATCGGCGCCGTCCTCTCCGACGCCGAGTACAACCACATCGTCCACGGCATCGACCCCGACGAGGACGAGGCCGCCAAGGCCTCGGTCGTCCCCGACGACGCCTCCTCGCTGACCACGCCCGCGGGCGGCGCCGACGACGCCTCCGACGCCCCGGCGTCCGGTGAGCCGGAGGACGAGAAGGCCGGCGCCAAGAAGATCGACCTCGGCAAGAACGACGCCGACGCGGCCGACGCGCCCGAGGACGAAAAGCGGGACGGCGGCGCCGACGCGAAGTAGTCCTGCACTGTATGAACACGGCGTGCCCCCGCTCGGCGCGCCGTGATTCATGGACGGTCTAGGCTCCGGCGGGGGCACGCCCCCACAAGACTTCGTGGCCGCCCCGCGCACATGCGCCGCGGGGCGGTTGGACAGGGAGATACGACAAGGTGGCAGCACCGAAGAAGGGCCGCAGGTCCCCAGGGTCACAGGGCAGGCCCGGGCGCGCGCTGGCCGTGATCCTGATCGCCATGGTGGCGCTCACCGCGGGGATGTTCATCTCCGGTCACACCACACCGCGCCTGGGTATCGACCTCGCGGGCGGTACCAGCTTCACGCTGGAGGCCAAGAACCAGCCGGGCAAGCCCAACGCGATCAACACGGCCAACATGAACACCGCCGTGGGCATCATCGAGCGGCGGGTCAACGGCCTGGGCGTGTCCGAGGCCGAGGTCCAGACGCAGGGCGAGAAGCACATCATCGTGAACATCCCCAAGGGGACGGACGCGAAGCAGGCCCGGCAGCAGGTCGGTACCACCGCCCAGCTGTACTTCCGGCCGGTGATGACCACCACGTCCGGCGGCAAGACCAAGCAGCCCAGCAGCACCCCGAGCCCCTCCGCGAGCGCGTCCAAGGGCAAGCCGGACAAGGGTGACCAGGGCAGCAGCGGGAAGCCCGAGAGCTCGCCCACCCCGACCTCCACCACCCAGGGCCGTGCCGTCCCCGAGGCGCTGAAGGCCGACAAGGCGGCGCCGACCCCCGACCCGTCCAAGACCCCCAAGAGCGGCGAGACGGGCAAGCCGTCGGACGCCCCCAGCCAGCCCAGCCAGTCCGATCAGGAGAAGCTGGCCAAGGACTTCGCGGCGCTGGACTGCACCACGAGGGCGGGCCGTGCCGCTGCGGCGGAGAAGGCGGCCAACACCAAGCCGACCGACCCCGTTCTGGCCTGCAGCCAGAAGGGTGACTCGAAGTTCGTCCTGGCCCCCTCCGAGGTCGAGGGCACCGATGTGGACGACGCCTCGTCCGTCTTCGAGAGCCAGAACGCCTCGGGCTGGATCGTGCAGCTCGACTTCAACAACAAGGGCGCCAAGAAGTTCGCCAAGGTCACCGGCGACCTGACCAAGCAGCAGTCGCCGCAGAACCGCTTCGCGATCGTCCTGGACGGCGAGGTCGTCTCCGACCCCGAGGTCACCCAGGGCGCCATCACCGGCGGCCGCGCCACCATCTCCGGCGGCTTCACCCAGCAGAGCTCCTCGGACCTGGCCAACGTGCTGTCCTTCGGCGCGCTGCCGCTGTCCTTCGACATCGCGGACGAGACCACCGTCTCCGCGGCCCTCGGCGGCGAGCAGCTGAACGCCGGTCTGATCGCCGGCGCCATCGGCCTCGCCCTCGTGGTGATCTACCTGGTCGTCTACTACCGCGGTCTGTCCCTGGTGGCCATGGCCTCCCTCGCGGTCTCCGCCATACTGACGTACACGATCATGGTGCTGCTCGGCCCCGGTATCGGCTTCGCGCTGAACCTGCCAGCCGTCTGCGGCGCGATCGTGGCGATCGGTATCACCGCCGACTCGTTCATCGTCTACTTCGAGCGCATCCGTGACGAGATCCGTGAGGGCCGCTCGCTGCGCCCGGCCGTCGAGCGCGGCTGGCCCCGGGCCCGGCGCACCATCCTGGTCTCCGACTTCGTGTCGTTCCTCGCCGCCGCGGTGCTCTTCATCGTGACCGTCGGCAAGGTGAAGGGCTTCGCCTTCACCCTGGGGCTGACCACGCTGCTCGACGTCGTCGTGGTGTTCCTGTTCACCAAGCCGCTGATGACACTCCTCGCACGCCGCCCGTTCTTCGGGAACGGCCACCCGTGGTCCGGTCTGGACCCCAAGCGCCTCGGGGCCAAACCGCCGCTGCGCCGCCGTCGTCCCGCCGCCCCCGGCCCCGCCGACACGAAGGAGGCGTGAGATGTCGCGACTCGGCAATCTCGGCGCCAGGCTCTACCGAGGCGAGGTCGGCTACGACTTCGTCGGCAAGCGGAAGATCTGGTACGCCATCTCGATACTGATCACCATCACGGCCATCGCGGGCCTGGCGGTGCGCGGGCTCAACATGGGCATCGAGTTCTCCGGCGGCGCGGTCTTCAACACCCCGAGCAGCAACATCTCGGTCTCCCAGGCCCAGGAGGTGGCGGAGAAGGCGTCCGGCGGTCACACCGCCGTCGTCCAGGAGCTGGGCCGCGGCGGTCTGCGGATCCAGATCAGCGAGCTGGGCACCAAGGAAGCGGTGCCGGTCCAGGAGAACCTGGCCAAGGAGCTGGGCGTCAAGACCGACAAGATCGACACCCAGCTGGTCGGCCCGAGCTGGGGTGAGGAGATCGCCGGTAAGGCCTGGCAGGGCCTCGCGATCTTCATGGTCCTGGTGGTGATCTATCTGGCCATCGCCTTCGAATGGCGGATGGCGCTGGCCGCCCTGATCGCCCTGATCCACGACCTCACCATCACCGTCGGTGTCTACGCGCTGGTCGGCTTCGAGGTCACCCCGGGCACCGTGATCGGTCTGCTGACGATCCTCGGTTACTCCCTCTACGACACCGTCGTGGTCTTCGACGGTCTCAAGGAGGGGTCCAAGGACATCACCAAACAGACCCGCTTCACCTACGCCGAAGTGGCCAACCGGAGCCTCAACTCGACCCTGGTGCGCTCCATCAACACCACGGTCGTGGCGCTGCTGCCGGTCGGCGCGATGCTCTTCATCGGCGGCGGTCTGCTCGGCGCGGGCATGCTCAACGACATCTCGCTCGCCCTGTTCGTCGGCCTCGCCGCCGGCGCGTACTCCTCGATCTTCATCGCCACCCCGCTGGTCTCCGACTTCAAGAGCCGTGACCCGCAGATGAAGGCGCTGGCCAAGCGGGTGCGCGCCAAGCGCGCCGCGGCCGCCAAGGCGGAGGCCGAGCGCGAGACGAAGGACGAGGAGCACCCGGGCGACGAGGGCGACGAAGCGGACCTGGAGGACGCGGCCCCGGCCGGAGTCGTCGGCCAGCGCCGCCAGCCCGCCTCCCGCAACCGGGGCCGCGGCCGACCGTCGGGGAAGCGCCGATGAGCGGGCAGGCCGCGGAACAGACCGCGACCGCGACGTCCGGCCCCCTCGGTCCCGAGGAGCTGCGCGGGCTGCTGCTCAGCCGCATCCAGGACGTGCCGGACTACCCGCAGCCGGGCGTGATGTTCAAGGACATCACCCCGCTGCTCGCCGACGCCGCGGCCTTCTCCGCGCTGACCGAGGCGCTCGCCGAGCTGTGCGTGCGGCACCGGGCGGACAAGGTCGTGGGCCTGGAGGCGCGCGGCTTCATCCTCGCCGCCCCGGCCGCCGTGCGCGCCGGTATCGGCTTCGTACCGGTCCGCAAGGCCGGAAAGCTCCCCGGGGCGACCCTGGGGCAGGCGTACGAGCTGGAATACGGCACCGCGGAGATCGAGATACACGCGGACGCGCTGGAGCCCGGCGACCGGGTCCTGGTCATCGACGACGTGCTCGCCACCGGCGGCACCGCCGAGGCGTCGCTCCAGCTCATCCGGCGGGCCGGCGCCCAGGTCGCCGGGGTCGCCGTGCTCATGGAGCTGGGCTTCCTGGAGGGCCGCAGACGCTTGCTGAGCGCGCTCGACAGCGCCCCGCTGGAGGCCCTGATCACGGTCTGACCGGAATCCGCCGACACCGCCGCCGGAGGGCGGGGACCTGCGCAAGGAACAGGTCCCCGCCCTCCGGCGTTCCCCGGACATCGCGGCCGAGAGGCAAGCGGAGTGGCGGGATCGATACCATTGGCACCCCGACCCCCTGGGGTCCGGACCGCTTGAGGAGTGCTCTCTTGCCAGACGAGGCCCAGCCGCTCTCCCCCGGAGTCCGTCCCGCAGCGGACGCGACCACCGCCGCCGAGCAGACGACGGCGGCCTCCGCCACGCCCGGAAACGGCGCGGACCGTCCGGCCCCGGCGTCCGGCACCCCCGAGCAGCAGACGCGCCCGAAGCCCCCCGTAGCGGGCCGCACGGGTGAGCTGCGGCCCGCCCCGGCCGCGCCGCGCACCACGCAGAGCCCGGCCCCGCGCTCGGGCTCGTCCAACCGTGTACGCGCCCGCCTCGCCCGCCTCGGCGTGCAGCGCTCCAGCCCGTACAACCCCGTCCTGGAGCCCCTGCTGCGCATCGTGCGCGGCAACGACCCCAAGGCGGACGGCGCCACGCTGCGCCAGATCGAGCGCGCGTACCAGGTGGCCGAGCGCTGGCACCGCGGCCAGAAGCGCAAGAGCGGCGATCCGTACATCACCCACCCGCTCGCGGTGACCACGATCCTCGCCGAGCTGGGTATGGATCCGGCCACTTTGATGGCCGGGCTGCTGCACGACACCGTCGAGGACACCGAGTACGGCCTGGACACCCTGCGCCGCGACTTCGGCGACCAGGTCGCCCTGCTCGTCGACGGCGTCACCAAGCTGGACAAGGTCAAGTTCGGCGAAGCGGCCCAGGCCGAGACCGTGCGCAAGATGGTCGTCGCGATGGCCAAGGACCCCCGGGTCCTGGTGATCAAGCTCGCCGACCGGCTGCACAACATGCGCACCATGCGCTACCTGAAGCGGGAGAAGCAGGAGAAGAAGGCCCGCGAGACGCTGGAGATCTACGCCCCGCTGGCCCACCGGCTGGGCATGAACACCATCAAGTGGGAGCTGGAGGACCTCGCCTTCGCGATCCTCTACCCCAAGATGTACGACGAGATCGTCCGGCTGGTCGCCGAGCGCGCCCCCAAGCGCGACGAGTACCTGGCCGTCGTCACCGACCAGGTCCAGGGCGATCTGCGGGCGGCCCGGATCAAGGCGACCGTCACCGGCCGCCCCAAGCACTACTACTCCGTCTACCAGAAGATGATCGTGCGGGGCCGGGACTTCGCCGAGATCTACGACCTGGTGGGCATCAGGGTGCTCGTCGACACCGTCCGCGACTGCTACGCGGCGCTCGGGACCATCCACGCGCGGTGGAACCCGGTGCCCGGGCGGTTCAAGGACTACATCGCGATGCCCAAGTTCAACATGTACCAGTCGCTGCACACGACGGTCATCGGACCCAGCGGCAAGCCGGTCGAGCTGCAGATCCGCACCTTCGACATGCACCGCCGCGCCGAATACGGCATCGCCGCGCACTGGAAGTACAAGCAGGAGGCGGTCGCCGGGACCTCCAAGGTGCGCACCGACGTGCCCCGGGGCAAGGCCGGCAAGGACGACGCCGTCAACGACATGGCGTGGCTGCGGCAGCTCCTGGACTGGCAGAAGGAGACCGAGGACCCGGGCGAGTTCCTGGAGTCCCTGCGCTTCGACCTGTCCCGCAACGAGGTCTTCGTCTTCACGCCCAAGGGCGACGTCATAGCGCTGCCCGCCGGGGCCACCCCGGTGGACTTCGCCTACGCCGTCCACACCGAGGTCGGCCACCGCACGATCGGGGCGCGGGTGAACGGGCGGCTGGTGCCGCTGGAGTCGACCCTCGACAACGGCGACCTGGTGGAGGTCTTCACCTCCAAGGCGGCCGGTGCCGGGCCGTCCCGTGACTGGCTGGGCTTCGTCAAGTCACCGCGGGCCCGTAACAAGATCCGCGGCTGGTTCTCCAAGGAGCGCCGCGACGAGGCCATCGAGCAGGGCAAGGACGCGATCGTCCGGGCGATGCGCAAGCAGAACCTGCCGATCCAGCGGATCCTGACCGGCGACTCGCTGGTCACCCTCGCCCACGAGATGCGCTACCCGGACATCTCCTCGCTCTACGCGGCGATCGGCGAGGGCCATGTCTCCGCGCAGAACGTCGTCGGCAAGCTCGTCTCGGCCCTCGGCGGCGAGGAGGCCGCCAACGAGGACATCGCCGAGACCGCCCCGCCCATCCGGCGCTCCAAGCGCCGCTCCAACGCCGACCCGGGCGTCGTCGTCAAGGGCGTCGAGGACGTGTGGGTCAAGCTGGCCCGCTGCTGTACACCGGTGCCGGGCGACCCCATCATCGGCTTCGTCACCCGCGGCAGCGGCGTCTCCGTGCACCGCGCCGACTGCGTCAACGTCGACTCGCTCTCCCAGCAGCCCGAGCGCATCCTCGACGTGGAGTGGGCGCCCACCCAGTCGTCGGTCTTCCTGGTCGCCATCCAGGTCGAGGCGCTGGACCGGTCCCGGCTGCTGTCGGACGTCACCCGCGTCCTGTCCGACCAGCACGTCAACATCCTGTCCGCGGCCGTGCAGACCTCCCGCGACCGGGTGGCCACCTCGCGCTTCACGTTCGAGATGGGCGACCCCAAGCACCTGGGGCACGTCCTGAAGGCCGTACGCGGCGTCGAGGGCGTCTACGACGTGTACCGGGTCACGTCGGCCCGGGCGCGCTGAGAAAGCGCCGCAGAACGCGAAGGGCGGCCCCGGGCTCTCCCGGGGCCGCCCTTCGCGTCGGACGTTCAGGTGTCAGGCGTCAGCCGCCGAACTCCTCCAGGCCCTTGAGCGCCTGGTCCAGCAGCGCCTGCCGGCCCTCCAGCTCCTTGGAGAGCTTGTCGGCCTTCGCGTTGTTCCCCGCCGCGCGGGCCGCGTCGATCTGGGAACGGAGTTTGTCGACGGCGTCCTGGAGCTGACCGGTGAGCCCCTGGGCGCGCGCCCGCGCCTCGGGGTTCGTACGCCGCCACTCGGCCTCGTCGGCCTCCTGGAAGGCGCGCTCGACCGCGTGCAGCCGGCCCTCGACGCGGGCGCGGGCGTCCCTCGGCACGTGGCCGATGGCCTCCCACCGCTCGTTGATCGACCGGAAGGCCGCGCGGGACGCCTTCAGGTCCGAGATCGGCAGCAGCTTCTCGGCCTCGACGACCAGCTCCTCCTTGCGCTCCAGGTTCTCCCGCTGCTCGGCGTCGCGCTCCGCGAAGACCGCGCCCCGGGCCTGGAAGAAGACGTCCTGAGCGCCCCGGAACCGGTTCCACAGGTCGTCCTCGTGCTCGCGCTGCGCGCGGCCCGCGGCCTTCCAGTCGGACATCAGCTCCCGGTAGCGGGCCGCGGTCGGCCCCCAGTCGGTGGAGCCGGACAGTGCCTCCGCCTCGGCGACCAGCTTCTCCTTGGTCTGCCGGGCCTCCTCGCGCTGCGCGTCCAGCGCCGCGAAGTGCGCCTTGCGCCGCTTGGAGAACGCCGAGCGGGCGTGCGAGAACCGGTGCCACAGCGCGTCGTCCGTCTTGCGGTCCAGCCGCGGCAGGCCCTTCCAGATGTCGACCAGGGCGCGCAGCCGCTCCCCGGCCGCCCGCCACTGCTCACTGGCCGCCAGCTCCTCGGCCTCGGCGACCAGCGCCTCCTTGGCCTGCCGGGCCTCGTCGGCCTGGACCGCCTTGGCCGCCCGGCGCTCCTCACGGCGCGCCTCGACGTCCTTGGCGAGCTGGTCGAGCCGCTTGCGCAGCGCGTCCAGGTCGCCGACCACATGGTGCTCGTCGACCTGCTGCCGGATGTGTTCGATGGCCGCCGTCGCGTCCTTGGCCGACAGGTCGGTGGTCTTGACCCGGCGCTCGAGGAGGCCGATCTCGACGACCAGACCGTCGTACTTGCGTTCGAAGTAGGCGAGGGCCTCTTCGGGCGATCCCGCCTGCCACGATCCGACGACCTGCTCACCGTCGGCCGTACGCACGTACACGGTCCCCGTCTCATCGACGCGGCCCCAAGGCTCGCTGCTCACAGCGCCTCCTCCACATGATGCCGGGGCGGGCGTGCGGCCCGCGGGCATCGTCCACAGTTTCTTCCGGCCGGGCAGCGACGCCCGGACCGGTCTCCCAGCAGGGTGGTGCGGCCATCGCGGCAGGCACCCTGCACAACGCCAACATAGGCGACCGGTGCCCCGGCTGTCCGTATCCTGCGCGACCGAAATTTCGCAGTACGCACGCCCGGCGACCTCAGGACTTGGTGACCTTCGCCTTGTTGATCACCACGCTGGCGTTCGGAGCGGTGTTCTGCATCTGATCGGGTGCCGCCGCTCCGGCCTTGGCGATCTTCTTCAGGACCTTCATGCCGTCCTTGGAGACCTTCCCGAAGGGGGTGTAGTCCGGCGGGAGCTGGCTGTCCTGGTAGACCAGGAAGAACTGGCTGCCGCCGCTGTTCCGGCCCTGCTTGGTCTGCGCGTTGTACTGGTTCGCCATCGCGACCGTGCCCGCCGGGTACGTGTTGCCCTTGAGCGCGGGGTCCTTCAGGTTCTCGTCCGGCAGGGTGTAGCCGGGGCCGCCCGCGCCGGTGCCCTGCGGGTCACCGCACTGGAGCACGTAGATCCCCTGGTTCACCAGGCGGTGGCACTTGGTGTGGTCGAAGTACCCCTTGCCCGCCAGGAAGTTGAACGAGTTGACCGTGTGCGGCGCCTTGGCCGCGTCCATGTCGATGGAGATGTCCCCGCAGGTGGTCTCCAGGTCCATGGCGTACGAGGCCGACTTGTCGATGGAGACCGCCGGCTCCTTCTTGAACGACATCTTCTTCGGCTTCTCGCCCGCGACCGCCTTCGCCTCCTTGGCGCACGGGTCCGGCGCCTTGCTGGTGGCGGGGGCCGAGGGGGTGGACGCGGCGGCGTCGTCCTTCTTCTTGTCCTTGTCGTCCCCGGAGAACGCGCCCGCGGCCGCCACGGCCCCGCCGCCCGCCAGCACCACGGCCAGCACGGAGGCGATCACCACATTGCGCTGGCGGGACTTGCGCCGTGCCGTCTCGCGCCGCTGCTGCTGCCGCAGGTACTTCTCCCGGGCAAGCTGCCGCCGCCGCTGCTCGCTACTGACCACCGGGTCGTCTCCTCACGCCGTATGTCATTCGGTGTCCTGCCGGAGGGCTCGGCCGTACCGTATACGGGTTCGCTGTGCCGGGGCCGCCGCCGGTAGGCTCTGGAGCTGCCGACATTCTTCCGCCGGCCGACTCTTCCGGACGACATTTAAGGACGATCGTGCTCATTGCCGGGTTCCCCGCCGGGGCCTGGGGGACCAACTGCTACCTGGTCGCCCCTGCCGCGGGTGAGGAGTGCGTGATCATCGACCCGGGCCACCAAGCGGCCCAAGGCGTCGAGGAAGCCGTCTCCAAACACCGGCTCAAGCCCGTCGCCGTCATCCTCACCCACGGTCACATCGACCATGTCGCCTCGGTGGTCCCGGTCTGCGGCGCCCATGACGTACCGGCCTGGATCCACCCCGCCGACCGCTACATGATGAGCGACCCGGCCAAGGCGCTCGGGCGGTCCATCGGGACGCAGCTGATGGGCGAGCTGACCGTCGGCGAGCCGGACGACGTCAAGGAACTGGCCGACGGCTCCGAACTGCGGCTGGCCGGGATGGAGTTCACCGTCGCGCACGCGCCGGGCCATACCAAGGGGTCGGTGACCTTCAGGCTGCCCGAACAGGCGGACATCCCCTCGGTGTTCTTCTCGGGCGACCTGCTCTTCGCCGGCTCCATCGGACGCACCGATCTGCCCGGCGGCGACCACGCCGAGATCCTCGAGTCCCTGGCCCGTGTGTGCCTGCCGCTCGACGACTCGACCGTGGTGCTGTCCGGCCACGGCCCCCAGACCAGCATCGGCCGCGAGCGCGGCACCAACCCCTTCCTGCGGCAGGTGGCCGCCGGCTCCCAGGGCGCCGCCGACGCGGCCGCGGCTCCGCGACGAGGAATGTGACGAGAGAACCCACGTTGAGCACCTTCAAGGCCCCCAAGGGCACCTATGACCTGATCCCGCCGGTCTCCGCGACCTACCTCGCGGTGCGGGACGCCATCGCCACCCCGCTCCGGCGGTCCGGCTACGGCTACGTCGAGACCCCCGGCTTCGAGAACGTCGAACTCTTCGCGCGCGGTGTCGGCGAGTCCACCGACATCGTCACGAAGGAGATGTACACCCTCACCACCAAGGGCGGCGACGAGCTGGCGCTGCGCCCCGAGGGGACCGCGTCGGTGCTGCGCGCCGCACTGGAGGCCAATCTGCACAAGGCCGGCAGCCTGCCGGTCAAGCTCTGGTACTCCGGCTCGTACTACCGCTACGAGCGCCCCCAGAAGGGCCGCTACCGCCACTTCTCGCAGGTCGGCGCCGAGGCGATCGGCGCCGAGGACCCGGCGCTGGACGCCGAGCTGATCATCCTCGCGCACGACGCCTACCGGTCGCTGGGGCTGCGTGACTTCCGCATCCTGCTGAACTCGCTCGGCGACGCCGAGTGCCGCCCCGTCTACCGGGCCGCCCTCCAGGACTTCCTGCGCGGGCTCGACCTGGACGAGGACACCCGGCGGCGCATCGACATCAACCCGCTGCGGGTGCTCGACGACAAGCGGGACGCGGTCCAGAAGCAGCTGACCGGAGCGCCGCTGCTGCGCGACTACCTGTGCGACGGCTGCCGGGAGTACCACGCGCAGGTGCGCGAGCTGATCACCGCGCAGGGCGTGGTCTTCGAGGACGACCCGAAGCTGGTCCGCGGCCTCGACTACTACACCCGGACCACCTTCGAGTTCGTCCACGACGGACTCGGCTCGCAGTCCGCGGTCGGCGGCGGCGGCCGGTACGACGGCCTGTCCGAGATGATCGGCGGCCCGGCCCTCCCCTCGGTGGGCTGGGCGCTCGGTGTGGACCGTACGGTGCTCGCGCTGGAGGCCGAGGGCGTCCAGCTGAACCTGCCCGACGCGACGAGCGTCTTCGCCGTGCCGCTGGGGGAGGAGGCCCGGAAGGTCCTCTTCGGCGTCGTCGGCGAGCTGCGCAAGGAAGGCGTGGCGACCGACTTCGCGTACGGCGGCAAGGGGCTCAAGGCCGCGATGAAGGCCGCGAACCGCAGCGGGGCGCGGTACGCCATCGTGGCGGGCGAGCGGGACTTCGCGGAGGGCGTGGTCCAGCTGAAGGACATGGAGTCGGGCGAGCAGGAGGCCGTTCCGCTGTCCAAGATCGTGACCGCGGTCCAGGCGAAGCTGAGCTGACACCCGAGCAGGGGCGCGGTCGTCAACGCGGCGGAAGCGATTCATCCTGCCAAATCGACGCCGCTCCCCGGGGCCGGTCCCGCCCCTCGGGGCGGGACCCTGGCCCCCGCGGCGCCCCGGAGCCGTGCTTATCCCCGCCGAACGGAAGATCCGCGAAGATGGTCGGGCCCTGACAACGGGGCGTTGCGGCCCCGTGGGTTGGGGCACAATGGCCGTGCCCGACGGGGCCGGACAGTGTGGAGAGCGACGGACGGCGATATGGCGACGACACTGATGGACGACGTGGAGTCCGACGAGGCGCGGGACGGCGCTCGGACCGGAACGGGAGGCGGCCGCGCCTTCGCGCTCCTGCTCATGATCACCGGCGCGATGGGGCTGCTGGCGGCCTGGGTCATCACGCTCGACAAGAACAAGATCCTTGAGTACAAGGCCGACGGCAAGGTCTACACCCCCGGCTGCAGCCTCAACCCCGTGGTCTCCTGCGGCAACATCATGGAGAGCAAGCAGGCCGCGGCGTTCGGCTTCCCGAACCCGATGCTCGGCCTGGTCGCCTACGGGATCGTGATCTGCGTGGGCGTCTCCCTGCTGGCCGGGGCGCGCTTCCCGCGCTGGTACTGGCTGACGTTCAACGCGGGCACCCTCTTCGGCGCCGGTTTCGTGACCTGGCTCCAGTACGAGTCGCTGTACGTCATCGGCTCGCTGTGCCTGTGGTGCTGCCTCGCCTGGGTCGCCACCATCGTGATGTTCTGCTACGTCACCGGCCACAACCTCAAGCACGGATACCTCCCGGCGCCGGACGGACTGCGGCGCGGGCTGCTGGAGTTCCACTGGGTGGTGCCGGTGATGTGGCTCGGCGTGATCGGGATGCTGATCCTGACGCGCTGGTGGGACTTCTGGACCAGCTAGCCCGAGCCCCGGAAACAGCTGGCCCCGGGCCCCGGGGAAGGGGCGCTGTCGGTGCGGTGTCATAGGCTTCCCGGGTGGAGCCAGATCTGTTCACCGCCGCCGCCGAGGACCGCCAGGAGAAGGACCCGGCCAGCAGTCCGCTGGCCGTGCGCATGCGCCCGCGCACGCTGGACGAGGTCGTGGGCCAGCAGCATCTGCTGCGCCCCGGGGCTCCGTTGCGCAGACTGGTCGGCGAGGGCAGCGGAGGCCCGGCCGGGCCGTCCTCGGTCCTGCTGTGGGGCCCGCCCGGCATCGGGAAGACCACCCTCGCGTACGTGGTCAGCCAGGCCACCCAGAAGCGGTTCGTGGAGCTTTCGGCGATCACCGCGGGGGTGAAGGAGGTGCGGGCCGTCATCGACGGCGCGCGCCGCTCCTCGGGGGCGTACGGCAGGGAGACCGTGCTCTTCCTGGACGAGATCCACCGTTTCAGCAAGGCGCAGCAGGATTCGCTGCTGCCCGCCGTGGAGAACCGCTGGGTCACCCTGATCGCGGCTACCACCGAGAACCCGTACTTCTCGGTGATCTCCCCGCTGCTGTCCCGCTCGCTGCTGCTCACCCTGGAGCCGCTCACCGACGACGATCTGCGCGGGCTGCTCCGCCGCGCGCTGGCCGACGAGCGGGGGCTCGGTGGCGCGGTCACCCTCCCCGACGAGGCCGAGGGACATCTGCTGCGGATCGCGGGTGGCGACGCCCGGCGGGCGCTCACCGCCCTGGAGGCGGGGGCCGGGGCGGCGATCGCCAAGGGCGAGGCGGAGATCACGCTGACCACGCTGGAGGAGGCGGTCAACCGGGCCGCGGTCACCTATGACCGGGCCGGTGATCAGCACTATGACGTGGCAAGCGCTCTCATCAAGTCGATCCGCGGCTCGGATGTGGATGCCGCGCTGCACTATCTGGCGCGGATGATCGAGGCGGGGGAGGACCCGCGGTTCATCGCGCGGCGGCTGATGATCTCGGCGAGTGAGGACATCGGGCTGGCCGATCCGACCGCCCTGCCCACCGCCGTGGCGGCGGCGCAGGCGGTCGCGCTTATCGGTTTTCCCGAGGCCGCCCTGACACTGAGTCATGCCACGATCGCGCTGGCGCTCGCGCCCAAGTCCAACGCGGCCACGACGGCGATAGGGGCGGCGCTGGCAGATGTCCGGGCGGGGCTCGCGGGCCCGGTGCCGCCGCATCTGCGGGACGGGCACTACAAGGGCGCCGAAAAGCTCGGCCACGCCCAGGGGTATCTGTATCCGCATGATCTGCCGGGCGGCATCGCGGCGCAGCAGTACGCGCCGGACAAGATCCACGGAAAGCGCTACTACGAGCCGACGCGGTACGGGGCGGAGGCCCGCTACGCGGATGTGGTCGAGCGGGTCCGGGCGCGGCTGCGCGGTGACCCGCCGCCGGAGTCCTCGTAAGGCAGCACGGCAGAGGCAGCGCGCGGCAAGGGGAGCGCGTAGTAAGAGGAACGCGCAGTAAGGGGAGCGCGCGGTAAGGGGTTTCAGCCCGCGCCGCCCCCGTGCCCCCGGTCCGGGGGCGCCGTCACGGGCATGGTCCGTCCCGGGCCGGGCCCGGGCCCGCCCCTAGTCGGCGGCCGCCTCGAACAGGGCGTGCATCGCGCGGCGCAGTTCGGAGACGCTCTCCACGGGCTCCGGGAAGTCGAAGCGCGCGTCGAACGGCTGGTCGGCGCCGCCCATGAAGCGGACGCGCAGGCCGAAGCGGTCGAGGGCCACGGGGGTCGCGGGGCCACGGGGGCACACCATGGACGAGCGCTCGCCCAGCAGGGCGCACAGCCCGCGCACCTGGTCGCTGTGGGCCGCGTCCAGATGCTGCAGCAGATCGGCCTCGTGCGGGGCGAGCGGGTCGGGGGCGGCCTGCGCGAAGTCGTCCGGTTCGACGCCGTCCGCACCCCACAGGTCGTCCACACAGGCCTCGGCGACCTCCAGCCGCAGCAGCGTCCACGCGGAGGTCCGGCCGCGCGGTCCGGCGGCCGAGTCGGGCTGCAGGGCTTCCCCGAGGCCCAGCAGCTCACCGACCGGGTGGTGCTGGGCGAGCAGTGCCGCGCTCGCGGCGCGGTCGCCGCCGCGTACGGGGGTGAGCCAGCCGGCCACCCAGGCGCGGCCGCGGATCCGCTGGGGCACCGAGACCGGGGCGACGTCCGTGATCTCCATCACGCAGGTCAGGTCGTCGTCCTGCGCGTAGGCCGCGGCACGGGCCGCCGGTGAGGCGCCGGAGACCAGCAGCAGCACATCCCCGTCCGGGGTGACGGCGCGGGCGGCGGGTCCGTCCGTGGTGAGGTCATCGGGGACCTCGATTCCGGGAATCGTCAACGACGCCGTAGCCTTGGCGTCAACGAGAGTCCGTACACGCTCTGCCGCCGTCGGCCGCAGGGCGTCTTCCTTGGGACGCGGCTGACCCTCCTGAAGGCTCTGACCAGTGCTGGGCAGGGGGATCCCAGGTCGAAACATACGTTCTCCTCGGCTAAGGTAAGGCATACCTAACTTACATGGAGGTTCGTTCCACGTGAACCAGTCGCGTCCCAAGGTCAAGAAGTCGCGCGCACTCGGCATCGCGCTGACGCCGAAGGCCGTCAAGTACTTCGAGGCCCGTCCCTACCCGCCCGGCGAGCACGGCCGTGGCCGCAAGCAGACCAGTGACTACAAGGTCCGGCTGCTGGAGAAGCAGCGCCTGCGCGCTCAGTACGACATCAGCGAGCGCCAGATGGCCCGTGCCTACGACCGCGCTCGGAAGGTCGATGGCAAGACAGGCGAGGCCCTGATCATCGAGCTTGAGCGCCGTCTGGACGCGCTCGTCCTGCGGTCGGGAATCGCCCGCACGATTTACCAGGCCCGCCAGATGGTGGTCCACGGTCACATCGAGGTCAACGGCCGCAAGGTCGACAAGCCCTCCTTCCGGGTCCGCCCGGACGACGTGGTGATGGTCCGCGAGCGCAGCCGCGAGAAGCACCCCTTCCAGGTGGCCCGTGAGGGTGGCTACGCCCCCGACGGCGAGACCCCGCGCTACCTGCAGGTCAACCTGAAGGCGCTCGCCTTCCGCCTGGACCGGGACCCGAACCGCAAGGAGGTCCCGGTGATCTGCGACGAGCAGCTCGTCGTCGAGTACTACGCCCGCTGACCCAGCGGATCCGTTTGTGCTCAACAGCCCGCGGGTTCCCCATCGACCGCCGTGTCGGAGGGGAACCCGCGGGCTGTTTGGCTGAGGGGAATGCGTTTCAGCCGGGCCTGCCCGGCGCGATAGGGTCGATACCTGCCGCCCGCGCCCGGATGACCGCCCGAGACCGATGGGCGACGGACGACTCGAATCGACGGACGACCCGAACGACGACGACCGACGTGATCGGCAGCAGGGAGCGGTGCAACGTGTCCGGTGGAGAGGTGGCCGGGATCCTCGTGGCCGTCTTCTGGGCGATCCTGGTGTCCTTCCTCGCCCTCGCCCTGGTGAGGCTCGCCCAGACGCTCAAGGCGACGACCCGGCTGGTGGCGGAGGTCACCGAGCAGGCGGTGCCGCTGCTCAGTGAGGCGTCCGCGACCGTGCGCGAGGCGAACACCCAGCTCGCGCGCGTGGACTCGATCGCCTCCGACGTCCAGGAGGTCACCTCGAACGCCTCCGCGCTGTCCTCGACCGTCTCCTCCGCCTTCGGCGGACCGCTGGTCAAGGTGGCGGCGTTCGGCTACGGCGTCCGCCGCGCGATCGGCCGTAAGGCGGCTCCCGAGGAGGCGCCCGCGCGCACCGTCGTCATCGGCAAGACCCTGCCGTCCGCCCGCCGGGGCGGCCGCCGAAACCGTGGATCGAAGGGCTAGAGACCGGATGTTCCGCCGCACTTTCTGGTTCACCACCGGCGTCGCAGCCGGTGTGTGGGCCACCACCAAGGTCCAGCGCAAGCTCAATCAGCTCACCCCCGAGAGCCTGGCGGCGCAGGCCGCCGACCGGGCGGTGCTCGCCGGACGGCGGATCAAGGTCTTCGCGCTCGACGTGCGCGATGGCATGGCCGACCGCGAGGCGGCCCTCAAGGACGCCCTGGGACTGACCTCGGCGCCCGTCAACGACTTGACGCAGCTGCCCGCCCAGCGCGGCCGGGCCCAGCTGACCCACACATCTCGCAACCCCTACCCGAACGCCCGAAATGAGGACCACTGATGGAGTCGGCTGAAATCCGCCGCCGCTGGCTGCGCTTCTTCGAGGAGCGCGGGCACACCGTCGTGCCGTCGGCGTCGCTCATCGCGGACGACCCGACCCTGCTGCTCGTCAACGCGGGCATGGTCCCCTTCAAGCCGTTCTTCCTGGGTGAGGTCCAGCCGCCCTACAAGCGCGCCGTCAGTGTGCAGAAGTGCGTGCGGACGCCGGACATCGAAGAGGTCGGAAAGACCACCCGGCACGGCACGTTCTTCCAGATGTGCGGCAACTTCTCGTTCGGCGACTACTTCAAGGAAGGCGCCATCACCTACGCCTGGGAGCTGCTGACCGGCTCCGTGGCGGACGGTGGCTACGGGCTGGATCCCGAGCGCCTGTGGATCACCGTCTACGAGCAGGACGACGAGGCCGAGCGCATCTGGCGCGAGGTCGTCGGCGTCCCCGCCGAGCGCATCCAGCGCCTGGGCATGGGCCCCAACTACTGGTCCATGGGCGTACCCGGCCCCTGCGGCCCCTGCTCCGAGATCAACTACGACCGTGGTCCGGAGTTCGGCGAGGAGGGCGGCCCGGCCGTCAACGACGAGCGCTACGTGGAGATCTGGAACCTGGTCTTCATGCAGTACGAGCGCGGCGCGGGGGAGGGCAAGGAGGACTTCCCCATCCTCGGCGAGCTGCCCAGCAAGAACATCGACACCGGCCTCGGCCTCGAACGCCTCGCGATGATCCTGCAGGGCGTGCAGAACATGTACGAGACCGACACCCTGCGCGTCGTGATGGACAAGGCCACCGAGCTGACCGGGGTCGTCTACGGCGCCGCCCACGAGTCGGACGTGTCCCTGCGCGTGGTCGCCGACCACATGCGCACCTCCGTCATGCTCATCGGCGACGGTGTCACCCCCGGCAACGAGGGACGCGGCTATGTGCTGCGCCGCATCATGCGCCGCGCCATCCGCAACATGCGCATCCTCGGAGCCACCGAGCCGGTCGTCGGCGAGCTGGTGGACACCGTCCTCAAGACGATGGGCCAGCAGTACCCGGAGCTGCTGACCGACCGCAAGCGCATCGAGACCGTCGCGCTCGCCGAGGAGTCGGCCTTCCTGAAGACCCTCAAGGCCGGTACGAACATCCTCGACACCGCCGTCACCGACACCAAGGCCGCGGGCGGCTCGGTGCTCCCCGGCGACAAGGCGTTCCTGCTCCACGACACCTGGGGCTTCCCGATCGACCTCACCCTGGAGATGGCCGCCGAACAGGGCCTGTCGGTGGACGAGAGCGGCTTCCGCCGCCTGATGCGGGAGCAGCGGGAGCGCGCCAAGGCCGACGCCAAGGCCAAGAAGACCGGTCACGCCGACCTGTCCGCCTACCGCGAGGTCGCCGACACCTCCGGCTCGACCGAGTTCACCGGCTACAGCGACACCTCCGGTGAGTCCACCGTCGTCGGCCTGCTGGTCGACGGGGTGTCCTCGCCCGCCGCCTCCGAGGGCGACGAGGTCGAGGTCGTCCTCGACCGCACCCCCTTCTACGCCGAGGGCGGCGGCCAGCTCGCCGACATGGGCAAGATCAAGCTGTCCTCCGGCGCCGTCATCGAGGTGCGGGACGTCCAGCAGCCGGTGCCCGGCGTCAGCGTGCACAAGGGCGTCGTCCAGGTCGGCGAGGTGACGGTCGGCTCCGCCGCGTACGCCGAGATCGACGTCGCCCGCCGCCGGGCCATCGCCCGCGCCCACAGCGCCACCCACCTCACCCACCAGGCGCTGCGCGACGCCCTGGGCCCGACCGCCGCCCAGGCCGGTTCGGAGAACTCGCCCGGCCGCTTCCGCTTCGACTTCGGCTCGCCGTCCGCCGTCCCCGGCGGGGTGCTCACCGACGTCGAGCAGAAGATCAACGAGGTGCTCTCCCGCGAACTCGACGTCCGCGCCGAGGTCATGAGCATGGACGACGCCAAGAAGCAGGGCGCCATCGCCGAGTTCGGCGAGAAGTACGGCGACCGGGTGCGCGTGGTGACCATCGGTGACTTCTCCAAGGAGCTGTGCGGCGGTACGCACGTTCACAACACCGCCCAGCTGGGTCTGGTGAAGCTGCTCGGTGAGTCCTCCATCGGCTCCGGTGTGCGCCGCGTGGAGGCCCTGGTGGGTGTGGACGCGTACAACTTCCTCGCCCGTGAGCACACGGTCGTCTCCCAGCTCACCGACCTGGTCAAGGGGCGTCCGGAGGAGCTTCCGGAGAAGATCTCCGGCATGCTCGCCAAGCTCAAGGACGCCGAGAAGGAGATCGAGCGGTTCCGCGCCGAGAAGGTGCTGCAGGCCGCCGCCGGGCTCGCCGACAGCGCCAAGGACGTCCGGGGCGTCACGCTGGCCACCGGGCAGGTGCCGGACAGCACCTCCGCCGACGACCTGCGCAAGCTGGTGCTGGACGTACGCGGACGGCTGGACCAGAAGTCGGGCGCCCTCGACCGGCCCGCCGTCGTCGCCCTGTTCACCGTGGGAGGCGGCCGTCCGCTGACCGTCATCGCCACCAACGAGGCGGCCCGCGAGCGCGGCCTCAAGGCCGGTGACCTGGTCCGTACCGCCGCCAAGACGCTCGGCGGCGGAGGCGGCGGCAAGCCGGACGTCGCCCAGGGCGGCGGCCAGAACCCGGACGCCGTCGGCGACGCCATCGAGGCCGTCGAGCGGCTCGTCGCGGAATCGGGCCAGTAGCCGTGCGGCGCGGCCGGCGCATCGCCATCGACGTCGGGGACGCCCGGATCGGGGTCGCCTCGTGCGACCCCGACGGGATCCTCGCCACCCCTGTGGAGACCGTGCCGGGACGTGACATCCCGGCCGCCCACAAGCGGCTGGCGGCCCTCGTCGAGGAGTACGAGCCCATCGAGGTGGTGATCGGCCTCCCGCGCTCGCTCAACGGGCGCGAGGGGCCGGCCGCGGCCAAGGTGCGCACCTTCGCCCGGGAGCTGGCGCGGCGGGTCCAGCCGGTCTCCGTGCGGCTCGTGGACGAACGTATGACGACCGTCACAGCGACGCACGGCCTCCGGGCTTCCGGGGTGTCGTCCAAGAAGGGCCGTTCGGTGGTTGACCAGGCAGCCGCGGTGGTCATCCTGCAGAGCGCGCTGGAGACCGAGCGGGCCTCCGGGCGGGCCCCGGGCGAGGCCGTCGAAGTGGTCATCTGATCGCGATACGGTAACGTTCCGCGCGACATGGCAGCCGTCGCTTGTGCCGCGAGCGCGCACGGTGGCTGCCACCGCCATCGCTAGGGGTTCGATGACTGAGTACGGCCGGGGACCCGGCTCCCAACCGTGGCATCCCGAGGACCCGTTGTACGGGGACCAGGGATGGGGCGGGCATCAGGCGGTGACGGGTCAGGAACCGTATCCGCAGGACCCGAACGACCCCTACGGACAGGTCCCCTACGCACCGGACGGCTACGCGCAAGGCGGCTACGACCCGGGTCTCCACGGCCAGGACGTCTACGGGCAGGACCCCTACGGGCACCAGCAGTACCCGCACGGATACCCGCAGGACGCCCAGCCGTTCCCGCAGCAGCAACAGCAGCCCCCCTGGGACCAGCAGGGGCAGCAGGGCCAGCAGGGATACGACACCGGCGGCTGGGACGTCTCGTACGGCGCCGGGATGGACCCGAACGACCCGTACGGCTACGCGGCCCAGGGCGGCGGCCAGGAGGGCTTCCCGCAGCAGACGGCGCACGAACCTCCGCAGGTGATCCCGCAGGACGCGCAGCTGCCGGGGGAGACCCAGCAGATGCCCCAGGTGCCCCAGCAGGCACAGCCGCCGCAGCAGGAACAGGAGTCGGAGGCATCCCGCAGGGACAGCCTGGAAGAGGATCATCCGTTCTTCCTGGAGGGAAGTGGTCCCGGGGGCCGCGTCACGTCGGACGACGACGCCGACGACGCGGAGGGCGCCGACTCCGAGGGCCGCTCCCAGAAGGGCAAGAAGTCCACGAAGGCCAAGAAGTCGAAGGCCGAGCCCAAGCGCCGCAACGGGGTCGCCTGTCTCTTCGTCACCGTCGTCCTGGTGGGTGTCGTCGGCGGAGGCGGCTATTTCGCCTATGACTTCTGGCAGACCCGCTTCGGCCCGGCGCCGGACTACGAGGGCCAGGGCAGCGGTCAGGTCGAGGTGGAGGTCCCGGACGGCTCGGGCAACGCCGAAATCGGCGGCATCCTCGCCGAAAAGGGCGTGGTGAAGAGCAGCGGCGCATTCGTGGAAGCGGTCGAGGACAGCGGCAAGTTCGTCCAGCCGGGCAGCTACAGCCTCCGCAAGGAAATGTCCGGCGAAGCCGCGGTGAAGCTGATGCTCAGCCCCGCGGGCAACAACGCGCTGATCGTCACCGAGGGCATGCGCGATGTGGCGGTCTACGCGGCGATCGACAAGAAGACCGGCGTCAAGGCGGGCACCACGGCGGGCATTGCCAAGAAGGAGGCCAAGAACCTCGGGCTGCCTTCCTGGGCGAATGACAATTCCAAGATCAAGGATCCGCTGGAAGGATTCCTCTACCCGTCCCGCTACAGTGTGGGCAAGAACGCCAAGCCCGCGGACGTGCTGCGCAAGATGGTCGCCGAGGCCAAGCGGAACTACGCGAAGCAGGACCTGGAGGGCCAGGCCAAGGAGCTGGGCCTCAAGAGCCCGCTGCAACTCATCACTGTGGCGAGCCTGGTCCAGGCGGAGGGCATCACCCACAGCGACTTCCGCAAGATGGCCGAAGTGGTCTACAACCGGCTCGAGCCCGGCAACAGCCAGACCAACGGCAAGCTGGAGTTCGACTCGACGTACAACTACATCAAGAACCAGAGCAAGCTCGACATCTCGATCAGCGAGATCAAGGGCTACGACAACCCGTACAACACCTACTTCTACAAGGGTCTGCCGCCGGGCCCGATCGGGAACCCCGGTGCGGACGCGCTCAAGGCGTCGATGAACCCGACCAGCGACGGCTGGTACTACTTCGTGGCGATCGGCAACAAGAGCCAGTTCTCCAAGACCTACGCGGAACACCAGAAGTGGGTCGACAAGTTCAACAAGCAGCAACGTGAGAACAACGGCTGAGGAAAGATGTCGCACAACCGCAAGGCAGCGGTGCTCGGCTCGCCGGTCGCCCATTCCCTGTCCCCGGCGCTGCACAACGCCGCGTACCGGAAGCTGGGCCTCGACGGCTGGACTTACGGCGCCGTCGAACTGGACGAGGCCGCGCTGCCCGGCTTCTTCGAGCGGATCGGCGGGCCGGGGGAGCAGGGCTGGGCGGGGTTCTCGGTGACCATGCCGCTCAAGCGCGCGGTCATCCCGCTGCTGGACCGCATTAGTGACACGGCTGCCTCGGTGGAGGCGGTCAACACGGTCGTCCTGACCGACGACGGCCGCCGGCTCGGCGACAACACGGACATCCCCGGCATGGTGGCGGCGCTCGCGGAGCGCGGTGTCCAGCGGGTGGAGCGCGCGGCCGTCCTGGGTGCCGGGGCCACCGCCTCCTCCGCCCTGGCGGCACTGTCCCGCGTCTGCGACGGCGAGATCACCGTGTACGTCCGCAGCGACGCCCGGGCGGCCGAGGTGCGGCAGTGGGGCGAGCGGCTGGGCGTGACGGTGCGTACGGCGGACTGGGGCGCCGCGGCCGAGGCGTTCGGCGCGCCACTGGTGATCGCCACCACCCCCGCCGGGACGACCGACGCGCTCGCGGCGTCGGTCCCCGAACGGCCCGGCACGCTCTTCGACGTCCTCTACGACCCCTGGCCGACCGCCCTGGCGGCCGCTTGGTCGGCGCGCGGCGGCGCGGTGGTCGGCGGTCTCGACCTGCTGGTCCACCAGGCCGTGGGGCAGGTCGAGCAGATCACCGGGCGCGCCCCGGCGCCGCTCGCCGCGATGCGCGAGGCGGGCGAGGCGGCCCTCGCCGCCCGCGCCTGACGCCCGCGCCTGACGCCCGCGCGGCGTTCCTGATCGCGCCCTGATCGCGCCCGACCCCGCCCCTGGCCCGGCACCGCGTCTCATGCGCAGGTCCGTCTGATGGACCACTGCCCCGGCCGCCTGGGCGGACGTGGGAGGATCGGAGGAGGCGGGCCAGGCCCCACCAGGTCCCGCCACGAGACGTCGAGGGGCAACGCATGAGGGAGCACCGTTGAGCAGGTTGCGCTGGCTGACCGCGGGGGAGTCGCACGGCCCCGCGCTTGTGGCGACGCTGGAGGGGCTGCCCGCCGGGGTGCCGATCACCACCGACATGGTGGCGGACGCCCTCGCGCGGAGGCGGCTCGGCTACGGCCGCGGGGCGCGGATGAAGTTCGAGCGCGACGAAGTCACCTTCATCGGCGGCGTCCGGCACGGTCTGACCCTCGGCTCCCCGGTCGCGATCATGGTCGGCAACACCGAGTGGCCCAAGTGGGAACAGGTCATGGCCGCCGACCCGGTCGACCCCGAGATCCTGGACGGGCTGGCCCGTAACGCGCCGCTGACCCGTCCCCGCCCCGGTCACGCCGACCTCGCGGGCATGCAGAAGTACGGTTTCGACGAGGCCCGGCCCATCCTGGAGCGGGCCAGCGCACGCGAGACCGCCGCCCGCGTCGCCCTCGGCAGCGTCGCCCGCTCCTACCTCAAGGAGACGGCCGGGATCGAGATCGTCTCCCATGTGACCGAGCTGGCCGCCGCCAAGGCCCCGTACGGCGTCTACCCCGAGCCGTCCGACGTCGAGCGGCTCGACGCCGACCCGGTGCGCTGCCTGGACGCCGACGCGAGCAAGGCGATGGTCGCCGAGATCGACCAGGCCCACAAGGACGGTGACACCCTCGGCGGCGTCGTCGAGGTGCTGGCGTACGGCGTGCCGGTGGGCCTCGGTTCGCATGTGCACTGGGACCGCCGTCTGGACGCCCGGCTGGCCGCCGCGCTGATGGGCATCCAGGCCATCAAGGGCGTCGAGGTCGGCGACGGCTTCGACCTGGCCCGGGTGCCCGGCTCCCAGGCGCACGACGAGATCGTGTCGACCGACGAGGGCATCAGGCGCTCCTCCGCCCGCTCCGGCGGCACCGAGGGCGGGCTGACCACCGGCGAGCTGCTGCGGGTACGGGCCGCGATGAAGCCGATCGCCACCGTGCCCCGCGCGCTGGCCACCATCGACGTCACCACCGGCGAGGCCACCAAGGCCCACCACCAGCGCTCGGACGTGTGCGCGGTCCCGGCCGCGGGGATCGTCGCCGAGGCGATGGTCGCCCTGGTCCTGGCGGACGCGGTCGCCGAGAAGTTCGGCGGCGACTCGGTCGCCGAGACCCGCCGTAACGTGCGCGGCTTCCTCGACAGCCTGGCCATCCGGTGACCGCGTCCAGCGCACCGGAGGGGCCAAGCGCGTCGGAGGGGCCCGCCGCGGTCCTGGTCGGGCCCATGGGCGTCGGGAAGAGCACCGTCGGACGGGCGCTCGCGGAGCGGCTGGGCACCACGTTCCGCGACACCGACACCGACATCGTGGAGACCGCGGGCAAGGAGATCTCCGAGATCTTCATCAACGAGGGCGAGCCCCACTTCCGCGAGCTGGAGCGGCAGGCCGTGCGGACCGCCGTCGCCGGTCATCAGGGCGTGCTGGCGCTCGGCGGCGGCGCGATCCTGGACCCGGACACCCGCGCCCTGCTCACCGGCCTCCCGGTGATCTTCCTGGAGATGGGCGTCGCCGAGGCGGTCAAGCGCACCGGCCTGGACGCCCCCCGCCCGCTGCTCGCCGTCAACCCGCGCCAGCGCTGGCGCGAGCTGATGGAGCAGCGCCGCCCGCTGTACACCGAAGTCGCCCGGGCCGTCGTGACGACCGAGGGCCGCACCCCGGACGAGGTCGTCGACGCCGTCATGGACGCACTGGAGCTGAAAAAGGCATGAGCACCGAAACCCCCACGCGCATCCAGGTCGGCGGCACCGCGGGCACCGCGCCGTACGAGGTCCTGGTCGGCCGCCAGCTCCTCGGCGAGCTGCCCGGGCTCATCGGGGAGGCCGGGGCCGTCAAGCGCGTCGCCGTCCTGCACCCCGAGGCGCTGGCCGACACCGGCGAGGCGATCCGCCAGGACCTCGCCGACCAGGGGTACGAGGCCATCGCGATCCAGCTGCCGAACGCGGAGGAGGCCAAGACCGCCGAGGTCGCCGCGTACTGCTGGAAGGCGCTCGGCCAGACCGGCTTCACCCGCAGCGATGTGATCGTCGGCGTCGGCGGCGGCGCCACCACCGACCTCGCCGGTTTCGTCGCCGCGACCTGGCTGCGCGGGGTGCGCTGGATCGCCGTCCCGACGACCGTGCTCGGCATGGTCGACGCGGCGGTCGGCGGCAAGACGGGCATCAACACCGCCGAGGGCAAGAACCTCGTCGGCGCCTTCCACCCCCCGGCCGGGGTGCTGTGCGACCTGGCCGCGCTGGACTCGCTGCCCGCCAACGACTACATCAGCGGTCTCGCCGAGGTCATCAAGGCCGGGTTCATCGCCGACCCGGCCATCCTGGAGCTCATCGAGCAGGACCCGGCCGCCGCCCGCACCCCCGGCGGTGCGCACACCGCCGAGCTGATCGAGCGTTCCATCCGGGTCAAGGCCGAGGTCGTCTCCAGCGACCTCAGGGAATCCGGCCTGCGCGAAATCCTCAACTACGGGCACACGCTCGCGCACGCCATCGAGAAGAACGAGCGCTACAACTGGCGGCACGGCGCCGCGGTCTCCGTCGGCATGGTCTTCGCCGCCGAACTGGGCCGTCTCGCGGGCCGCCTGGACGACGCCACCGCCGACCGGCACCGCGCCGTCCTGGAGTCCGTCGGACTGCCGCTCACCTACCGTGGCGACCAGTGGCCCAAGCTGCTGGAGACCATGAAGGTCGACAAGAAGTCCCGCGGTGACCTGCTGCGCTTCATCGTGCTGGACGGCATCGCCAAGCCGACCGTGCTGGAAGGGCCGGACCCGGCGGTGCTGCTCGCGGCGTACGGGGAGATCTCCCGGGAGACGTCCGGGAGCTGACCGGGTTCCGTCACAACCGTGTCATCACCATCGAAGCCCGCGGCACCGCCGCGGGCTTTCGAACACCCGGGAACGGGACCGCAGTTGCGGCCCCTTGAGGACAAATTGCCTGGCTGAAGCGCCGGGACGGGCACTCATCGGGTTTCCGGGGCGTTCACACAGCGCGGGCCTGGGCAGGTACCGTTCGGTAGGAGCGGCCTCACCGCCGCGTCACCACGCGACAGTTGTTCCGTCACGACTGCCGCCTGTACGAGACGGAGTGCCACCGGATGCAGCACGCAGTGGGAGCTCCGCTGCCACCGTCCCACCGGCCGGCGGGGCAGGGCCCCGGGCCGCAGGGCGCAGGCTGGGCCCAGAGCGCGAGCCAACCCCCCGGTCCCCATGCGCACCCCCCGGCCCCGCCCGTACCTCCGGTGCCCACCCCACCGGCGCCGCCCGCGCACCCCGCGGTGCCCATGCAGCCGGTGCCCGTGCCCCCGGTGACGGGCCATCCGCAGCCCGGGCACCCCACCCCGCAGCCGCCCGTCGAGCACCCCGGCTCCACCGGCCACATCCAGCTGCCGCCCGGCGGGCCCGTCCCGCTGCCGCACCCGCCCGCCGACCCGGCCATGGTCGACGCCTCCCACGCCGCCGTCGCGGTGCTGCTCATCGGACCGGCCGGAGCGGGCAAGACCACCGTCGCCCGCTACTGGGCCGACCGCCGCCGGGTGCCCACCGCCCACATCAGCCTCGACGACGTCCGCGAATGGGTCAGGTCGGGCTTCGCCAATCCCCAGTCGGGCTGGAACGAGAACTCCGAGGCGCAGTACCGTCTCGCCCGCCGCACCTGCGGCTTCGCCGCCCGTAACTTCCTGGCCAACGGCATCTCCTGCATCCTCGACGACGCAGTCTTCCCGGACCGTCCCGTCGTCGGCCTCGGCGGCTGGAAGCGGCATGTCGGTCCCGGCCTCCTGCCCGTGGTCGTGCTGCCCGGCCTGGAGATCGTCCTGGAGCGGAACGCGGCCCGCAGCGGCAACCGCCGCCTCAGCGACGAAGAGGTCGCCCGCATCCACGGCCGGATGGCGGGCTGGTACGGCTCGGGGCTGCCGATCATCGACAACTCGACGTACGACGTGGAGACCACCGCCCGCATGCTGGACGAGGTCGTGGCCCGCTCGATCGCGAGCCCGCCCGCCTTCTGAGAGGCCGGGCTCACGAGCCCGGCCTCTGGCGGCGGCTCATCCGGCGGCGCTCAGACGGCCGGGGCGGGCCGGAGTGCGTACGCTCAGGGGCATGTCCCAGGTGTACGCGGACCGACGTGCCCGCCTGCACGACCAGTACGCGGCGGCCGGGAGCGAGGCCGCCCTGGTCTCCCGGCCCGCCAACGTGCGCTATCTGTGCGGTGACGCGCCTCCGGGCGCCACGCTGCTCCTCGGGCCCGTCCAGGACGTCCTGGTGGCGCCCGAGGCGTCCTCGTGGGGGCCGGTGCCGGGGCCGCATCCGGAGGATCTGCGGCTGCTCCTGCTGCCCGGGCCGGACGGCGACCCGGCCGTGGCCGCCGCCGACCTGGCCGCGGCGGACGGCGCCGAGTCGCTGGCCGTCGAGGAGCACGACCTGACCGTGGCCCGCCACCGGGCGGTCGGCACCGCCGCTCCGCGGCTGCGCCTCACCGACCTGGGGCGGACCGTCGAGCAGTTGCGGATCGTCAAGGACGACGAGGAGATCTCCTGCATGCGGATCGCCGGGGAGCTGGCCGACCAGGCCCTCGGCGAGCTGCTGGAATCGATCCTGGTGGGCCGCACCGAGCGGCATCTCGCGCTGGAGCTGGAGCGCAGGCTGGTGGATCACGGGGCGGACGGCCCGGCGTTCCCCACCATCGTCGCCGCGGGGCCGCACGCGGGCCGGTCCGGGCATCTGCCCACCGACCGGCGGGTGGAGGAGGGCGACTTCCTGACCATCTGCCTGGGCGCCGACTACCGCGGGTACCGCTGCCAGGTGGGCCGTACGTTCGTCATCGGCCCCTCGCCCGCGGACTGGCAGGTCGAGCTGTACGACCTCGTCTTCGCCGCTCAGCGGGCCGGCCGGGAGGCGCTGCTGCCGGGCATGGCGTACCGGGACGTGGACCGGGTGACCCGTCAGATACTGGACGCCGCGGGGTACGGGGAGGGGCTGGAGGCACGTACCGGACACGGTGTGGGCCTCGAAATCGACGAGGACCCTCGGCTGTCGCCGTCGGCCATGGGTAAACTGGACGCTTGTGTGCCGGTCACCGTCGAACCGGGGGTCCACCTCCCGGGACGGGGCGGTGTCCGGATCGACGACACGCTCGTCGTTCGCCCCGAGGCGGACGGCGGACCCGAGCTACTCACCATCACGACCAAAGAGCTGCTCGCGCTGTAGTTCTGGCTGACAGGTTTCGACTGCCGGCCGTGGCTGATAAGCGGCGCATCGCGGCTCTCTGGTCTCCACCAGCTGTAGTCCAGGAGATCCCGCAACCGTGGCATCCACGAACGACCTCAAGAACGGCATGGTGCTCAAGCTCGACGGCGGCCAGCTCTGGTCCGTTGTCGAGTTCCAGCACGTCAAGCCCGGCAAGGGCCCTGCTTTCGTGCGCACCAAGCTCAAGAACGTGCTGTCCGGCAAGGTGGTCGACAAGACCTTCAACGCCGGCGTGAAGGTCGAGACGGCCAATGTCGACAAGCGCGGCATGCAGTTCTCGTACAAGGACGGCGACAGCTTCGTGTTCATGGACATGGACACGTTCGACCAGATCTACGTCACCCCCGAGGTCGTCGGCGACAACGCCCGGTATCTGCTCGAGGGGTTCGAGGCGGTCGTGGCGATGTACGAGGGCAACCCTCTGTATGTCGAGCTGCCCGCCGCCGTCGAGCTGGTGATCGAATACACCGAGCCCGGCGTCCAGGGTGACCGCTCCACCGGTGGCTCCAAGCCCGCCAAGCTGGAGACCGGCTACGAGATCGGCGTCCCGCTGTTCATCACCACCGGTGAAAAGATCAAGGTTGACACCCGTTCCGGTGAGTACCTCGGTCGGGTGAACAACTAACCGTGGCTGCCCGCAACAAGGCCCGTAAGCGTGCCTTTCAGATCCTTTTCGAGGCCGACCAGCGTGGCAGCTCCGTGCAGACCGTCCTCGCGGACTGGATTCGGCACGCCCGGACCGACGACCGGCAGCCTCCGGTCAGCGAATACACGATGCAGCTCGTCGAGGGGTACGCGGAGCACACCGCGCGCATCGACGAGCTGATCGCCACCTACGCGGTGGGCTGGACGCTGGACCGGATGCCGGTCGTCGACCGGAACATCCTGCGGCTCGGCGCCTATGAGCTGGTGTGGGAGGACGCGACTCCGGACGCGGTGGTGATCGACGAGGCGGTGCAGCTCGCCAAGGAGTTCTCCACCGACGACTCGCCGTCGTTCGTCAACGGTCTGCTGGGCCGGCTCAAGGAGCTGAAGCCCGGGCTGCGCCGCGACGCGGAGACCGAGGACTCGGAGACCCAGGCCTAGGCCGACCGGTCAGCAGGAGTCAGCACAAAGCCGCCGGGGGCGGTGGAGGCCATACGGCACTTCCACCGCCCCCGGCGGCACGTTTCTGCTGGTGGAGAGGGTGCGAGAGCGCTAGGGGCGCCCGTCACACATCCTCGTGCTGGACCGCGCGGCGCGCGTCGGCGCCCAGCACTCCCCAGCTGATCAGCTGTTCGGTCAGTACGGACGGCGACTGGTCGTAGATCACGGCGAGGGTGCGCAGGTCGTCCTGGCGGATCGACAGCACCTTGCCGTTGTAGTCGCCGCGCTGGCTCTGGATCGTGGCGGCGTACCGCTGGAGCGGGCCCGCCTTCTCGACCGGCACATGGGCCAGCCGCTCCAGGTCCAGCACCAGCTTCGGCGGCGGCTCCGCCGCCCCGGCCGGGCTGGTGCCCGGCAGCAGCTCCTGCACCGGGACGCCGTAGAAGTCGGCCAGTTCGGCGAGACGCTGCACGGTCACGGCGCGGTCGCCGCGCTCGTACGATCCCACCACCACGGCCTTCCACCGGCCCTGGGACTTCTCCTCGACGCCGTGAAGGGAGAGGCCCTGCTGGGTGCGGATGGCGCGGAGCTTGGCCCCGAGCTGTTTGGCGTATTCGCTGGACATAAAGCTCCCCGGACACTGAATCGACGTGCGGCTCCGCCGCGCGGCTGGTAACTCACTGTGAAGGTTACGTAGCGTAATCTCCATTCGTCAAGCCGAATGGAGCGGAGGGGCTCCCGCCAGGGGTGTTGACGAGCGCCCCATGCGCCCCTGCTACTGTGAATGGCGCAAATCCGACGTCCTTTAAGGTCCGTCCCGTGAGGCGGAGAAGGAGGTCCGTTTCATGGACGCCCGAACCTCGGACGCCGCGCGTTCCGTGCTGGAAGCACCGGACATCGCGCGCGTTCTGACCCGCATCGCCCACGAGATCGTCGAGCGCGCCAAGGGCGCCGACGACGTGGTGCTCCTCGGCATCCCGACCCGTGGTGTCTTCCTCGCCCGGCGGCTGGCCGCCCGGCTGGAGGAGATCACCGGCAGGTCGCCCGGTGAGCTTCCGGTCGGCTCGCTCGACATCACGATGTACCGCGACGACCTGCGGCTGCGGCCCGCCCGCGCGCTGGCCCGCACCGAGATCCCCGACGACGGCGTCGACGGCCGCCTGGTCGTCCTCGTCGACGATGTGCTCTTCTCCGGCCGCACCATCCGCGCCGCGCTCGACGCCCTCGGTGACATCGGGCGGCCGCGCGCCGTCCAGCTCGCGGTCCTCGTCGACCGAGGCCACCGGGAGCTGCCGATCCGGGCCGACTACGTCGGCAAGAACCTCCCCACGTCGCTGCGGGAGACGGTCAAGGTCCAGCTCACCGAGGAAGACGGGCGCGACAGCGTGCTCCTCGGCCTGCGCGAGACCACCCCCGCGGACGGAAAGTAGCGCACCGGTACCGACGGCGACGGCTCCCGGCGATCCCGGGTACCCGGCCGCGGTACCACCGGTACGGAGCCCCACGGCCCGGCACCGGATCCGGCGCATGCCCGCCCGCACGCCCGCATCCCTCCTCAACCACGGAGCAACCGGATGAAGCGTCACCTCATCTCGGCCGCCGACCTCTCGCGCGACGACGCCGTCCTGATCCTCGACACCGCCGAGGAGCTGGCCCGGCTCGCCGACCGGCCGATCAAGAAGCTGCCGACCCTGCGCGGCCGCACCGTCGTGAACCTCTTCTTCGAGGACTCGACCCGCACCCGCATCTCCTTCGAGGCGGCCGCCAAGCGGCTGTCCGCCGACGTCATCAACTTCTCCGCCAAGGGCTCCTCGGTCTCCAAGGGCGAGTCCCTGAAGGACACCGCGCTCACGCTGGAGGCGATGGGCGCCGACGCCGTCGTCATCCGGCACCACTCCTCCGGCGCCCCGCACCGGCTGGCCACCTCCGGCTGGATCAACGGCTCGGTCGTCAACGCCGGTGACGGCACCCATGAGCACCCCACCCAGGCGCTGCTCGACGCCTTCACGATGCGCCGTCGGCTGGCCTCCGGGGGCCCCGGCGTGGGCCAGGACCTGGCCGGCCGCCGGATCACCATCGTCGGCGACGTGCTGCACAGCCGGGTCGCCCGCTCCAACGTCCACCTGCTGTCCACCCTCGGCGCCGACGTCACCCTGGTCGCCCCGCCCACGCTCGTCCCCTTCGGCGTCGAGAGCTGGCCCTGTGACGTCTCGTACGACCTGGACGCGGTGGTGGGCAAGTCCGACGCCGTGATGATGCTGCGGGTCCAGCGCGAGCGCATGAACGCCGCCTTCTTCCCCACCGAGCGCGAGTACGCGCGCCGCTACGGCCTGGACGCCGACCGGATGGCCCGGATGCCCGAGCACGCCATCGTCATGCACCCCGGCCCGATGAACCGCGGCATGGAGATCACCGCGGAGGTCGCCGACTCCGACCGCTGCACCGCCGTCGAGCAGGTCACCAACGGCGTCTCGATCCGCATGGCCGTCCTGTACCTGCTGCTCGGCGGCAACGAGCCCGCCGTCGCCGCCGCCCGCACCGAGGAGAACCAGTAACCATGAGCGACACGAACAAGACGCTGCTGCGCGGCGCGAAGGTGCTCGGCGGCGAGCCGCGGGACGTGCTGATCGAGGGCGAGCGCGTCGCCGCCGTCGGCACCGGCCTCGACGCGGACGGCGCCACCGTCATCGACGCCGCCGGGCAGATCCTGCTGCCGGGCCTGGTCGACCTCCACACCCATCTGCGCGAGCCCGGCCGGGAGGACTCCGAGACCGTCCTCACCGGCACCAAGGCCGCCGCGGTCGGCGGCTTCACCGCCGTCCACGCCATGGCCAACACCTTCCCGGTCGCCGACACCGCGGGCGTCGTGGAGCAGGTGTGGCGGCTCGGCAAGGAGTCCGGCTACTGCGATGTGCAGCCCATCGGCGCCGTCACCGTCGGCCTGGAGGGCAAGAAGCTCGCCGAGCTGGGCGCCATGCACGAGTCCGCCGCCGGGGTCCGGGTCTTCTCCGACGACGGCAAGTGCGTCGACGACGCCGTGATCATGCGCCGCGCCCTGGAGTACGTGAAGGCGTTCGACGGCGTCATCGCCCAGCACGCCCAGGAGCCGCGGCTCACCGAGGGTGCCCAGATGAACGAGGGCGTCGTCTCCGCCGAACTGGGCCTGGGCGGCTGGCCGGCCGTCGCCGAGGAGTCGATCATCGCCCGCGACGTACTGCTCGCCGCGCACGTCGGCTCCCGGGTGCACATCTGCCACCTGTCCACCGCGGGCTCCGTCGAGATCGTCCGCTGGGCCAAGTCCAAGGGCTGGAACGTCACCGCCGAGGTCACCCCGCACCACCTGCTGCTCACGGACGAGCTGGTCCGCTCGTACGACCCGGTCTACAAGGTGAACCCGCCGCTGCGCACCGAGGCCGACGTGATGGCGCTGCGCGAGGCGCTGGCCGACGGGACCATCGACTGCGTCGCCACCGACCACGCCCCGCACCCCCACGAGGACAAGGACTGCGAGTGGGGCGCGGCGGCCATGGGCATGGTCGGCCTGGAGACCGCGCTGTCCGTCGTCCAGCACACCATGGTCGACACCGGGCTGCTGGACTGGGCGGGCGTCGCCGACCGGATGGCCGTCCGCCCCTCCGCCATCGGCCGCCTCACCGGCCAGGGCCGTCCCATCGCCGCGGGGGAGCCCGCCAACCTCACCCTGCTGGACTCCGCATACCGTGGTCAGGTGAACCCCGCGGGCTTCGCCTCCCGCAGCCGCAACACCCCCTACGAGGGCCGGGAACTGCCGGGCCGGGTGACGCACACCTTCCTGCGGGGCCGGGCGACGGTCGTGGACGGGAAACTGGCGTGATATCTCTGACCCCTCTGGCAGTGACTCCTCTGATCCCGCTGGCAGCCGAGCAGCGGTCCCAGGACGTCACCGACTGGGCCGCCCGCATCGGCTGGGTCGTCGGCCTGCTGCTCTTCATCGCGCTGGTCTACTGGCTGATGCGCGAGGGCTGGAAGTGGCGCGGCACGCTCCAGGGCGATCTGCCCGACCTGCCCGAGGCCCCGGCCGCACCGGGCCCCGCGAAGCTCACCCTCACCGGCCGCTACCACGGCTCCACCACCGCCGGACAGTGGCTCGACCGCATCGTGGCCCACGGCCTCGGCACCCGCAGCCGCGTCGAGCTGACCCTCACCGACCAGGGCGTGAGCGCCGTACGGCCCGGCGCCCAGGACTTCTTCATCCCGGCCGGAAGCCTCCGCGGCGCCCGGCTCGACAAGGGCATCGCGGGCAAGGTCCTCGCCGAGGGCGGGCTGCTGATCGTCACCTGGCAGCTCGGCGACCGGCAGATCGACTCCGGATTCCGCTCCGACCACGCCGCCGAGCACGCGGCCTGGGTCGAAGCCCTCGGCGTCACCGAAGACGTCAAGGAAGACGTCAAGAACGCAGAGCACAACCAGGAAGGCGCACGATGACGACCTCCAGCAGGGGGGCCCAGACCCCCGCCGTTCTCGTCCTGGAGGACGGCCGCAGCTTCCGTGGCCGCGCCTACGGGGCCGTGGGGGAGACCTTCGGCGAGGCCGTGTTCTCCACGGGGATGACCGGCTACCAGGAGACCCTGACCGACCCGTCCTACCACCGCCAGGTCGTCGTCATGACCGCGCCGCACATCGGCAACACCGGCGTCAACGACGAGGACCCCGAGTCCGGCCGCATCTGGGTCTCCGGCTACGTGGTGCGCGACCCCGCCCGTACGCCGTCCAACTGGCGCTCCCGCCGCTCGCTGGACGACGAGCTGACCGCCCAGGGCGTCGTCGGCATCAGCGGCGTCGACACCCGCGCCCTCACCCGCCACCTGCGCGAGCGCGGCGCCATGCGCGTCGGCATCTTCTCCGGTGAGGCTGTCGCCGACGAGGCCACCCTGCTGGCCCGGGTGCAGGTCGCCCCGCAGATGAAGGGCGCCGACCTGAGCGGCGAGGTGGCGACGAAGGAGACGTACGTCGTCCCCGCGATCGGCACCAAGCGGTTCACCGTCGCCGCCGTCGACCTGGGCATCAAGGGCATGACCCCGCACCGGATGGCCGAGCGCGGCATCGAGGTGCACGTCCTGCCCGCCACCGCCACGGTCGACGACGTCTACGCGGTGAACCCGGACGGCGTGTTCTTCTCCAACGGCCCGGGCGACCCGGCCACCGCCGAGCACCCCGTCGCCCTGATGCGCGCCGTCTTGGAGCGGTCCACCCCGCTGTTCGGCATCTGCTTCGGCAACCAGATCCTCGGCCGCGCCCTCGGCTTCGGCACCTTCAAGCTGAAGTACGGCCACCGTGGCATCAACCAGCCGGTGCAGGACCGCACCACCGGCAAGGTCGAGGTCACCGCGCACAACCACGGCTTCGCCGTCGACGCCCCGCTCGACGCGCCGAGCGACACCCCCTACGGGCGGGCCGAGGTCTCCCACGTCTGCCTCAACGACAACGTGGTCGAGGGGCTGCGCCTGCTCGACCGCCCCGCGTTCAGCGTCCAGTACCACCCCGAAGCCGCCGCGGGCCCGCATGACGCCGGGTACCTGTTCGACCGCTTCGTCACCCTGATGGAGGGCCAGCGTGCCTAAGCGCACCGACATCCAGTCCGTCCTGGTCATCGGCTCCGGCCCGATCGTCATCGGCCAGGCCGCCGAGTTCGATTACTCCGGCACCCAGGCCTGCCGGGTGCTGAAGGCCGAGGGCCTGCGGGTCATCCTGGTCAATTCCAACCCGGCCACGATCATGACCGACCCGGAGATCGCCGACGCCACGTACGTCGAGCCGATCACCCCGGAGTACGTCGAGAAGATCATCGCCAAGGAGCGTCCCGACGCGCTGCTGCCCACCCTCGGTGGCCAGACCGCCCTGAACACCGCCATCTCCCTGGACGAGGCGGGCACCCTCGCCGAGTACGGTGTCGAGCTGATCGGCGCCAACGTCGAGGCGATCCACAAGGGCGAGGACCGCGACCAGTTCAAGGAGGTCGTCAAGGCCGTCAACGCCAAGATCGGCCACGGCGAGTCCGCCCGCTCGTACATCTGCCACTCCATGGACGACGTCCTCGCGGGCGTCGACCACCTCGGCGGCTACCCCGTCGTGGTCCGCCCCTCCTTCACGATGGGCGGCGCCGGTTCCGGCTTCGCCCACGACGAGGACGAGCTGCGCCGTATCGCCGGGCAGGGCCTGACCCTCTCGCCCACCACCGAGGTGCTGCTGGAGGAGTCGATCCTCGGGTGGAAGGAGTACGAGCTGGAGCTGATGCGCGACAAGCACGACAACGTCGTGGTCGTCTGCTCCATCGAGAACTTCGACCCCATGGGCGTGCACACCGGTGACTCGATCACCGTCGCCCCGGCGATGACGCTGACCGACCGCGAGTACCAGGTGCTGCGCGACATCGGCATCGCCGTCATCCGCGAGGTCGGCGTGGACACCGGCGGCTGCAACATCCAGTTCGCGGTCAACCCCGAGGACGGCCGGGTCATCGTCATCGAGATGAACCCGCGCGTCTCCCGCTCCTCCGCGCTGGCCTCCAAGGCCACCGGCTTCCCGATCGCGAAGATCGCTGCCCGGCTGGCCGTCGGCTACACGCTGGACGAGATCCCCAACGACATCACCGAGAAGACCCCGGCGTCCTTCGAGCCCACGCTCGACTACGTCGTGGTCAAGGTGCCGCGGTTCGCCTTCGAGAAGTTCCCGGCCGCCGACGCCCGCCTCACCACCACCATGAAGTCGGTCGGCGAGGCCATGGCCATCGGCCGCAACTTCACCGAGGCGCTGCAGAAGGCGCTGCGGTCGATGGAGAAGAAGGGCAGCCAGTTCGACTTCACCGGCGAGCCCGGCGACAAGGCCGAACTCCTCCAGCAGGCCGTCATCCCGACCGATGGCCGGATCAACACCGTCATGCGGGCCATCCGCGCCGGGGCCACCCCGCAGGAGGTCTTCGACGCCACGAAGATCGACCCCTGGTTCGTGGACCAGCTCTTCCTGATCAAGGAGGTCGCGGACGAGCTGGCGGCCGCCGACAAGCTGGGCCCGGAGCTGCTCGCCGAGGCCAAGCGGCACGGCTTCTCCGACGCCCAGATCGCCGGGATCCGCTCGCTGCGCGAGGACGTGGTCCGCGAGGTGCGGCACGCGCTCGGCGTCCGGCCCGTCTACAAGACGGTCGACACCTGCGCCGCCGAGTTCGCCGCCAAGACCCCGTACTTCTACTCCTCCTACGACGAGGAGACCGAGGTCGCGCCGCGCGAGACCCCGGCCGTGATCATCCTCGGCTCCGGCCCCAACCGCATCGGCCAGGGCATCGAGTTCGACTACTCGTGCGTCCACGCCTCCTTCGCGCTGAGCGCCGCGGGCTACGAGACCGTCATGGTCAACTGCAACCCGGAGACCGTCTCCACCGACTACGACACCTCCGACCGGCTCTACTTCGAGCCGCTCACCCTGGAGGACGTCCTGGAGATCGTCCACGCCGAGCAGCAGGCGGGCCCGGTCGCGGGCGTCATCGTCCAGCTCGGCGGACAGACCCCGCTCGGCCTCGCCCAGGCCCTCAAGGACAACGGCGTGCCCATCGTCGGCACCTCGCCCGAGGCCATCAACCTCGCCGAGGAGCGCGGCGCCTTCGGCCGGGTGCTGACCGAGGCCGGACTGCCCGCCCCCAAGTACGGCACCGCCTTCTCGTTCGAGCAGGCCAAGGGCATCGCCGCCGAGATCGGCTACCCGGTCATGGTCCGCCCGTCCTACGTGCTGGGCGGCCGCGGCATGGAGATCGTCTACGACGAGGCCTCGCTCGCCGCGTACCTGGAGCGCCACGCGGGCCTCATCTCCGAGCACCCGGTGCTCATCGACCGCTTCCTCGACGACGCGATCGAGATCGACGTCGACGCGCTCTACGACGGCCAGGAGCTGTACCTCGGCGGCGTCATGGAGCACATCGAGGAGGCCGGTATCCACTCCGGCGACTCGGCGTGCGCGCTGCCCCCGATCACCCTCGGCGGCTTCGACATCAAGCGGCTGCGCGCCTCCACCGAGGCCATCGCGCGCGGCGTCGGCGTGCGCGGGCTGATCAACATCCAGTTCGCGATGGCCGGGGACATCCTCTACGTCCTGGAGGCGAACCCGCGCGCCTCCCGTACGGTCCCCTTCACCTCCAAGGCCACCGCCGTACCGCTGGCCAAGGCCGCCGCCCGGATCTCGCTGGGCGCGACCGTCGCCGAACTGCGCGCCGAGGGCCTGCTGCCCGCGACCGGCGACGGCGGCACCCTGCCGCTGGACGCGCCGATCTCCGTCAAGGAGGCCGTCATGCCCTGGTCGCGGTTCCGCGACGCCTCGGGGCGCGGCGTGGACACCATCCTCGGCCCGGAGATGCGCTCGACTGGCGAGGTCATGGGCATCGACTCGGTCTTCGGCGCGGCGTACGCCAAGTCGCAGGCCGGGGCGTACGGGGCGCTGCCCACCAAGGGGCGCGCCTTCGTCTCCGTCGCCAACCGCGACAAGCGCTCGATGATCTTCCCGGCCCGGGAGCTGGTCGCCCTCGGGTTCGAGCTGATGGCCACCTCGGGCACGGCGGAGGTGCTCAAGCGCAACGGCATCAACGCCACCGTCGTCCGGAAGCAGAGCGAGGGGGAGGGGCCGGACGGTACGAAGACCATCGTCCAGCTCATCCACGACGGCCAGGTCGACCTGATCGTCAACACCCCGTACGGCACCGGCGGCCGCCTCGACGGCTACGACATCCGTACGGCGGCCGTCGCCCGCGGCGTCCCGTGCCTGACCACGGTCCAGGCCCTCGCCGCCGCCGTCCAGGGCATCGAGACGCTCGGCCGGGGCTCGGTCGGCGTCCGGTCGCTCCAGGAACACGCGGAACATCTGACGTCCGCCCGCGAGGAGTGAGACGAGGGAGGGGGACACCGGCCGGTGTCCCCCTCTTCGCGAGCCTGTCCGTCTTCGCGAGCCCGTCCGTCTTCGCGAGCCCCTCCGTCTCGCCGCCCTTCTCGCCGCGCGCAGAAAGCTCCCCATGTACTCGCTGCTCTTCAACCTGATCTTCCGGCGCATGGACCCGGAGAAGGCCCACCACCTGGCCTTCGGCTGGATCCGGCTGGCCGCCCGCGTCCCCGTCCTGCGCACTTTCCTCGCGGCCCTCCTCGCCCCCCGGGACAAGGCGCTGCGCACCGAGGCGCTGGGCCTGCGGATGCACGGGCCGTTCGGGCTCGCCGCCGGGTTCGACAAGAACGCCACCGGGATCGACGGCATGGCCATGCTCGGCTTCGACCATGTCGAGATCGGCACCGTCACCGGTCAGCCGCAGCCCGGCAACCCCAAGAAGCGGCTCTTCCGGCTGGTCGGCGACCGTGCGCTGATCAACCGCATGGGCTTCAACAACGAGGGCTCGGCCGCCGTCGCCGCCCGTCTCGCGGCCCGCCGCGCCGCCTTCCGTACGACGGTCGGCGTCAACATCGGCAAGACCAAGGTCGTCCCGGAGGCGGAAGCGGTCGCCGACTACGTGACCTCGACCGAGCGACTGGCCGCCTTCGCGGATTACCTCGTCGTCAACGTCTCCTCGCCCAACACCCCCGGACTGCGGAACCTCCAGGCCGTCGATCAGCTGCGGCCGCTGCTGACCGCGGTCCGCGAGGCCGCCGACCGGACCGTGACCGGGCGCCGGGTGCCGCTGCTGGTAAAGATCGCGCCAGATCTCGCCGACGCGGACGTGGACGCGGTCGCCGACCTCGCGGTCGAACTCGGGCTGGACGGGATCATCGCGACGAACACGACCATCGCGCGGGACGGGCTCGGTCTGACGTCCCCCGCGCAGGTCACCGCCGAGACCGGCGGGCTGTCCGGCGCCCCCTTGAGGGCCCGCTCGCTGGAGGTGCTGCGGCGGCTGCACGCGCGGGTGGGGGACCGGCTCACGCTCGTGGGGGTGGGCGGGATCGAGACGGCCGATGACGCGTGGGAGCGGATCCTCGCGGGGGCGACGCTGGTGCAGGGCTATAGCGCGTTCGTCTACCGCGGGCCGTTCTGGGCCCGCGGGATCCATCGCGGCTTGGCCGCCCGCCTCGCCGCCTCGCCGTACGAGACGTTGGCCGAAGCGGTGGGGGCCGAGGCCGGGGCGTAACGCCTGCGGCGCCTTGTTCCCCACCCCGCCCCTTCCCGAACCGGGGGCAAGCCCCCGGGCCCCCGCCGGGGCTCCGCCCCGGACCCGGCTGGGGCTCCGCCCCAGACCCCGCTCCTCAATCGCCGGAGGGGCTGGGTTGTACGCCCGGAGGGGCTGGGGGTGGGGCATCTTGCCCCGGGCCGCTGCCGGTAGCCGCACATCTTCGAGGAGAGAACCATGACCACCCCCACCCCCTTCGGGACACGCCTGCGCCAGGCCATGGACGAGCGCGGTCCGCTGTGCGTCGGCATCGATCCGCATGCCTCCCTGCTCGCCGACTGGGGGCTCGGGGACGACGTGGCGGGGCTGGAGCGGTTCACGCGGACCGTGGTGGACGCGCTCGCCGGGCGCGTCGCCGTGCTCAAGCCGCAGTCGGCCTTCTTCGAGCGCTTCGGGTCGCGCGGCATCGCCGTGCTGGAGCGGGCCGTGGCGGACGCGCGGGACGCCGGGGCGCTGGTGCTGATGGACGCCAAGCGTGGCGACATCGGGTCCACGATGGCCGCGTACGCCGCCGCCTACCTCGACCCCACCAGCCCGCTGTTCTCGGACGCGGTCACCGTCAGTCCCTACCTGGGCTTCGGCTCGCTGCGGCCCGCGCTGGACGCCGCGCGGGCGAGCGGGGCGGGGGTGTTCGTACTGGCGCTGACGTCCAACCCGGAGGGCGCCGAGGTGCAGCACGCGGCGCGGCCGGACGGGACGACCGTCGCCGCGTCCGTGCTGGCCCACCTCGCGGCGGAGAACGCCGAGGAGGCGGGGCGGGGCGCGCTCGGCTCGTACGGGGCGGTCGTCGGGGCGACCCTGGGCGGCACCGCGGAGCGGATCGGGGCGGATCTGGCGATCGGCGGGCCGCTGCTGGCGCCCGGCATCGGCGCCCAGGGCGCGACCCCGGCGGACCTCCCGGCGGTGTTCGGCGCGGCGGTCCGTAACGTCGTTCCGAGCGTCAGTCGCGGGGTCCTGAAGCACGGACCGGATGCCTCCGCGCTGGTCGAAGCGGCGGCCCGAATGGCTGATGACGTGCGTGCCGTGGCTGAATAACCGAGCTATTTTGTCCGTGAATGTCCCAGTCGAGCGAGTCTGACCAGGACTTTTCGTCTGTTCTCGCTGACTGGAGCGGGATCGGCCGCTAGTCTCCGACGAGAGCGAACGCGCTGTTGCGTTGCGCGTTGCTCCGCAGGTGAGGGCCGACTAGGTTCCTCACCGGTCCATATCCGACAGTTCGACATCCGAGGTGACGTAGGCGTGGCTCTTCCGCCCCTTACCCCTGAACAGCGCGCAGCCGCGCTCGAAAAGGCCGCCGCGGCTCGCCGGGAGCGCGCCGAGGTCAAGAATCGGCTCAAGCACTCCGGCGCGTCTCTGCACGAGGTCATCAAGCAGGGCCAGGAGAACGATGTCATCGGCAAGATGAAGGTCTCCGCCCTCCTGGAGTCCCTGCCGGGCGTCGGCAAGGTCCGCGCCAAGCAGATCATGGAGCGGCTCGGCATCTCCGAAAGCCGTCGTGTGCGCGGGCTCGGCTCCAACCAGATCGCATCCCTCGAGCGTGAGTTCGGCGGCGCCGCCGGCTGACGTTTTCCGGCACCGCCGGGAACCTGGATAATCTGCTGCATGGCAGCACATCCAGTACGTCCGCGGCTGACCGTGCTCTCCGGCCCCTCCGGGGTCGGTAAGAGCACGGTCGTCGCGCATATGCGCAAAGCACACCCCCAGGTCTGGCTCTCGGTCTCCGCCACGACTCGTAAGCCCCGCCCCGGTGAGCGGCACGGTGTCCAGTACTTCTTCGTGGACGACGGAGAGTTCGACAAGCTCATCGCCAACGGTGAGCTGCTGGAGTGGGCCGAGTTCGCCGGTAACCGCTACGGCACCCCCCGCGAGGCGGTCATCGACCGGCTCGACGCGGGAGAGCCGGTGCTGCTGGAGATCGACCTGCAGGGCGCGCGGCAGATCCGCGAGTCCATGCCGGAGGCCCAGCTGGTCTTCCTCGCCCCGCCCAGCTGGGAGGAGCTGGTCCGCCGGCTCACCGGCCGGGGGACCGAGGCGCCCGAGGTCATCGAGCGCCGGCTGGAGGCGGCCCGGATCGAACTGGCCGCCGAATCCGAGTTCGATACCACCCTGGTCAACACCTCCGTCGAGGGCGTGGCGGCTGAGCTGCTAGCCTTGATGCGAGTGGCTTGATCTTCAATTCATTCTTGCCATGAGGCGTAATAAGGAAGGCTAGAGAGTGTCCTCTCCCATGACCGCGCCCGAGGGCATCATCAACCCTCCGATTGATGAGCTGCTCGAGGCGACCGACTCGAAGTACAGCCTCGTGATCTACGCGGCCAAGCGCGCGCGTCAGATCAACGCGTACTACTCGCAGCTCGGTGAGGGTCTGCTCGAGTACGTCGGCCCCCTGGTGGACACCCACGTCCACGAGAAGCCCCTGTCGATCGCGCTCCGCGAGATCAACGCGGGTCTGCTGACCTCCGAGGCCATCGAGGGCCCGGCTCAGTAAGGTCCAGATCGCTCATCACCGGCCCGGCGGCCTCGCTGCCGGGCTCGTGGTGTGTCATGGGTACGTATACGTTTCGCGTAAACGGCGGGGAAGAGGCGAGCGATGGCCAAGGCGGACACACCCCGGGTCGTACTGGGGGTCAGCGGCGGGATCGCCGCCTACAAGGCGTGTGAGCTGCTGCGACGGCTGACGGAGTCCGGGCACGAGGTACGCGTCGTGCCGACCGCGTCGGCGTTGCACTTCGTCGGCGAGGCGACCTGGTCGGCGCTCTCCGGGCATCCGGCGGGCACCGAGGTGTGGGAGTCCGTCCACGAGGTGCCGCATGTGCGCATCGGCCAGTCCGCGGACCTGGTCGTGGTCGCCCCGGCCACCGCCGACCTGCTCGCCAAGGCCGCCCATGGCCTCGCCGACGACCTGCTCACCAATACGCTGCTCACCGCGCGATGTCCGGTCGTCTTCGCGCCCGCCATGCACACCGAGATGTGGGAGCACCCCGCGACCCAGGAGAACGTGGCGACCCTGCGCCGCCGCGGCGCCGTGGTCATCGAGCCCGCCGTCGGGCGGCTGACCGGTGTGGACACCGGCAAGGGGCGGCTGCCGGACCCCCAGGAGATCTTCGAGGTCTGCCGCCGGGTGCTGACCCGCGGGCCCGAGGCGGCCCGCCCGGATCTGGCCGGACGCCATGTGGTGATCAGCGCCGGAGGCACCCGCGAGCCGCTGGACCCGGTGCGCTACCTGGGCAACCGCTCCACCGGCAAGCAGGGGTACGCGCTGGCCCGCTCCGCCGTGGCCCGGGGTGCCAGGGTGACTCTTGTCTCGGCCAACAGCGAGCTGCCCGACCCGGCCGGTGCCGATGTGGTGCGGGTGGGGACCGCGGTCCAGCTGCGGGAGGCGGTCCTGAAGGCCGCCGCGGACGCCGACGCCGTCGTGATGGCCGCAGCGGTCGCCGACTTCCGGCCCGCCCACTACGCCCCGGGAAAGATCAAGAAGCGGGACGGGCGGGAACCCGAACCGGTCGTTCTGGTGCGCAATCCGGATGTTCTGGCGGAAATCTCCGCCGAGCGTGCCCGCCCCGGGCAGGTCGTCGTCGGTTTCGCGGCCGAGACCGACGACGTTCTGGTGAACGGCCGGGCGAAGCTCGCCCGCAAGCGCTGCGATCTGCTCGTGGTGAACGAGGTGGGGGAGCACAAGACCTTCGGCTCGGAGGAGAACGAGGCCGTGGTGCTCGGGGCGGACGGCACCGAGACGCCCGTTCCGTACGGCCCGAAGGAGGTCCTGGCCGACACGGTCTGGGATCTGGTGGCGGCCCGTTTGGGCTGAGTCCTCGGGTCTCCGGCGGCCCTCTTCGCATCATCTTCACAGGACATTCGCGTGACCTTTCGCCCTACGTGGGTAGGCATTGCCGCCACCGTGGGTTGATCGGGGCGGGAGCGCCCGTTCGGGCCATGACAGCTTTCTGTCATGGAGGCCTTGCTGTATTTCAGCTCGAGGCGAGGTATGTTCCAGGTCAGGCCAGCTCGTCCTGTGAGACGGGGATGCTCGACCGGCGGGATCGCCGGATAAACTGGCCCAGGAACCGCATCGGGCGCAGCCCCCGGGCGGTCCCGCCCATGATCAGCCAGCAGCCGCTGCAACCCCAGGGAGCGATGTGTCCCGCCGCCTGTTCACCTCGGAATCCGTGACCGAGGGTCACCCCGACAAGATCGCTGACCAGATCAGCGACTCCATCCTCGACGCGCTCCTCAAGGAGGACCCGACCTCCCGGGTCGCCGTCGAGACCCTGATCACCACCGGCCTGGTCCACGTGGCCGGTGAGGTGACCACCAAGGCGTACGCCGATATCGCGTCGCTCGTCCGCAACAAGGTCCTCGACATCGGCTACGACTCGTCGAAGAAGGGCTTCGACGGCGCCTCCTGCGGCGTCTCGGTGTCCATCGGCTCGCAGTCCCCCGACATCGCCCAGGGCGTCGACTCCGCCTACGAGCTGCGGGTCGAGGGCGACGAGGACGAGCTGGACAAGCAGGGCGCGGGCGACCAGGGCCTGATGTTCGGCTACGCGTGCGACGAGACGCCCGAGCTGATGCCGCTGCCGATCAACCTGGCGCACCGGCTCTCCCGCCGGCTGTCCGAGGTGCGGAAGAACGGGACCATCCCGTACCTGCGCCCGGACGGCAAGACCCAGGTCACCATCGAGTACGACGGCCACAAGGCGGTCCGCCTGGACACCGTCGTCGTCTCCTCGCAGCACGCCTCGGACATCGACCTGGACTCGCTGCTCGCTCCCGACATCAAGGAGTTCGTGGTCGAGCACGTCCTGAACGAGCTGGTCGAGGACGGCATCAAGCTCGACACGGACGGTTACCGGCTGCTGGTCAACCCGACCGGCCGCTTCGAGATCGGCGGCCCGATGGGTGACGCGGGCCTCACCGGCCGCAAGATCATCATCGACACCTACGGCGGCATGTCCCGCCACGGTGGCGGCGCCTTCTCCGGCAAGGACCCGTCCAAGGTCGACCGCTCCGCCGCGTACGCGATGCGCTGGGTCGCCAAGAACGTCGTCGCCGCGGGCCTCGCCCAGCGCTGCGAGGTCCAGGTCGCCTACGCCATCGGCAAGGCCGAGCCGGTCGGTCTCTTCGTCGAGACCTTCGGCACCGCCACGATCGACGCCGAGAAGATCGAGAAGGCCATCTCCGAGGTCTTCGACCTGCGCCCGGCCGCGATCATCCGCGACCTCGATCTGCTCCGCCCGATCTACGCCCAGACGGCGGCCTACGGCCACTTCGGCCGCGAGGACTCCGACTTCACCTGGGAGCGCACCGACCGCGTCGACGCCCTCCGCGCGGCGGCCGGTCTGTAAGGACCTGGCCGGTACGGCTTGAGGAAAGGCCCGGACGCCCCCGCGGCGTCCGGGCCTCCGCATGTCCGAGGCCTCTGCTAAGACTTGATCTGTGAGCAGGGACGACGAGCAGCGCGAGACCCCGGCGGAGGAGCCGCAGGGAGGTGAGCAGCTCGCGCTCATCCGGGACAGCGTGCGCAAGGCCAAGGTGCCCCGGGCCAAGCCGCGCACCTGGCGCGGAGCGGCGCTGGCCAAGGAGCTTCCGGTGGCCAAGGTGCTCGTGGACAAGGGGCCGGTCCACCTCGACAAGCTGTGGGACTACGCGGTTCCGGCCGAGATGGACGCCGAGGCCCGGCCCGGGGTACGGGTGCGGGTGCGGTTCGGGGCCGGGACGGGGAGGGTGCGCGAGGGGCGGCGCGAGGGCGGCGGGCTGCTCGACGGGTACGTCGTCGAGCGGGTCGCCGAGTCCGACTACCGCGGGCCGCTGGCCGCCATCGCCCAGGTCGTCTCGCCCGAGCCGGTGCTCGGGCCGGGGCTGCTCGCGCTGTGCCGGGCCGTCGCCGACCGGTACGCCGGATCGCTGGCCGACGTCCTGCAGCTGGCCATGCCCAAGCGCCACGTCCGCGCCGAGTCCGAGACCTCCCCGCCGCCGCTGCCCCCGCCCGGACCGCCCGCGCCCGGCAGCTGGCAGCGCTATCCGGCCGGGCCCGGATTCCTGGACGCGCTCGCGGGCGGCGGCACGCCCCGGGCCGTATGGACCGCGCTGCCCGGGCCGCACTGGCCGGACGAGTGGGCCGCCGCGGTCGCCGCCACGCTCTCGTCCGGGCGCGGCGCGCTCGTCGTCGTACCGGACGGCCGCACCGCCGCCCGGGTCGACGCGGCGCTCGCCCGGGCGCTCGGCGGCGCGGGGCGGCATGTGCTGCTGACGGCGGATCTCGGGCCCGAGGAGCGCTACCGGCGGTGGCTGGCGGTCAGCCGCGGGTCGGTGCGGGCCGTCGTCGGCACCCGGGCGGCCATGTTCGCGCCGGTCCGCGACCTCGGCCTGGTGGGCATCTGGGACGACGGCGACCACAGCCACAGCGACGACCACGCCCCGCAGCCGCACGCCCGCGACGTCCTGCTGCTGCGCGCCGTCCACGAGAAGACGGGCTTCCTGCTGGGCGACCTCGGACGCACCGTGGAAGCCGCCCAGCTGGTGGAGAACGGCTGGGCCCGGGCCCTGGAGGCCGACCGCGAGCAGGTCCGCGCGGCGGCCCCGCTGATCCGTACCGTCGACGAGGGCGAGGTGGCCCGGGACACCGAGGCCCGCGCCGCCCGGCTGCCGACCCTCGCCTGGCAGACCGTACGGGAGGCGCTGACCCGGGGCCCGGTACTGGTGCAGGTGCCGCGCCGGGGCTACGTACCCCGGCTGGCCTGTGAGCGCTGCCGCGAGCCCGCCCGCTGCCGGCACTGCTCGGGCCCCCTGGAGGCGCGTGACGCGGACCGGCTGGCCTGCGGCTGGTGCGGGCGGGCCGAGACCGCCTGGCACTGCGCCGAGTGCGGGGGCTTCCGGCTGCGGGCGAGCATCGTCGGCGCCCGGCGCACCGCGGAGGAGCTGGGCCGCGCCTTCCCCGCCGTGCCGGTCCGTACCTCGGGCCGGGACCACGTCCTGGACACCGTGCCGGACCGCCCGTCGCTCGTCGTCAGCACCCCCGGTGCCGAACCGGTCGCCGAGGGCGGCTACGCGGCCGCCCTGCTGCTCGACGGCTGGGCCCTGCTCGGCCGCCCCGACCTGCGCGCGGGCGAGGACGCGCTGCGCCGCTGGCTGGACGCGGCCGCGCTGGTGCGGGGGCATGAGGACGGCGGGCTCGTCGTGGTGACCGCCGAACCGACACAGCGGCCCGTCCAGGCGCTGGTCCGCTGGGACCCCGCCGGTTACGCGGCGCGCGAACTCGCCGAGCGGTCGCAGCTGGGCTTCCCGCCGGTCTCCCGGATGGCGGCGGTGGCCGGGCCCGCGGAGGCGGTGGCCGAGCTGATCGCGTCGGCGCCGCTGCCGGAGGGGACGGAGACCCTGGGGCCGGTCCCGCTGTCCCCCACCCCGCCGGGCCGCCCGCGCCGCCCCGGCGATCCGCCGCCCGGAGCGCAGTGGGAGCGCGCCCTGCTGCGGGTGCCCCCGGGCCAGGGCCGTGCCCTGGCGGCGGCCGTCAAGGAGGCCAAGGCGCTACGGCTGGCCCGCGGCGACAGGGACCCGACGGTCCGGGTGGACCCGCTGGACATCGGCTGAGCGTTGTCAGCCGTTGCGCGGGCTCGGGAAGACGCCCGGGCGGGGTTCGGGGAGGGCCGGGGTGGGGTGCGGGACGGAGCGGGCGGCCGGGACGGCCGGGGCGGCCGGGACCGGCGGCACGGCGGCCGGCTCGGGGCCGCTGTGCCCTACCGGGGGCTCGCCGCCCTCCGCGGGGCTCGCCGTCGCGGCGCGGCGGGACCCGTAACGGCGGTGCACCGCCTGCTTGGTGACGCCGAGCGCCGAGCCCACCGCGTCCCAGGAGAAGCCGAGCGAGCGGTCGAAGTCGACCGCGGCGGTGACCAGGGTTTCGACGCTGTCCCGCAGCTCCTGGGCGAGCCGTACGGTGGGCGCCGGGGCGCGGCCGTAGACGACGAAGCCCGCGGACGGTCCGGTGCGCCGCGGCCGGTAGACGTTGCCCAGCTGGGCGGTGAGGGTGCGCAGCGCGTCCACCTGCCGGCGGACCCGCTCGATGTCCCGGACCAGGAGGTGCAGGCTGGCCCGTGCCTGGGCGTCGTGAGTTGCGTGGTCGGCCATGAACAAGCCTCTCGAACCGGCGGTGAAGGGGGTGGGCGGGAAGGGTGCCGGGCCGCGGGTCGCGGCCCGGTGCGGTCAATCTCTCTTGACCAACGCGGCACCCGCCCGTCGGTCACGGTCCGGGGCGTGCGGGAGTTGGCCCGTACGCCCCCAGGCCCTGTCCGGCGGATCTTCGCGGGCCGCCGGACCATAGACTGAGGCGCCGTTTCCGCCGTATCACGCCCCGCTACGAGAGGTAGTCCGTCACCCATGAGGCTCGTCTTCGCCGGTACCCCCGAGGTCGCTCTGCCCGCGCTGGACGCACTGATCGCGTCCGACCGGCATGAGGTGGTGGCCGTCGTGACCCGTCCCGACGCGCCCGCCGGGCGCGGCCGCCGGCTGGTGGCCAGCCCGGTCGCGGAGCGGGCCGAGGAGGCGGGCATCGAGGTGCTGAAACCGGCCAAGCCGAGGGACGCGGACTTCCTCGCCCGGCTCACCGAGATCGCCCCGGACTGCTGCCCGGTGGTGGCCTACGGCGCGCTGCTGCCCAAGGCGGCGCTGGAGATCCCGGCCCACGGCTGGGTCAATCTGCACTTCTCGCTGCTGCCCGCGTGGCGCGGCGCGGCGCCGGTGCAGCACGCGGTGCTCGCGGGCGACGAGGTGACCGGGGCGTCGACGTTCCAGATCGAGGAGGGGCTGGACTCGGGGCCGGTGTACGGGGTGGTCACCGAGGACGTACGGTCCACCGACACCAGCGGCGATCTGCTGGCCCGGCTGGCCATGGCCGGGTCCGGGCTGCTCGCGGCGACGATGGACGGCATCGAGGACGGTTCGCTGCGCGCGGTGCCGCAGTCCGCCGAGGGCGTCTCCCTCGCCCCGAAGATCAACGTCGAGGACGCGGAGATCGACTGGTCGGCGCCCGCGCTGCGGGTCGACCGGCTGGTACGGGCGTGCGCCCCGGCGCCGGGCGCGTGGACGACGTTCCGCGGGGAGCGGCTGAAGGTGGTCTCGGCGGCTCCGGCGGCGGACCGTACGGATCTGGCCCCCGGCGCGCTCGCCGCGACCAAGAAGGCGGTGTACGCGGGCACGGCCAGCCACGCCGTGGAGCTGACCTGGGTCCGGCCGCAGGGCAAGAAGCCGATGCGGGCGGCGGACTGGGCACGTGGCGTACGGATCGCCGAGGGCGAGCGGCTCGGCGGCTGACGCGGCATGGAGGGGGATGGGGCGCGCCGGGGGCGCCGGTCATTGACTTGAACCTTGGTTGAAGTCCTACCGTCCTGATCGTGCCGCCGGTCCGGACCCACCGGCGTAACTTTCGTGGCGGCACCCCGGAACCCTTCGGAGGTGCGCGATGAGCATGGAAGTCACCGCGTGGCATTCCCTGTACCAGGCCACCCACGCCCACGACGACCGGCGGCCCTTCTCCCGTGCGACCCTGCGCCGCATCGGGACCTTCGCCCGCCCGCACCGCCGCCCGCTGCTGCTGTTCGTCCTGCTGAGCACCGTGGTGGCGGTGACCGCGGTCGCCACCCCGCTGCTCGCCGGCAGGGTGGTGAACGCGATCGACCGCCACGCGCACCAGTCCACGGTCCTCGGCCTGGCCGGGCTGATCGCCGCCATCGCGGTGGCCGAGGCGGCGGTCGGGCTGCTGACCCGGCGGCTGTCCGCGAACATCGGCGAGGGGCTGATCCTCGATCTGCGCACGGCCGTCTTCGACCACGTGCAGCGGATGCCGGTCGCCTTCTTCACCCGCACCCGCACCGGTGCGCTGGTCAGCCGCCTCAACAATGATGTGATCGGCGCGCAGCGGGCGTTCAGCGACACCCTCTCCGGAGTGGTGAGCAACGCGGTGACGCTGCTGCTCACCTTCGTCGTGATGGTCGGCATCTCCTGGCAGATCACGCTGCTCGCGCTGGTGATCCTGCCGGTGTTCCTGCTGCCCGCCCGCCGGGTCGGCAGGCGGCTCGCCACGCTGCGGCGCGAGGCGGCGGCCCACAACTCCGCCATGGGCACCCAGATGACCGAGCGGTTCTCCGCGCCCGGCGCGACGCTGGTGAAGCTCTTCGGCCGCCCGGCCGACGAGTCCGCCGAGTTCGCCGCGCGGGCCCGCCGGGTACGGGACATCGGCGTCCGCACCGCGATGGTCCAGGTCTCGTTCGTCACCGCGCTGACCCTCGTCTCCGCCCTGGCCCTCGCCCTCGTCTACGGACTCGGCGGCTACTACGCGCTGCGCGGCAGCCTCGACCCCGGCGCCGTCGTCTCCCTCGCGCTGCTGCTCACCCGGCTGTACGCGCCGCTGACCGCGCTGGCCGGGGCGCGGGTGGAGGTGATGAGCGCCCTCGTCAGCTTCGAGCGGGTCTTCGAGGTGCTCGACCTGAAGCCGCTGATCACCGAGAAGCCGGACGCGCGGCGGGTCCCGGACGGGCCGGTGGCGGTGGAGTTCGACCACGTCGACTTCGGCTACCCGTCCGCCGACAAGGTGTCGCTCGCCTCCCTGGAGGAGGTGGCCCAGCTGGACACCCGCGGCGGCCTCCAGGTGCTGCACGATGTGTCCTTCCGAGCCGAACCCGGCCAGATGGTCGCGCTGGTGGGATCGTCCGGCGCGGGCAAGTCGACCATCGCGCAGCTGCTGCCGCGCCTCTACGACACCGACGAGGGCGCCGTCCGGCTGTCCGGCGTGGACGTCCGCGACCTGACCGCCGCCTCGCTGCGCGAAGCCCTCGGCATGGTCACCCAGGACGGCCACCTCTTCCACGACACGATCCGCGCCAACCTCCTGCTGGCCCGCCCCGAGGCGGTCGAGGAGGAGCTGTGGGAGGTGCTGCGCCGGGCCCGGCTGGACGGGCTGATCGCGTCGCTCTCGGACGGTCTCGACACGGTCGTCGGCGAACGCGGCTACCGCCTCTCCGGCGGTGAGCGCCAGCGGCTGACCATCGCCCGGCTGCTGCTGGCCCGCCCCCGGGTGGTGATCCTCGACGAGGCCACCGCCCATCTGGACTCCACCTCCGAGGCCGCCGTGCAGGAGGCGCTCGCCGAGGCCCTGGACGGGCGGACCGCCGTGGTGATCGCCCACCGGCTGTCCACGGTGCGGGCGGCGGACCTCATCCTCGTCGTGGAGGACGGCCGGATCGTGGAACGCGGCACCCACGACGCGCTGCTCGCCGCCGAGGGGCGCTACGCGGAGCTGTACCGCACCCAGTTCCAAACCCAGCCCCGGCCCGATGGAATGCCCGGGGAGACAGCGAACGCGCTCAGCTGAGCCGCGTAGGCTGGGTGGGGGTGTCTTGCCGATCATGCCGGGCTCCCGACGCCTGGCACGGCTCCTCGCGGCCCCGCGCTCGTCGCACGCAGCGCCGCTGCGCTCTCCTCACGCGGGTTGCGAGCTACCGCGCCAGACGCCGCTCGCTGATCCGGCCTGATCGGCAAGACACCCCCTAGTGCTGATCACCCATACCCTCCGGAGCACATTTCCCGTGAGCCACCAGCCCGGCCCTCCCCGTCGCAGCCGCCCCGGCAAGCCCTACCGCCGACCGAAGAAGGACCCCGTACGGATCCTCGCCTTCGAGGCGCTGCGGGCGGTCGACGAACGGGACGCGTACGCCAACCTCGTCCTCCCGCCCCTGCTCCGCAAGGCGCGGGAGGACGGTGGCTTCGACGCCCGGGACGCGGCGCTCACCACCGAGCTGGTCTACGGCACCCTGCGCCACCAGGGCACCTACGACGCGGTCATCGCCGAATGCGTGGACCGCCCGCTGCGCGAGGTGGACCCGCCCGTCCTCGACGTGCTGAGCCTGGGCGCCCACCAGCTGCTGGGCACCCGCATCCCCACCCACGCCGCCGTCTCCGCGAGCGTCGAACTGGCCCGGGTGGTGCTCGGCGACGGCCGCGCCAAGTTCGTCAACGCGGTGCTGCGCAAGATCGCCGCCGCGGACCTCGACACCTGGCTGGAGCGGGTCGCCCCGCCGTATGACGAGGACCCCGAGGAACACCTCGGCGTCGTGCACGCCCATCCGCGCTGGATCGTCTCGGCGCTGTGGGACGCGCTCGGCGGCGGCCGCGCCGGGATCGAGGACCTGCTGGAGGCCGACAACGAACGGCCCGAGGTCACCCTCGTCGCCCGCCCCGGCCGGTCCGGCACCGACGAACTGGTCGCCGCCGTCGGCGAGGAGTCCGCGCTGCCGGGCCGCTGGTCCCCGTACGCCGTGCGGCTCACCGAGGGCGGCGAGCCCGGCGCGCTGGACGCGGTCCGCGAGGGGCGCGCCGGGGTGCAGGACGAGGGCAGCCAGCTCGTCGCCCTCGCCCTCGCGAACGCCCCGCTGGACGGCCCCGACCGGCGCTGGCTGGACGGCTGCGCGGGCCCCGGCGGCAAGGCCGCCCTGCTCGGCGCCCTCGCCGCGGGGCGCGGCGCGGCCCTGGTGGCCGCCGAGAAGCAGCCGCACCGGGCCCGGCTGGTGGAGCGGGCCCTCACCGGCAACCCCGGCCCGTACCAGGTGATCACCGCCGACGGCACCCGCCCGCCCTGGCGGCCCGAGAGCTTCGACCGGGTGCTGGTGGACGTCCCGTGCACCGGCCTCGGTGCCCTGCGCCGCCGCCCCGAGGCGCGCTGGCGCCGCCGCCCCGAGGACCTGGCCGGATTCGCCCCGCTCCAGCGCGGCCTGTTGCGCGAGGCGCTGGCCGCCGTCCGCGTCGGCGGCATCGTCGGCTACGCGACCTGCTCCCCGCACCCGGCCGAGACCCGCGCCGTGGTCGATGACGTCCTGGGCGAGGCCCGCAAGAACAAGACCGCCACGGCGGAGTGGATCGACGCCCGCCCCCTGATGCCCGGCGTCCCCGCGCTCGGCGAGGGCCCCGACGTCCAGCTGTGGCCCCATCTGCACGGCACCGACGCCATGTACCTCGCCCTGCTGCGCCGCACGGGCTGAAGGGGCGGGGGGCGTTCGAACAGAAGGCGGTCACGGGATATCTTGATGTCGAGCAATGTTACAGACGTGGAGCGGAGCACCCGGTGACTGACTCGACCATCATCTATACGCACACCGACGAGGCCCCGGCCTTGGCGACGTATTCGTTCCTGCCTGTGGTCGAGGCCTACGCCTCGACGGCCGGGGTCTCCGTGGAGCGGCGGGACATCTCCCTGGCCGGGCGCATCATCGCTCAGTTCCCCGAGCGCCTCGAGGAGAGCCAGCGCATCGAGGACGCCCTCGCCGAGCTGGGCGACCTGGCCAAGACGCCCGGGGCCAACATCATCAAGCTGCCGAACATCTCGGCGTCCATCCCGCAGATGAAGGCGGCCATCGCCGAGCTGCAGGAGCAGGGCTACGCGCTGCCGGACTACCCGGACGACCCGAAGACCGACGAGGAGCGGGACATCCGCGCCCGGTACGACAAGGTCAAGGGCAGCGCCGTGAACCCGGTGCTGCGCGAGGGCAACTCCGACCGCCGCGCCCCGGCGTCGGTCAAGAACTACGCCAAGGCCAACCCGCACCGCATGGGCGCCTGGTCGGCCGATTCGAAGACCAACGTCGTCCACATGACCGGCGACGACTTCCGCTCCACCGAGAAGTCCGCGGTGATCGCCGAGGCCGGTTCGCTGCGCATCGAGCTGACCGGTGACGACGGCTCCACCACCGTGCTGCGCGAGTCGGTGCCGGTGCTCGCGGGCGAGGTCGTGGACGCGTCCGTGATGCGCGTGGCGGTGCTGCGCGAGTTCCTGAAGGAGCAGGTCGCGCGGGCCAAGGCCGAGGGCGTGCTGTTCTCGGTGCACCTGAAGGCCACGATGATGAAGGTCTCCGACCCGATCATCTTCGGCCATGTCGTACGGGCCTTCTTCCCGAAGACGTTCGCCGAGTACGGCCAGGTGCTGGCCGCGGCCGGGCTCACCCCGAACGACGGGCTCGGCGGCATCCTCAAGGGCCTGGAGTCGCTGCCCGAGGGCGCGAAGATCAAGGAGTCCTTCGAGGCGGAGCTGGCCGAGGGCCCGGAGCTGGCCATGGTCGACTCCGACCGCGGCATCACCAACCTGCACGTCCCGAGCGACGTCATCGTCGACGCCTCCATGCCGGCCATGATCCGCACCTCGGGCCACATGTGGGACACCAAGGGCGAGGAGGCCGACACCCTCGCGGTCATCCCGGACAGCAGCTACGCGGGCATCTACCAGGTCGTCATCGACGACTGCCGCGCCAACGGCGCCTTCGACCCGTCGACCATGGGCTCGGTGCCCAACGTCGGTCTGATGGCGCAGAAGGCCGAGGAGTACGGCAGCCACGACAAGACCTTCGAGATCCCGGCCACCGGCACGGTGCGGGTGACCGACGGCCAGGGCAACCTGGTCCTGGAGCAGACGGTCAGCGAGGGCGACATCTTCCGGATGTGCCAGACCAAGGACGCGCCGATCAGGGACTGGGTCAAGCTGGCGGTCACCCGCGCCCGCGCGACCGGCGACCCGGCGGTGTTCTGGCTGGACGAGGGCCGCGCCCACGACGCCAACCTGATCGCCAAGGTCAAGCAGTACCTCCCGGAGCACGACACCGAGGGGCTGCGGATCGAGATCATGTCGCCCGTCGACGCGATCGCGTTCTCCCTGGAGCGCATCCGCCGCGGCGAGAACACGATCTCGGTCACCGGCAATGTGCTGCGTGACTACCTGACCGACCTGTTCCCGATCCTGGAGCTGGGCACCAGCGCCAAGATGCTGTCGGTCGTGCCGCTGATGAACGGCGGCGGGCTGTTCGAGACCGGTGCGGGCGGCTCCGCGCCCAAGCACGTGCAGCAGCTGGTCAAGGAGAACTACCTGCGCTGGGACAGCCTGGGCGAGTTCCTCGCGCTCGCGGTCAGCTTCGAGCACCTCGCGCAGACCACCGACAACGCGCGGGCCCAGGTGCTCGCCGACACGCTGGACCGGGCGACCGCCACGTTCCTCCACGAGAACAAGTCGCCCAGCCGCCGGGTCGGTGGCATCGACAACCGCGGCAGCCACTTCTACCTGGCGCTCTACTGGGCCCAGGAGCTGGCCAAGCAGACCGAGGACGCCCAGCTCGCGGAGTCGTTCAAGGCGCTGGCCGCGACCCTGACCGAGCAGGAGCAGACCATCGTGGACGAGCTGCTCGCCGTCCAGGGCTCGCCGTCCGACATCGGCGGCTACTACCAGCCCGACGGGGCCAAGGCGTCGGCCGTGATGCGTCCGTCGCAGACCCTCAACCAGGCGCTGGCCGCCCTGCGCTGACGGTCGTCCCGGTACGTCCCCGCCCCGGCCGGTGTTCCGGCCGGGGCGGTTCCGTGTCCAGGCGCCTCAGGGCACCGCGGGCATCGCCTCCCGCGGCGCGCCGGTCGGGGTGTACGGCTTCGCCGTATCGGCCCGCGGGCCGAGGTCCTTGTGGACCGCGCGGGCCACGGCCTGGATGGCGGCGACCCCGTCGTTCATCTTGGCGTTGTCCTGGGTGAGCACGGTGAGGGTGTAGTCGTGGCCGCGCCCGGTGAACGCGCCGATGCTGTGCACCCGCCAGCCGTGTGTCGCCCGGGACAGCCAGCCGTTCTTCACCTGGATCGTGGTGCCCCGCGGCGCGCCCGCCGGGGTGCCCCAGCGCTGGGACGGCACGACGTCCCGCATCAGCCTCAGGATGTACGTACGGGAGTGGTCGCCCAGCACCGTGTTGTGCTGCGTCACCCGCTCCAGCAGCTTCTCCTCGTCGTTCGCGGTGATCTGGGTGAGCCCCCAGTAGCCACCGCCGCCGGGCACGGTCCTGGTCATCCCGGCGGCTCGCAGGAACGCCTTCACCCGGGTCACCTTGAGCTGCCGCCACAGCGCGCTGGTGGCGTCGTTGTCCGACTTGGTGATCATGGCGGTGGCGAGCCGGGACTCGCGCCGGGTCAGCGTCCGGCCGTGCTTCTCGGCGTCCCACAGCAGCGTGGCCAGCACCGTCACCTTCACCACGCTCGCGGAGTCGAACGGCCGGTCCGCGCGCAGCGTGCAGCGGGTGTGCGTGGCCGGGAAGCGGAGGCTGACCGCCGTGGTGGCGGACCGGCCGTGCAGCGCCGCGGTGATGTCCCGGGCGAGTTCGGCGGCCTGACCCGCCCGGTCGGAGACGCAGACCGGGTGCGGGGTCGCGGCCGTCGCGGTCTCCGCACCGGCGAGCGCCGGGGTGAGGAGCCCCGCGGCCAGCGCCACGGTGAGCGCGGCGCGGGGCCGTGGGCGTATTCGCTGTCGCGTCATGGTCGGTTGCCTCTGTCCTTACGTGTTCCCGCCCGTCACACGGGCATCCCTGGTCACTCATCCCTCATGACCCACAACCGACAGTGCGGGTTGTCTCCGGGCTCCAGGATCTTGATCACCCCATCGCGGCTCCCGCGCGGCGGCAACCGGGGCGGGCCAACCGGGGCGGCGGCCGGATCGTGATCATCCCGGGTCCATGGGCGGGCGCCGGGCGTGGCAGGCTGGTCCCATGGCCGTGCAGATCAACCCCAGCATCCTGTCCGCGGACTTCTCCCGCCTGGCGGACGAAGCCAAGGCCGTCGAGGGCGCCGACTGGCTCCATGTCGACGTGATGGACAACCACTTCGTGCCCAATCTGACCCTCGGAGTGCCGGTGGTGGAGGCGCTGGGCAAGGCGACGGACACGCCCATGGACTGCCACCTCATGATCGAGGACCCGGACCGCTGGGCCCCGAGTTACGTGGAGGCGGGCGCCGGTTCGGTCACCTTCCACGTGGAGGCCGCCGCCGCGCCCGTACGGCTGGCGCGCGAGATCCGGGCCAAGGGCGCGCGGGCGTCGATGGCGCTCAAGCCCGCGACCCCCATCGAGCCGTACGAGGACCTGCTGCCCGAGCTGGACATGCTGCTGGTGATGACCGTGGAGCCCGGCTTCGGCGGGCAGGCGTTCCTCGACATCATGCTGCCCAAGATCCGCCGCACCCGTGAGCTGATCTCCCGGCACGGCCTGGAGATGTGGCTCCAGGTGGACGGCGGGGTCTCCGCCTCGACCATCGAGCGGTGCGCGGAGGCGGGCGCCGACGTGTTCGTGGCGGGTTCCGCGGTCTACGGGGCGCAGGACCCGGACCGGGCCGTACGCGACCTGCGGGCCTTGGCCGAGAAGGCGGCGGGCACCACCGGGCTGTGCGGCCACGAAGCCACCGGTCCGTGAACGTCACGGTAAAGCGCGAACCAACTCCACCGTTTCTGACAGGATGAACGGTGAGGCCGGAACATTGACAAGTGAGGAGACCGCGGTGTCGACGGGCCGTTCAGCCACGCGGATGGGACCCGCCGAACTGGTGCAGGCGGCGGCCATGGCGCGCCGCTTCTACCTCGAGGGCAAGTCCAAGATCCAGATTGCCGAGGAGTTCGGGGTCAGCCGCTTCAAGGTCGCGCGCGTGCTGGAGACCGCGCTCGAACGCGACTTGGTGCGGATCGAGATCCGGGTCCCGGCCGAACTCGACGCGGAGCGCTCCGACGCGCTGCGCGCCCGCTACGGGCTGCGCCACGCGGTCGTCGTCGAGTCCCCGGCCGACGCCGAGGCCGACACCCCGGACCCGGAGAACCTGGGCGAGGTCGCGGCCGACCTGCTCGGCGAGCTGGTGAACGAGGGCGATGTGCTCGGGCTGGCCTGGGGCCGTTCCACCATCCACATGGCCGCGGCGCTGCACCGGCTGCCCCCGTGCACCGTCGTCCAGCTCACCGGCGTGTACGACGCGGGCACGGCCGAGCGCGGCTCGGTCGAGGCGGTCCGGCGCGCCGCCGCCGTCTCCGGCGGCGAGGCCCACCCGATCTACGCGCCGATGCTGCTGCCGGACACCGCGACGGCGGACGCGCTGCGCGGGCAGACCGGGATCGCCCGCGCCTTCGAGTACTTCGACAAGGTCACCGTGGCCTGCGTGTCCATCGGCTCGTGGGAGGCCGGGATCTCCACGGTGTACGACATGATCAGCGAGAAGGAGCGGGCCCACTACGAGAGCCTCGGCGCCGCCGCCGAGATGTCGGCCCACCTCTTCGACGCCGAGGGCCGCCGCATCGGCCGCGACCTGGGCGAGCGCTGCATCACGGTGGAGGCCGACCGGCTGCGCCGGATCCCCGAGGTGGTGGCGATCGCGGGCGGCCGCCGCAAGGCGGAGGCGATCGGCGCGGTGCTGCGGTCGGGGTTGGTCACCAGCCTGGTGACCGACACGACGGCGGCTGACCACTTGCTGCTGGAGGCGGACCCCGGCCCCCGCCCCGCCCTCGACCGGGCCGATCCCGACGGCGTGTAGCGGCGCGGGTCACATCAGACGCGGGGCTCATACCAGAAGCAGGGCTCACACCAGGCGCGGGGATTACGTCAGCAGCAGGGCGGCGTCCCACGGCACACGGCCGTGGGTGGACTCGGCCGGTGGCGTGCTCCGGCCGAGCAGGGCGAGGGCGACGCCCGCCGCGCCCTCCAGGAACGTCGGCGCGTCCAACGGATCCGGACGGTGCGGCGGCACCGGCGCGGTGGGATAGCCGAAGGCCGCGCCGGGGTCGAAACGGGCGCACAGCCGCTCCGCGATCTCGGCCGCCCGCGCGGACAGCCACGGGTCGTCCAGCTCGTCGGCCATGCGTCCGGTGATCCGCGCCAGCCCGGCGAGGCCGTGGCACACGCCGGGGTCGTCCAGCCCCCGCAGGCCGCCGGGGTGGGCGAAGACCGCCCTCATCGCCTCCGCCGCACCGCGCACCCACGCGTCCTCGCCCAGCGCGACTCCGGCGAGGTGCAGCGCGCGGGCGATCCCCGGTGTGCCGTAGCACCAACTCGCGCGCCCCCGCTCCAGGTCCGGCCGGGTGGGGGCCAGTTCCTGTTCGGCGGAGACCGTACCGGGCCACCAGGCTCCCGTGTCCGCGTCCTGCTGGCGCCAGCTCATCAGCCACCGGGCGATACGCCGGATCGCCGTGTCCTGGTCGGGGACACGCTGTCCGCGCGTCCAGCACAGGGACAGCAGCGCGAGGGGCCCGGCGATGCCGTGGGCGAGGCCCAGGTCGAGCACCCACTCCCGCCCGTGCCCGCCCAGCGCGGCGGGCCACGGGGGGCTGAACCAGCCGGGCAGCGGCCCGGCCTCGGCCGTGACGGGCTCGGTGAGGGCGACGAGATACCGCAGCACGTCGCGGACCGCTCCGGGATCGGCCGGTTCGGCGAGGAAGTACCGGCCGAGGCCGGTCACACCGGAGACGACGTCGAAGTGCCCCCGGTCCGCCCCGGGCGTACCCGTTTCCATCCGGCCGTACTCGGCGTCGAGGACGCTCCCGAGGCGACGCCGCAGGGCGTCGTCGACCCGGCCCCGCACGGTGGCGTAGTCCCGGGGCGAGCGGGCGGCGTGTTTGGTGGCGAAGCCGAGCCCGCCCAGACCCGTGATCAGCCCGGGACCCTTGGCACCGGTGAACCCGGCCTCCGCTGCCAGCAGGGCGTGGACCGTCGTGCGCAGGTCCGGGTCGCTGTCGCTCAGCTCACTGAGGAGCAGCGCCGCCCCCGAGGCACCCATGCCGAGCCCGGCATCGGTGAAGCCCCCGGTGCCGGTGCCGGTGACGTGGTCGCGGATACGGGCGGCGATCTCGGCCACCACCGTGGCGGCGTCCCACTGTCCGGCTGGTGTCGTCATGCGAGGTGCTTCCGTCGTCCGTGTTCGATCTGGGCGAGGCCGCGCAGCGCCGCCAGTGAGCGGTTCTCGGACATGCGTGAGGTGCCGATGAGACGGTTGTGGTGCATGTGCAACACGCTTGCCAGCACCGGTCGGTCGGCGGCCACGGAGGCATAGGCGCGCATGGCGGCCGCCCTGGCATCCACGGCGGCGAGTGCGGCGTCGGCGCCCTCGGCGGGGAAGGCGGCCCGGGGCCCGCCGTCCAGCAGGTGACGTGCCGTCGCGCGGTGTTCCCGGAAGTAGGCGTGGTGCTTCTCGTCACGCGGGTCGCGCAGCCACGACTCGGTCCACCGGTCGCCGTGGACCTGGCGGACCAGGTCGAGGTAGTTGGCCGCGGCGAGCATCGGCGGATCGGTGGTGACCGCGCCGGCCGCCCGGAGGCGCAGTTGTTCCAGGACGGCGACGCTGTCGTGGTGGAAGACCGTCTCGGCGGCTGCCACGGCCTGGTGGCCGCCGTAGCGGTGGGCCTCGGGCTCGTAGCCGTCGATGACGAACGCCCCGGCCAGACGCAGGTCGCGCAGCCGCTCCACCCAGTCGAGGACCCCCGGCAGCAGCTCACCGTGGAGCGTGCCGGGGTCGCCGTGGAACCGCACCCGCAGATGCGCGCCGGACGGATCGGTGTAGCGGAGGAAGAACCAGCGGTCCACCCCGGGCGGAAGGGCCGCCAGTAGCCGGGGCAGGTGCTCGGCCAGGACCTCGTCCTGGCGGTTGGCGTAGGTGTAGAGCTTGCCGTAGAGCCACTCGCGGCTGTGCCGCGGGGCGGGCGGAGCGACCGGGCTGATCGGCCGTGCGGGAGCCCGGACGGCCGAGGGCTCGGCGGCGGCCGGGCGGGCGGGGAAGAGCGGGAGCACCAGCTCGCTGCTGAACGCCCCTGAGCCGGTGGCCAGCCAGCCGTCGCCCGCGCCCGCGTCCTCGGGGGTCTCGTACGCCGTCACCTCCGTGCCCCGGCCGAGTTCGCGGCGGAGCAGCATGCGGTGGAGCGGGGCGGTCAGGTCGAGTTCCACCCGGCGGTCGCCGCCGCCGACGGTCACCCGCTCGGGCATGTTCCAGCGCGCCCGCCAGGCGTCCAGATGACGCTCCCATTCCGCGTCGGGGAGGGCGGAGTCGGACAGCTCCGGGGCGGTCATCCGCCAGCGGGCGGGGGCGAGGACCGACCTGCCGTACCGGACGCGGGGCAGATGGGGAAGCGTGGAGAGGCCACCCCACAGCCATACGCACGAAGGCCCGCTTCCCATGCTCGGCACCTCGCGCAGCAGCCGGAGCGCGGCGGGGGCGAGGTGCGGGCTGAGCATGGCCGGAAAGTGGGGATTGACCTCCTGTCCGGTCGAGGCGTCCACGACATACAGCCGGTCGAGGTCGGCGGCCAGCGCGAGATCGTCCATCCCGCGCACGGCGGGCGAGGCACGGTCCGCGAAGCTGCCCACCGCGACGCGCTCGGTCCAGAACGGTCGTACCCGGGCCAGGTTGGCATCGCGTCCGCTCAGCGGCAGGAAGTCCAGCTGGGCCTGGAGCGCTCCGGGCCGGGCCTGGTCGGCGGCGGAACGGCGGGCCAGCCCGCCCACCGCCTCCCCATCGTCGAGGAGGTAGGCGAACCGGCCGAAGAGGGCACCCGGTGACGGTGACCCCGTCGACGGGGAGAGCACGAGCGCGAAGTCGCCCTGTTCCAGGGCCTGCTGCGAGGGGGCGGTCAGATGGGCGCAGAGTTCCAGCGCCTTGGCGGGCGGCGCTCCTGAGCCGCGCAGCCGGTCGAGTGCCGCGTCGTCGAGCACCACCTCGCGGTCGCCCGAGGCGATCGCCGCGAGAGCCAGCTCGGCCAGGAACGCGTCCCGGGCCCGGGCGCGTTCGCCCGGCTCGCCGGGTTCCGCCGCGCGCCGCTCGCTCCTCGGATGGTCGTAACCGGCGGGCGGGCCCAGGCCGGTGTGCGGGTCGAGTACGTCGCCGAGCGGCACGGCCCGGCCGGTGCCGTAGCGTTCGACGAACGCGTCGCGGTACTCCCGCAGCGCCGGTGCGGGCACCGGGTCGGGTGCGGCGAGAAGCAGCGCCCGGGCCGCGCGCTCAGCCTCCCGCAACACCTCCCGGGGCAGGGTGACATCGGCGTCCAGCCGCATGTCGACCTGGATCGACTGGTCATCGGCGCGCAAGCCGCCCATCGCGTCGAGGGCCGACTGCCAGCGGCCGAGGCCCGCGCCCAGGGGTTCCGCGCCGTACTCCGCCAGCAGATCGCCGATGACGGCCAGCTCACCGGCCTCCTCGGCCCGGCCCACGGATTCGAGGACGTCCACCGCGTACCGCAGCGGGTCGGTTTCGGTGAGCGGGGGGCGCAGTTCGGTGAGGAGGAAGCCCTGGCGGACGAGCCCGAGGAGAAGCCCCTCCTTGGATGACGCGGGGACGCTCGGGTACGCGTCGTCGAGGATCTTCAGCAGGTCCTGGGCCGGACGGGGGTGCCGGGTGGCGGCGAGAACGGTCTTCACGGCCGCCGTGTGGCGTACGGAGACCTCTTGGGCGCTCTGTCCCTCGCGCCGCACTTCGGAACCGTCGAGGTCCTTCGCGTCGTAGGCGACGGGGAGCACCCAGCGCTGCCCGCGCGCGAAGCCCAGATCGTTCGCGGTGACGCGAAGCTCCCGCAGCACTTCGAGGTCTCCCTCCCACGCGGCGAGGACGCCGGTCAGCCAGCCGCCGTCCGGGCGTACCACCTTGCGGTGCCGGGTGTCCATCCGGACCTGGCAGTCCTCGCCGAAGGACACCGGGGCGACGCCCGCGAGGAGTCCGAAGGGAGTGGCGCGGCTGGCGCCGCGCAGGACGTAACGGGTCGCCGAGAGCGTGAGCTTGCGCAGGGCGCCCGGCTTCATCGGCGCGCCCGCGCGCAGCGTTTCGACGGCCCGGCGCAGTGAGGGGCTGGAGACGGCGAGGGCCTCCTCGACCCGTCCGTCGGAGAGGAGCGAGTCGACGTACCGGCGGACCTGTTCACGGTCGCGCGGGTCGATGTCGGCGCGGGTCGCGGCGGCCGCGCGAGGAAGGAGGGGGACCCGGAGCATTCCGGTGGGTTCCGCGTGGAACGTCGCGTGGTCTCCGGTCATGGTGTGCCCTCTCCCGTTCGCGCTCGGCACCGTACAGATTCCGCCGTCAGCGAGCCGTGGGGCCCGGGAGCCGGTGCCCCGGGCCCCACGGCCTCAGCCCGCTCGTATCAGGGGCAGACGGCCTGCGAGGCACAGCCCCCCAGCTGGGACGGGCAGTAGACGATGGTGCCCGTCTTGGCGCCCTCGGCGGCCGTCGACTCGTCCAGCTCGATCCGCACGTCCAGGTCGAACTCCGACAGCTCGGTCATCGGCTCTGCCAGCGTGGCAGCAGACATAATCCATTCCTTTCAGTGGAGGGACGCGACGGCAGTCGTGCGCACTGAGTGCCTGTCAACACGCCCACCCCGTGCGGCCCCCGGTCCGCAGGTTTACACACCGGGCACTCGTGTCGAGCGCCCGGACAACCTGTGTACCTCACCTACCTGCGATTTCGCATTTCCGGAGAGTTGACGCTGAGGATTCCCTCAGAGAGTCGCCGCTGATGGAACGCGCGGCATCATCCGGTCCCTCTTAGGTATTTATGGACGGGCCCCGCCGCAGGTGGGCGCGGGGAACGGCAATTCTCCGTATGGGATCACTCGCCCTTGAGCGGACGCTCGGGTAGCGTTTTGACGTAAGGTAGACGACTTTTCCGGCATGGGAGTGGCCCCCGCGGGTTCCTCTTTGGAGGATCACATGATTGCGGGGTCTTTTATTGTGCCTTCGGAGGAGTGACCTACGTCGCTGCGCGTGAAATTGTGAGACCCATGCGTTTCCTTGAGCCCGGTACGGGGTGCCACGTAGAAGCATCCCCGGTTCCCTATGACCTGACGTACGACGATGTGTTCATGGTGCCGAACCGCTCCGCGGTCGGCTCCCGCCAGGGCGTCGACCTGGCCTCACCCGACGGCACCGGCACCACCATCCCGCTCGTGGTCGCGAACATGACCGCGATCGCGGGTCGCCGGATGGCCGAGACGGTCGCCCGGCGCGGCGGCCTCGTCGTCATTCCGCAGGACATCCCGATCGACGTCGTCGCCGACGTCGTCCGCTGGGTCAAGAGCCGCCACCTGGTCCTGGACACCCCGATCGTCCTCGCCCCCTCCGGCACCGTCGCCGACGCGCTGTCGCTGCTGCCCAAGCGGGCGCACGGCGCGGGCGTCGTCGTGCAGGACGGCCGCCCGGTGGGCGTGGTGACCGAGTCCGACCTGACCGGGGTGGACCGGTTCACGCAGCTGTCCGAGGTGATGTCCCGGGAGCTGCTGCTGCTCGACGCCGATATCGACCCGCAGGAGGCCTTCGGTCAACTCGACGCGGCGCACCGCAAGTTCGCCCCGGCCGTCGACGCGGACGGGAAGCTGGCCGGAATCCTGACCCGCAAGGGCGCGCTGCGCGCCACGCTGTACCAGCCCGCCGTGGATGGCGGTGGCCGGCTGCGGATCGCCGCCGCCGTGGGTGTCAACGGCGATGTGGAGGGCCACGCCAAGGCGCTGCTCGACGCCGGGGTGGACACCCTGGTCGTGGACACCGCGCACGGCCACCAGGAGTCGATGATCACCGCGCTGAAGGCGGTCCGCGCGCTGGGCCCGCGGGTCCCCGTCGTCGCGGGCAACGTGGTCGCCGCCAAGGGGGTGCGCGATCTGATCGAGGCGGGCGCCGACATCGTCAAGGTCGGCGTCGGACCGGGCGCCATGTGCACCACCCGCATGATGACCGGCGTGGGCCGCCCGCAGTTCTCGGCGGTGCTGGAATGTGCCGCCGAGGCGCGGAAGCTGGGCAAGCACGTCTGGGCGGACGGCGGGATCCGGCACCCGCGCGACGTGGCGATGGCGCTGGCGGCCGGGGCGTCCAACGTGATGGTCGGCTCGTGGTTCGCCGGTACGTACGAGTCTCCGGGCGACCTCCAGCACGCCGCCGACGGGCGGCCGTACAAGGAGAGCTTCGGCATGGCGTCCGCGCGCGCCGTGCGCAACCGCACCAGTGAGGAGTCGCCCTACGAGCGCGCTCGCAAGGCGCTGTTCGAGGAGGGAATCTCGACCTCGCGGATGTTCCTGGACCCGTCCCGGCCGGGGGTCGAGGACCTGATCGACTCGATCATCGCGGGGGTGCGCAGCTCCTGCACCTACGCGGGCGCGGGCTCGCTGGAGGAGTTCCACGAGCGCGCCGTGATCGGCGTGCAGAGCGCCGCGGGCTACGCCGAGGGCAAGCCGCTGCACGCCAGCTGGGAGTGACGAGGCGGTGCCCCGCGAGGGCACCACACGACGGTGGCCCCACTCGGCTCGGGTGAGTGGGGCCACCGTCGTGTCGTTGTACCGAATTACCGGATGACGCCTCGCGGGTCACCACCCCGGCGGGGCAGGGCGTGCCGGGGCGGGCTGGTGAGGGTGATCTGGCGTACCAGCTGGTGGAACGAGACCAGCGCGGCGACCGGGGGGAGACCGGCGACGGCCATGCTGGGCGCGTTCCTGGGGGCGTGCGCGACGCACAGGAAGACCGCGATCGTCGAGAAGAGCACGACCACCGCCCAGGAGTGCGCCGCCCCGCGGCGGTGCAGCGCGGCCCGCAGCACGGACAGCGAGGCGACCAGCCAGGGCCCGTAGACCAGCAGGGGCCACCACGCCGCCATGGACTCCGAGGTGCTGGGGGAGGCCAGATAGCGCAGCGGGCGGTACGAGATCATCCCGCCCAGCACGCTCAGCATGGCGACGATCACCGTGGTCATCGCCGCGAAGATCAGGCTGATCATCTGGAGCCACGGCATGGTCGGCAGCCGGAAGCGGACCCGGCGGCGCTTGCCGCGCCCGCGCACATGGGCGGGGGAGGGGGGTCGGAGGGGGATCGGGCCGGTGGAGTGCACCGGCTCCTCGAGGGGGACGGAACCGGGGATCGGACCGGGAACGGAACCGGGGACGGGCCCCGGGGCGGGGACGGTGGGGATGGCCCCGGTGCTCTGGAGCAGCCGCGCCAGGTCTCCCTCCAGGTCCCAGCGGCCCTCCAGGGAATCCGGGTCCGGCAGGGGGAAAGGATTCATCTGGTACGCGACGCCCGTGTCGAACCGCTCCGCGGGGTCGGGGGGCAGGCGGTGGCCGGTGGGGTGGGGCCCGTAGCCGCCCGGCCTCGGCTCGGTGTACGTCATGCCTGGACGCCCGCCTCGACGCCCGGCTCCGCCGGACCGGAGCGCTGGAGGAAGTCGTCCTCGATCCTCCCCAGCGTCGTGAGGAAGTCCTCCCAGACCCTCGAACAGTAGGCGAGGGGGTAGTCGTGCGGGAACCGCTCGTCCTCCGCCCCGTGGTCCCGGGCCCGGAACACGGGTTCGGCCGTAAGCGGAGCGTGGTCAGGGGGCTGCAGCCTGTCAGTCGTCACGTCCCCACCAACGACCGCCAAATTGGTGCCGTATCGCGGCATTCGGGTGAACCGGGGGGTGACGCGCGCACGGGCGTCGCAATGATTCCCTGGCGAGCGCCCCCGAGCGCAATGATCGGACACGTATGCGCAAGGATGGTGCATTACGGCCGCGGCCGGACGACTCATAGGGTCTTGCGCTAACGCTGAGTGGCGGGGACCGACTGCTCGGCGATTCCCATCTGCGGATTTGTCACCCGGGCATCCCTATGCCCGCGTTCGGTCGTACGCCACCAGATACCTACGCCGATGGCAGCGATTAAGGAGCCCCCCACGTGTTGGAGCACGGCACAGCCCCTCCCACCCCCCAGCGACCGGAGCCAGGACCCCCGGCCGGTGGGCTCGGCGCCCGCCTGATGCGGCGCAAACCGGTGGAGCGGCTGGTCGCCGAGGGTGGCCAGGGTGAGGGCGGGAGCCTGCGGCGCTCCATGGGCGTCTGGCAGCTGACGATGATCAGCATCGGCGCGACGCTGGGCACCGGCATCTTCGTCGTCCTCGGCGAGGCGGTGCCGGACGCGGGTCCCGCGGTCATCGTGTCGTTCGTCATAGCCGGGCTCACCGCGCTGTTCTCCGCGCTCTCGTACGCGGAGCTGGCGGGCACGATCCCGGTCTCCGGGTCCTCGTACTCGTACGCCTACGCGACCATGGGCGAGCTGGTCGCCTGGGTGTGCGGCTGGTGTCTGATCCTGGAGTACGGCGTCTCGGTCGCGGCCGTCGCCGTGGGCTGGGGGCAGTACCTCAACGAACTGCTGGACGGCACGCTCGGCATCACCATCCCCGACGCGCTGGCCGCCCCGCCCGGCGACGGCGGCGTCTTCAACCTGCCCGCGCTGCTGGTGGTGTTGCTGTCCATGGCGTTCCTGCTGGGCGGCGCCAAGGAGAGCGCCCGGGCCAACGCGATCATGGTCGGGGTGAAGATCGCCGCGCTGATCCTGTTCTGCGCAGTCGCCTTCACCGGCATCCGGGCCGGGAACTACACGCCGTTCATGCCGCTGGGCATGGCGGGTGTCAGCGCCGCCGGGGCCACCCTCTTCTTCTCGTACATCGGCTTCGACGCCGCCTCCACGGCGGGCGAGGAGGCCAAGAACCCGCAGCGTGACCTGCCGCGCGCGATCATGCTCTCGCTCGTCATCGTCACCGCGCTGTACTGCCTGGTCGCGGCGGTCGCGGTGGGCGCCCTGCCGTGGAAGAAGTTCGAGGGCACCGAGGCCGCGCTCGCCGGGATCATGCAGGACGTCACCGGTCAGAGCTTCTGGGCCGTGGTGCTGGCGGCCGGCGCCGTCATCGCGATCGCCTCCGTGGTGCTGACCGTGCTCTACGGCCAGACCCGCATCCTCTTCGCGATGTCCCGCGACGGGCTGGTGCCGCCGGTCTTCTCCAAGGTCCACGCCGGAACCGGGGTGCCGCGCGCCAACACTGTGATCGTCTCGCTCTTCTGCGGCGTCCTCGCCGCCGCGATCCCGCTCGGCCAGCTCGCCGACGCCACCAGCATCGGCACGCTCTTCGCGTTCGCGCTGGTCAACATCGCCGTGATCGTGCTGCGGCGGCGCCGTCCCGATATGACGCGGACCTTCCGGGTGCCGCTGTCGCCGCTCTTCCCGCTCATCGGCTTCGGGCTGTGCCTGTGGATGATGAACAGTCTGGAGATGGTGACCTGGGTGGTCTTCGGTGTCTGGATGGCCGTCGGCCTTGTGCTGTACTTCGCATACGGCATGCGCCGATCCCGACTGGCCACAGCAGAGAAGTGACACCCCCGCAGTGCGACTGAACGACCTCGACGAACGCATCGTCCACGCCCTCGCCGAAGACGCCCGCCGCTCCTACGCCGACATCGGCGAACAGGTCGGCCTGTCCGCCCCCGCCGTCAAGCGGCGGGTGGACCGGCTGCGGGCCGACGGCGCCATCACCGGCTTCACCGTACGGGTGGACCCGGCGGCGCTGGGCTGGGAGACCGAGGGGTTCGTCGAGCTGTACTGCCGCCACAACACCTCGCCCGACGACATCCGCCGCGGCCTGTCGCGCTACCCGGAGGTGGCGTCCGCGTCGACCGTCACCGGCGACGCGGACGCCGTCGTCCAGGTGTTCGCCGCCGATATGCGCCACTTCGAGCGGGTGCTGGAGCGGATCGCGGGTGAACCGTTCGTGGAGCGCACCAAGTCGGTGCTGGTGCTGTCGCCGCTGCTGCGGCGTTACACCTCGGGTGCCCCGACGTAGCGCCCCCTCGCGCCGGAGCGGCATCTCGCCGCTCCGGCCCCGGCGCGCTGAATCACCGGCGCAACGAATCGCCGTACGGGTCCGGAAACGCGTAACGGATCCACGCGGAGCGCGCAACGATCGCGGCTTGTCGGCCGATCTCGGCGCAACGTACCGTTTTCTGTGTACGGTCACGTCTCCCCAGAGGTCTCCATGCCGCCGCTGCGCACCGCCCTGCTCCAGAGCTCCGGTCACCCCGGCGACCCCGCCCGTAACCTCAAGGCCCTCGACGCCGCCGCCGAGCGCGCCGCCGCGGACGGGGCCGGGCTGCTGGTCACGTCCGAGATGTTCCTCACGGGCTACGCCATCGGCGACGGCGTGCACCGGCTGGCCGAACCCGCCGACGGGCCAAGCGGCCGGGCCGTGGCCGAGATCGCCGCCGAGCACGGCATCGCCGTCCTCTACGGCTACCCGGAGCGCGCCGGACAGGCCGTCCACAACTCCGCCCGCCTGGTAGGCCCCGACGGCACCGCGCTCGCCAACTACCGCAAGACCCACCTCTTCGGCTGCTTCGAGAACGACTGGTTCACCCCCGGTGACACCCCCGTCGTCCAGGCCGAGCTGGGCGGGCTGACCATCGGCATCATGATCTGCTACGACGTGGAGTTCCCGGAGAACGTCCGGGCCCACGCCCTGGCCGGCACCGATCTGCTGCTCGTGCCGACCGCGCAGATGCACCCCTTCCAGTTCGTCGCCGAATCCCTCGTCCCGGTACGGGCCTTCGAGAGCCAGATGTACATCGCGTACGTCAACCGCAGTGGCCCCGAGGGCGAGTTCGACTTCATCGGGCTGAGCTGCCTGGCCGGTCCCGACGGCACCATGCGCGCCCGGGCGGGCCGCTCCGAGGAACTGGTCCTCGGCGACGCCGACCCCCGGCTGCTGGCCACCTCGCGCCGGATCAACACGTACCTGCGCGACCGCCGCCCCGGGCTGTACGGGTCCATCGGCTGACCCTGACCCCCGCCCGCTCCCCCCACCCTCATCTGGCCACCCTCACCTGGCCCGATCCGCAAGGAGTCCGTACCCGATGACGTCCACGGTGCCCACCGCCGTCCACGACGAGCACGAGTCCGAGCACACCGACACCCTTCCGCCGGTCACCATGTTCGGCCCGGACTTCCCGTACGCCTACGACGACTTCCTCGCCCATCCGGCGGGCCTCGGCCAGATACCGGCGACCGAGCACGGCAGCGAGGTCGCGGTCATCGGCGGCGGGCTCTCCGGCATCGTGACCGCGTACGAGCTGATGAAGATGGGCCTCAAGCCCGTCGTGTACGAGGCCGACCGGATCGGCGGACGGCTGCGCACCGTCGGGTTCGAGGGCTGCGACGGGGACCTGACCGCCGAGATGGGCGCGATGCGGTTCCCGCCGTCCTCCACCGCGCTCCAGCACTACATCGACCTGGTCGGCCTCGTCACCGAGCCGTTCCCCAACCCGCTGGCCCCGGAGACCCCGTCCACCGTCGTCGACCTCAAGGGCCAGTCCCACTACGCCCGCACCATCGACGACCTGCCGCAGGTGTACCGCGAGGTCGCGGACGCCTGGAACGCCTGCCTGGAGGAGGGCGCGGACTTCTCCGACATGAACCGCGCCATCCGCGAGCGTGACGTCCCGCGCATCCGCGAGATCTGGGCGAAGCTCGTGGAGAAGCTCGACAACCAGACGTTCTACGGCTTCCTCTGCGACTCCTCGGCCTTCACCTCCTTCCGCCACCGCGAGATCTTCGGCCAGGTCGGCTTCGGCACCGGCGGCTGGGACACCGACTTCCCCAACTCCATCCTGGAGATCCTGCGCGTCGTCTACACCGAGGCCGACGACCACCACCGCGGCATCGTCGGCGGCAGCCAGCAGCTCCCGCTGCGGCTGTGGGAGCGCGAGCCCGAGAAGATCGTCCACTGGGCGCAGGGCACCTCGCTGTCCTCCCTGCACGACGGCGCGCCGCGCCCGGCCGTGACCCGGCTGCACCGCGCCGCGGGCGACCGGATCGTGGTGACGGACGCGGACGGTGACATCCGCTCGTACCAGGCGGTCGTCTTCACCGCGCAGTCCTGGATGCTGCTCTCGAAGATCGACTGCGATGACTCGCTCTTCCCGATCGACCACTGGACGGCGATCGAGCGCACCCACTACATGGAGTCCAGCAAGCTCTTCGTGCCCGTCGACCGGCCGTTCTGGCTGGACCGGGATGAGGAGACGGGCCGGGACACGATGAGCATGACGCTCACCGACCGGATGACCCGCGGTACGTACCTGCTGGACAACGGCCCGGACCGGCCCGCCGTCATCTGCCTCTCGTACACCTGGTGCGACGACAGCCTCAAGTGGCTGCCGCTGTCCGCGAACGAGCGGATGGAGGTCATGCTGAAGTCGCTGTCGGAGATCTATCCGAAGGTGGACATCCGCAAGCACATCATCGGCAGTCCGGTCACGGTGTCGTGGGAGAACGAGCCGTACTTCATGGGCGCGTTCAAGGCCAACCTGCCCGGGCACTACCGCTACCAGCGGCGGCTGTTCACCCACTTCATGCAGGACCGGCTGCCGGCCGGACAGCGCGGCATCTTCCTCGCGGGGGACGACATCTCCTGGACCGCGGGCTGGGCCGAGGGCGCCGTGCAGACCGCGCTCAACGCGGTGTGGGGCGTCATGCACCGCTTCGGCGGCGCCACCGACGCGCACAACCCGGGGCCGGGCGATGTGTACGACGAGATCGCGCCGGTCGAACTCCCGGAGGACTGAGCCTCCTCAGTCGGCGGACGGCAGGGGAGTGAGCAGGCAGCGCCCGACCAGGCCCACGGTCTTGTCGATCCGCTCCGTGAACTCCTCGACCAGCTCCGGCAGTGCCCGCAGACCCCACAGGGCGCGGAACGCCGCCCACGCGGCGTCCCGCGCCCTGTCCAGGCTCCACGAGCCGACGAGATGGGTGAGCGGATCGGCCGCCTCCAGCGGATCCGGGCCGGGCATCAGCTCCTCCCGGATCCGCACCTCCATATCGGTGAGCAGCGCCCCGACCTGGTCGAAGTCGCCCTCCAGGGCGGCGGGTTCGGTACCCCGGGCCCGGCAGGTGTCCACCAGCGCGAGCGCCAGGTCGTGGCCGATGTGGGCGTTGATCCCGGCGAGGGCGAACTGCACCGGGCGGACGCCGGGGTGGCCGCGCAGTTCGAACAGCGGCCGCCAGCAGGCCGGTGGCCGCCGCCCGGCCGCCCCCGCGTCGACCGCCGCCAGATAACGGCAGGCGAACCGTACGTCCAACTCCTCGGTGGCGGCCGGGTCCTGGAAGCCGCCGGTGCCGAGGCGGCGGCCGACCTCCTCGGTGACCTGCAAATACACCCGGTTGAAGACCGCCACTCCGTCCTCGGGCGGCAGCGCCGCGCCGAGCGCGCTCATGCGCGCCACGACGCTCCGCACGGTGCGCGGCGGTGTGAGCCGCTGGGCGGGCATCGGCATCGGCGTCGGCGTCGTCATGGGGAACAGCGTGGCAGCGCGCACCGGGCCTCGGAAGCTGGTGCCCCGTCACATCCCCCGTACGGCGCAGCGTTTCGGCATGACCGTTACAGCACGCCCGCGTCGCGCGCCGTCCACATCGACGGGTACAGCGGACGCCAGCCCAGCTCGTCGCGCAGCCGCAGGTTGGAGGTGCACCCGAACCAGGTGTCGCTGTCCGTCCGCTCGGCCAGGCCCTCGGGGAGCGGTACCCCGAGGATCTGATGCAGCTCGACGATGGTCGCCGGGGCGTCGTCCACGATGTTGTACTTCCGCCCCGACACCGAACCGCCCGCCGCACCGCCGGGGGCGCGCAGCAGCCGCAGCAGCGCCTGCGTCACATCCGCGTGGTGGACCATGGCGAGCCGCTGGTTCCCGGCCCAGGCCCCGGCCAGCTGGAGCGACTCGGCCAGATGCGGGTCGCCGTCCCCGTACACGAAGGCCAGGCTGCCGATGCGCAGGTCGAGGCCGTGGTCCCGGTGCAGCGCCAGCAGTTCCCGCTCGGCCTCCGCCTTCGCCGCGGGGTACGCGCCCCACAGCAGGGCGCCGTCGGGCATGCTCTCGTCGTCCTCCACCAGCGGCCGCCCGCGCGAGGCGCCGTACACGAGATTCGTGCTGACCTGGACGAACCGGCTCGTGCCCGCCTCGACCGCGGCCCGTCCCAGGGCCACCGCGGCGTCCCGGTTGACCGCCCACGCCTCCTCGTCCGGCACCCCGCGGAACGCCGCCGCGATGTTGACCACGGCGTGCGCCCCGTCCACGGCCTTGCGCAGATCCTTCTCTTCGCGCAGATCACCCACCGCCATCTGCGCGCCGAGCGCCGCGAACGGCGCGCCCCGCTCCTCGTCGCGGACCAGCACCCGCACCTCGGTCCCGGACCGGGCCTCCGCCAGCAGCCGCTTCGTGAACCGCTGCCCCACCCGGCCCGTCACACCCGTCACCAGAATCAACGGCATGCGAACAACCGCCCTTCGTCTCGATTGGTCGGCGTCTTGATCGGCCGGCGTTCACTGTGCGCCCACGGATCAGGGCACCGGGAGAGACCTCCGTATCCAGGGATCGGCAGACCCTGGATACGGGCGGGCCGTGGCGCGACGATGGGCAACGTGCACCGAACGGAACTCGCGGACTTCCTGCGCCGCCGCCGCGCCCGCCTCGGCCCCGCCGACGTGGGGCTCACCCCCGGCCCCCGGCGGCGTACGCCCGGCCTGCGCCGGGAGGAGGTCGCCCAGCTCACCGGCATGTCCACGGACTACTACGCCCGGCTGGAACAGGCCCGCGGCCCGCGCCCGTCCCGCCAGATGCTGACCGCCCTGGCCCGTGCGCTACGGCTCACCGACGACGAGCGCGACCACCTGTTCCACCTGGTCGGGGAGGAGCCGCCGCGCGACGCGACCACGTCCGGGCATGTGCGGCCCGGTCTGCTGCGGGTCCTGGACCGGCTGTATGACACCCCGGCGCAGGTGATCACCGACTGGGGCGATGTGCTCGCGCAGAACGCGATGGCGGCCGCCCTGATCGGCGACATCACCGCCCGTCCGCCGGACGACCGCAACATCCTCCGCAGCTTCTTCCTCCGGCGGTCCGACACCGGGATCTTCCCGTCCGACGACATGGACGAGCACGCCCGCACCCACGTAGCCGCCCTCCGCGCGGTGGTCGCCGCCCGCCCCGGCGACCCGGGCCCGGCGGCCCTGGTCGCCGAATTGCGCGCGGGGAGCGCGGAGTTCGCGGCGCTGTGGGAGACCCACGAGGTCGCGGTGCGCCGCTCGACCGTCAAGCGGTTCGTGCACCCGGTGGTGGGGGCGCTGGAGCTGGAGTGCGAGGTGCTGCTGAGCACGGAACACGCCCAACGCCTGATCGTCCACACGGCGGCCCCGGGCAGCGAGTCGGCCGAGCGCCTGGAACTGCTACGGGTGGTGGGCCTCCAGGACCTGACCCCCAACGCCTGAGCCCGCGGGGCCTCGTTCCCCACCCCGCCCCTCCCCGATCCGGGGACACCCCGGCCCTCGCCCGCCCGTGCCAACGCCCGCCCAGCGGGCTTGTCGGGCGCGAATTCGTAGGCTTACCCGGGCCCGAGAGGCCACCTTCCGCCAGGGCGGGACCCTGCGGGCGAGCAGCCGTGCCACACCCGCCCCGGCGCCCGGGGTGTCCCCGGGCGCCGGGGCCTACGGGGTGCGGTCCTCGTCGTCGTACGCGCTCGTCCCCGCGTCCAGCAGCGGCTCCCGGGATGGCTTCAGATGCTCCGGCGCCAGCACCCGCAGCGCGTGATAGCCGACGATCACCACGATCGTCCCGAGCGCGATCCCGCTCAGCTCGAAGTTGTCGCTGATCTTCAGGTTCACGCCGCCGACGCCGATCACCACACCCGCCGCCACCGGCACCAGGTTCAGCGGGTTCCGCAGGTCCACCCCGTTGTGCACCCAGATCTGCGCACCGAGCAGCCCTATCATGCCGTAAAGGATCACCGTGATGCCGCCCAGCACCCCGCCCGGCACCGCCGCCACGACCGCGCCGAACTTCGGGCACAGCCCGAAGAGGAGCGCGAATCCGGCGGCGGTCCAGTACGCGGCGGTCGAGTAGACGCGGGTGGCGGCCATGACGCCGATGTTCTCGGAGTACGTCGTGGTGGCCGGGCCGCCGACCGCGGTCGACAGCACGGTCGCGGCGCCGTCCGCCGCGATCGCCGTGCCGAGCTGGTCGTCGAGCGGGTCGCCGATCATCTCGCCGACGGCCTTCACATGCCCGGCGTTCTCGGCGATCAGCGCGATGACGACCGGCAGCGCGACCAGGATCGCCGACCAGTGGAACTCGGGCGCGTGCAGGGACGGCAGTCCGACCCAGTCGGCCTTGGTGACGCCGGACAGGTCCAGCCGCCAGTGGTCGGTGACCTTCCCGCTGCCGTCGATCGAGTGGATCCTGCCGAAGACGCGGTCGAAGACCCAGGAGACCGCGTAGCCGAAGACCAGCCCGAGGAAGATCGCGATCCGCGACCAGAAACCACGCAGACAGACCACGGCCGCGGCGGTGACCAGCATGGTCAGCAGCGCGGTCCACTGGTCGGCGGGCCAGTACGTCGTGGCGGTCACGGGCGCGAGGTTGAAGCCGATCAGCATGACCACCGCACCGGTCACCACCGGCGGCATCGCCGCGTGGATGATGCGCGCCCCGAACCGCCGTACCGCCAGCCCGCTCAGCAGCAGCGCGCCGCCCACCACCAGGATCGCCCCGGTGACGGCGGCGCTGCCGCCGCCCTGCGCCCGGATCACCGCGGCCACGCCGACGAACGAGAGGCTGCAGCCCAGATAGCTGGGCACCCGGCCGCGGGTGGCCAGCAGGAACAGCATGGTCGCGACCCCGGACATCATGATCGCGAGGTTGGGGTCGAGCCCCATCAGCACGGGGGCGACGAAGCTCGCGCCGAACATCGCCACGACATGCTGGGCGCCGAGGCCCGCCGTCCTCGGCCACGACAGCCGCTCATCCGGCCGGACGACGGCTCCGGGGGCCGGGGTGCGCCCGTCACCGTGCAGGGTCCAGCGCATGCCGAGGCCCATGACTGCTCCACTTCATTTCCGCATACAGGCATACAGGGGGATCCGCATACCGGGGGATCGGAGCAATGTTAGTTGGCCGAAAATGTGCACCTTGCACCTGATGACGGCTGCCCGGCGGCTGCCCACCCGACGATTGATCGACAACTGAGCAACAGTCGTTCCGCTTCCATGGAGTTGACGCCCCGTGAAGTGTGAGGGTCGGGCACATGGCCTTTCGATCCACCTCCCACGCCACCCGCCCCGCCCTCGCGGTCGGCGCCGTCTGTCTGGCCCTCGCCCCGCTCACCGGATGCGGCGGTGCGGACGGCGGCGAACCGTCCTCCTCGAAGGGGCAGCCCAGCGCGCCCGCCGAGAGCCGGGCACCGGGCCAGGGAAAGGGGTCGAAGGACCCGGACGACCTCAACGGGGACGGCCACCGCGATCTCGTGCTGCCCGCCCCGGCCCGGCGCGACCCGCAGAAGGTCGGCCGGGACGAGCGCGTCGCCGTGGTCTACGGCTCGGCGAAGGGCCTCGACCCCGCGACGCGCACCGTCCACGGCCGCCGTGGCCTGGGCCTGCCCGCCGCCGCGGACACCACCCCCGGCGCCGGGCCCGACCACGTCCCCACCGACGGGGTGGTGACCGCCGATCTGGACGGCGACGGCTTCTCGGACGTCGTCACCAACGCGGAGGGGGAGATGGCGGAGGACGGGAACATCAGCGCCGCGCGGACCGTCCCGCACGTCACGTGGGGCGGCACCGGCGGGCCCGGGAAGGGTGCCGAGGCGACCCCGGTGAAGTTGCCGGAGAGCGTGTCGAAGCTGGGCGTGACCTCCGTGGTGCGCGGCGACTTCGACGGCGACGGCCACCACGACCTCGCGGGGCTCGCCCAGAACCAGTCCTCCGGGGTGGTGCTGTACGGCCCGTTCACCCGCTCCGGCGAGCCGAAGCGCACCGACACCTCCCTGCCGTGGACGGACGGGGACCTGGTCGCGGACGACATCGACCCGTCCGGCAAGGCCCGCGCGACCTCCCTGCTGGTCCACGCCATCAGCGACGGCGAGCAGTCCGGCAACACCCTCTACCCGGCCCGCCGCGGCACCGGCCTGTCCGCCGAGGGAAGGAAGCTGCGCGCCGGGAACGCCCACGCGTTCGGCGACTTCGACGGCGACGGGCAGCGCGATGTGGCCATCGGCGACGACGGCTCCCGCAACGACGAACCCGGCAACGAGACCGAGCCGTCGGACGTCTCCGGTTCGCTCGCCGTGTACCCCGGCAGCGGCGGGGAGCCGGTCGTCCACCGGTCACCCGCCGCGGTGCCGGACGATGTGGGGTACGAAGCGGCGGGCGGGTACACGGCCGCCGACCCGGACGGTGACGGTCGCGACGGCATCCTGGTCGCCACGTACGAGGGCGCCACGTTCGTCGACGGCGACCGCCGCACCCCGGTCCTGCGCAAGGGCCCCGCGAAGGCCGACGGCCGGAAGATGTCCGCCAAGGACCGGCGCACCCATCCCGTGGGGGCGGCCGACTTCGACGGTGACGACAAGGACGAACTGATCCTGAACTGGGAGTCCGGCGTCTCCACCGGCCCGTACGGCCAGCAGCCGACCCACTGGTGGATCACCGACGGCACCGGCTCCCGGGACAAGACCTCCTTCGCCACCACGAAGTTCGTGAACGGCTAGGAGGGCGTCGTATCGGGCGCGCGGTCCGTCCGGCCGGGCTCGGCGGTGCCCCGGCCGGGCTCGGGGGCGCCCTCCGGGGCCACCGCGGCGGAGCCGCGCAGCACCCCGGCCCCGGCCACCAGCCCCAGCGCCAACACCGTGACCAGGCCGAACGAGGCGGTCAGCGAGGTCATGTCGGCGATCGAGCCGATCGCCGCCGGCGCGATCAGACCCGAGGTGTACGTGATCGTCGCGACGCCCGCGATCGCCTGGCTCGGCGCCGGGCCGCTGCGCCCGGCGGCGGCGAAGGCGAGGGGGACGACGACCGCGATGCCCAGGCCGATGAGGCCGAATCCGGCGATCGCGGGCACCGGGCCCGTGGCCGTGACCACCAGCACCCCGCCGAGCGTGGCCAGCACACCACTCGCCCGTACGGTCCGCACCGGGCCGAACCGGCCCACCACCGCGTCACCGGCGAACCGGGCGGCGGCCATCATGCAGGAGAAGGCCGTGGTGCAGGCGGCGGCGACGCCGGGGGAGGAGTCCAGCACCTCGCGCAGATACACCGCCGACCAGTCGAGGCTCGCGCCCTCGGCGAAGACCGCGCAGAACCCCACCGCGCCGATGACCAGCGCGGAGCGGGGCGGCAGCGCGAAGCGCGGCGGTGGATGCTCCTCGGGGGCGCCGCGCAGGTCGAGGACCCAGCGGCAGGCGCCGGTGCCCAGCAGCGTGAGCACCGCGGCGGCGATCGCGAGGTGCGCCCGGGCGTCGGTGTCCGCGTGGGCGGCCACCGTGCCCGCCGCCGAGCCGAGCAGCGCGCCCGCGCTCCACATACCGTGCAGCCCGGACATGATCGACCGGCCGAGCCGTTCCTCGATCTCCACGCCGAGGGCGTTCATGGCGACGTCGGCCATCCCGGCGGTCGCCCCGTAGACGAAGAGCGCCCCGCACAGCCACACCAGACCGGGGGAGAGCGGCGGCAGGACGAGGGCCAGGCACCACAGGGCGATCAGCCCGCGCAGCGCGGTGCGGACGCCGAAGCGGTGGCTGATCGCCCCGGCCAGGGGCATCGCGCAGGACGCGCCGATGGCGGGGAAGGCGAGGGCGATCCCGAGCTGACCCGCGCTGATGCCCAACTGCTCCTGCACCCAGGGGATACGGGTGGCGAAGTTGCCGGTGACCGCGCCGTGGACCGCGAACACCGTGGCGAGGGCCATGCGGGTGCGCCGCACGTCACGCGGGGACGGTTCGGTACCGCGGCTCATCGCCGCTCATGGCGCTCATCGCTGCTCATGTCCGTACTCTGCGCATGATCCGCGGTCCGGCTCAAGGCTATTTCGGCACGATCCCTTGTCGTGCTCATGATCCAGTTCTACTCTGACCTCCAATCTCGATTCTGAATTCGGTTCAGATATCTGATTGGAGTGCCCGATGGTTGCGACTCCAGCGGAGCGCGGGAGACCCACCCGCGCGATCGTCGCCCTCGCCACCCTGCTCGTCCTCCTGGCCACCCTGGCGACGCCGTCCGCCCACGGCGCCGAGCGCGGCCGGTGGCCCGGCCGGGTGCCGGACACGGTGGTCCTCGACGGCCCCCGGCTGGCCCTCACCAAGCTGAAACTGCAGCTCGGAGACCGGCCGCTGAAGCGGACCCTGCGCGATCTGACCACTCAGGCCGACCAGTGGATGACCCAGGGGCCGTGGACCGTCACCGACAAGGAGCAGGTGCCGCCGAGCGGTGACAAGCACGACTACTTCAGTCAGGCCCCCTACTGGTGGCCCAGCAAACCGAAGACCGACGACAATCCGTATGGCTGCCCGTACGTTCAGAGGGATGGCCAACGGAACCCCGATGTGGACAAGATGACGGACCGCCCCGAGGTCGGAAAGGTCTTCGAGTCCGCCTACGAGCTGTCCCTCGCCTGGTACTACACCGGCAAGCGCGGCTACGCCGAGCACGCCGCCGACATCCTGCGCACCTGGTTCGTCACCCCGGCGACCCGGATGAACCCCAGCCTGAACCACGCCCAGTTCATCCCCTGCATGTACGACGGCCGCTCCATCGGCATCATCGACTTCTCCCAGGGCTTCACCAGCCTCCTGGACGCCGCCGCCATCCTCGACGCCGACGCCCCGGGCTGGTCGCGCGCCGACCACGCTGGCTTCCGCACCTGGAACAAGCAGTTCCTGGACTGGCTGGTGAACAGCGACTTCGGCAAGGAGGAGAGCGCCGCCGACAACAACCACGGCACCTTCTCCGACATGCAGGTCGCCGCCATCGCCACCGCCGTGGGCGACCGTGACCTCGCCCGCAAGGTGCTGCGCGAGGCCCGGACCAAGCGCATCGACACCCAGATCGCGGCCGACGGCAGCCAGCCCCAGGAACTCGCCCGCACCCGCAGCTTCCACTACTCCACGTTCAACCTCGTCGCCTACACGCGGATGGCGGCCATCGGGCGGCACGTCGGCGTCGACCTGTGGCACTACACCGGTCCCACCGGCTCGAACCTCTTCAAGGCCGTCGACTTCCTGCTGCCCGCCGCCACCGGGGCGAAGCCGTGGCCCTACCCCGACCTGCAGTTCAAGGCGTACGCCGCCAGCGACCTGGTGCACGCGGCGGCCGACGCGGGCGACCGCCGAGCCCGCGCGGCCCTCCCCAAGCTCCAGCCCCCACCGGGCGGCGACCTGTGGTCACTGCGCCCCGCGGTGGAACAGCTGGACAGCATCGCGCAGGGATGAGCGCCGGCATCGCGCGGAAATGAGCCCCCGGGGCCGGGGTGGGTGAGCCAGCCCACACCGGTCCCGTCTCCCACCTGCGGTGATCGCCGTGGCACACTGGGGCCGTACCAGTGACGTCAGCGCACTCCGGGGTCGGTGAAAATCCGAACCGGCGGTTATAGTCCGCGACCCGTCCGCCGCCAGCGGCCGGTTGACCAGGTGAAATTCCTGGACCGACGGTGAAAGTCCGGATGGGAGGCAGTGCGCGGCGGTAGCGACTTCACCGGTGCGCCGTCTTCGCGGCGGCCGCGCTTTCGGCGCGGGCCGTACGTAGCGATCCCGGCGTCCCGGCGGCGGCGTTCCCGCTCCTTGTCGTTTCCGACAGCCCCGGAGTCCGTGCCCGAAGAGGCAGGAGGACCCGGTGGCCCCCGCACCCGGCACAGAAGCCCAGGCGATGCGCCGTGCCGTCGTGCTCGCCGCCCGCGGTCTCGGGCACACCAGCCCCAACCCCGTCGTCGGCTGCGTCATCCTCGACGCCGAAGGCCAGCCGGTCGGCGAGGGCTGGCACCAGCGCGCGGGCGGCCCGCACGCCGAGGTGCACGCCCTGCGCACGGCCGGGGAGCGGGCCCGCGGCGGGACCGCGCTCGTCACCCTCGAACCCTGCAACCACACCGGCCGCACCGGCCCCTGCGCCCAGGCGCTCATCGACGCCGGGATCGCCCGCGTCCGCTACGCGGTCGCCGACCCCACCGCCCAGGCGCGCGGCGGCGCCGCGACCCTCGCCGCCGCCGGGGTCGACGTCGCGGCCGGGCCGCTGGGCGACGAGGCGGCGGCGGTCAACGAGGCCTGGCTGACCGCGATGCGCCGCGGCCGCCCCTTCGTGCTGTGGAAGTACGCCGCCACCCTGGACGGCCGCAGCGCCGCGGCCGACGGCACCAGCCGCTGGATCACCTCGTCCGCCGCCCGCGCCGATGTGCACCGGCTGCGCGCCGAGGCGGACGCCGTGGTCGTCGGCTCCGGCACCCTGCGCGCCGACGATCCGCACCTCGCCGTACGCGACCGGGAGGGCGTCACCCAGCCGCTGCGGGTCGCCGTCGACACCGGCGCGACCGCGCTGAAGCCGGGCGCCCGCATCCTGGATGACGCCGCGCCGACGCTGGTCGCCGTGGCCGAGGACGCCGACACCGGCCGACTGCCCGCCGGGACGGAAGCCCTGCGGCTGCCCCGCTCGACAACAGGCCCGGGGCTCGACATCGCCGCGCTGCTCGCCGCCCTCCACGACCGCGGCATCCGCTCCGTCCTGCTGGAGGGCGGGCCCACCCTCGCAGGGGCGTTCCTCGCAGCGGGCGCCGTCGACAAGGTCGTCGGCTATCTCGCCCCCGTCCTGCTCGGCGCGGGTCCCGCCGCCCTCGCCGACGCCGGAATCACCACGATCGCGCAGGCGTTGCGGCTGGATACGGCCGATGTCACCCGGCTCGGCCCCGATCTGCGCATCACCGCTGTCCCCACCATCGCCCCCATCGCCCTCGCCGAGGAGAGCTGACGTGTTCACCGGAATTGTCGAAGAACTGGGTGAGATCGTCGCCGTCGAGAACCTGGACGACGCGTCCCGCTTCCAGGTCCGCGGCCCCGTCGTCACCGAGGGGGCGCGGCACGGCGACTCGATCGCCGTCAACGGCGTCTGTCTCACCGTCGTCGACACCGGAGACGGCCACTTCAGCGCCGACGTCATGGCCGAGACCCTGAACCGCTCCAGCCTGGGCGCGCTCACGGTCGGCTCCCGCGTCAACCTGGAGCGCCCCATGGCGCTCGGCGGGCGGCTCGGCGGCCATCTCGTCCAGGGCCATGTGGACGGCACCGGCACCCTCGTCGAGCGCAAGCCGTCCGAGCACTGGGAGATCGTCAAGATCTCGCTGCCCGGCGGACTCGGCCGCTATGTGGTCGAGAAGGGCTCCATCACGGTCGACGGCATCAGCCTGACCGTCGTGGACGCGGGCCCCGACTACTTCACCGTCAGCCTCATCCCGACGACGCTCGACCTCACCACACTCGGCGTCAAGCAGCCGGGCGATCCGGTCAACCTCGAAGTCGACGTCCTCGCCAAGTACGTCGAGCGGCTGCTCAGCCACAAGGACGCCGAAGGGGACACGGACCAGGACAAGAAGGCGATCGAATGATGTCCCTCGACTGGCTGGGCGCCGAGGCCGGGCAGATATTCGGCCAGCACATCCTGTGGTCGGACGCGATCGGCAACACCATCGGACTGCTCGCCCTCGCCCTCGGCAGCCGCCGCTCCCTGTGGACCTGGCCCGCCCAGCTCGCCTCCGGCGTCATCCTGGTCGCCGCCTACGCCTCGGCGCACCTCAGCGGCGGTGTGGGCAAGCAGCTCCTGGTCATCGGCGTCGCCGCCTGGGGCTGGCGGCAGTGGCGGCACGGCCGCCGCGACGAGGGCGGAGCCGTCGCCGTCCGCTTCGCCACCGGCCGCGAGCGCGCCGCGCTCCTCACCGGCCTGGCGATCGGCACGCTCGCCGTCGGCGCCCTGTTCACCGCCGTCCCCCAACTGTCCTGGAACCCCTGGCCCGACGCCTACATCTTCGTCGGCACCCTCGCCGCGATGGTCGCCCAGGCCCGCGGCCTGATCGAGTTCTGGTTCGCGTGGATGCTGGTCGACGTGGTCGGCGTCCCGCTCGCCTTCAGCAGCGGACTGGCCTTCTCCGGCCTCGTCTACGTCATCTACTTCGCACTCGTCCTCTGGGGCGCGCGCGACTGGTGGCTGCGCTCCCGTACCGAGAACACCCGGACGTCCCCGAGCGCGACCACACCCGCAATGGAAGGAGTGTCAGTGTCATGAGCGACGCATACGCGACGACGCGGTCGCGAGCGATGGCCGAGGACGACGACCCCGCGGGCGCGTGGCCGCCCGACGAACTGGCGCTGGACACCGTCGAGCGGGCGATCGCCGACATCGCGGCGGGCCGCCCCGTCGTGGTCGTGGACGACGAGGACCGGGAGAACGAGGGCGACCTCATCGCCGCCGCCGAGACGATCACCCCGGAGATCGTCGCCTTCATGATGAACGAGTGCCGCGGACTGATCTGCGCGCCCATGGAGGAGAGCGACCTCGACCGGCTGCGGCTGCCGCAGATGGTCGAGGAGAACACCGAGTCCATGCGGACCGCGTTCACCGTGTCCGTCGACGCCACCCCCGAACACGGCGTCAGCACCGGTATCTCCGCCGCCGACCGGGCCACCACGCTGCGCCTGCTGGCCGACCCGGAGACCGCCTCCGGCGACCTGGTGCGCCCCGGCCACATCTTCCCGCTGCGCGCCCGCCCCGGCGGCGTCCTCGCCCGCGACGGCCACACCGAGGCCGGGGTCGACCTCGCCCGGCTGGCCGGACTGCGCCCGGCGGCCGTGATCTGCGAGATCGCGGGGGAGGACGGCGTGATGCTGCGCCTGCCCGCCCTGGTCGCCTTCGCCCACAAGCACGACCTCGCGATCATCTCCATCGCCGACCTGATCGCGTACCGCAGGGCCGCCGAGCCCGCCGTGCGGCGCGAGGCCGCGACCCGGCTGCCCACCGCCTTCGGCGACTTCCAGGCGTACGGCTACCGCGCGACCGCCGACGGCGTCGAGCACATCGCGCTCGTCCAGGGCGACATCGGCGACGGCGAGGACGTGCTGGTCCGGGTCCACTCCGAGTGCCTGACCGGCGACGTCTTCCACTCGCTGCGCTGCGACTGCGGACCCCAGCTGCACGCCGCCCTGGAGCGGGTGACCGCCGAGGGCCGCGGCGTGGTGCTGTATCTGCGCGGCCACGAGGGCCGCGGCATCGGGCTGCTGTCCAAGCTGCGCGCGTACCAGCTCCAGGAGCTGGGCCGGGACACCCTGGACGCCAATCTGGAGCTGGGCCTGCCCGCCGACGCGCGCGACTACGCGGCGGGCGCCGAGATCCTGGCCGACCTGGGCGTCCGCTCCCTGCGGCTGATGACCAACAACCCCGAGAAGACCACCGCCCTGGTCCACCACGGGCTGCGGGTCACCGGCCGGGAGCCGATGCCCGTCCAGGCCGGGGAGCACAATCTGCGCTACCTGCGGACCAAGCGGGACCGCATGGGGCACGACCTGCCCTGGCTGGAGGGCGACCACCGGGCGGAGAGCCCGGAACCCGTGTCCGCCTGCGGCAACCAGTAGAACCACCTGTACGTACGAAAGATCTTGAGGAGTGACGTGAGCGGTAAGGGTGCCCCCGAACTGTCCGTGGAGAACTGCGGGGACCTCCGCGTGGCCGTCATCGCCGCGCAGTGGCACGAGCAGGTGATGGACGGCCTGGTCGCCGGGGCCCGGCGGGCCCTCGGCGAGCTGGGCGTCGCCGAGCCGACCGTGCTGCGGGTGCCCGGCAGCTTCGAGCTGCCGGTCGTCGCCAAGGTCCTCGCGGACCGCGGCTACGACGCGGTCGTGGCGCTGGGCGTCGTCATCCGGGGCGGCACGCCCCACTTCGACTATGTGTGCCAGGGCGTCACCCAGGGCCTCACCCAGGTCAGCGTGGACACCGGCGTCCCCATCGGCTTCGGCGTGCTGACCTGCGACACCGAGGAGCAGGCCCTCGACCGGGCCGGCATCGCCGGTTCCAGCGAGGACAAGGGGCACGAGGCGGTCACCGCCGCCGTCGCCACCGCCGTCACCCTGCGGTCCGTCGCGTAGCCCTGCGCGAAGTTGAGCCGTCCACCCCAAGTAGGATGGCGCACACCATGTCCAAGAAGACGTTCGAGGAGCTGTTCGCCGAGCTCCAGCAGAAGGCCGCCACGGCCGACCCCGCCACCTCCCGTACCGCCGAACTGCTCCAGTCCGGCGTGCACGCGATCGGCAAGAAGGTCGTCGAGGAAGCCGCCGAGGTGTGGATGGCCGCCGAGTACGAGAGCGACGCGGCGGCCGCCGAGGAGATCTCGCAGCTCCTCTACCACCTCCAGGTGATGATGGTCGCCAAGGGACTCACCCTCGACGACGTCTACGCCCACCTCTGAACCACCCCCAGCTCAACCACCCACCCCTCGTACGAAGGAAACACCCCTCATGCTGCGCATCGCCGTCCCCAACAAGGGTTCACTGTCCGAGCCTGCGTCGGCGATGCTCCATGAGGCGGGCTACCGGCAGCGCAAGGACCGCAGGGAACTCGTCCTGGTCGACTCCGACAACGACGTCGAGTTCTTCTTCCTGCGCCCCCGCGACATCGCCGTGTACGTCGGCTCCGGCCGCCTCGACATCGGCATCACCGGCCGCGACCTGCTGCTCGACTCCGGCTCCCAGGCCGAGGAGATCCTGCAGCTCGGCTTCGCCGGGTCCACCTTCCGCTACGCCACCCGCCCCGGCACGGCCACCGATGTGAGCGAGTTCGGCGGGATGACCGTCGCCACCTCCTTCTCCGGCCTGGTCACCAAGCACCTCGCCGACCACGGCGTGGACGCCGCCGTCGTCCACCTGGACGGCGCCGTGGAGACCGCCATCCAGCTCGGCGTCGCCGAGATCATCGCGGATGTCGTGGAGACCGGCACCACCCTGCGCAACGCCGGTCTCGACATCATCGGCGAGCCGATCCTGGAGTCCGAGGCGGTCGTGATCCGCCGCACCGGGGCGCCCACCGACGACCCCAAGGTGCGCCAGTTCCTCCGCCGGATGCAGGGCGTCCTGGTGGCCCGGCGCTACGTGATGATGGACTACGACATCCGGGTCGAGCAGGTCGAGCGGGCCGTGGCGCTCACCCCCGGCCTGGAGTCGCCCACCGTCTCCCCGCTGCACCACGAGGGCTGGGTCGCGGTCCGCTCGATGGTCCCCTCCAAGGACGCCCAGCGGGTCATGGACGAGCTGTACGAGCTGGGCGCGCGGGCGATCCTCACCACAGGCATCCACGCCTGCCGTCTCTGAGCCCCCCTCCTTCACCCCCTCTCACGAGAGACCCGTCACACGTGTCCGCCGCCGCCCCGCCGCCCGCCCTCCCGGTCACCTTCCGGCCGACCCGCACCCGGGTCATCCTGCTGACCACCGGCGCCGTCCTCGTCGTCGCCCTGACCACGATCGCGCTGCTCCTGGAGAACCTGTCCCCGGGTGAGCAGCTCAGCTTCGTGGTCACCGGGCTGCTGTTCTTCGCGGGGCTCGCCCTGTTCAGCCGCCCCAAGGTGGTGGCCGACGAGGCCGGGCTGACCGTGGTCAATCTCATCAGCACCCGGCGGCTGGACTGGGCCGAGGTGCTGCGGGTCAATCTGCGGCCCGGCGACGCCTGGGTCTATCTGGACCTCGCCGACGGCACCAGCCTGCCCGCGATGGGCATCCAGCTGGGCCTGGCCAAGGCGCGGGCGATCAGCGACGCCCGCATCCTGCGCACCCTCTCCGAACACCACGGCTCGGGCGGCGGCACGTCCTGACAGCACCGGGGGCCTGCCCGTAACCCGCCATCCTTGTTTACTCTGTTGCCGGGGCCGAACGACGCCCCGCCCCGCCTCGACCTGTCCGCGCACCGCGCGCAGCCGGCGGGAACACCTGCGACCCGAGGAGTGACTCCCTCCAGAGATGGACGGATCGTCCTGTAGTACCTGCGCCGCCGCCGACCCCGAGGCGGCGGCATGAGCGTCACCCTGTCTCTCCTGCTGCTCGCCGCGGCACTCGTCCTCATCCTCGCGAACGGCTTCTTCGTGGCCGCCGAATTCGGCCTGGTCACGGTCGAGCGGCCGGACGCGGAGCGGGCCGCCGAGGAAGGCGACCGGCGCGCCCGTACCGTCGTCGAGTCGCTGCGCGAGCTGTCCTTCCAGCTCTCCGGCACCCAGCTCGGCATCACCATCACCTCCCTGGTGGTCGGCATGCTGGCCGAGCCCGCGCTCGGCCATCTGCTGACCGTGCCGCTGTCCGCGGTGGGGTTGCCGCACGGCGCCGTCTCCGGCGTCGCCGTGGTCATCGGCATGCTGGTGGCATCCGCCGTCCAGATGGTGATCGGCGAACTCGTGCCCAAGAACTGGGCGGTCTCCCGGCCGCTGCAGGTCGCGCGCTTCGTCGCGGGCCCGCAGCACGCCTTCGCCCACTTCTTCCGGCCCGTCATCGCCCTGCTCAACACCGTCGCCAACCGGCTGGTGCGCATGCTCGGCGTCGAGCCCACCGAGGAGCTGGCGTCCGCCCGTACCCCCGGCGAACTGGTCTCGCTGGCCCGCCACTCGGCGCTGGCCGGAGCGATCGAGCAGGACACCGCCGATCTGTTCGTCCGCACCCTCTCCCTGGGCGACCTCACCGCACAGCACGTGATGACCCCGCGGGTGCGGGTCAGCGCGCTGCAGTCCACGGCGACCGCCGTGGATGTGCTCAACCTCACCCGGGCCACCGGACTCTCCCGGTTCCCGGTCTACCGCGACCGCCTGGACGAGGTCATCGGCATGGTCCACCTCAAGGACGCCCTCGCGGTGCCCTCGGAGGAGCGGCTGCGCACCCCCGCCGGGTCCATCGCCCAGCCCCCGCTGCTCGTCCCCGAGACGCTGCCCGTCCAGCCCCTGCTGGAGCGGCTGCGCAGCGAGCAGCCGATAGCCGTGGTCGTCGACGAATACGGCGGCACGGCCGGCGTCGTCACCCTGGAGGACATCGTCGAGGAACTGGTCGGCGAGGTCCGCGACGAACACGACGACGAGGCCGCCGACACGCCCGACCTGGCCCAGACCGTCGCCGAGGACGGCCGGCCCGCCTGGGACGCCGACGGGGCCTGCCGCGTCGACACCCTGCGCCGGATCGGGATGGAGGTGCCCGACGGGCCGTACGAGACGGTGGCCGGTCTGGTCGCCGATCTGCTCGCCCGGATCCCCGCCCCCGGGGACACCGCCGAGCTGCCCGGCTGGAAGCTGGCCGTCCGGCAGGTCGGTCACCACCGGGCGGAGCAGGTACGGATCGTGCGGACCGGAGCGGGTACGAGTGCCGGTGCCGCTGCCCCCGCAGCTGCCGCTGTTGTCGCCGTCGCCGAGAAGGAAGCTGAGCGATGAGCCTCGTCCAACTCCTCTTCGCCGCTCTTCTGGTCCTCGCCAACGGATTCTTCGTCGGCGCCGAGTTCGCCTTGGTCTCCGTACGCCGCAGCCAGATCGAGCCGCGGGCGGCCGAGGGCTCCGCCCGGGCCCGTACCGTGCTCACCGGGCTGGAGAGCCTGCCGCAGATGATGGCCGCCGCGCAGTTCGGCATCACCGTCTGCTCGCTGACCCTCGGCGCGGTCGCCGAGCCGACCGTCGCCCAGCTGCTGGAGCCGGTCTTCCACGCCGTGCACCTGCCCGCGGGGCTGGTCCATCCGCTCGGCTACGCCATCGCGCTCGCCGTCGTCGTCTTCCTGCACCTGGTGATCGGCGAGATGCTGCCGAAGAACCTGGCCATGGCGGCGCCCGAGAAGACCGCGCTGTGGCTGGCCCCCGGCCTCGTCGGCTTCGCCCGGCTGTGCCGTCCGGTCACCGCGGCGCTGGGCGCCTGCTCCCGGCTGGTGCTGCGGCTCTTCCGGGTCGAGCCCAAGGACGAGGTCGAGGCCGTCTTCACCAGCGAGCAGCTGACCCATCTCGTCGAGGACTCCCGGCAGGCCGGGCTCCTCGGCGACGGGGAGCACGAACGGCTCTCGGACGCCCTGGAGCTGGGCAGCCGCCCGGTCACCGACGTCCTCCTGGACCCGGCGGGCCTGGTCACCGTCGACCCGACGGTCACGCCCCGGCAGATCGAGGAGCTGACGGTACGGACCGGCTACTCGCGCTTCCCGGTGCGCGGCGCAGGTGGCGCCTTCATGGGCTACGTGCACGTGAAGGACGTCCTGGACCTGGAGGCCCCCGAACGGGCGGTCCCCCAGCGGGTCTGGCATCCCATCGAGACCCTGCGCGCCGAACTGCCGCTGGACGACGCGCTCACCGCGATGCGGCGGGCGGCCTCTCACCTGGCCGCCGTGGCCGACGCCTCGGGCAAGGTGCTGGGGCTCGTCGCGCTGGAGGACGTGCTGGAGATGCTGGTGGGCGAGGTCCGCGACCCGTCCCACCGGGACAGCGGGCGCGGCCACCCGGCCGAGCCGCGCGGCGGGACGCCGGTCCAGGCCTCGGACCCGGCTGCGGCCTCGGCGCAGGGTCAGGCCTCGGCTCCGGCCTCGGCCTCGGAGGAGCCCGCGATGGTCTCCCGCTAAGGGGCACGGCCGCTCAGGGGCACGGCTGCTCAGCGGTACGGCCCAAGGGGTACGACCCGAGGGTTACGGCAGCGGGGGGTCCTCCGGGTCGCGGTACATGGGACCGCGGCCCGACAGGACCTCCCCGTACGCCTGCATCAGGTCCGCCAGCCGCAGCGTCGCCAGGTCGTCCCGGGTCGGTATGCCCGTCCACCCGGACAGCCGCAGATCCCGGTACGCGCAGCTCTTCTCGTACAGGGTGCGCAGGAAGCGCCCGTTCCCCAGCTCGTCGATCCAGCCCTGTTCGACCACGTGACCGCTGATGCTGCGCAGCTCCTCCAGGGACTCCTCGTCCCACACGTCCCCGTTCTCCGCGGCCAGCACCTCGCCTATGCGGGTGAGTTCGAGCGGACGGTAGCTGGGGAAGTCGACGCGGGTGGTGAAGCGGGAGCCGAGGCCCGGGTTGGCGGCGAGGAGGCGGTCCATGCCCTCGGGGTAGCCCGCGAGTATGACGACCAGCCGGTCGCGGTTGTCCTCGGCGCGCTTGAGCAGCACCTGAAGCGCCTCGTCGCCGTAGGCGTCGCCCTTGCTGTAGCCGGAGTTGGACAGGCTGTAGGCCTCGTCGACGAAGAGGACCCCGCCGAGCGCCGAGTCGATCAGCTCGTTGGCCTTGACCGCGGTCTGCCCGAGGTATTCGCCGACCAGATCGGCGCGCCCGGCCTCGACCAGATGGTCGCCGCCGAGCAGCCCGAGCGCGTAGAAGACCCGGCCGAGGATGCGGGCGACGGTGGTCTTGCCGGTGCCGGAGGGGCCGGAGAAGACGAAGTGCCGCTTCGGCGGCTGGACCGGCAGGCCCTGCCCGGCGCGCAGCCGGGCCATGTGGAGCTGCGCGGACAGCGCCCGCACCTGCCGCTTGACCGGCTCCAGGCCGACCATGCGCTCCAGCTCCTGCAGCGCGCTCTCCAGCAGGGCGGGATCGGAGGGCCCGGGCTGGGCGGGCTGGCCGCCCCGGTCGCGGGTGCCGCCGCCGGACACGGGGGTGGCCAGGAGCGGCGGCCCGTCGGGGCCGTCGCCGCCGGTGCGCAGATCGCGCCCGTCGGCCGGGTCTCCGGCGGCCGACAGGGTGTCGGCGGGGTCGGTGAGGGTGCCGTCCGTGGCGTCCTGGCTGCTGACCCCGGGCAGGGTCACGGTCGCGAGGTCGGCGGTCTCGTCCAGGCCGTCCGACTCGGCTATCGCGGCCAGCCGCGCCGAGGTGTCCATGAAGGTGGGGTCGATGCGGTGCACCGCGCGGTAGAGGGGGAGGGCCGCGGCGCTGCGGCCGGTGCCCTCATGGGCGCGGGCGAGCCAGTAGCGCAGCTCCTTGCGCTGGGGCTGTTCGCTGCGGCAACGCATCAGGGCGGCGGCGAGCAGCGGCTCCGCCTGGCCGTACATCTCCAGCCGGACCCGGGCCATGCCGCCGAAGAGTCCGGCCTCGATGCCGAGGAAGGAGTCGTCCAGGAGGGGTTCGGTGTGGCGGACCAGCTGCTCCCAGTCCTTGACCAGATACGCGCGGCAGGCGTGCAGGAAGCGGGCCTGCGGATCGGCCTCCACGGGCGGACAGCCCGCCAGCGCCCGGTCCAGCTCGGGGACATGGCGGCCGTCGAGCCAGTGCGAGGCGTGGGCCAGCAGCAGGTCACGGCTGGTCTCCAGCACGGGCTGGACCCACCAGCCCAGCCAGTACCAGGAGTTGAGGGTGCGGCGGTGGCGGGTGCGCTGCTCGCCGAAGCGATCGCGGTGCCGGTACATGCGTAACAGCGCCGTCGCCGTGTCGGCGCGCAGCGCGTGCAGGCCGAGCCATGCGTCGGCCATGCCCGGATCGTGTCGCACCGCGGCCCGGAACTCCTCCTCGGCCTGTGCGTAGGCGCCCATCGTGTAGGCGTCCACGGCACGCAGCCAGGCGAGATCGGCCGGGGTCTGCGAACCCTGCGTGCCGAAATCCATCACGTCCCCCACAACCCCTGCCCCCGTGGATGCCGCCGGGGCGGCTGCCCTTTTCGCATCGTACCTGCGCAGGCCGCACCGGCCGAGAGTGCCGCACTGTTGTTCGTCGCAATCGCACAAGCCTTGGCAGGCGTGCGCGGGGGCGTGTAAGGGGCGCACACGGCCGGAGGGGGTGAATTACCGAGAGTGACACCGCGATGCCGTACGGCAGTCGGAATACGGTGCCGAACTGGCCGTAGACAGGACGAAGCCCCCGATCACGGGGGAACAACCGGGGGCTTCGCGTAGTGGGGCGACTCGTACGAGTCGCGCATTCAGAACGTAAGACCTGTATGGGCCCCAGGTCAAGCCGAGTTGGGGTGTGTGTGGCAGGTCGGATGCGGGGTGCGGCCGACCTGCTTTCGTCCCGTCACGCTGAGTGATACCCAGGGGTGTTCTGGGTGGTCGCGGCGGGCCCCGTGAGTATCGCGTACCCCTCTTTTCGCTGCGCTATCAGTGTCTCCGCATGGGGGCGCGACGGGTCGGCGGCGAAATGCGCGCGCTCGGCCGGTTGCCAGCCGTCCCAGAATGTGGACAGTTCGGGGCCGTCGCGCAGCCTTCCGCGCCGCCAGGCGTCCCGGTCGGACAGCTCCATCCACGCCAGATGGGCCAGGTGTGGCCGCACCGCGCGGCGTCCGGCGCCCACGCCTTCGAGGAGGACGACCGGCGCGGGCTCCAGCCGCCGTCGGGTGGCGGTGAAGCGGCGCTCGACCCAGTCATACGGGGCATACCGGGCGGCGGTGCCGTGGCTCAGCGGGGTCAGGATGTGCTCCTGCAACCGCCCGGCCCACCCGAACGGCTCCTCGTGCGTGGCGAGATCGTCCGTATGGACGACGGGCGCGCCGCCCAGCGCCTCCGCCAGCCGCGCGGCGAAGGTCGTCTTCCCGGAACCCGCGTGTCCGTCGACGGCGACGAGCCGCACCGGACCGCAGGACGGCGGCAGGCCGCGCAGCCACCGGGCGAACGCGCGGAGCGTCTCGGCGGGGCGGTCGGCGGTCTCCATGGGGGGTCACTCTACGGCTACCCGGGAGTATTCACTCCATTGGTCCACACCAATATTGGTCTACGGGCGGGCGGGGAAGCACTGGCCTGACACCACTCGCAGCGGCCATAGTTGTGCGACTGTCGCGCATCCGCCGCCGCTGGACGACGACTGGGGGAGCCCCGTATGACCAGTTCCGGATTCACGCCCCGCCGCTCCGTGCTCACCGCCGCCCTCGGCGTCGCGGGCGCGGCCGCCGTACAGATGACGTCCGCCGCGGCCGCCCCCGGGCCCGCCCGCCCGAACCCGGTAGCCGCCTCGGCCGCGAAGAAGGCGGGCGCGACCGCCGAGTACCACGGCTGGACCAGCCACGCCGACTGGCTGGCCGGAGCCGCCAAGGGCGTCCGCGCCGAGGCCGGAGCCCGCCCCGGCATCGTGATCTCCCGCCCGGCCGGCACCACCGACTACACCGACCCGCACACCGGCACCAAGGCCGCCTGGGAGTACGCCACCTGGACCTCCCCGGTCCGTCAGCTCACCGTCCCCGCGACCGAGGTCATCGTCTCCTGGAACGCCCGCACCCCGGCGGGCACCTGGATCCAGGCCGAGCTGAAGGGCACCTACTCCGACGGCACCGCGACCCCCTGGTACGTGATGGGCCGCTGGGCCTCCGGCGACGGCGCGAACTCCATCCGGCGCACCTCCGTGGACGACCAGAGCGACGACAAGACCTCGGTGTGGACCGACACCCTCGCCGTCGACGACCCCGCCAGCGGCCTCCGGCTGACGGCGTACCAGCTGCGCCTGACCCTCTACCGCAAGCCCGGCACCACCCGCACCCCCACCGTGTGGCGGGTCGGCGCGATGGGCTCGGACGTCCCCGACCGCTTCGAGGTGCCCGCCTCCGAGCCGACCCTGCCCAAGGGGCGCGAACTCGCCGTACCGCGCTACTCGCAGGAGATCCACAAGGGCCAGTACCCGGAGTACGACAACGGCGGCGAGGCCTGGTGCAGCCCCACCTCCTCGCAGATGATCATCGAGTTCTGGGGCCGCGAGCCCACCTCCGAGGACCTGGCCTGGGTCAACCCCGACTACGCCGACCCCCAGGTCTGCCACGCGGCCCGGGCCACCTTCGACTACCAGTACGACGGCTGCGGCAACTGGCCCTTCAACGCCGCCTACGCCGCCACGTACCGCGACCTCCAGGCCGTGGTCACCCGGCTGGGCTCCCTGACCGAGGTGGAGAAGCTGATCGCCGCGGGCATCCCGGTGATCACCTCGCAGTCCTTCCTCAAGGACGAGCTGACCGGCGCGGGTTACGGCACCGCGGGCCACCTCATGACCGTCATCGGCTTCACCGCCACCGGAGACATCATCGCGAACGACCCGGCCTCCCCGGACAACCCGTCCGTCCGCCGGGTCTACCAGCGCAGGCAATGGGAGAACATCTGGCTGCGCACCAAGCGCTACGACGCGAACGGCCAGGTCAAGGGCGGTACAGGAGGCGTGTGCTACCTCTACTTCCCGGCCAAGCCAGCACCGACTCAGCACCGCGTTCTGCGGGAGCTGGGCATCCTGTGACCGGCCCCGCGTTCGGCTCCGGCGGCAGGTAGCCGTCTGCCGTACGGGGGTGGCCAGTGACGACCTCGCCGATGCGCTGATCGCGGTCGGGGTCGTCTCGGTGGTTCTCGTCGCCGTACAACTCGTGTTTCTCTTCGTCACCGCCGGGCTCATTCGCCTCCTGGACCGCCGCCGCGCAACGCCTGCGCCGTGTCAGCCACCGCTCGCGAGTGGTGGGCGCTCTGTACGGGTTCCGCGGCGCCGTCTCCCTCGCCGTGATCCGCATCCGGCCTGGGGCGGGCAGGTATCCAGCGGCGAACCCTCTGACCTGCGATTCCGCGCTACCGGAAGGGGCTGGTCTTGGGGGTTACCGCTGTGAGGGGTAATGACAGGGTCTCTCAGTCCATGTGCGGCGAACCTACGCTGACCTCATGGACAATCGCGCCGAAATCAGTGCGTTTCTGAAGTCTCGCCGTGACAAGATCACGCCCGAGCAGGCGGGTCTGCCCGTGTACGGCCAACGCCGGGTGGCCGGGCTCCGCAGGAACGAGGTCGCGACGCTCGCGGGCGTCAGCGTCGAGTACTACACGCGTCTGGAGCGCGGCAATCTCAGCGGTGTCTCCGACAGTGTCCTGGAGGCGCTGGCCCAGGCTCTGCGGCTCGACGACACGGAGCGCACGCACTTGTACGACCTGGCCCGAGCGGCGAACGCGACGCCCGCCCGTGTGCGGCGCCGGACTGCCCGGCCGGCTGTGCGGCCCAGCGTGCAGCGCATCGTTGACGGGATGCCGGGCATGCCGGCGTTCGTGAAGAACCACCGATTCGACATTCTGGTCGCCAACCCGCTCGGTCGCGCACTGTTCTCGGAGATGTACGCCGATCCGGTCTGCGGGGCGAACACCGTGCGGTTCGTGTTCCTCAGCCCCGCGGCCCGGCGGTTCTACGTCGACTGGGAACGCATCGCCAAGGGCGCTGTGGGCGCGCTGCGGATCGAGGCGGGCAAGAACCCGTACGACCGCGAGTTGTCGAACCTGATCGGTGAGCTGTCGACCCGCAGCGACGCTTTCCGCGTGATGTGGGGCGCCCACGACGTACACGTCTTCCATGACGGGACGAAACGCCTCCGGCATCCGGTCGTCGGCGAGCTGGAGCTCAACTTCGAATCGATGAACCTGCCGGACGGCTCGGGGTTGGTTGTGGCGTTGTACAACGCGGCCCCCGGCTCCGCGGCCGAGGAAGCCCTGAAACTGCTGGCGAGCTGGTCCGCCACGGCCGAGGCCGCGGATGTGCAGGCCGCCGAGGCGGACTCCGGGAGCTGAACGGACCTCCACAGCCCCGCCTTCTCCGGCTGCCGCCAGCGGCAAGGGCGGGGCTTTGGCCTGCGCATATGCCGCTGGGGGTCCTTGCTGTTACCCCTCACAGCGGAGACTCCCTCATCGTGTCCGTTCCCGGTTGCATCGTCAGTGCCCCGTTTTGGGGCCGACCGGTATCGAACCTCGTATCGGTCCGTCCCCGCTCATGCAAGGAACCACCATGACTGGCAAGAGCACGATGATCACGCTGAACAACGGCGTGCAGATGCCCGCGCTCGGCCTCGGCGTCTTCCAGAGCCCACCGGAGGAGACCGCCACCGCGGTCACGACCGCGCTCCAGCACGGCTACCGACTGATCGATACCGCCGCCGTCTACGGCAACGAGAAGGAGGTCGGCGAGGGCATCGTCGCCTCCGGCGTCGACCGCGGCGAGGTCTTCGTGACCACCAAGCTGTGGCTCTCCGACTTCGGCCACGACGCGACCGTGCGTGCCTTCGACGCCAGCCTGGGCAGGCTGGGCCTGGACTACCTGGACCTGTACCTGCTGCACTTCCCGTACACGTCCGAGTTCGACTCCACGGTCGCCGCGTACAAGGCAGCGCAGAAGCTGCTGGCCGACGGGCGGGTGCGGGCGATCGGCGTCTCCAACTTCAGCCCCGAGCGTCTGAACGACCTGATCGAGCGCACCGACGTCGTACCGGCGGTCAACCAGGTCGAGCTGCACCCGTACTTCATCCAGCGCGAGCTGCGCGAGGCGCATACCGGCCTCGGCATCGTCACCCAGGCGTGGTCGCCCCTCGGTGCGGTGAACCTGTACTGGCCCGACGCCCCGCACGCGGGCAAGAGCCTGCTGCAGGACCCGGTCATCACTCAGATCGCCGCCAGGTACGGCAAGACCCCCGCGCAGATCGTGCTGCGTTGGCACATCGAGCACGGCCTGTCCGCGATCCCGAAGTCCGTCACGCCGCACCGCATCGCGGAGAACATCGGCATCTTCGACTTCGCGCTCACCGCCGACGAGACGGCCGTCGTCGACGCCCTCGACACCGGCCTGCGCGGCGGTCCCGAGCCGGACAGCATCAAGGCCGACCGCGAGCTGACCCCGCGCCGAACCGTCTGGAGCAACACCCCATGCGACGACGCGGACTGACCAAACGTCTGGCACACCTCACGACCATCAGGACACACACCGGCCAGGGCGTTGCCATCGCTCGTGGCCACTCGAAAGGAGAACGAAATGAAGAAGCGTGAACTGGGAAACAGCGGGCTCGAAGTGTCGTCGATCGGGCTCGGCTGCATGGGAATGACCTTCGGCTACGGCCCGGCCGCGGACACGGGCGAGGCCATCAAGCTGATCCGGGCGGCCGCCGAGCGCGGTGTGACGCTCTTCGACACCGCGGAGGCGTACGGGGAAGCGAACGAAAGGCTGGTGGGCGAAGCCCTGGCGCCGGTGCGTGACCAGGTCTCCATCGCCACGAAGTTCGGGTTCAAGGACGGCAACCCCACAGCGGGGCTGGACAGTCGGCCGGAGCGGATCCGGCTGGTCGCCGAGCAGTCCCTGCAGCGTCTGCAGACCGACCGCATCGATCTGTTCTACCAGCACCGGGTGGACCCCGACGTGCCGATCGAAGAGGTCGCCGGCACGGTCCGGGATCTCATCCAGGAAGGCAAGGTCAAGCACTTCGGCCTGTCCGAAGCGGGTCCGGACGTCATCCGCAGGGCCCACGCGGTCCAGCCGGTCACGGCCCTGCAGAGCGAGTACTCGCTGTGGTGGCGTGAGCCCGAGGAGACCATCCTGCCGACCCTGGAAGAACTGGGCATCGGCTTCGTGCCGTTCAGCCCGCTCGGCAAGGGCTTCCTGACCGGCGCGATCAGTCAGGACACGAAGTTCGAGGCCAGCGACATCCGTAACGCGCTGCCGCGCTTCGAGGAAGAGGCGCGTGAGGCCAACCTCGCACTGATCGCGCTGCTGGGTGAGATCGCGGACGCCAAGCAGGCGACCCGGGCTCAGACCGCCATCGCGTGGCTGCTGGCGCAGAAGCCGTGGATCGCACCGATCCCGGGCACGACGAAGCTGCACCGCCTCGAAGAGAACATCGGCGCCGACAACGTGGAACTGACCTCCGAGGACCTCAAGCGCATCGAAGAGGCCGTTGCCCAGGTGCAGATCAAGGGCGAGCGGTACACCGCAGCACAGCAGAAGACCATCAACCGGTAAGTCACCAGCCTCCATCGGCCGTTTCCTGACGAAGCGTCGTCCGAGGCGCTTCGTCAGGAAGGCCCTGCCCATCAGGAGAAGTCCACATGGAATCGAAGGCACTCAAGGGGCGGATCGCCCTGGTCACCGGCGGCACGACCGGACTCGGCCTCGGCGCCGCCAAGCGTCTGATCGAAGAGGGAGCCACGGTCTACATCACCGGCCGGCGGAAGGACGTGCTCGACGCCGCTGCGGAGAAGCTCGGCACGTCCGCCACCGGGATCCGAGCCGACGTCACGAGCAAGAGCGACATGCTGCGCGTAACCGAAACGATCAAGGCCGCGCACGGCCACCTCGACATACTCTTCGCCAACGCGGGCGGCGGACACGCCACGCCCTTCGACGAGCTGACCGAGGAGCAGATCGACAGCGAGCTCGGCATCAACATCAAGGGCGTCATCCTCACGGTGCAGAGCGTCCTGGATGTCCTGCGCGACGGCGCGTCCATCGTCCTCAACGCGTCGATCACCGCCGACATGGGGCTGCCCGGGTTCGCCGTCTACGCGTCGTCGAAGGCGGCCGTACGCTCCCTCGCCCGCAGCTGGACGACGGACCTCAAGGACCGTGGGATCCGGGTCAACTCGATCAGCCCCGGAGTGGTGCCCACCGAGGGCTACAGCCACGAACAGAAGCTGAGCGACGAAGACATCGCCGCCTACGTCGAGCGCGTCGCGAAGGAGATCCCGGCGGGGCGCGTGGGGACAGCCGAGGACATCGGCGACGCCCTCGTCTTCCTGGCCTCGGACACCAGCCGCTACATCACGGGCATCGACCTCGTCGTGGACGGCGGCATGACTCGCGTCTACGCCGGCCAGAACTGACGAAAGAATCCACATGACCACGGTCAAGTCGGCAGAGCGCCACATCATCTGCGAGGTACGCGGCAAGGCGACCCACCGCGCCAGGGTCAAGGAGCTCCTGCTGGAGCTCGTGGGCCCCGCGCGGGCCGAGGCCGGATGCCTCTACTACGACCTCTACCAGCAGTCGGACGAGCCCGACACCTTCTACATCGTCGACGGCTGGGCCTCGTCCGAAGCCGTCGCGGAACACGCCGAGCACCCGAACGTGACGAAGGTCGTCGAGCAACTCCTCCCGCTGCTCGCCGTACCCCTCAAGGTCACCACCAGCAATCGGGTCAGCGACCCGGACTAGGACTGGTCGGGGCCCGAACCCTTCAGGAAATGCTCATGGCTCGTATCTTCATCACCGGTTCCACCGATGGCCTCGGCCTGATGGCCGCCCAACTACTCTCCCGACAGGGCCACACGGTGGCGCTCCACGCACGCAACAACAGCCGGGCCCGCGACGCACACGCCGCGCTCCCGGACAGCGCGGGCGTCGCCGTCGGTGACCTCTCCAGCATCGCGCGGACCCGCGATGTGGCCACCCAGGTCAACGACTTGGGCACCTTCGACGCGGTCATCCACAACGCTGGCGTCGGCTACTACGGGCGAGGCCGGGTGGAGACCAAGGACGGCCTCTCGGACGTCTTCGCGGTCAACGTGCTGGCGCCCTACCTCCTCACGGCGCTGATCACCCCGCCCCGACGGCTCGTCTATCTCAGCTCCGGCATGCACCACAGCGGCGACACCACCCTGCGGGACCCGCAGTGGGCGACGCGGCCGTGGCAGGGCTCCCAGGCGTACTCGGACTCGAAGTTCCACGTCACCGCTCTCATGCTCGCCGTCGCGAGGAAATGGCCCGAGGTGCGCTCCAACGCCGTCGACCCGGGCTGGGTCGCCACGAAGATGGGCGGGAGCGGCGCCACCGACGACCTGCGGCTGGCTCCGGTGACCCAGGCATGGCTGGCGGCCGACGACGACGCGGCGGCGCTGGTCACCGGCAGCTACTTCCACCACCAGCAGCCCCGCCCTCCGCACCCGGCGACGCAGTCGCCCGAGGTGCAGGACTGGCTGCTGACGTACTGCGCCGATCTCACAGACGTCGAACTGCCGACAGCGGTCTCTGCCGACTGAGCCCGCGTCCCCCTTCCCGTCCGCACACGGGCTGCGTGCGGACACCCCGATTGGAGCGAACCATGACCGCAACGAACCCACCCATCACCCTGAACAACGGCGTACGGATCCCCGCCCTGGGACTCGGCGTCTACCAGAGCGCCCCCGAGGAGACCACCGACGCGGTCCTGACCGCGCTGCACGACGGTTACCGGCTGATCGACACCGCCGCCGCCTACTTCAACGAGCGGGAGGTCGGCGAGGCGATCGCCCGCTCCGAGGTGGACCGCTCCGAGATCTTCGTGACGACCAAGGTGTGGATCAGCGACTACGGCTACGACTCCGCGCTGCGGGCCTTCGACGTGAGTCTGCGCAAGCTGGGCATCGAGCAGCTCGATTTGTGGCTGCTGCACCAGCCCCTGCCGTCCGATTTCGAGAGGACGATCGCGGCGTACAAGGCGGCGGAGAAGCTCCTCGCCGAGGGGCGCGTCCGTGCGATCGGCGTGTCGAACCAGACGCCCAAGCAGCTCGACGAGCTCATCTCCCGCACCGACATCGTTCCGGCGGTGAACCAGATCCAGGTGCACCCCTACTACACGCAGGGCGAGTGGCGCGCAGCGAACGAAAGCCACGGCATCCTGACCCAGTCGTGGTCGCCCATCGCCGGCTCCTACGTCTACCGGGGCGCCGACACCAACCCGCTCGAAGACCTCGTCATCACCGCCCTGGCCGACAAATACGCGAAGACACCCGCGCAGGTCGTGCTGCGCTGGCACCTCGACCACGGTTTCTGCGCGATCCCCAAGTCCGTCAAGGCCCATCGCATCGCCGAGAACTTCGACGTCTTCGACTTCGCCCTGACCCCCGACGAGGTGGCCGCGATCGACGCCCTCGACACCGGCGTACGCGGCGGACCCGACCCGGACTCGCTCAACCTGGAGAACGCCGGCTTCCCGATCCCCGACTAGGGGCTCCCAAGCCGATCAGGCATGTCGTCAGCGCCGCTGACGCTCCACTCCGGCCGGGCCCGAAAGGCTCACGGGCCTGGGCCCGGCCGTGTGTGGCTCTCCCCATTTCTGACACCAAGCCCCTGAACACCTCGGTACCCGTGCGGTGCCGACGCAAAGAACGCAAGAGCGCAATGACCACGAAAAGCATATTCATGAAGCAGCCGTTCAAGCTCGCGGCGATCTCCGCGGCGGCAGCCGTGATCGTCTCGGCACCGTACGCGTCCGCCGTGACCGGGCACGCGGACGCGCAGCCCGCCGTCACCCAGGTGAAGACCGTGGCCGCCTTCGACTTCGCCACCGGCGACGTGCCCGAGAACATCACCGTCGCCCCGGACAATTCACTGACCGTCTCGATGGTGGGCGCGCCCGCGGGCGAACGGCCGGCGCTGGTGCGGATCGCGCCGTCCGGGCACCGCACGGTGCTGGTCACCGGGCAGAAGGGCGACGGGATCACCGGCAACACTCGCGGCCACGACGGCACCGTCTACTACAACGTGTGGTCCTCCGACGCCTCCCGGAACGGGGTGTGGAAGCTGCCGCCCGGCGGCACTCCTCACCGCATCGCGGCATTGCCCGCGGGCGGAGTCCCCAACGGTCTGGCCATCGATCCGGCCGGGCGCACCTTGTACGTCGCCGACAGCCAGATGGGCACCATCTGGGCCGTCCCGGTCTCCGGCGGTCCCGCGACCGCGTGGCTGGTCGACCCCGCCCTCGGGATCAAGGCATCCGCACCCGTGCCGTACGGTGCGAACGGACTCCGTTTCCACAACGGCGCCGTATGGGTCTCCAACCTCAGCAAGGGCACCCTGCTGAGGATCCCCGTCACCACCACCGGAGCTCCGGGCCGGGTCCACACCGTCGCCAGCGGCCTCACTGGCATCGATGACTTCAACTTCCTCAGTGACCACTCCAACGTCGTGTTCGCCGCGCTGAACACGCAGAACCAGATAGCTGTCGTCTACCCGAACGGCACCACCAGGACCGTGCTGACCGCCTCGGACGGCCTCGCCTCGCCCACCGCCACCGCGGTGCGCGGGAAGCGGCTGTACATCACCGACGGCGGACTCAACGAGCCCCACGACGCGCAAGTGCAGAGCGGGAAGATCGACCTCGGCGCGCTGCTCTCACACTGAGCGTCCGGCAGTTCCCAGGCATTTCAGAGGTCGTGACCTGCAGGGATGCCACCTGGGGGTCCCTGCAGGTACCCCCCCCACAACCGAGACTCCCACGTCATCGCTATTCCCGGTTGCATGGTCAGTGCCGCACTTCCGCGGGGGATGGGACACAACTGGCAAGAGCCTGGTGATCACGCTGGACGGCGCCGCCGAGATGTCCACCTGGAGCCTCGGCGCCTGCCACAGCGCGCCGGCCCAGACCAACACCGAGACGACTACGACCACAGCTATGCGCGACGTGCCCCGTTCAGAGAAGGGGGACAAGCGGCAGGGCGCCGCCATCGTCGTCGGTGCATCTCTCGCGGGTCTGATGACCGCATTGGCTCTGTCGCATGCCGGAGTCGACGTGACGATATTGGAGCGATCGGGGGCCGCCCCTCGGACTCGGAAGGGGGCTGCTCTCGGCGGGGTGAGTGAGGCACTCCTCAGCAGAATCACGGGATCCCGTCACGCGCAGAGCGGTTCGGCGCCACTGGGTTCAGTGGCCGCCGGTGTGCAGAGCTGGATGGCGGTCCACGCCCGGCTCCGAGCGGCCGTCGACGCCGACCCCTATATCGAGCTTCGCCCCCACACGATCGTACGGAGCGTCGACCAGGACGCGAGTTCAGCGTGGGTGATCGCCTCGGACCAGCAGACGTTCCGAGGCGATGTCGTGATCGGGGGCGGATGGCCACGGAAGCGTTGTGCGCGGCGGCGTCGCACCCGACAAGCCCGACGCGACGTTCGCCGGCTATCTGATCTGGCTCGGCCTCACCAACGAGTCCTCGCTCGCGTCCTCACGCCGCCTGCCACGGGAGGTCGACATCCTCAGCGGCGGAGAGGACTATCTCCTCGGCTACCCACTGCCCGGCCCCGACGGTTCCGTCGCCCGGGCTCCCGCCAGGTCGGCTGGGCCTGGTACGACGCGAGCCACAATGATCTCCTACGCGAAACGGGCAGTGTTGTCGGCAACGCCGTGCGCCGGTCGCTCACCTCCACCGACATACCGGAGGCGACCTTCCGCGAGCTCGCGGACAAAGCCGAGGACCTGTGGCCGTCGCCCTGGCGCGAGGCCATCCTCGATTGCATCGAGCGGCGTGCCCTCATCGGCACCCCAATCGCCGAGTATGTCCCCGACAAACTCGTCAACGGGCGTCTTGCCCTCGTGGGTGATGCCGCGCATGTGCCGACCCCGATGACCGGCTCGGGCTTCAGCGCATCGCTCTACGACGCCGAGGCCGTCGCCGAATCCGTTGCTGTGGGCGTGCGTGGATCGACGGTGGCGCACGCCCTCACAGGGTACGAAAGGAAGCGGCTCGGCAACGTCCGCGGCATGGTCCAGCCGGGACAGCAGTTCAGCCGCTCCTTCACCGGTCGAGCCGCCTGAGCTCATCCCGGGCGCCGGCGTACCACCCGGCGCCGAATCCACACCGTCACCAGCAGCCTCACCGACGTCGACGACTCCGACGTTGGGCTGGCCCCCGCACGTACCAGCTGAAAGAACTCAAGGCCGACGGGTCCGGCCTCGAACAGTACGAACCGCAGGGTGTCCGCGTCGCGTCTGGCCGCATCGCCCCGTCGCCGTGAGGCGCGGGGCATCCTCATTCGCCCTTGAGCAGACGGGCCAGTTCGTCGTCGACGTCGACCTTGCCGGTGTCGATGGCCGTCTCGATCCAGTCGATGGCTCATGCTCCACCGTCGCCTGGTCCGAGACGACGAAACCCTGCCCGCCCGCTCCGAAGCCATGATCCACCTGGCGATGACCGACCTCATGGCCCGCCGCCTCGTAGGGGAAGTCACCGTCTCCTGGCGTGACCCAAAGTCATCCTCAGACGGGGCATGACCTCTGGCCGGAACCAGTGCAGCATGACGCCCTCGGTCAGCTACAAGGTCGTGGGCTCGCCGGACCAGTGGCCGGCGAAGATCTGGATCGGGACCGTCGTGCCGTCGCTGCCCCGCGCGTGCTCCACCGCGAAGGGGACGAGGGCAGGGATGTCGAGGCCGGCCTCTTCCCGCAGTTCCCGTCTGATCGTCTCTTCCAGAGAGCGATCGTCTGGTTCACGGCCGCCGCCGAGGAGGGACCATGATCCCGGTTCCCAGATGCCGGGAATCTCGTCCCGCAGGTGCAGCAGGTATTCGCCGGAGTCGTTGTAGATCAGCGCTGAGGCGTTCGCCGGTGGGAGCTCCTGCGGCAGTGCGGAGTCGATGGGCGAGGTCTGCTCGTTCACGGGTGCACCGTTCTGGGTTCGGAGTCGGGTGCCGCGGACGCGGCCTGGTAGCCGGCTGCCTGGAGGGTGAACATCTGGGCGTAGTCGCCGCCGAGGTCCATGAGCTGCTGGTGTGAGCCGGCTTCGGTGATCCGGCCGCCGTCGAAGACGAAGATCCGGTCGCACTCGATGACGCTCGCCATCCGATGCGAGATCAGCACGGTGATTTGATCGGCTCTTCCCTTGTTCCGCAGAACCGCCTGATGCACGGCGTGTTCGGCCTTGGGGTCCATGCTCGCGGTCGGCTCGTCGAGCAGCAGTGCGGGGGCGTCCTTGTACAGTCCTCGCGCGACGGCGATCTTTGCCCACTGGCCGGCCGATAGCTCCTGGCCGCCCCGGAATCGTTTGGACAGCACCGCCTGCCAGGTGCCCGGCAGGTCGGCGATGACCTGGTCCGCTCCGGAGGCTGCTGCGGCCTCCCAAGCCCGCTGGGGGTCGGCTTCGGTGAGCGTGCCGCGGGAGATGGTGCACGCCGAGCTCCTCACCTCCCAAGTCACCGACTACGACGAGGTCTTCGGCACCGAGATCACCTGGACGCTGGGCTTCGTACGCGACAAGGGCAAGATCGCCAAGGGTGGTATCGGCGGCTCCGTTGCCTGGTGGTCACTTCGACACCACCATGCCTGCGCTTACCTGACCCGACGATTGGACGATCACTCCCGGGCCGCCGAAATCGCCGCCGCCCTGGGGGACGACCTGACCGTCATGAGAGAGGACTGAGCAAGCGCTCCCTCCTGCGTCTTGCCCGCGGCCCAGTTTCGAGTAACCAGCTGCGCGGCATTCGCGGGCGAGCCCACTGAACGCATTCCCATCTCCTTACGTACTAAGGACATCAGCAGTTCTGTTCGATGCCCCGTCGGTTCGAAAGGGCGATCATGGGAAGCATGGCCTTGAGCTGGTCCATAGCGGCGGTCTCCATGGTGGTGGCGGCCATCAGCGCCGCCAGACTGACGGCGTCGAACGGGGTGACCCGGTTCGCGGCGGGGAACGACCTGTTGATGGCTCTTGGCATGGCCGCCATGGCGCTGCCCGCGACGGCGGTCTGGTTCGGAACATACGGCGTCTGGTGGGCCTCGGTGTTCGGTGTACTGGTACTGGCGGGGATCGGTATGTCCGTCGTCCGCACGCGCGAGCAGGGCTGGAAGCAGGGGCGCCACTGGGCGCACCACATCATCGGCAGCGCGGCCATGCTGATCATGTCGCTGGCGATGCCGGGCGCCTCCTCCGGACCTGTACTCGCGCTCGGCGGGCACCACATGGCGGGGATGCCGGGGATGAGTTCCACGGAGGGCATGCAGGGGATGGAGGGCATGGGCCACACGCAAGGGATGGAAGGAATGGCAGGTATGGAGGGCATGGACGGCATGGCGATGCCGGGTATGACCACCGGCGCCGCCGCCCCTTCCTCCGACTCGGCCACCATGTGGCGTGTCGTCCTCGCGGCCTTCGCCCTGTACTTCCTGCTCTCCATTGTCGCGTCCGTGCGGGCGAGGGTGCGAGGCACGGACCAACCCGCCGCCCGGCGGCGCGGACTGACCGGCCGGCTGCTCGCGGTGCCGGACGGGGTCGTCGTCTTCCTGGTGTCCCTGACCGTATCCGTATGGGACCGAACCCGCAGTGCTGGCCAGGGCAAGGGCGTGGCCAACCACCGTCGGCGCCCCGGCACGTCGCCCACCACGGCGCTCGCCGCCCACATCGGCATGGGCGGCACCATGGCGACGATGCTGCTGATGATGGCCGCCTGACGCTCGCACCCTGACGGCTACGGAGCACCACGAACGACTGTTTGACGAGCCGTCCGCTGAGCGGCTTGCTTCAAGGTCGGGGGACGAGCCACACACGTACCAGATCGGCACATCCGGGCCGCGCAAGAACACCGCGATCGCGCTGCCCGAGAAGATCCTGTCCGTCTTCTTCGACACCGCCAACCGGGCCGGTGGATACCGCACTGCCACGGCCCACGCCACGGCCAGGCCGGAATGAGGGCGAGCCTGGGCTACCGGGCATCAGCCAAACGGGGGATGTAGCCACAGAAGTACAGGCGCCCGCCGGACCGCAGCACGCGCATCGCCTCGGCCCGCGCCGCAGGCACATCTGCGGACGCTTCACAGCACGAGCGAGGCATCACGAGGCCGTCGACGGAGCCGTGAGGCAGATCACGTCTGACGGTGGCCAGATGGCCGCGGCTCGTGCGAAAGGGCGCCGAGGTTGGGGCGACCTGCCGTTTCATGAGACCCGGATCATTACCCTGATCCATTGCGTGAAATCTGTGTACAGCTGTTAACTCCATGTTTCCGGGAGAAGTTTGCGCCGCGCCGCCGGGCAATGGTTACGATCACGGCATGGTTACGGCTTGGTCGCGCTACGGCATGCCGCGGCCCCGCTCTGCGGGGCCGTTGCGTCTGCTGTGGCTGGCCGTCCTGGTGCTCGGCGTACTGGTCACGCACGGCGCGAGCGCTGAGAGCGCCCAGGGGCACGCAAGGGCCGGTGCAACCGCGCCCGCACACGCGTCCGCCGTGATGCAGGAAGGTCACGCGAGCGGGGCCGGAGGAGGCGCCGCTGCCGCGAGCGCATTGCCTGACGTTGCGGCAGCCGACGGCCAGCACGAGGATGACAGCTCGCCCCACCCGGCTGCAGACTGCGTCTCCGGCCAGCCCCAGCAGGACCTGTATCTGGCCGCACCCAGTCTGTCCACACGGTGCCGTGTGCCATCGACGCACCCGTTTGCGTTGGGGAAGCCCGACCCCTTCCGATCGGGGCCGGCCGTTCTTTCGTTGACGGGTTCGAGAGTCTCTGTGGTGCAGCAGGTCTAGATTCCGGCGTCCCCGACTGGCCGCCGCTCTCCTGAGAGATGACAGCCCCGTCCTGCGGGACGGGTCGGCCAAGTGCGGTCAGTTCCCGGCCCCTGGACGTCCGTAGCCACGCTTCCTCGCGTTGAACGGACCGCTCCCCGGTGCCTGCCTGCTCGGATGCCTGCTGATCTCGATCCGCCGCTCCCTCGCCACGCCGTGGGAGCGACGGCCACGCCCCGGAGGAACCATGCCGTTCCACCCCCTTTCCCACGCTCACATCAGCCGCCCGGCTACCAGGGCTCGGCTACGGCGGCTGCTGGTCTTCGTCCTCGGAGTACTGCTGCTGTGGGCATCCGGCTGTTCTGCCACGCACGCTGACGACAGCCACGCGCAGAGCCGACCCTCGGCCTCGGCCGACCTCGTCCCGCTCGCGTCGTCAGACACCGAGCGTGCGATGCCCCACGAACCGCATCCACACTCCGGTGCGCATTGCGCGCCGTACGTGGTCAGCCAAGTGCCTTCGCAAGCCCGGGAGTTGTTCACGGACACGGCGGCCATCGCCGCCTTCGCCGGAGTGGCGGCCGGAGTGACCGCCGCCGTGGCCGGCCAGCAGTGGCTCGCTCGACACGGAGGGAGCAGACCCCGGATACGGCGTTCAGGCCGGTCCACCCTCGCCGTCGTCTGCCGGTGGCGGATCTAGACGGGGCCTTCGCGGCCATCGACACGGGCCGCGCATGCTGCCACCAGGTCCCGAGGCGGATGCCTCTTCCTGGGCCGGACGGCACGCCCGACGAAACCCCGTCACACCACCGATGAGAGCGGAAGATGCACCCGCAGACCACCACCGAGATCACACTTCCCGCCCGCTCGGCCCTGTCCGAGCTCGTGGGCGACACCCCGGTTCTCCGGATCTCCGATCCCCTCACCCCCGCTGACCGGGGGTTCTGGGCGAAGCTGGAGGGTTTCAACCCCGGCGGGATCAAGGACCGGCCCGGCCTGTACATGGTCGAGCGCGCCCGCGCCCGTGGCGATCTGCGCCCCGGCGCCAGGATCATCGAATCCACCAGCGGCACCCTCGGCCTGGGACTGGCCCTGGCCGGCATGGTCTACGGCCACCCCGTCACCCTGGTCACCGACCCGGGGCTGGAGCGGTCCATGACCCAGCTGCTGACCACCTACGGAGCCCAGGTAGAAGTCGTCTCCGAACCCCACCCCACCGGCGGCTGGCAGCAGGCGCGGCGCGAGCGAGTGGCTCAGCTCATGGCCCAGTACCCCGGCTCGTGGTGCCCCGACCAATACAACAATCCCGACAACACCACCGCCTACACCCCGCTCGCGCTGGAGCTGGCCTCCGAACTGGGCCACATCGACGTGCTGGTATGCAGCGTGGGTACCGGTGGCCACTCCGCCGGCGTCTCCCGGGTGCTGCAGGCCCTGTACCCGGAGCTGAAGCTCGTCGGCGTCGACACCATCGGCTCGACCATCTTCGGACAGCCCGCCCGCACCCGGCTGATGCGCGGCCTGGGGTCGAGCATCTACCCCCGCAACGTCGCCTACGACAACTTCAGCGAGGTGCACTGGGTCGCACCGGCCGAGGCGGTGTGGACCTGCCGCCAGCTCGCCGCCTCCCACTACGCCACCGGCGGCTGGAGCGTCGGCGCGGTCTCCCTGGTGGCGGGCTGGCTGGCCCGCACCCTGCCCGCGGACACGAAGATCGCGGCGATCTTCCCCGACGGCCCGCAACGCTATCTCGGCACGGTCTACGACGACGACTACTGCGCCGCCCACGGTCTACTCGACTCCCCGCCACCCGTCGAACCGGAAACCATCGGCCGCCTGGACGAGAAGGAAGTCAGCCGCTGGACCCGGTGCACCACCGTGGTCGACCCGCTCACCCTGTCCGACCCGGCACAGGAGAACGACGCCGCCGAGCTCGCTGAGTTCGACACCCAGGAGGAGGGAGACCGGTGATGGACCGGCAGTCACATTCCGGGGGAACCCTGGCGCAGATGCGCTCCTACCCGCGCAGCGTCCAGCTGTTGATGGTCAACCAGTTCTCCATCAACCTCGGCTTCTACATGCTGATGCCGTACTTGGCCGCGCACCTGTCCGGCACGGTCGGGCTGGCCGGCTGGGCCGTCGGGCTCGTGCTCGGCATCCGCAACTTCAGCCAGCAGGGGATGTTCCTGGTCGGCGGAACCCTGGCCGACCGGCTCGGCTACAAGCCGCTGATCATCGCCGGGCTGATGCTGCGCATCGTCGGCTTCGCGACCCTCGGACTGGTGGACGCGCTGCCCGCGCTGCTCGCCGCATCCGCGGCGACCGGGTTGGCGGGCGCCCTGTTCAACCCGGCGGTCAGGGCCTATCTGGCGGCGGACGCCGGGGAGCGCAGGGTCGAAGCGTTCGGGCTGTTCAACATCTTCTACCAGGCCGGCATCCTGCTCGGCCCTCTCGTCGGCATGGTGCTCACCGGTGTCGACTTCCGCGTCGCCTGCCTGGTGTCGGCCGGGATCTTCGCACTGCTGAGCATCGTGCAGATCCGCAGTCTGCCCGCCCGCCGGGCAAATGACGCACCGACCACCATGGGAAGCGGCCGGCAGGACGGCGTGCTGTCCCAGTGGCGCACCATCGTGGCCAACCGGCCGTTCCTGCTGTTCTCGGTCGCCATGATCGGCTTCTACGTCATGCAGTTCCAGGTCTATCTCGCGCTGCCGCTGGAAGTGCGGCGCCTGGGCGGCGACGGAACGTCCGGGACAGCGGCGGTGGCGATGCTCTTCGCTGTTTCGGGCTTGAGCACCATCCTCTTCCAGACCAAGGTGACCGCGTGGTGCAAAGCCCGTATGGAGCCGGGCCGGGCACTTGCCTGGGGGCTGTTCACCATGGGCGTGGCGTTCTTGCCCCTGCTGGTACCGACGGCCGTGCCCGTGCCGGAGGGCGGAGTGGGGCTGTGGCTGCTCGCGGCCGTGCCGCCCGCGCTCTCCGCTCTGCTCCTGGCGGTGGGAACGATGATCGCCTACCCGTTCGAGATGGACACCATCGTCCGACTCTCCGGTGACCGCCTGGTCGCCACGCACTACGGGCTCTACAACACCATCTGCGGCGTCGGCATCACGCTCGGAAACCTGCTGACCGGAGCCTCTCTGGACGCCGCCCGCGCGGCCGGCGTCTCCGCGCTCCCGTGGATCGTGCTCTGCGCGCTCGGCCTGGCCTGTGCCGCCGCCCTGTACGGGCTGCACCGCACCGGCCGCCTCGCGCCGCCGGTACGCGAGACACAGCCTGAGTCGGTGTCTGCCTGACCGATGGTCCTGCGGCAGGGGGGACGAGCTTTCCTTCGTCCTCCCTGCCGGCCATGCGCCGAAGCCGCCGCCGTATGCGGCCGCCGGGCGGCCGTTCCTCAACGAACCAGTAGGGATTGAAATTCACCGTGAGCTCGAAACCTGTCGTACTCCTGGCTGAAAAGCTGTCGCCCGCCACCGTCGGCGCCCTGGGCCCGGACTTCGAGATCCGGCTCTGCAACGGCGCCGATCGAGCCGAACTCCTCCATGCGATCGCGGATGTCGACGCGATCCTGGTGCGAAGCGCGACCAAGGTCGACGCGGAGGCCATCGCCGCCGCCAAGAACCTGAAGGTCGTCGCCCGCGCCGGGGTCGGCCTCGACAACGTCGACGTCCCCGCCGCCACCAAGGCCGGCGTCATGGTCGTCAACGCCCCGACGTCCAACATCGTCACCGCCGCCGAGCTTGCCTGCGGCCTGCTCGTCGCCACCGCGCGGAACATTCCGCAGGCCAATACGGCACTGAAGAACGGCGAGTGGAAGCGCAGCAAGTACACCGGCGTCGAGCTGAGCGAGAAGACCCTCGGCGTGGTCGGCCTCGGCCGCATCGGCGTGCTGGTCGCCCAGCGGATGTCCGCCTTCGACATGAAGGTCGTCGCCTACGATCCGTACGTGCAGCCCGCGCGCGCCGCGCAACTGGGCGTCAAGCTCCTCTCGCTCGACGAGCTGCTGGAGGTTTCCGACTTCATCACGGTCCACCTCCCGAAGACCCCTGAGACGGTCGGCCTGATCGGCGACGAGGCACTGCGCAAGGTGAAGCGCGAGGTGCGGATCGTCAACGCCGCGCGCGGCGGTATCGTCGACGAGCAGGCGCTGGCCAGCGCGCTCAAGGAGGGCCGCGTCGCCGCCGCGGGCCTGGACGTGTTCGCCCAGGAGCCGTGCGCCGACTCGCCGCTCTTCGAGTTCGACAATGTCGTGGCCACCCCACACCTGGGCGCCTCGACCGGTGAGGCGCAGGAGAAGGCGGGCATCGCCGTCGCCAAGTCGGTGCGGCTGGCGCTCGCGGGAGAGCTGGTCCCGGATGCGGTCAACGTCGAGGGCGGCGTCATCGCCGAGGACGTCCGCCCCTGTGTGCCGCTCGCCGCGAACCTCGGCCGGATCTTCACCGCCCTGGCCGGGGAGGTCGCGGTTCGGCTCGACGTCGAGGTGTACGGCGACATCACCCAGCACAACGTCAAGGTGCTGGAACTCTCCGCGCTCAAGGGCGTCTTCGAGAACGTCGTCGACCAGGCGGTTTCCTACGTCAACGCACCACTGCTCGCGCAGGAACGCAGGGTCGATGTGCGCCACACCACCAGCTCGAAGTCCCCCGACCACCACCATATGGTGACCGTCCGCGGCACCCTGAACAGCGGTGAGCAGGTCGCGGTCTCCGGCACCCTGGCCGGTCCCAGGAACATCCAGAAGATCGTGTCGGTGGGTCAGCACACCATCGACCTCGCGGTCAGCGACCACCTGGTCTTCCTGCGGTACGAGGACCGGCCCGGCATCGTCGGCACCGTCGGCCACGTACTCGGCGAGTCGGGCCTTAACATCGCCGGCATGCAGGTCTCCCGGTCCGTGCCGGGCGGTGAGACGCTCGCCGTCCTGAACGTCGACAGCAACGTCCCGGCCGACGTACTCAACGAAATCGCCCAGGAGATCGACGCCACCTTCGCCCGCTCGGTCAGCCTCGGCTGACCCACATCAAGGTCGCAGAACCCGGGCCGCTCACTGCTTCGGCGGTGGGCGGCCCGAGGCCGCATGCGGCCAAGACGAGCTGCCGTGGTGGCGACCGAGCCAAAGCCCGTCAGGTGGTGACGTACCCGACTCCTCTATCTGCGCGGCCAGTTGGCCGAGCGGGCCGCCCTTCTGAGTCCACGCCGAAAAGGGCAAGCGAAGCGGCAGTTAGGTACGGTTCCCTGCTCGGCTGGTGATTCTCCGGCGCCGGGCGCGAGTGCTGGGCGCCGATCCTTCCCTGGCAAGGTGGCGATGAGGAGGGCACCGAGCGCGACGAAGGCAGCGGCTACGGTGAGCGCGAGTGAGAAGCCTTCCGTCGCAGCGTGCAGAGGGCCGTCCTGCGCGGACAGGGCGTCGCTGCGTCGTGAGGCCACGGTGACCAGAAGGGCCACCCCCACTGCGCCGCCGATCTGTTGAACGGAGCTCATGACGGCCGAGCCGAGACCGGCGTTCTCCTCGTTCGTGCCCGTGAGCGCAGTGATGGTCAGCGCAGGCAGGGTCAGGCCGTTTCCCAGGCTCGTGACGAGCATGCCCGGCAGGACTCCGGATGCGTAGCTGTCGCCCGGTGCTATACCGGAGAGCAGCAGCAGGCCGGCCGAGCAGATCAGGAACGACAGGGCGAGGGCCCGGCGCGGCCCGAGCCGGTTCACGGCACGGGATGAGAGCCACATGCCCGCGAGGATGCCCGCGCAAAAGGGCAGGTAGGCGACCCCGGCCGTGAGCGGGTCGTAGCCGAGGACCGTCTGCACATGGATCATCAGCAGGAAGGCCATGGCGTACAAGGCCATGGAGAAGAGCAGCATCGCGCCGTTGGCGACGACACGGGTCCGATGGGTCAGGAACGACAACGGCACCAGCGGATCGGCCGTACGGGACTCGACCGCGAGGAAGGCGAGAGCCAGGACGATGGCGAGAAGCAGGGGTCCGGTGGAGCCCAGGGCGCCCCAGCCCGATGTCCTGGCCTGGAGCAGTCCGTAGACAAGGGATACGAGGGCGCCGGTGCCCAGTACCGCGCCGGGCACGTCCAGGCGTGCCTGACGGGTGGCCCGGCTCTCTGCGACCAGGAATGGGAGAAGGAGGAGGGCAAGGGCGGCAACGGGCAGGTTGATCAGGAAGATCCAGCGCCAGGACGTGAGATCGGTGAGGGCACCGGAGATCACCAGGCCCGTCGTGCCGCCGAGCCCCGCGATGCCACCCCATACGCCGAGCGCCTTGGCGCGTTCCTCCGGGGCTGGGAACAGCAGGGTGATCAAAGACAACGCGGCCGGGCCGGCCATGGCCGCGCCCGCGCCCTGGACGAACCGTCCGGTGATGAGCTGCCAGGGCTCCTGTGCGAGCCCGCAGACCAGGCTTGCGGCGCCGAAGAGCGCCACGCCACTGAGGAAGACACATCGGCGTCCCTGCAGGTCGGCCAGACGGCCGAACAGCAACAGCAGCCCGCCGAAGGCGAGGAAGTAGGCGTTGACGACCCAGGCCAGGCCCGCGGTGTCGAAGCCGAGGTCGTCCTGGATGCTCGGGAGGGCGACGTTCACCACGTTGTCGTCCAGGACGAGCATGAACTGTACGAGGCACAGCACGATCAGCGCCGGCCGACGGCGGGTGGTGGCCGCGGTCGTACGAGCTGATGCCCCCGCGGTCATGACGGACGTCCCGAGGGCGTGGCCTGCGCGTCCGTACTGTGGTGGCGCCCATGGCGCGGATGACTGATCGGCATACCGCGACGCTATGCACCCGTCACTGTGACCGCGATCCGCTACGGGGTCATGCCATAGCGCATTGAGGACATACGCTGAGCACGTGACCGAGGCGATATCAGGCGCTGTCCCACCCGGACCGGGGGCTATTGTCGTGGGGCACTTCCCCTTGTCCTCGGGCGAGTGGATCCCCCCACACGGCCACCCGCACCACCACCAGTTGGCATGGACTCGACGCGGCGTGCTCGGCATCGCCGTCGACGACAGGTACTGGGTTCTGCCGCCCACCAGGGCACTATGGCTGCCCGCAGGGGTCCTCCACCGGACCGGCGCGACCCGGGACGCGGTGCTGTGCGGCATCTACCTCGCACGAGACCGGTGCGGTCTGGACTGGACGGAGCCCACACCGGTTGCTGTCAACGGTCTGCTGGCCCACCTGTTCGCCCACCTCAGCCGCGATGACCTCCCGGAAGACGCGCGCCTGCGCGCCGAGGCGGTCGTACCCGATCTCCTGCACCCGTTGCCCGCCCTCCCCATCGACGTGCCGCAGCCCGTCGACGAACGGGTGCGTGCCGTGGCCGACGCGCTGCTCGCGGATCCCTCGGACCGGCGGAGCCTTGAGTCGCACGCGCGGGCTGTCGGGGTGAGCCGACGCACCCTGACCAGGCTGTTCGTCGACGACACCGGGATGAGCTTCGATCGCTGGCGCGTCCACGTGCGGCTGCGTGCCGCACTGTCCCTCCTCGCCGAGGGGCAGCCCGTCTCCCGGGTCGCACACGCGGTGGGGTATGCGACACCGAGCGCGTTCCTCGCGGCATTCCGGCGAACCGTCGGCACCACCCCGGGGCGCTACCTCAACGGCGACGTCCTTGACCCCCAGAACGGTTCGGGAAATCTAGGCAACTCGGGTTCGCAGCGCTGCGGTGAGGGCTGTCCTACCTTCGCTCCTTGAGCGTCTTCCGCATCTTGGTGATCTCGGCGATCTGTGCCGTAATAACGTCGCCCGCCAGGGAGCGAGAGTTCTGTTCGTCCTGGCCCTCGGTGGCGCCGCGGGCCCCGCTCGGCACACTGACCGGCTTAACCTGCGCGGGGGCGGGCTGATTCTCACCGTCATGTGGGGTCGAGGCCATGGCTGCGAAGCCAGGCCAAAGGGTCTATCGCATCACCGCCGCCGGGATGCACTTCGAGGTGCAAGTGTGGCCCCGACGAGTTGCCCGAGCTTCCGGAGTAGGCGATGGCCTCTCCCGCCTTGACGTGGCCGGTGCGGACTTTGGCACTGGCGAGGTGGCAGTACCAGGTCTCGGTGCCATCGGGGGCGGTGATGATGACCATGTTTCCGTAGAACGGATTCCATTTGGATTCGACCGTGCCATCGGTGACGGCCATCACCGGGGTGTTCATGGACACGGGGAAGTCGAGTCCGGTATGCCGACTCGACCACATGGAGCCGGCCGCTCCGAACAGTTCGCCGACTCCTCGCTGTGCAACGGGGAGAGCGAACTTCGGGCGGAGCGCCTCCTTGCGTGCCGCTTCCGCCTTTTTTCGTGCCGTTTCAGCTGCCTTGCGTCTCTGCTCCTGCTGTTGACGTTGCTTGAGGTCGATGCGTTGCTGCGTACGGCTGGCGCGGTCGGCGAAGTCGTCCACGCCGCTTGTCAGGCCGGTGAGCTGCGCGTCGAACTTGCCGTTGGCGGCTGATGGCTCGACGGCCGATGTCGTGTCCGGGGCGGCTTGTGCGGCCTTCTCATCCTGGTCGTCGACGCTGACGGCGACGGCCGCAGCCCCTGTGATGGCCATCACGACAGCGGACGGGATGGCGACGGTCAGGAACGCGGATCGCCGGGCGGACGCACGACGGTTACGGACATCGGCACGGCACGGCCCGGGAGAGGCGATCTGCCCTTCCTCGGGGGCGGCGTCATGGAGGTGCGCTACCTGATGGGACGACTCATCGGCCGGAGAGGGGGGGAGTTTCGGTGAGGCAGGAGAGTCGCAGAACACCCCCTCGGAATCCGCAGAGGTGCCCGTACTCCATGTCTGCGTCTGCGACTCGCACTCTTCGAAGCATGCTGCGGGGTAGGTCCCATTGCGCCACTGGCCGGTGGAGTCCTCCCGCTGGGCTATGTGCCCGCTCGGGTCTGCCAGGCCAGGGTCAGTCGCGGACGGGCTCATCCCCGCATGACCGGGCGCGTCCCACATCGTGGTGGAGACATAGCGCGGGTATGACAGCTGATAGGCGGACGCGTCGTAAAGGGTCGCCGTGGTGTCGTACACGCTGGGCATCGCACCGAAGAGCGGGTCCTCGTCGTCGTAACCGCTAGATCTCACACCGCCGTGCTGGGCACCATCGGGGTAGGCGTGGTAGATCCCGTACGCGTCGTCGGAAGCCTGACCGCCCCCGGCCGGGGCCCAGTCTCCCGACGACTGTTGCTCGTAAACCACTGGCTTCTCTTCTGTCTTGGCAGCAGGAGCACCGGCCGCGACTGTGTTGGGGCGGTACGCGGCATCGGTCATCGTCAACGGGTCTCAGTACTCCAGCGAAACCATCCCCTTGTGTGCAGGCGCCTGAGGTTGGAGCGCAGACCTCAGAGTGAGGCCGCGGATCCACCGCACAGCTAATCTACTTAACAATATAGGTGATGGTGGGCCGGGGGTCTCACCCTCGCCGAGGCTGCTCCTGCTTGGCCTGGCGGCGCTTCCCGGCTCGATCGGCGGGAGGTCGGCCCTCTACCCGGTCAGAGCGATGGATCGGGCTTCGCCTCGACAGGGGCGCGGTGTAGCGGATATCGCTCGTCGAAGGGCCGCACCTTCCCGAGCGTCACGGCACCGATCCACGTCACCAGGAATGTCACCACGATGACGATGCCGATCGTGTTGAGGTCGATGCCGGTGAGCCACGACCACGGCCGGTGGTCCGCCGCGCCCAGCTGCTCCGCGAGCAGTGAGACCAGCTCCACGGTGCCGACGACGAAGGCGACGAAGATCGAAAGGCCAGTCATGAGTGGCGGCAACGTGCCGTCCGCGGCCGAACCCGCCGCCAGGCCCAGCGCGCCGACCTGGGTGGCGGTATCGAATCCGAGGCCGAAGAGCAGGCCCACGTAAGCGGGCGCGGGCCGTCTGTGCGAGGGGGGAGAGGCCCATGGGCAGCGGACGTTGCCCGTCGACAGCAAGCCCGTGCCCCGCCACCACGGCAGCATTGCCGACGCGGCCGACATGGCGTTGCATGGCGGGTCAGTGGCCGCCGCTCGACTCGACGGCGAGGCGCTTGGTAAAGGTCTTGCCGCTGTCCTTCGACTCGTACACGCCGCTCTGCGTCGCGGCCAGGACGTGCTGGGCGTCGACGGCGGTGAGCGCCTGAGGCTGTCCGCCGGGGACGGTGGCGAGCTTCTTCCATGTGGCGCCGCCATCGGTGCTGCGGCTCAGCCTGCCGGAGGTGTCGATGCCGTAGAGGGCGTTCTGGGTCTTCCAGGAGAGAAAGGCCATCACCGGCTGCTTGCCCTTGGCGAAGGTCTTGCCGCCGTCGGTACTGCGGGCGACTCCTTCCGCGGTGGTGGCGAGGACGAGGTCGGCGTCGTCCGGATTGACCGCGAGGTCGAGCGCCTGGAACGTCGCCCCGTCCTTCCAGGTGGTGCCGTCCTTGGTGGTGCGGAGCAGGCCGTTGGTGGAGTCGTAGCCGTAGACGGTGCCGTGTGCGTAGTCCAGAGCGTGGAAGTCGGACTTCCCTGAGAGGGAGAGCGACCTCCAGGTCCTGCCCGCGTCGGTGCTCTTGATCAGTCCCTTGTTGCCGGGGCCGTCCGCTCCGGAGGCGGGGTGGCCGCTGGCGTAGAAGGTCTTGCCCTGGGCCACCGTGAAGCCCATGAAGTCGTCCTTGCTGTCGCCCACCAGCTTGGGATTGCCTTTGGAGTCGGGGGTGTAGATGCCTTCGTGAGTCGCGACGTACAGGCGCTGGTCAGACGGGTCCAGTCCGAGGCCGTGGATGTGACTGACGGTCGTGACGGCATCGGACGAGCCCGTGTCGCCGTCTCCGCTGGAGCAGGCGGCCAGTGTGAGGCCGAGGGCGACGGCGGTGGCTGCCTGGACGGCACGGTGCATCTTCATGAGTCCTCGGGAATCGTGGGGGCGGGCCGGGACATGACCGGGCGCGGCCCAAGTAAAAGGAGTGTGAGGGGGCGACCGCCCCGGGCTCCCCGGAGTGACCGGCTGAGCCCGGAACGGTCAGCGTGTGATCGGATCAGAGCTTGTCGAGGATGCCCTGGAGCTGCTTGACCTCGGCGGTCTGGGTCTTGACGACATCGTCGGCGAGCTTCTTCGCGGTGGCGTTCTTACCGTTCTTCTGCTCGTCCTTGGCCATGTCGATCGCCCCGTTGTGGTGGTCGATCATCATCTGCGCGAACATCTTGTCGAAGCCGGTGCCCTTGGCGGCCTTCAGCTCCTTCATGTCCTTGTCGGACATGATCCCGGGCATGCCCGAGTTGTCGGAGCTGCCGGAGCCGTGGTCCATACCGGGCATGCTGCTGTCGGACCCGTGGTCCATACCGGGCATGCTGCTGCCGGACTCGGGCTTGCCCCAGGCCTTGAGCCAGGACTTCATCTTCTTGATCTCGGGATCCTGGGCCTTCTCGATGTCCCCGGCGAGGGTCTTGATCGTGGCGTCCTCGGCACGCTCGTCGGCGAGCTTGGACATCTCGACGGCCTGCTCGTGGTGGGGGATCATCATCTGGGCGAACTTCACGTCCGCGTCGTTGAACGCGCCCGGTGCGGGGTTCTCCCCGGTGGTCGCGCTCGCCGAGGCGGAGCTCTTGCTCTTGCTCCCGTGGCCCATGCCGCTCATGTCGTCGTCGTTGCCACAGGCCGCGAGGACCAATCCTGCGGCGGCGACGGTGCTGACCAGAGCGATGCGGCGGACGCGCGGACGGAGCGTGCTGCGCTTGATGGCGGTCATGTCGAAAACCTCGTGGTGTCTGTTCTGCGGAAAGTCTGCCGAACGGGGTGCGTGGGCAGCACAAGCTGCCCACGGTGGCGTTCGGCCTAGATCCGCAGGACTGACAGTTGAGCGAGGTCAGGCGGTCTGCGCGGAGGAGGATTGGGACGCAGGGCCGCCACGGCGCCATCGCGAAGCCGTGCCAGCCACTCCGTCCTGCGACTCAGAACCGCGCGGAGAAGACCGGCGAGAACCCACGTGCCGAGCACAGCCACGCACAGCGAGGCCATGTCCATCCCCATGGCCGGGGAGTGGGAGGACGCCTTGCTGTCCTGATGAGAATCCGAAGAGGGCGAGGAGACGACAACGTCCTGCGCCGAGGACATGCCTGCGCCCTTGTGGGCGGTCGTGGCCGATGCGTGAGCCGCTCCCATGCTCGCGTTGGAGGCGCTGTCGGGATGGCCCATCGAGTGCATCACGAAGACGCCCATCGCGAGCACGACGACGAGCAGCAGGTGCCCGAGGGCGCCTCCTGTTCGTACGTATCGGCTCACATGCACGTCGTGACTCCATCTGTGGTCGCTCCGCTCTCCGACAGTATCGAAGCGGACCGGATCATGCTGCGCGGGTCGGGCCCGGGAGTGACCTACTAAGCTATTTGGCAGTAATCGTAACGGCAGAGAGGCGGCGCATGCATACGTGGACGCCACGTCAGTGGGTGGCGGCGTTGGCCGTGGCCCTTGCCGCCGGAGCCGCGATCGGTGTGCCGACCGGAGTCGTACCCACGCCCTTCTATACCCGGATGACCCCGGTGCTGTGGTGGAACTATCCGGCTTGGGTGGCGTCGTCCCTGCTCATGGGACTGCTGGTGGCGACGTACGTCAATGGGCCTCCGGCCGCGCCAACCGATGGGCCGCGAGGGCGCCGGGCGCTGCTCGCGGGCGTGCTGTCCGCGTTCGCCGTCGGCTGCCCGATCTGCAACAAGCTGGTGGTGCTGGCCCTCGGGGTGAGCGGAGCCCTCTCGTACTGGGCCCCCGCACAGCCCGTCATGGCCATGGCCTCGCTGGCGCTGCTCACACACGCCCTGGTACGGCGTCTGCGTAGGGCCGCCGCTTGCCCCGTGCCGACCGCACCCTCTGACCGAAGGTCCGCAAGGCTCCAGGACTCTGCCCACTACGATGAGCGGTCACTGGTGCCGGAGGCTTCGCATTCCGGGGGCGAAGGGAGCGATCGTGCGTCAGCTGGGTGAACTCGAGGCGGAGATCATGCACCGCCTATGGGCCTGGGGGCGGCCGGCGACCGCGCGCGACGTACTGGTGGACCTCAGCAAGGAGCGGCCCATCGCCTACAGCACAGTGAAGACCGTGGCCGACATTCTGCACAGCAAGGGCATGCTGAAACGACACAAGGAGGGGCGGGCCTGGGTGTACGAGCCCACGTGTACCCGGCAGCAGTACACGGCGGCGCGGATGCAGGAGGCGCTCGGCGGTAACCCGGATCCGGTCGGAACTCTGGTCAGTTTCATCGAACAGATCACGCCGGAAGAGGCGGACGCCCTGCGCTCGGCTCTCCGAGCGGCCAAAAAGCGGAGCGATGCGTGATCACAGCCGTGGCGCTGGCTGGATACGCGGCCTTGGTGGGCGCCGCGATGCCCCCTCTACTGTCACACGCGCGATGGCCTCACCGTGCTCCGGTCCTGGCGGTCCTCGCATGGCAGGGACTCATGGTGACGTTCATCGTCGCCACTGCACTCGCGGTGTACCACTTGGCCCTCACCGAGCAGCATGTACACGAAGGTTTCCTCGGGCTGCTCAGCGTCTGCGGTCTGGCCGCCGACGCCCCGGTAACCGAGTCCGCGCCCAACTCCGGGGACGCCCTGGCGCTCAGCGCTTCCGCCATGATCGTGCTGCTGCCGCTCGGCTGGTTCGTGCTCTGCACCTGGAGGGCACGCCGAGCACGGCAGCGCCATCTCGACATGCTTGCCCTGATCGGTGTGCCGGCCCCCGGATACGACGCCACGGTCGTGGATCATGACGCACCCGCCGTGTACTGCCTTCCCGGGCGTCGGCGTCGTGTCGTCATCACCCGGGGGGCCCTCGATGTCCTCTCCGATGCGCAGATGCGTGCCGTACTGGAGCATGAGCGCGCTCACATCGAGAGCAGACACCACCTTCTCCACCTGCTCGTGGACGCCTTCTCCCGTGCCTTCCCCGGCCTGCCGCTCGCCCGGCACGCCAAGGAGCAGATCACGCTGCTGGTAGAGATGATCGCGGATGACAGAGTCCTACGAAGCCACTCCAGGGACGCGTTGGCGACCGCCATGTGTGAGGTAGCCGCGGGGCAGACGCCGCAGGGAACTCTGGGCGCCGGCGGGCCGGGTGCCCTCATCCGACTGCGCCGCGTCCTCACACCGCAACCCCGGCCGCACCGTGTGACGTGGCTGGGTGTCGTGGCAGCCAGTACCGCGGCTCCGCTGCTGCCACTGCTGGTGGCCTGCGGACCCTGATCACACCAGCCCCCGCCCCACTCCTGTCCCACACCTCCCGGGAGCCCCGGCCCGCCTTCCTGCCTGCGCCAGGGGCGCCGCTCGAGCAGAGGCTCCCGGTTCGCGAGGTGCTGCCGACACCATACTGCTATGCCGCTTAGCGGGGCAGCGGCGGAGTGCGAGAGTGTAGCGGGAGGTCGTCGGGGCGCCGGAGGTGCAGTCCCAGTCCTGCGCAAGGCAGGTCTGTGTCCGAGGGCATCACGCCGCAAGGGTGGTTTGGACAGCGGTTGTTCATCGCCTCGGGAGGCGGTTGGATCGGGCCGGGGCCGATGTTCACGAGAACGGGAGGCACCCCTGCTCCGGGGCGTATTGAGGTGGTGATCTATCAAGGGAGGCTGTGGTGGCGTGGTCGACGGGGTTGCTCGGGTTCGTTGCCGGGCTCCTGATATCGGTGGCCACCTCGCCCGTGGGCGTCTCCGGAGCGGTCTTCCTGCTGCCCGTGCAGGTCAGCGTCCTGGGCGTGCCGAGCCCGGCGGTGACACCGACGAACCTGCTGTACAACGTCGTGGCCGGCCCCGGCGCCCTCCTGCGCTATTGGCGAGCCGGGCGTCTGGGAGGACCGCTGACCCGCCTGCTCATCGCGGGTACCGTGCCCGGCGTTGTCATCGGTGCAGTGATCCGTGTCTTCGCCGTTCCGGGCCCACGGGTATTCCGCCTCCTCATCGCCGCGCTGCTGCTGCCGCTCGGACTGTGGCTGTGGCTGCGGACCGTGCGCCCGGCACCAGCCCGCGCCACGCGCCAGCCGTCGCCCCGCGCGACGACGTCGCTTGCCCTGGCCGTCGGTTTCGCCGGGGGCATCTACGGGATCGGGGGCGGCTCCCTGCTCGGCCCGATCCTCGTCGGCCGCGGAGCACCGGTGGCCACCGTCGCGCCCGCCGCTCTGGCCTCCACGTTCGTGACGTCCGTCGTCGGGGCGATTACCTACGCGCTGCTCTCCCTGGCCGCCACGGGTGCCGTCGCTCCCGATTGGCTGCTGGGCCTGTCCTGCGGGGTCGGGGGCCTGGTCGGCGGCTACGTTGGCGCCCGTCTCCAGCCGCTCCTGCCCGAGACCGCGCTTCGGCTCCTGCTGGGCACCCTCGCCACAGGCATGGGCGCGCTCTACGCGGTCCAAATTCTGCGCTGACCGCGCATGGCTCAGCTCCCCTGGCACCGGGCCGCTGTCGAATTCCGATGTGCAGAGCCACCGCAAAGGGCCGTGTTGGATCTGGGGGAGCTGGTTTTCGGGGGGCGCGGCTGTCGGCCCGTCATACGGCATAAGGGTGAGGTGCGGGCCTGCGCGTGAGCGCGGGCGGCATTCTGGCGTGCTGTCAGGCTGGCTGGCTGGCCCAGTTCCGCGGAGATGTCCGTGAGCTGGTCCAGTCGGCGCTGGAAGCTGGGGTGGGTGGAGAAGGCCCAAACCGGTCAGTCGTGAGAGACGACAGCGACTGGGCACAGCGCGTGGTGAATGGCGGCATGGGCCACCGGCCCGAGGCCCGGTGCCAGGGCGGGGCGGTCGCGCCGTCGGCCCACGACCAGAAGGGCCGATCCTGACGCCGCATGCGCCATGGCCCGGCCGGCGCTGTCGCACATGACTTCATCGATGACCCGCACCCCTGGGAACTTTCGCTGCCACGGGCGGAGCGCCGAGCGCAGTTCCTGGCCTGCCGCCCTCGCGATGGCTTCGGCGGCCTCGGAGCTCGAAGACCAGAACGGGGAGGCCGGGACCGGCAGGCGCTCGCAGTGGACGGCGCGGAGCGCGTGGCCACGGCGGGAAGCGGCACCGAAGGCGAACTCCAGTACCTCCTCGCACGCCGGGCGCAGGCTCAGTCCCACGACCAGGAAGTAGCCTTCGACCGGGCCGACGCCACACGAGCCGAGCACCAGCATCTCGGCCTGGTGCGCGGCGGTGAGCAGGGCGGTGGTGACGTCCTCCGCGACCAGACTCGTGGTGATGGCCAAGCCCGGGTAGCGCGTGCGCAGTTCGCTGTCCGCAGTGTGAAGGAGGCGTTGCGCCCCTTCGCGATACGCTTCCTCCTCCCAGATGCCCTCCCTCGTGGGCGCGGCCGGGGCGCATGCATGGACCAGCCGCAGCGGGAGCCCGCGTAGCACGGCCTCACGCGCCGCCCAGTGCGCAGCGGCCAGGCTCTCCGGGGAACCGTCGAGGCCCGCGGTGACGCGAAGTTCCAAGGTTGCACCTCCGTCCCGGCACGAACCAGTCGGTCAGGCTTCCCGCATCGAACCCATGCCACAGGATTTGGTAGTCGGCCTGCCAGCCCCTGCCTGACCAGCATCCATCGTCCAGAATCTCTCCGCATTCCTGAGCGCCACGCCCGGCGGGCCGGTGTCCGCCTTGTGCACTGTCCTGGCCTGTGCGTCCAGTCCCAGTGGATTAGGGAAGAAGACGGGCCGCGGTCGCACACAGGTCTGCCAGCTCTCTCCGCGACCCCAGCACCTTCCACGTGCGCGCGGATCACGGGCGAGCCATGTCGCACGCCGACCCGACCGGCCGGGCCCTCCATCTCGGCTGCCGCGCGATCCTGTGCGCTGAAGGTGCCCATCGCACGCCAGTCCCGCGGCCACAGGCCGTATGCGGCGTCAGCCATCACGTCCTCCTTGAGGCTGCTCGGGTGGCGGCTGGCCGACGTCGGCCGTCGGCGAGACTACTCATCCGGTGCTGGTAAGCGGCCTGGTCGATCCGGCCGTGCAGGCGCAGGCCGACACACCAACGCTCAGCATCTTCCAGGGCCGCCCGCCGCCCTCGAAGGCGGGCCAGGGGCGGCAAGCGGCTCTCGGTGGGCGTGATCAGGCGCGCGAGTTGGTAGGTGATCGCGGCCAGGATCAGTGCGCCGGTCAGGATGGCTATCAGCGCGCTCATGGCGTTCACCTCGCCATGTCGTTGCCGCAGGGGCCGGCTCGGTCAGGGCCGGTCGGATCCAGGGTGCTGGTGGTGGTCGTACTTGCGCAGCGGACTCAATGCTTGGTGGGCGGACCGGAGGCGTGCAGGGGGATGTGCCATGGGTGTCGCCGATGCCGATGCCGATGCCGATGCCGATGCCGTGGTCGTGTGAAGTCGTGGAGATCGGTGCGGGGACGGCGCGAATGTCCGGCACGATCCGATGGTGGTCGAGCAGGTCACCGCGGTGCAACCGGCCCCCAGGCTGGTCCGCTCGTCGCGCCCCGGCTTCTTCCGCATCCAGCGGATCCTTGCCCCGATGTGGCAGCTCTTCGGCAGGGGTGTCGCCTCACGCGGGACACGGAGCGCCCCATCACGGACGAGGGCTTCGCCATCACCTACATACGCCGCTTCGACTTCCTCATCAACCGGCGGGCGAACCGGCGTCTCCGTCGATCACCGGGGCCGCTCGCCCGCCGACCGCCGATGGGCGATAGCGGCGGACGGGCGGAGAAGCGGACCGGTGCGTCACATGTCGTTGCAGCAGTCCGCCTTCTTCTCCGCGTGCGCGGATGCCGCCGTCATGCCGCCCTTAGCGCAACATCCCTTGTCGCAGCACTGTTCACAACACATCGCACATTCCGGGCCGCAGCACGGGTTGCCGTGCATGCACATGTGCATGCGGTGCCGCATAGCAGCGTGCGCAGTGCCGGGAGTCAGTGGGCCTCCGCCAACTTGAAGCCGCAGTTCAAGGGGCTGGTGTGACGGTCTGCTGGGAGTCTCACGCTGGTCGTGGGCGGCAGTCTGAGCAGTAGATCGTCTGTCAGTGGTGGAACTCACCGGTTCCCGCTCAAGGTTGCCGGGTGGCCTTCTACGATCCGCTATATGGATCCCGAGTTACTGGAACGGATCACCGCGCGGCGCGCGGAGCTGGACGAACTCGAAGAACAGCTGACCAAGCAGTTAGCCGAGGTACGGACCGAGCGCGACGAACTCGCTGCCGCAGGGCGCGTTCTGGAGCGGATGAGCGAGCAGCTCGCCGACGAGCGTGCAGCGCCGGTGCCGGGGCAGGTGGGCGGCCGGCCGGTGATGCTGATCCCGAGCCGCACGGCGGGCGTGGAGGAGAGTGCGCTCCCGCCGGACTACCAGCGGATCCTCGCCGCCGTGCGGCAGGCCGCTGGACCGGTCATGGCCCGACAGGTCGGCGAAATGGTCGGGGTGGACGTCAGCGTGCGGGCCAAGCTGGAACCGCTGCGCGGGAAGCTCGTCAGGATGGTCGACCGCGGCTGGCTGCGGAAACTGCCCGACGGCCGGTTCACCATACGGCTGTGACCTGGGACGCCTGCGGGGTGGTGCTGCGCGGGCGTAACCGGCGTGCCCCCGGCGGCCGTTGGGCACTGTGTGAAGAGAGCCGAAGAGTCGGCCGAGGGCACCTGCCCGTTTGTCTACCAGTGCCGCCTGCCGCTGTCCACGCGCACCGTCAACCACCTCGCCGTGCGACGCCACCTGAAGGCGATAGGGTCCCGGTGGCGAATCCTGCCGCCCGGAAAGGTCGCGGTGATCGTCCTGGCCGGAAGAGCCGACCGACGCAACTACTCCGGCAAACACCGAAGCCACGGCCTGCACTTCCTCGCCCTGACCGACGAGCGCGGTCGGCTGATCTGGATATCCGCCGCCCGGCCCGGCCGCACCCACGACAACACCGCCGCCCGCCACGACCACGTCCTGGCCCACCTGCGCGCCGCCGGCCTCGGGGCACTGGCGGACCTGGGCTTTCGCGGCCTGGACAACGACGTCCGCGACCCCGTGATCGTCACCGGCTTCACCGCCACCCGCGCCCGCAAACTCACCCCGGCGAGAAGGACGCCACCCGCGTCCTCGCCATCGGGCGCGCACCGGTCGAGCATGGCTTCGCCCACCTGAAGAACTGGCGCGTCCTCACCAAGCTCCGCACCGATCCCGCACGCGCCACTCAGCTCCTGCGCGCTCTGGTCGTCTTGACGAACCTCGAAGTCAACCGCTGAGACAACACCGCATGGAGTTCCCGGCGTTTGTGCGCGGGGAGAGCCTTGACCGCCAGGGTGATCGTCTGCCCGGCCCGCTCGCGGGTTCTTCCGGATGCGACACCACCTTCGGTAGCCGTTCCGCCCTCTGGCCAAGAACCCCGAGCCCGGTTTTGACTTGCTGGAACACGGCAACGGTCAAGTGAAGGGACATGGACGTGCGCGCACGAGGCATCAACTACGACACAGGATTCCTCCCAGAGGAAGAACTCTCCCGCAAGAGCTTCACCACTGAGACGGTCCGGCACGACATGGCGGTGATCTCCGGGGATCTCCACTGTGACGCCGTTCGTATCTCCGGGCGAGAGCCTGAACGGTTAAGCATCGCTGCCCGGCATGCTGCAGACGCGGGCCTTGAGGTCTGGTTCGCCCCCTTTCCCGTGGACCTTCCCCACGACCAGTTGCTCCCGTTCTTCGCCGACTGCGCCGCTCGGGCCGAAGCCGTACGGGAGGCTGGCGCCGATGTGGTGTTCGTCGCTGGCTGCGAGATCAGCGCGTTCTGCGGCGGTTTCCTCCCGGGCGACACCTACGGCGACCGCCTGCGGGCCATGGCTGCCGCCGACATGGAGTGGTGGTCCTCCCTCGGACCGGTGCAAGAACGCCTCAACGGCTTCCTCTCCCAGATCGCCGCGACCGTCCGTACGCACTTCGGCGGGCAGGTCACCTACGCCTCGGCTCCCTGGGAGTTCGTCGACTGGGGTGCGTTCGACCTCGTCGGCATCGATGCCTACCGGGCCGCCTACAACGCCGACAGCTTCCGGGACGAGCTGCGTGGACACCTCGCCCACGGCAAGCCCGTCGCGGTGACCGAGTACGGAACCTGTGCGTACCAGGGCGCGGGAGAACGTGGCGGCATGGCCTGGCAGGTGCCGCACGGTGCGGTCCCGGACGAAGACGAGCAGGCGCGCTACCTCACCGAATTGCTGGACATCTTCGAGGAGGAAGGTGTGGACACCGCGCTCTGGTTCACCTTCGCCGGTTACAGCAGGCCCGGGGAGCAAGACCTTGGCTCCTACGGCGTCGTCCGGATGCTCGACGAGAGGCGCTGGGAACCGAAGAAGGTATTCCACACGATGGCAGCCAGATACCAACGCAGCTGATGTACCAAGACCTCCAGCCCTCCAGTCCCTGGCAGCACCCGCTCTACAGCCCCCGATCATCCGTCAGACCGGGGTGCGGGCTGACGGATGGTCTACTGCACAGGCTGCCGCCCCTGACCAGCATGAGCACCCCGCACGACCGTCACACCAGCCCTTTGACCTGCGATTTCAAGTTGGCGGAGGCTCAGTGACATCCCACCGTGCATCCCCGACATCCTCATGTCCACGGAGCCCCTGGTCTCCGCAGACGAGGCCGCCGCTGTCGTGCTCGGTGACAGGTGGGGCGCGGCCTGGGCCAGCACGAGCCCGGAGATTCCGACGGTGGCGGCCGCGGCCAATGCGGTTCCGGGGAGAACGCCGACGCGGACAGGCTTGGGGCGGCACCTTGCGGGTCTCCCGTGCTGTGTCACTTGCTGATTCCTAGGCGGCTTAGGATTGCTGTGCCGCGCCGAGGTCAGGAGGAGGGCTTATGCCGCAGTTCGGGGAACTGGAGGCCGCGATCATGGACGCGGTGTGGGCTGCGGGCAAGCCGCTGCGCGTACGCGAGGTTCTGGAGCGGCTGGACCGCGACCCCGAGCCCGCGTACAACACCGTGCACACGGTGACCGAGGTGCTGTACCGCAAGGGCTGGCTGTCCAAGGAGAAAGACGGGCGCGCCTTCCGCTACGGGGCTACCGCGAGCCGTGAGGCGTACGTCGCCGGGCTGATGGGCGAGGTGCTGGCTGTAGCCGACGACCGAGCCGCGGCGGTGGTGAACCTGGTCGAGACGATGGAACCGGACGAGGCCGCCGAACTGCGCCGACTGCTCGCCGCCGCGCGGGACAGCGGTGCCCAGAGTGAGGAGCGCGAGCGTTGATCATCGCCCGGCGCTGCTCGGCTACGCCGTCGCCCTGGCCACCGCGGGCGGCCGGATGGTGCGCATGGGCGGCTGGACGGAGGGGGCACCCCGGTTGGGGATCACCGTCTGGCTGACCCTTGGCGTATCGGCGCTCGCCTCGGCGGTGATGGCGGGAGTGGCGTTGACCGTACCGACGGTGAGGGTCAACGCCTCGGCCGGTCAGTGGGCCGGCGGCCGCGCCGGGCTGACGCTCTCGTGGCCACCGCGCCCGGCCACCGGGCTGCTGCGCGAAGCGGTCACCGCCATGAAGAAGGCACCCCGCTTCACTCTGTACGAGCTGGTCACCAGCAACACCGCATTCGGCCTCGGCATTCCCCGGGAGCTGTCCTTGACCGGCCGCCGGTTCCTCGACTCCGAGCCGTACGGCAGCGGCAACGCGCCGGTCACCACGCGCCTGCCCGACGAGAACGGACAGCGCAGGATCGCCCTCGCCTTCCCCGCCGAACACACCCAGCTCGACCTCACCCTCGCCGACGACGGCCGGATCCTGCGCGAATCCCTCACCGCACCCAATCACCTCGTCAACCGCACCTTCGTCTGCCCCGAGCACGACGACGAGAAGGAGGGCGGGCAGCACTCCGACTAGCCGCTCAGCTCGGATGGTTGACCGGGTCATCGATCCGGTGTCCGTCAACCGAGGGGCGGCTTCCAGGCAAAGGCGGTCCCCGTCGCCCTCATCAGGAGGGGAGTGGGAATGACGGAGGCAATGGTGTCGCGCAGACCGGCTGCTGCGCGGTTGCGGGTCTGCAGGATGTGTCCGAGCTTGCCGGATGTCCGGGCCATCCGCTGAGTGCGGGGGCGGCGGCCCGCGTCATAGGCGCTCAAGCCGCCGAGGACTCCGGATCGTTCAATGGCGGCGGCGAGGGTCACGGCGTCCTCGATGGCGAGGCAGGCTCCTTGGCCGATGTCGGGTGTGACTGCGTGAGCGGCGTCGCCGAGCAGGGCGATGCGGCCGTGGACGAACGTGGGCAGTTTGGTGTGCAGGTAGTAGACGTCGTGACGCAGCAGGGTGTCTTCCGAGGTGGCGGCGAGCAGTTGGGGGATGGGGTCGTGCCAATCCCGGAACCGATCGGACAACTGGCCCAAGTCGTGTGCAGGGGCGTCGTGCTCAGGGGCGCTCTCGCAGGCGAACCAGTAGATCTGGCCGTCGTTGATCGCGGCGACGCCGAAGCGGGCGCCGTGTCCCCAGGTCTCGGTCAAGATCGGTGGTACGCCCAGGGCTGTGGCTCGTTCGGCGGGGACGATGCCGCGCCAGACCGTATAGCCGGCGTAGGCGGGCCCTGGGTAGCTGGGAAGCAGTGCCGTGCGCAGCCCGCTGCCGACACCGTCGGCGGCCACGACCAGGTCGGCCGTCTTCGAGACCGGGCCTTGCGGGGTATGGAAGGCGACCGTGGCGGTGTCGGCAGCGGTCGTGATCCCCGTGGCACGGTGGCCGGTGTGCAGCGCGGAAGGATCGAGTCCCGTCATCAGCAGACGGTGCGTCTCCGCACGGTGCAGAGCGTAGAACGGGGCACCGTAACGTCGCTCGATCCCGGCGCCTGGGATGCGCGCCACGCGCCTGCCCGATCGAAGTCGGATCTCCAACCCGTCCTGGCGCAGACCACGATCACGCAGGGCCGTTCCCAGACCGAGATGATTCAGGGCTTTGACGGCGTTGGGCGCGATGCCCAGACCGGCGCCGACCGACCTGATAACCGGTGCCTGCTCGTAGAGCGACACTCGCCATCCGATGCGCTGAAGGGCCTGGGCCGCCGCCAGCCCACCGATCCCCGCGCCGACGACGATCGCCTCGCTCACCCTCATACCTGCTGCCCCCTCATCGATTCAAATGAATGTTTTAAACACTCACTTTAATCGAGTGTTATAGCATGGGCTCTTCGGGTCATACGAGGAGGTGCGGTGGCTGGATCCGACCACGTGCCCACGGCGGGACAGCCGGCATCCACGCGGGAGCGGCTGATCGATGCAGCAGTTCGACTCTTCGGCGAACGCGGGATCGAGGCGACTTCGCTGCGGGCATTGACCGACGCGGCCGGGAGCAATATCGCCGCGGTCAACTACCACTTCGGGTCCAAGCAGGGACTCTTGCGCGCGGTCATCGACCAGACGATGCGAGCCGTCAACCACGAGCGCCGTCAGCGGCTGGACGAACTCGAATCAGCGCCTCAGCCAGTGCCGGTGGCCGCCCTCGTGCGCGCCTTTGTCGAACCGGGCGTCGGTTTGACGGAGGGCCACCGCCATCGCGGGCCCGACGTCGCGCGCTTCATCGGCCGCGTGATGGGCGAGCCGGACCCGCAGGTCCGTCAGATCTTCGCCGAACAGGTCGAACCGGTCGAAGGGCGCTATCTGGCCGCCTTCGGTCGCGCCCTTCCTGGACTCGACGAGGATGGTGTTCTGTTCGCCTACACCAGCATGGTCGGGCTGCTCAGCGTCTACCAGTCCGGCGCGTTCGCGACACTGGACTGGGCCCCAAAGGAAGCCGATGGCATAGCGGCACGTGTGCTCGGAGTCGTCGATCGGGAGCGACTGGTCGAGTACATCACGGGCGGCATTCTCGCCATCCTTCCTGCCAAAGCCACCACCACCCCGTGAGACGACGGCCGTGGCTTTCCACCTCCGACGTGCGGTTCTGTCTCAGACGAGATGCGCTCTGTCGCAGGGGCAGACGCACAGAACGGGATGCCGCTTGGCGATACCTGCTGGCCTCCGCCCTCCGCCCCGCGGAGGCCAGCAAGTGATAGAGCACGTGTGTCAGCGGGCGCGGCGCAGAACGGCCCAGCTGCCCCAGCCCGCGTCGGCTTCGACGGCCTGCCACCTTCCGGGCAGAGCGGCGGCGACGTCTTGGGCGGGCAGGTAGAGCGGGCCGTCCTCGCCTAGCTGGTTGATCCACAGCTCGGCCAGCCCTTCACCCGCTGGTCCATCCGCAAACTCGCCACCTACCTGCGGAAAGTGCACGGCCGCGTGATCCGGATCGGCCGCGAGGCATTACGGTGCCTGCTCGCCCGCCGCGGCATCACCTTCCAGCGCACCAAGACCTGGAAGGAGTCACCGGACCCCGAGCGCGACGCCAAGCTCGACTGCATCGAGCACGTGCTGGAACGCTTCCCTGACCGGGTGTTCGCGTTCGACGAGTTCGGCCCGATTGGTATCCGGCCCGCCGCTGGCGCGTGCTGGGCTGCTGCTGGTCACCCCGAGCGCCATCCCGCGACGTACCACCGCACTCACGGAGTGAGGTACTTCCACGGCTGCTACTCGATCGGCGACGACACCCTGTGGGGCGTCAACCGTCGCAAGAAGGGCGCCGCGAACACCCTGGCCGCGCTCAGGTCGATCCGGGCCGCTCGCCCGGACGGCGCCCCGATCTACGTCATCCTGGACAACCTGTCCGCCCACAAGGGCGACACCATCCGCCGCTGGGCGAAGAAGAACAGGGTCGAGCTGTGCTTCACGCCGACCTACGCGTCCTGGGCCAACCCGATCGAGGCCCGCTTCGGGCCGTTGCGACAGTTCACCATCGCCAACTCCAACCACCGCAACCACACCACACAGACCCGGGCCCTCCACGCCTATCTCCGCTGGCGCGACGCCAACGCCCGCCACCCCGACGTCCTTGCCGCCCAGCGTCGAGAGCGCGCCCGCAGCCGCAGTGAGAAGGGCATCCGATGGGGCGGACGAGCGAGGCGGCGGCTTGATCATTCGCTGACGTTCAACGTCGCGCAGTCCGCGACTCCAGTTCGGACAGCACCGCCCGGAGCCGCTCCAGGGCCGCGGTCGTGTCCGGCTCTCCGCGATTTCAAGGTCACGATGGCAACGACCCATGCCGCTGCCCGCGCCGGTGACCTCGCCGCCGAACTCGAACGCCGTCTCCAGAGCCTCCTCGACGTCGTCACGATCGATCGGCAGCCCCACGAAGACGATCTCGACGAACAGTCCGGTCCTCCCTCTAAACCCGGCGAACCACAGCGGTCAGAGCGCCTAGCTGCTCGCCGGTCGACCGTTCGCCGGCGTCTCGGTTCGCCAGCCGAGGAGGATCGTGCGAAGCGCCTGTTCGGCGAGGTAGCGGGCGCGATCGTTGCCGACGCTGCCGAGGTAACTGAGCGACGCGATGCCGTACAGCGTGCCCCAGAGGATCTCACAAGCCTGGTCGAAATCGGCCAGGACCACGTCGTGTGCAGCCGACCAGGAGGTGAGCAGCTCCTTGAGGACGTCGATGACCGGTTCCGCGACGCGCCGGCGTTCGTCCGCGTCGACCATCGGGTCGTTCATGACCTGGAAGAGGTGGGGGTGCTCGCCGGCGAACCGGACGTACTGCGACGCGATGCGCGTCATGCGCCGGTCCGTATCGGGCTCCTGCGCGGCTTGGCGGAACTCGCTCAGCATCAGGCGGTGACCGTGCGCGACCAGCTCCAGTACGAGCGCGTCCTTGTTGGCGAAGTGCTGGTAGACGACGGGCGCGGAATATTCGACGTCGGTGGCGATGCGCCGGATCGTCAGGGCCGCGATGCCCTCGGTCTCGAGGACGTGCAGCGCGGCCTCGATGATCCGCTCCCGGGTGTTCGCCCGTTCGCGGGCCCGTCTCGTGCTGGTCGGCATGGTCCGTCACTTCGCTTCGATGGTGTCCTCGAACACTAGTCACCGCCTTGACCGCGTCGGCGACGCGCGTCATAGTTAACGCCGTTAGGAATTATAACGACGTTAGGAACGAGTAGTAAGTCATGATTTACCACATCAACAGAGTCACGATGAAGGCCACTGCGACGCCTGAGCAGATCGAGGGGGTGCTGGAGAGCTGGCGCAATCAGGGCCGGTCGAACCCCGCCATCAAGTCCTTCGTCGTCGGCCGCGACCACGGCGGCGACTACACGTACGGCGCGGTGTTCGTCGTCGAACATCTCGACGGGCTCTTCGCCTACCTGACGCACCCGACCACCTACCAGACCGACCACCTCGGACTGCACCTGGTCGAACGGCTGGAGATCTTCGACGTCAGTGACGACGGCGACCCCGACCTGAACGCCAAGATCCAGGAACTGCACCGGCGCCGCAACGAGCTCAACCCGCAGATCGCCGGCATGCTCGCCGACGTGCCCACCTATACCGGCTCCGGCGTGAACGACTGACCGAGACCCCGGAGAAGGAGAAACCGTCATGGCCAAGCACGTCATCATCGGTGCCGGTTCCATCGGTACCAACGTCGCTCGTCTGCTCGCCGAGCGCGGCGAGAGTGTCCGGATCGTCACCCGCAGCGGCTCCGGCCCCGAGCACCCGCTGGTCGACCGGGTCGCCGCGGACGCGTCCGACCCGTCCCGCCTGACCGAGCTGTCCCGCGGCGCGGAAGTTATCTACCACTGCGCCAATCCACCCTCATACACGGTGTGGGAGCGCCTGTTGCCGCCCCTGCAGACGGCGGCCATCACCGCCGCCAAGGCGAACGACGCCGTCCTCGCGCTGACCGGCAGCCTTTACGCCTACGGTCCGCAGCCCGGTGGCCGGATGAACGAACACACCCCCATGGCCGCCACCGGGCACAAGGGCCGCCTGCGCAGGCGCATGTGGGAACAGGCCCTCGCCGGGGGGATCCGCACCGTCGAGGTCCGCGGCTCCGACTACATCGGCAAGGACGCCAACGGCATCTACTCCCTGCTCATCAAGTCGGCCCTGCAGAAGGGAAAAGCGGCCTGGATCACCGGCCACCTGGACATGCCGCACACCTTCACCTTCAACGGCGACATGGCACAGGCCCTCATCACGCTGGCCTCGGAAGAACGCGCGTGGGGCCGACCCTGGCACGTGCCGTCCGCGCCGGCCGTCACCATTCGCGAGCTGGCGCGGCGCTACGCCGTCGCGGCAGGCCGGCCACCGGTCAAACTAATCCAGATACCGCGCTCCGTGACGCGTACGGCCGGGCTGATCGTGCCGATCGCCCGCGAGATGGCCGAGATGGACTATCAGTGGTACGCGCCGTTCCACATGGACGCGACGGAGACCAGCGAGACCTTCGGCCTGACCGCCACCGACCTCGACACCGCCGTCCGCAACGAGGTCGGCTGAACTCCCACCGCCACACCGGCAGGCCGACGGCATGGCCGCCGACACCGTGAACATTCGTGGTCACGGCACTAGGCTGACCGTCTACGTACATGCCCGGCCGAGCCGCCCCGGGCCGCGGGGCGCCTGAGTCCCCTGCGCTCAGCCGACGTCGAACGCCTCGGCGACGGTCAGCGTGTCCTCGTACAGGTGCATGCGAACGATCCGGTCGTCCTCGACCGCCAGATGCATGGCCGCCGGTGTGGTGAACTCCTTGCCATGGGCCGCGAGGGTGTGCGTGAAGACCGCCAGCAGCACCACGTCACCACCGTCGACGATGACGCGCTCCAGCACGGCCTTGCTCCTGCCGTGCGCGAAGTGCGACCACATCGTGGTGAAGTACGGCGCGACCTCCTCCCGGCGGGTACGGCGCCCGGTCCAGGGCAGCGTGTCACTGCCGGGGACGTGCCAGTCGATCTCAAGCGTCTCTACGTCTTCTTCGTCATGGAGATTGCCACCCGGCGCGTCCATGTCCTGGGCGTCACCGCCCAACCGACCGGCGCATGGGTCACCCAACTCGTCCGCAACCTGCTCATGGACTTGGAGGACAGAGCCGGGCGCTTCCGGTTCCTTATCCGGGACCGGGACAGCAAGTTCACTGCCGCATTCGACGCCGTCTTCGCCGACAACGGCACAGCCGTCATCCCGACTCCGCCACAAAGCCAATGGTCCAACGCCTACGCGGAACGATGGATACGCGCAGCCAGCGCCGAATGCACCGAGCGACTCCTGATTACCGGTGAACGACACCTGCGTACGGTCCTCAACCAGTACGCCGAGCACTACAACGCGGGACGGGCCCACCGCAGCCTGGACCTGCGTGCCCCAGATGACGCTCCGAATATCATCCCCCTGCCCGCCGCCACGGTCAGCCGCTGGTGGGACCACATATCCGGTCACCTTCACGGCCGTGGGGTCCGGCGCCCAGGCCATCACCGTGGTGTACACCAGTGGCGCCACCATCACCGGCGTCGAGGTCGTTCCGGTCACGGTAACCCCCGCACCCCCCGGGACGATCTCGACCACCCTGACCACCGTGGGCACGACCACGCAGGCCAGCACAACCCTCACCTGCGGCGGTGGCACGGCCTCGCTCAACGGCACGATCCAGTACACCCTGTCCGGCGGCGGAACGGTATCGACGCCCGTGACCAACGGCGTCGTGACCCCGGTCGACCTCGGGGTGCTGCTGACCTCGGGTCAGTCGGTGACGGCCACCTTCGTACCGGCTGCCGGGACCTGCCCCGCGTGCACCTTCGTCCCGGTCACCACAAGCCTGTGTACGGTGCTGCTCCTGCCCCCGGCCGGCGCGGTCACCGCAGGTCAGCCCACCACACTCCAGGCCCTGGTGCTCTGCAACGGCGTGCCCGTCAGCGGCGCCACCGTCACCTTCACCACCCCCAGTGGCACCCTCGGGACCGCCACCACCAACGCCTCCGGCCTGGCCTCGGCCACGGTCACCTTCCCCACCGCCGGAGCCACCACGGCCACCGCCACCGTCACCGCCACCCCCGCCGGCACCGCCTGCAACTGCACCGGAACAGCCTCCCTCCCCCTCCCCATCGTCGTACTGCCCGGGACGACACCTACGGGGGCGCTCCAGGCACTCCCCGCCTGCTGGCGGATCAACCTGTCCAACCCGACCCTCTTCCCGACCACCCTGAAAGCCACAGTGACGCCGGCGACCGCAGGCATCCCTGTGCAGTTCCTCGTGGGCGGTGTGCCCGTGGGGACGGCGACGACCGACGCGAGTGGCACCGCCACCCTCCCGGTGAATCTCACTGCCCTGCAACTCATCAACACCACCTACCGGAAACACCTCTGGCGCACTGTTGGCCGGGAGACGACGGGCATTCAGTCGAACGTGTCAACTATGTCCAGAGCACAAACGGTCAAGCATCTACTGCGACCTCACACCGACAGCCCGCGGTCGTACCCGCAGGAGGAGGCGGCGCGGATGCAGGATGGCGCTGTGTGGAGCCGGACGCGAATCCGATCCCGGGGCGCTGCGCAGCTGCCACCGGTGGGTAATGGTCGCGAGGGCGAGGGTGGCCTCGACCATGCCGTAGCGATCTCCGATGCATTTGCGTGATCCTGCGCCGAAGGGCAGGTACGCCCCGCGGGGAAGACGGCCGACGTGGTGCGGCAGCCAGCGGTCGGGGTCGAACACATCAGGATCTGCGTAGAAGCGGGGGTTCCGGTGCACCGCGGCACTGCCGAAGATGACCGTGCTTCCGGGGCGCAGTTCGTGTCCGCCCAGCCGGGTGGGAGCGGTGGTCACCCGTGTAAGTAGCCAAGCGGGTGGATAGAGGCGGAGCGCCTCGGTCAGTACGCGGGAGGTATAGGGAAGCCGGGCCGCATCGCTCCACTGCGCCGGCCTGCCGCCGAGTATCCGGTCCACCTCCTCGTGGACCCGGCGCTCGGCGTCGGGGTGCTGGGTCAGGAGGTGCAGGGCCCAGGCGAGCGATGCCGCGACGGTGTCTGAGCCGGCGATGAGCAGGGGGAGGACCTGCTCATCGATGTCCGCGTCGGACGGCCAGTCGTTGCCTTCTTCCTCCTGCCGGGCGGTGATCATGGCGGAGAGGATGCCGCCGTCCTCGCCCCGATCACGGGCGCTCTCGGCCATGAGCCGGTCGCGGGCGTGCAGGAGATCCTGCATCACTTGCTGGAGCCGGCGGACCATGGGCAGCGGAAGCTTTTCGAACCACCGTGGCAACATCAACCGTGGCAGGAAACTACCCATCGCGGCTGCCATACTGCGCCGGAACTCCTCCACCGAGCCAGGGTCAGCGCTGGTACGGAACAGCGTGCGGCTAACCGTACGCAGTGCCATGTCAAAGAGTGCGGGGAAGGCGTCGATGACCTGGCCGTCCCGCCACGAGGCTGTCATGGCGTCGATCTCGTTCACCATGACCTCGCTGTACTGCTCCAGCCTGCTGCGGTGGAAACCCGGCTGCATCAGCCGGCGCTGCTGAAGGTGATCCCGGTGGGGGCACAATGGCAGGCCGTTGCCCGCCAGCGCGCGCGCCTTGTCATACATCCAGCCGCCCTTGTCGAACGTACGGTCATCCGTCAGGACCTGCCACAACAGCTGCGGACGGCATGCGACGTACGCGCGCAGCGGACCCAGCCGGATCGTCACCAGATCACCATGACTGGCGAGAGAGGCGGTGAAGTCGAGCGGGCGCCGCAGCAGAGCCCAGCCATGACCGACGAGCGGAAGCGCACCCGGGGCGGCTGCGGCAGTGAAGATGCGGGTCATCGGTGCCGGTTCCCTCGTCAAGTCATGGACTGGGGAGTACTTCCAGATGACCTCAGCCGATCACCGTTCCATCGCTCCGTCAAGATCGACTATGAAAAGGCCGGGGCGCCGGCTGGGCGGCCAGCCCCGGGCAACGCGCGCTCGAGCTCGTCACGCGGTCGCAGGCCACCGAGGTAGTGCCCACCTCTGGCGAGGCCAGCAGCCCGATGGCCGCCGCACGGTCACGGGCCCCGGGCTCACGGAGCACGAGCCTCTCGGTCCTGATCGGCGCAGGTGGCCAGGCGACGGGGCCGAGCTCAGCCATGCCGACCAGCTCATCAGCAAGCTCGGCACCGATCAAGCTCGCCCACCGATCAACCCACCGACTCGGAGTAGGGCCTGCCCGGCGGCCGCGGGAACCGCCCAGACAGTGACGGCTATCCGTCCGCCAGGCCCCGTCACGAGAAGCAGTTCCCTCAGGGCTTCCCGGGGCCGCGAGCGCCGACCGACCGCTTCTCGGCCTTGGCCACATCGCTTTGGTGCGGCACGGGCGTCGATGTCCAGGCAGGTCAGGAATGAACATCATGCAAGCGCGGCTCGACATATTCACCCGCATGAGTGAATTGCATCGGCAGAAGTTTTATCTCCCCGCACTCCGCGCAGACGTACCCGGAGCAGGTGGACAACGAGAGCGAGGGAGTAGCTATGTCGTATGAGGGTGAGAAGCAACTGATGGTGAACCGCCTCAATGGGAGCCTCCTCACCGTGCAGGGAGGGAAGTGTTTCGACGGAGCACGCATATGCAGCGTCCGCTACGCGACTTATGACCACTACCCGCAGCGGTGGACAACGCGCAAAATCGGAGAGATAGACGGGTGGACGATTTGTCACGTTGAAATATCTCAAGATGGAGAAACGTTCCGTCTGGCTGTTGACAGCGATGAGCCAAAGATCTCTCTCGCCAGCCAGCCCCTGCTCAAAAAGCCCGATAACTCAGATCGCCAGAAGTGGTGCTTTCGCTCCGACTGGTCCGGGGGAGGTACCCATCTGGTGAATATCGCCCCGTATCTGAACCGTTCGGCCGGGCTGGGACTCAGGGATGACTTCGGACTGGAGTGGACTGAGGCCGCTCTGGTCAGGAACTTTTCGACCACTGAACAGCTGTGGTATTTCAACGGGAGCGGGCACAGGGATTCCATTCCCAACTGACTTCGAGGAGCACCCTGACCGTGCAGCCCGCAGGAAAAGGAGTTTTTATGAGCACGACCGAAATCAGGGCCTCCGTCGACACCGTGGACCCGCGCGAGGGCGGGTATCCCTTCCACATCACCAAGGAGGAAGAGCGGCAGCTGCGCCTCCAGGGTGCGCGGGCCGTGCCATCACTGGTGATCGGGCAGGCGACGTCTTTTGACGAGTACGCCCGGCAGCTGATGATCCCGCCGGCGGTGATGGACCTGGCTCGCAAGGCCGAGAACCTGCGGCTCTCGGCCTGGGAGGTGGAGGCGATGCGCAAGCATCTGGCCCCTGTCGAGCCGGACGGCAGCATGGGGCTACTGCGCCGGATCCTGGTGGACAAGAACGGCGACGACAGCTCCCACCCGCCTTACATCCGCGTCGCCTGCACCGGCCGAGGACACTACGACCACCTGGCCACCAAGCATGGCCACCTGGACTTCCTCGAAGACCCCGAGGGCGAAATCGGTTCCCCGGTGGTGCTGGAGATCTGGCCCGCGCAGCACTACTCGCCCATCCACTCCCACGGGCACACGTCGGGCATCGTCTTCTGCCTCGCCGGCCAGCTCGATGTCATGGTCTACGACAGCCTGGACTGGGATGCCACCAAGCTCGGCCTGCTCACTCTCACCCCGGGGCAGTGCGCCTGGCTCACGAAGGAGACCTACGCCGTCCACCGGGTGTACTGCCCGATGAACGGCGGCGACGGCACCACGGGCCCGGGATACATGAATTCCACCGCCGAGTTCGGCGCCAGCTTCCACGTCTACCTCAACCCGGACGACTCCTCCGTGCAGCACCACGACGGCGAAAGCCACAATCGGGACGCCTTCGACTACATCCACGAAGACAGCAAGGACCACAAGAAGTTCCAGACCCAGTCCGACCTGTCCTGGAGCGTGCTGCGCCGAGTGCTGGCCAGCACGCAGCTGACCTGATCAGACAGACGTACTGCGTAACCTCGATCTCGCGCGAGGGTCCGTCAGCCTGCCCGCGCCCTTTCCGCTCGTTCAAAGCGGAGGTGCGGGGGCAGGTTGCGCGAGCCCACGGGCCCGCGTTGTCCGCAGGCCCATGGGCCATCCCTCGACGCCGGCAGCGACTGCCACGGCATGGACATGAACGTCGGGTGGTCGAGGCCGCGCCGCGGGCCCTGCCCCGTGTCGCGCAGGCCGCCGCCATCGTCAGGACCGACACCTGAAGGGTGTCAATATTCCGATCAGGCTGCTGAGCTGGGCTTCCCTCACGGGGATGAGGCACTCGGGCTGACATGGTGTGGTACCCGTTGAGCAGTCCGCCGAGTACCTGCTGGCGCCTGACCGTGGCGGCGGGCAGGGGGATGACGTTCGGAGCATCGTTCGGCGCCCGTAGGCTCAGGCAGCGGTGGGCCCGTCCTGCGTTGTAGTGCTCGGTGTACCGGTTGAGGACCGTACGCAGGTGTCGTTCCCCGGTGATCAGGAGCCGGTCGGTGCATTCGGCGCGGGCTGTAGGTATCCATCGTTCGGCGAACGCGTTTGACCGGGGACTTTGCGGCGGTGTCGGGATGACGGCTGTGCCGTTGTCGGCGAAGACGGCGTCGAACGGGCCTGCGCGCGGAGGAACGCGCGCCAGGTCTGCTGGGATGCGCGTCGCGGTGCGGGCGGTAGACCGGAGCGGCGCAGGACGCGCCGGATCGTGGCGGCCGCAACCTGATGACCGAGCCGCCGCAGCTCGCCTTGGATCCTGACGTACCCCCAGGTCGGGTTTTCTCGCGCCAGGCGCTGGATGAGCGCGACTGCCTCTTCCGGTAACGGTGGCCGACCGGGCCTCACTGGTGCCTGCCGCCACGTCCAACGCACCAGACGACGGTGCCAGGCAAGCAGTGTCCCCGGGGTGACCAGCCGATGACGGCGCAAGGCGGAGGGCAGGTGCCGCGCGAGAGCGGAGAGCACGGCACGATCAGCCCATGAGAGCCGCTGCCGCTGGACCTGCCGACGAAGACAGCGACCTCATGACGGAGTGCAAGGCCCTCGGCGTTGTTCGCGGCGGTCGACCGGCCCAACAAGACCAAGCAGCTCAGAAGTCGGCAGAAGATCAGGTAAAGCAGTCGCAGACCCACCATCACTGATCATGCCCATACATGGGCGATCGCAAAGCCCCAGGTCAACCACCGTGCGTCAATAGAGACGCCCTTCAGGGGCACCCGGCCCGCGACAGCCACGAGCGCATCACCACCGAAGACGCCGTCGAGCGGTTCGTGCGCGGGGGGCATAGCCATGTGCGACGCGTGTCGACCTGATCGGGCGTTGCGGCGCTGACCGCCGCGCCACGCTGCGACGTAAGCGCGACGGAAGTTAGACCCAATGCAGTTGCTTTAGCAGGGTGACGGGGTTGGCGCCGGGGAGATGCGTGCGGCGTCAGGGCAGTAAGAGAGGCCTGCCAGCTGCTGCCCGGAGAAGAAGCGGGTGATCAGGTCAACAAGCTCTGTGCTGCGCTCGAAGGTCACCATGTGGTCGGCGTCGGCGATGGTGGTGAACCAGCTGTCGGCGCAGGTGGCGGCGACTTCACGGCACATGTCAGGGGTGGTGAAGTGGTCGTGTTCCCCGGTGACCGCCAGGACGGGCATGGCTGGGGCGATGCTCGTGTCGAGCTTCTTGTGCACGAGCAGGCGGGCGGTGTTCGCAAGAGCTTGTGCGCCCTCCTGGAGCTGAAGGGTAAGCAGTCGGCGGCGCATCGCATTGCGCAGTCGGGTGCCTGCGGTAACGGATGTGATGCTGCGGGGATTGAACAGCAGGTCCAGGACTGTGTCGGCGAAGTCCTCCATGCGCCCTGCGGGCAGCAGTTCCATGGCCCGGCGGATGGCGGTCTCTGCGTTCTCGGGTATGGAGGTCATGGTGCCGACCAAGGCCAGGCGGCGGACGCGGTCGGGGTGGCGCTGGGCGAAGGTGTAGGCGACGGCGGTGCCGTAGGAGCCGCCGACGACGTTAACCGTGCTTATGCCGGCCTCGTCGAGCATGTGATGCAGGGCATCGACCAGGGACTCCACGCCGTGCTCTTCGGGCAGGACATCCGCCTGCCCCCAGCCGGGTAGGTCGACGGTGAAGACGTCGGCGTGGGCGAGGAATTCCGTCTCGATCCGGCCCCAGCTCTCTTTCGTCTGGAACGCGCCTCCAACGAGCACCACGGGCGCCACGCGCGGCGAATCCGTGCGCACGAGCCGTGACTCGCAATGGAAGCCCTGCCAGGAATGCGTGGCAACGATTGGTGAGACGCCGTAGGTCGCATCACTGGCCGGAGTGGTCGGGTTGGGCACGAATCTCCCTCACATCGGATCCGGCGCAACCCAGCCCGTACCACAGCATCGTCCCGAGAGAGCCAGGTCAGGACCGTATATGCACTGACAGTTGAATGATCACCACACTATCCTGGCGCCTACGTTCCGGTAGCACTGGCATGACGGCAGCCCTTGTTGAGCAGCGCTGTGGTTGCCGGAAAGTATGTCCACGCTGGGCAGGCGGCATGTCGTACTCGTGGATGGTTCCGCGGAGTCGGTCGCGTCGGCGTACGTCCAGTTGGACGATCCGGTCCGGATCGTTGATCGGCGTGGGCCGTGATCCCAGAGGTGAGCCCTGGCCGAGGGCGCGGTGCGGGCGATGGGTGTTGTAACCTGCGGCGCCGGGTCGGTTCCTGCGGCGCGCCGGATCTCCCAGACCGTCGAGGCTGCGACCTTGATCCCGAGCACTGTGAGCTCGCCGTGTATCCGGCGATATCCCCAGGTCGGGTTCTCCTTCGCCAGCCGGATCACGAGTAGCCGGATGGACCGGACCGTTCGCGGCCGACCCGCGCGATTCGGTCGTGACCGCACGGCGTGCCTGCGGCGCAGCAGGTCGCGGTGCCAGCGAAGCACGGTGTCCGGCGTCACCAGCGGTCGAAGCCGACGGAGGCGCTGCTTGGGAAGGCGATGGAGCAAGGCAGCGAGGAAAGTGCGGTCCTCGGGCGCGAACCGGGGGCGGGCTCCTTCGAGCTGTCGCTCCAGCACGGCGAGTCGTGCCGCAGCGCCAGGATCTCCACGTCTTTGTCCCGGTCGCTCAGCGGCAGCAGCCGTAGTGCGGCGAAGGCGTTCGTTACCGTCAGATAGGCCAGGCGCAGTAACACAACTGATCATTGTGTCGGTCAACGCCGACGTGCTGGAACACCGCCCACCCGCCAGCGGCAAGACAACGTGATCCGTGCTCTCACTTGCGCGGATGGACTTTTCGGCACCCGCACCGCCCGCGAGCAGGAACCCGTCCCCTCGAGGACCGTCGATCAACTGTCCGGGGCTGCCCGCTGACCCCGATCCGCTGACCGGCCCGGCTCCAGCCGCCGCATACCTCCGGCTTGGTCGAGACCGAGATGCTCGAGCAGCCGCAGCGACTGGCCTACGACCACCACCAGGTCATCACCGACGGCGTTGCCACGGTGAGCACGACAGGACACTGAGCACCAGCAACGGCGGCCCCCGACCCAGCAGGTCGGGGGCCCGGCCAGGGGCGCCTGACACCCACCCGGCCGGGGCCCCACGAGCGGTTCGGCTCAGCTCAGCGTCTTCATCGCCGCCGGATCGACGACTACGACCCGGCGGGTATCGGCGTCGATCACAACTTGACGGGCCGTGGAGTATCGATGGTTCACAGAATCAACATCGCGTTGATTAAACTCGACGTGGTGTAGACTTTCCGGGTGAGGGAGCAGTCCAGCTCCTCGCGAGACCTTTCTGGAGGAACAGTGCAGCAGCAGAAGTGGCTCATCACCGGCGTCAGCACGGGCCTCGGCCGTGCCTTCGCCCAGGCCGCCCTGGCCGCCGGGCACACCGTCGTTGGAACGGTCCGCTCCGAGGAGGACCTGCGGGCCTTCGAAGGGCTGAAGCCCGGGTACGCTCACGGCCGCATCCTGGATGTGACTGACGGCGACGCCGTCTCGAATGCGGTCGCGGAGGTGGAGCAGAGCGTCGGTCCTTTGGATGTCGTCGTCGCCAACGCCGGCTACGGCCTGGAGGGCACTTTCGAGGAAACCCCGCTGGCCGAGGTGCGGCGACAGTTCGAGGTCAACGTATTCGGGGCAGTGGCCACCCTGCAGGCAGCCCTGCCCCACATGCGCCGGCGCCGTCGCGGACACCTGATGGCCGTCACTTCCATGGGCGGGCTCATGGCCGTGCCCGGCATGTCCGCCTACTGCGGTAGCAAGTTCGCCCTGGAAGGCATCCTGGAAGCACTGGGCAAGGAGGTCGCACAGTTCGGGATCCACGTGACGGCGATCGAGCCCGGCTCCTTCCGCACTGACTGGGCCGGACGGTCCATGACACGCGCCGCGCAGTCCATCGACGACTACGACGAGCTGTTCACCCCCATCCGGGAAGCGCGGCAGAAGGCCAGCGGGAATCAGTTGGGCAATCCGGCCAAGGCCGGGGACGCCGTCGTGCACATCGCATCGGTCGAACAGCCGCCGGCCCACCTCGTCCTTGGCTCGGACGCGCTGCGACTGGTCACCGCCGCGCGCACGGCCGTGGACGAGGACATCCGCGCATGGGAGCCGCTCTCCCGTACGACCGACTTCGCCGAGGGTGCTCAGCTCTGATGCCCAGCCACCACTCTGCGCGGAGCCGGCGCGCCACCGAACGCAAGGGCGATGTCCGGGAGCGGGCCATTCTGGACACCTGCGAAGCTCTGCTGGCGCAAAAGGGCTACGACGCCATGACCGTCGGCGACATCGCCCAGGGCGCCGGCATCACGCGCGGCGCCCTGTACTTCTACTTCGGCTCCAAACAAGAAGCGGTCACGGCGCTCGTGGCCCGGACCGTTGAGCACCTGTGGGAGCGGTCCCGGGCCACCGCGCAAACCGACGAGCCGCGCCAGGCCATCGCAGCAGCCATGCGGCGCACGGTTGAGCTATGGAACGAGCACGGTCTGGTCATGCGCACGGCGATCGACCTGTCGTTGACCGTGCCGGAGATCGGCAAGCTGTGGAGCCACACGGCTGACTTGTTCATCACGGCCATCACCGCCGTCCTGGAACGAGCCGGCGTTGAAGCCGGCACCGGACCAGAGCAAGCGTCGGCGATGGCACGCGCCCTGTGCTGGATGATCGAGCGGACCTTCTACCACGCCTCGCAGGAATCCCGCGAGGAGTTGCAAAAGGCATCTTCGACCTGTGAACACATCTGGCTGACCAGTGCTGGCCTGATCACCTGACGCATCTGGTGTGGACGATGAGGCGCGAAACCGGACCCCGTGACTCCGAGGCCCACCGTCCAGGCACTCCGCCAGCGGGAATCCCGCGAGGCGCAGCGTCCTCTCCCAGCCCGGTCAACGGGAGCTGGTGTCCACAACTCCCGTGTATGGACCTTCCGGGTCAGGTTGCGAGACCTGGAAGGTCACTTACGGGACAGCCCTTAGCTTGATCTTTAACGTCTGGCGTCGAATGGTGCGTCGAACTTGATCACTCGGTTCGGTATCCGGCATACACCGAAGCGGCCTTCGTCTGAACATGTGCTCCGACCAAGGAACACGCACGTCCAGCACGAAGGCCGTGAGGATGAGTCTGCTGCATCAGGATGCCCGGCGGGAGCCGTTGGCGGAACTGTCATGCTTCCGGGGAGAGTTCTACTCCTGTCTCACCGCTCGTTCGGACGCGTTGTTCGAGCTGGTCGATGCCGTTCTGTGCGGCGATGGGCCGGTGAGGTCGCTGGCCGAGCTGTCACTGGTGGGCGAATACCGCCGCGGTCACGGCGGGCTCTACGCCGCGGTGGCACGCGGCCGCATCGACGCTGACCGGCTGCGGTGGGCACTCGCGACGGTGCCACTGCCACGGGCTGCCAACGGCCAGCTCGTCCTGGCCATCGACATCACCTGCTGGCTGCGGCCCGACGCCCACACCTCACCGGAACGGATCCTGTGTCACACCTACGGACGAGGCAAGGACCAGCACATTCCTGTCCCCGGCTGGCCGTACTCACTCGTCTGCGCGCTCGAACCCGGACGCAGCTCATGGACCGCGCCCTTGGACGCGCTGCGTCTAACGCCCGGGGACGACGCTGCCACCGTCACCGCCCGGCAGCTGCGCGAACTGCTTGAGCGGCTGATCACCGCCGGGCAGTGGCCTCGCCCTGGATGCGCACACCACACCAACGAGCCCCGGGCCGGGAAGAAAGACGTTGGTGATCTGCAAGCCCTTAGTGCGGCTGAAGGGGTTGGACTATCCGTTGTGTGCTTCGAGCTCGGTCGCCAGCGTCTGTTGGGTGGCCGCCCACGACGCCAGGAGCGCTAAATTGTCAGCGGTCGGTGTGCCCGCGGGTGCGGTGTAGACGTTGAGGTGCAGGCCGGGTTCGGCGGGCAGTTCCAGGGACTCGACGTCCAAGTCGAGCTGGCCCACGATCGGATGGCACACACGCTTGCGGCCGGACCGGTGCAGCCGCACGTCCTGAGATGCCCACCGCTGCCGAAATAGCTCACTACACGTTGACAGTTCGCCGACTAGGGCGATCAGCTCCTCGTCGTGCGGATTACGGCCGGCTTCCATACGTAGCTTCGCGGCCGCAGCACCGGCAACTTGGTCGTAGTCGACAAAGAAATCTCTGGCCGCCTCGGGGTTTAGATAGACGAACCGCGCTGTGTTCGCGGGCCGTCGCGGGTCGGCCAGCACCGGTGAATACAGCGCGCGAGCGAGTTGATTCATGGCGAGCACGTCATAACGGCCGTTACCGATCCAGGCCGGCGCATCGGAGATCGCGTCGAGCACCTGCTGCAGCGTCGAGCGCACCGTTACGGCAGGCCTACGCCGGCGTGGGCCGCTGGGCGCCCTGGATTGGCGCGCGAGGTGGAACAGGTGGTCGCGCTCGGCCTCGTCGAGTTGCAAGGCAGAGGCCAACGCGTCGAGCACGCCATCGGAGGCACCGGCGAGGCTGCCGCGCTCCATGCGCACGTAGTAGTCGACCGATACCCCCGCCAGTAGCGCTACCTCCTCGCGGCGCAGACCTTTGACCCGACGGTTGCCGCCGTAAGCGGGCAGGCCCGCCTGCTCGGGTGCGATGCGGGCGCGACGCGAGCTGAGAAACTCCCGGATCTCGGTGCGTAGATCCATCGTGGCCATCCCCTCACCGTAAGCCCTTCCCGCAGTCTAAGGAGTACCCGATGCGGTCGTCGCGGTGCCGCCGTCTACCGGGATGATGGTGCCCGTGAGGTAGGACCCAGCCCGGCTAGCGAGAAACACGGCGATACCCGCCATGTCGTCGTCGCGGCCGAGCCGGCGCAGAGGGGCCGCCGCCGCGATCGTGTCGCCGATGGCATCGAGCGTGGACGCCATCATCTGCGACGGGAACACTCCCGGTGCTACCGCGTTCACCGTGACGTGCTGTGGGCCCAGCTCTCTGGCAAGCACTCTGGTGAGTTGATGGAGTGCCGCTTTGCTGCTGGCGTACGAGTAGTTGGGCGACTGGGCGACGTGGATGGCGGCGATACTGCCGATGTTAATGATCCGCGCGGGATCATCGGCGGTGCCCGCCCTGCGAAGTGCGGGGAGCAGCGCCTGCACCAGCCAGAACGGCGACTTGAGGTTGAGGTCGATCACTGCGTCCCAGGCCTCGTCCGGGAACGTCGCTAGCGGCTCGCGCCACATCGCTCCCGCGTTGTTGACAAGGATGTCCAGGCGTTCCGAGTCGACCTTGACGAGATCAGCGAGGCGCTGACACTCGTCGTGCCTGGACAGGTCGGCGGGGATTGCTTGAACGTCGCCGAATTCGGACAGTAGATGCTGTGCCTCCGCGCACGCGTCTGCCTTGCGTGAGCTGATGACGACGCGGGCGCCCGCCTGGAGAAGGCCGCGCGCTATCATCATGCCAATGCCCCTGGTGCCGCCAGTGACAAGTGCGCACTTCCCACTCAGATCGAAAAGTTCTGTGTGAGTGGTTAGTTGGTTGTCCGCCATTGGTCTCCGTCCCTTCTGTCGTGGAAGAATGCGCCGACACGGTCGCGCATTCGGGCAGCTGAATTGAACTGATGGGGGTAAAGCTGCAGTGCGTGTCCATGGAGTGTTGTCGGCGCTTTCGACTCAACCAGGTTGACAGGCGTTTTGGACGTCTGGGAGACCCTGGTGATACAGGTACTGTGAGAGCCCCCTTGCCTGGTGCGCTGACTCAGCCCGGATCCACCGGCTTGACTCCCGGCTGATCGTTTCGGGGTCGTGCAGGCCGTGTTGGGGCTGAGTTGCGGATTCGGGCATGGGGTGGTCGCTGGTCCGCCCAGCTCTTCCACTTTGTCCACAGGTCTCGGGCCCTTTCGGGCAGGTCGGTCAGGGAGCGTCAGAGGGCCGGCGGTGCATGCACCGTGCTGAACAGCTGGGTGAAGTCCTCGCTCCAGGACCAGCGTTCGGGCAGGTGCAGGGTGAGACGGCGGGCGGAGCGGGCCAGGCGGGCGGGCACGTTGATCAGGCGGTCACGGATGGTGGCGGTGGTCGCCCTGGTATGGAACGCGGAGGCCAGGGCGCCGGCGGCGCGGGTCAGGCTGTGTGCCAGGGCCGCCAGGGCGAGCCACGCGGTATTGGCCTGGAAATGACCGGACGGCGCGTGGGCGAAGCCGCTGTTCTTGACATCGGCGATCACCTGCTCGACGACAGGGTGCCGACGGTGATCACGCTCGGCATCCCTCAAGGCGAGCGGGGAGTCGGTGAACGCGGCGTGGTAGCGCCAGGTGTCGAAGAGCGTGCTCTGCCCGGCGGGGACGGTACCGGCGCTCAGGCGCTCGACGCTGCGCACGATCAGTCGGGTGGTGACCTGCTGTTTCTTCGGCTGAGAAGTGAAAGCGGTGTAGAGGATCTCGGCTATCTCGGCGTCGGAGATCCAGCACTGGCCCTCCTCGTCCCAGACCGCTTGGGGATATTTGATCGGTGTCCAGGCGTCCTCGTCGATGCGGGCGATGGTGGCCTTGACGGAGGCGTTCATCCGCATGGTGATGGAGAAGCGGGCACCCAGGGCCCGGCAGGCGTTGATGACGTCGGCGCCGTAGAACGCGGAGTCCGCCCGCGGCACCAGCAGGCCGCTGGTGCCGCAGGCGCGTGCGGTGCGGATGGTGTCGTCGATGTCCACGTATGCGGCCTGGTCCGCGCCGGGCAGCAGCGGGGTGCGACGGGCCAGTTCGGGCAGGAACCGGCGGGCCACGGCGTCCAGTTGCTTCACATTCCCGTGGGTGAAGGAGCGCAGGAACGACGCCAGCGTGGACGGGGCCCGCACTCCGGAGAACAGGCGGCCCATCGCACCGTGCCGCAGCCGGTCCATGTCGTCGATGCTGTCGGCGCCCGCGGCCATGCCGCCCACCAGCGACATCAGTTTCGCCGCAGGGAAGGCGCCGGTGCCGTCCTTCGAGGCGGGAAGCCGGACGCGCTCCTCGACCAGCGCGGGCAGACCGCACCGCTCGGCCAGCCGCACCGGCTCCAGCCCGCCGTACGTGATCAGGTTCGGATCATCGAACGCGGATGAGACCGCCGCCGCGGCATGGGAGGAAGGGTGCACTTCGGTGTCGGAAGGCGTGACAGGCTCAGCGGATGGATCACACATTCGATTCTCCGCCCGCTGACCGAGAGCTCCTCGACTTCGCCGTCGGCTTGGCCACGCGTGCCGGACAGGTGTCCGCGCAGGGTTTCTTCGGGGAGTGGGGAAGCCGCCTCAAGGAAGACGGCAGCGAGGTCACCGAGATCGACTTCGCGGTCGAGGACCTGGTCAGGGATGAGCTGGGCCGCCATTTACCGGAGGACGGCATCTACGGCGAGGAGAGGGGCTCGACCGCTGGGGTGTCAGGGAGGCGATGGATCATCGACCCCATCAACGGCACCACATCGTTCACTCGTCGGTGGCCACTGTTCTCGAACGACATCGC
>NZ_JBVIZF010000014.1:0-198577 GCF_055591805.1 Streptomyces sp. NPDC041200 | reverse complement strand
GCACCGGCCGCCGTCAGATCGGCAGCCAACTCGCCAGCACCGTCAGCATCGGCACCGCGACGGCTCACCAGCAACAGCTGCCGCACACCATGAGCCGAGACCAGATGGCGAGCGAAGAGACCACCCAGAGACCCCGAGGCGCCGGTGACCAGCACCGTGCCGTCCTCATCAAAGGACGGAACGGAACCGGTGTCGCTGTCGGCGTCGTCGGCGACCGGCACCCGGGCCAGTCGAGGCGCGAGTACCGCGCCCCCGCGCACCGTCAACTCCGCCTCGTCCACGCCCAGCGCCGCAGGCACCGAACGGTACGAGTCCTCGTCACCGTCCACGTCCAGCAACACCAGACGGCCGGGGTTCTCCGACTGCGCGGAACGGAACAGGCCCCGCACAGCGGCGTGCGACAGATCCGCCACACCCGCACCCGGCACGGTCTCCACCGCACCCCGGGTCAACAGCACCAACCGCGCCCCGGCAAACCGCTCATCAGCCAACCACGACTGCAGCAAAGAAAGCATGGCCTGCGTCGCCTCGTGCACAGCCGACGCGTCGGCGCCGCCACCAAGACCAGCCAGCACCACGGTGCCCGGCACCGCCGCCCCGGCATCCACCGCCGCACTCAGCGCCGCCAGATCGCCATACGCCGCCACCCGGGCCCCAGGGCCGAACCCGCCCTCAAGCGCCGCGAGTTCACCGGCGTCCGCACCGAGGACCGCCCACTCGTGCGTCGCCGCGCCCGTCGCGGGCGCCGGAACGGCCGACCACTCCAGCCGGAACAGCGACTCGTGCAGCCCACCACGCGCCGCACGCACCTGGTCGGCCGAGGCCGCCCGCAGCGCCACGGACTCGACCGTGGCCACCGCACGGCCCGTGCCGTCGGCCACCAGCAGCGACACCGCATTCGTCGACTGCTCGGACAGCCGTACCCGCAGCGCACCGGCTCCCGCCGCGTGCAACTGCACACCGCTCCACGCGAACGGAAGCAGCGCACCCTCCGCCGACTCCGCCTCACGGGCAGAGTTGCCGAGGCCGATGGCATGCAGCGCGGCATCCAAGAGGGCCGGGTGCAATCCGAACGCCTCGGCCTCGGCGCCCGAGGTCAGCGGCGCGTCCTCGGGAAATCCGACCTCGGCGTAGAGGTCCCCACCGAGCCGCCACGCGCCCTTGAGCCCCCGGAACACCGGCCCATAGCCGAGCCCCTCCCCGGCCAACTCCGCATACAGCCCGTCGACCGCGATCGGCGTGGCGCCCTGCGGGGGCCACACGCCGAGTTCTTCCAGCTCAGCACCCCGAACGCCGACCGCAAGCACACCGGTGGCGTGCCGCGTCCACGGCTCGGCCCCGAGCGCGTCCTGCCGACGCGAATGCAGACTGAACGAACGGCGACCGGACTCGTCCGGCCCCTCCACCACGAGCTGCACCCGCACCCCGGTGTGCTCCGGCAGCACAAGCGGGGCCTCCAGGGTCAGTTCGTCCAGCCGCTCACACCCCACCTGCGCGCCCGCAGCGCTCGCCAGCTCCACGAAGGCCGTACCGGGCAGCAGCACGCTGCCCATGACCACGTGGTCGGCGAGCCAGGGGTGGGTGCGGGTGGAGAGCACCCCGGTGAGCAGGCAGCCATTGGCGTCCGCGAGCGCGACGGCGGCGCCGAGGAGCGGATGGTCGATGTCGCCCAGCCCGATCGACTCCGGGTCGCCCGCCGCCAGGGCGGCGGCGCTGGGCCAGTACCGCTGCCGCTGGAAGGCATACGTCGGCAGCTCGGCGGGCTCGACGCGGGTACGCGTTCCGCCGAAGACGGCGTCCCAGTCCAGCGGCACGCCACGGACGTACGCACGCGCGACGGCAGCCGTCAGCGCCTCGGCCTCGGGGCGGTCCTTGCGGCAGACGGAGGCGAACGCGGCGTCATCATCGCCGGTGACGCACTCCTGCGCCATGGCGGTGAGCACACCGTCCGGACCCAGCTCGATGTACGTCGTGACGCCCTGAGCCTCCAGAGCACGCACACCATCGAGGAACCGCACGGCCTCCCGGACATGCCGCACCCAGAAGTCGGCGGTCGCGATCTCCTCAGCGGAGACGACATCACCGGTCAGGTTCGACACGATCGGAATCCGCGGAGCCTCGTACGACAGCCCCTGCGCGACCTCACGGAACGCCTCCAGCATCCCGTCCATACGCGGCGAATGGAAAGCGTGGCTGACAGTGAGCCGCTTGGTCTTACGACCCCGCTCCTCGAACGACGCCGCGACCTCAGCGACAGCGTCCTCGTCACCCGCGATGACCACCGACGTGGGCCCGTTGAGGGCGGCAATGCTCACCCGCTCACCGAGCAGCGGCACCACTTCCTCTTCCGACGCCTGCACCGCGACCATCGAGCCACCCGCCGGAAGCTCCTGCATCAACCGCCCACGCGCCGCCACCAACGCAGCGGCATCCGCAAGCGACAACACACCCGCCACATGCGCGGCAGCCAGCTCGCCGATGGAGTGGCCGGACAGGAAGTCGGGCCGCACACCCCACGCCTCGACCAGCCGGAACAGCGCCACCTCCACCGCGAACAACGCGGGCTGGGTGAACCCGGTCTGGTCCAGCGCCTGGGCGTCGTCGCCGAACAGCACATCCCGCAGCGGCCGCTCAAGGTGCAGATCCAGATGCGCACACACCGCGTCCAAGGCATCCGCGAACACCGGGAAGGCGTCGTACAGCTCACGCCCCATCCCCAGCCGCTGGCTCCCCTGCCCCGTGAACAGGAACGCCACCTTGCCCTCAACCGCCGAGCCCTCGATCAGGCCCGACGCGGAGTCGCCCGCTGCCAGCACATCAAGCGTCCGCAGCAGCTCATCGCGGTCACCAACGCTGAGCACCGCACGCCGCTCCAGGGCGGCACGACCGACAGCCAAGGCGTGAGCGACATCGAGCAGCGCCGACTCCGGCCGCGTCTCGACAAACGCCCGCAACCGCACGGCCTGCTCCCGCAGCGCCTCGGCGTTCTTCGCCGACAGCACGAACGGCAGCACACCACCCAGGCCACGCGGCTCGACCACCCCACCCGGCTCATCGACCGGCGGCGCCTGCTCGATGATGGTGTGCGCGTTGGTGCCACTGAGTCCGAACGACGACACACCCGCGCGGCGCAGACGGCCCGTCTCCGGCCACTCCTGGGCCTCGCTCAGCAGCGACACCGCACCCGACGCCCAGTCCACATGCGGGGACGGCTCATCCACATGCAGCGTCCGCGGCAGCACACCATGCCGCATCGCCATGACCATCTTGATGATGCCCGCGACACCAGCCGCCGCCTGCGTGTGGCCAATGTTCGACTTGATGGACCCCAGCCACAACGGCCGGTCCCCATCCCGCTCCTGCCCGTACGTGGCCAGCAGCGCCTGCGCCTCGATCGGGTCACCCAGCGTCGTCCCCGTACCGTGCGCCTCGACCACATCCACGTCACCGGCCGACAGCCCCGCACCGGCCAGCGCCTGCCGGATCACCCGCTGCTGCGACGGACCGTTCGGCGCCGTCAGACCATTCGACGCACCATCCTGGTTGATCGCCGAACCCCGCACGACCGCCAACACCGGATGGCCGTTGCGCCGCGCGTCCGACAGCCGCTCGACCAGCAGCATGCCGACGCCCTCACCCCAACCGGTGCCATCCGCACCGGCCGCGAAGGCCTTGATCCGACCATCGGCCGCCAGCCCCCGCTGACGGCTGAAGTCCACGAACGCCTCCGGCGTGGACATCACGGTGACACCACCGGCGAGCGCCATCGAGCACTCACCACTCCGCAGCGCCTGCACCGCCATGTGCAGCGCCACCAGCGACGACGAACACGCGGTGTCCACCGTCACCGCCGGGCCCTCCAGCCCGAAGGTGTACGAGATCCGCCCGGACACCACGCTCGCCGCGTTGCCCGTGCCCAGGTGGCCCTCAAGCCCCTCGGGCGTGGCGGAGACGAGCCCGGCGTAGTCCTGCCCGTTGGTGCCCGCGAAGACGCCGGTACGGCTGCCGCGCAGCGCCACCGGGTCGATGCCCGCCCGCTCGAACGCCTCCCACGACGTCTCCAGCAGCAACCGCTGCTGCGGATCCATGGCGAGGGCCTCGCGCGGCGAAATCCCGAAGAACGCCGCGTCGAAGTCGGCGACGTCGTAGAGGAAACCGCCCTCACGCGCGTACGAGGTGCCCTGACGGCCCGGGTCCGGGTCATACAGCCCGGCCAGGTCCCAGCCACGGTCGGACGGGAACTCCGCGATCGCGTCCCCACCCGCCGTCAGCAGCTGCCACAGCTCCTCGGGCGAGCGCACCCCGCCCGGGAAACGGCAGCTCATCGCCACGATCGCGATCGGATCGTCATCGACGGCCACGGCCACATCGCCAGCCGCCCCCGTGGCGATCTGGGCGGCGCCGACCAGCTCCTTCCGCAGATATTCGGCCAGCGCGGCCGACGACGGGTAGTCGTAGATGAGCGTGGCGGGCAGCGCCAGACCGGTCGCGGCGCCGAGCCGGTTGCGGAGTTCGACGGCGGCGAGTGAGTCGAAACCCAGCTCCTTGAACGCACGCCCCGCCTCGACCGCGTCGGCCCCGTCGTGCCCCAGCACGGACGCGACGTGCGTACGGACCAACTCCAGCAGCGCACGGTCCTGTTCGGCGCGCGGCAGTCCGCTGAGCCGCTCCCCCAGGGGGGAGGCGGCATCGGCGTCGGTGATCACACGTCCGCCATACGGTCCGGCCACGGACTGCTGTGCGGCGGACTGCGGCGCGGCGACCTCCGGCAGTTCGGCGATCAGCGTGCTCGGCCGTACGGCGGTGAGGGTGCCGACGAAGCGGTCCCAGTCGACGTCCGCGACCGTCACGCACGTGTCATCGGCGTCGAGCGCCTGCTGAAGGGCGGCCAGCGCCAGCTCCGGCGCCATCGGCGGCAAGCCCTCGCGACGCATACGCCGCTCCAGCGCATCGTCGGCCGCCATGCCGCCGTCGGCCCACGGGCCCCACGCGACGGACGTCCCCACCAGCCCCTCGGCGCGCCGCCGCTCGGCCAGCGCGTCCAGATGGGCGTTGGCCGCCGCGTAGTTGCCCTGACCGGCCGCGCCCACCGAACCACTGATGGACGAGAAGAGCACAAACGCCGAAAGGTCCAGGTCACGCGTCAGCTCGTCCAGGTGGCGCGCGGCGTCGGCCTTCGCGCGAAGCACCGAGGCGAACCGCTCGGGGGTGAGCGAGTCCAGTACGCCATCGTCCAGGACACCGGCCGTGTGGAAGACGCCGGTCAGCGGCAGTTCCTCCGGCAGCGACGCCAGCAGCTCCGCGAGCGCGTCCCGGTCCGCCACATCGCACGCGGCAACCGTCACCCGCGCGCCCGACGCCACCAGCTCATCGCGCAGCTCCACCGCACCCGGGGCGTCCAGACCACGGCGGCTGCTCAGCACCACATGCTCGGCGCCACTGTCCACCAGCCATCGCGCCACCCGCGCGCCCAACGCACCCGTACCGCCCGTGACCAGCACAGACCCCGGGCCCGGACGCCACGAGCCACCCGACGACGCGGACACCGAAGCACGCACCAGCCGACGTCCGAACACGCCCGATGCCCGCACCGCGACCTGGTCCTCGCCACCGGCCCCGGCCAGCACACCCGCCAGCCGCGCCAACGCACGCTCATCCACCGACTCCGGCAGGTCAACCAGACCACCCCACCGCTCCGGCAGCTCCAGCGCCGCCACCCGGCCCAGACCCCACACCTGCGCCTGACCAGGCACCACCGCGCCATCGGAGCGCCCCACCGACACCGCACCCCGCGTCGCCACCCACAACGGCGCGCCGACACCCGCATCGCCCAGGGCCTGCGTCAAGGCGGCCGTACGCGGCAGCCCATCGCCGCCCCCGAGGGCCAGCAGCGACACCACACCCGTCACCGCCACATCGCCGACCGCCGCGCGCAGCCGCTCGGCCACCGCATCCCGGTCGTCGTCCCCGGCGGCCAGCTCGACGAGCCGCACGTCCACGCCGCGCTCAGCCAGCATCCGCGCCACACCCGCGGACCACACGCCCTCGGCCTCACCGGCCGGAACCACCACGACCCAGCAGCCACCCGGTACCCCGGCAGCAGCCGACCGGTCCCGCACCGGCCGCCACGTCACCCCATAACGCCAGCCCTCCACCGTCGAGCGCACAGCCGCCTGCCGCCGCCACGACGACAGCGCGGGCAGCACCTCACCCAGCGAAAGCCCCGGATCCACCTCAAGCTCAGCGGCCAGCGCGGCCACATCCCCGCGCTCCACCACGTCCCAGAAGCGCCCGTCGACCACACGGCCCGGCGCGGCGACGGCCGCCGTGGCGACCGGGGCGTTGAGCCAGTAGCTCTGGCGCTGGAAGGCGTACGTGGGCAGGTCGACCGTCGTCGCGCCGGTACCGGCGTACGGGGTGGCCCAGGCGACCTTCTTGCCCCGTACGTACGCCAGTGCCACGGCCGCGGTGAAGGTTTCGGCCTCGGGGCGCGCGCCGCGCAGCACCGACGCGTACCGAGCGCCCTCCGCCTCGGGCAGGCAGTCCTGCGCCATGGCGGTGAGCACGGCGTCCGGGCCCAGCTCCAGGAAGGTGGTGGCGCCCTTGTCGGCCAGGGTGCGGACACCGTCGAGGAAGCGCACCGCGTCGCGGACGTGGCGTACCCAGTACTCGGGCGAGCACAGCTCCTCGGCGGTGGCGGTCTGCCCGGTGACGGTGGAGACGACGGGGATGCGCGGGGGCGCGTACTCCAGCACCTGGGCGACGCGCCGGAATTCGGCGAGCATGTCGTCCATGAGCGGGGAGTGGAAGGCGTGGCTGACCGTGAGCCGCTTGGTCTTGCGGCCCTGCGCCTCGAAGCCCGCCGCGACCTCGGCGACAGCGTCCTCGTCGCCCGCGATGACCACCGAGGCCGGGCCGTTGAGGGCGGCGATGTTCACGCGCTCGGTGAGCAGCGGCGCCACCTCGTCCTCGGACGCCCGCACCGCGACCATCGCGCCCCCGGCGGGCAGCTCCTGCATCAGCCGTCCGCGCGCCGCCACCAGCGCGGCGGCGTCCTCCAGGGAGAACACCCCGGCCACGTGGGCGGCGGCGATCTCACCGATCGAGTGTCCGGCGAGCAGGTCGGGGCGCAGCCCCCAGGACTCGACGAGGCGGTAGAGCGCGACCTCGACGGCGAACAGGGCGGGCTGGGTGTAGTCGGTGCGGTCGAGGAGAGCCGCCTCGGGCGATCCCTCCTCGGCGAAGAGCACGTCGAGCAGCGGGAGTTCCAGCTGCTCTTCGAGGTACCAGCAGGCGTCGTCGAGGGCTTCGGCGAAGACGGGGTACGTGGCGTACAGCTCGCGTCCCATGCCGAGGCGCTGGCTGCCCTGGCCGGTGAACAGCAGGGCGAGCTTTCCGGCGGCGGGGGCGCCCCGGACGACGGACGGGGCGTCGCCGCCCGCGGCGAGGGTGCGCAGCGCGGCGAGGGCGCCGTCGCGGCCGTCGGCGAGGAGCACGGCGCGCTGGTCGAAGGTGGCGCGGGTGGTGGCCAGGGAGTGGCCGATGTCGGTGAGGGCGAGCCCGGGGTCGGACTCCAGCAGCGTGTGCAGCCGCTGGGCCTGGTCGCGGAGAGCGTCGGTGGTCTTGGCGGACAGGATCCAGGGCAGTACGGCGGGGGCCGGGGCGGGGTCCCCGGTGACCTCTTCGGCGTCCTCGTCGGCGGCGGGCGGCTGCTCGATGATGGCGTGGGCGTTGGTGCCGCTCATGCCGAAGGAGGAGACACCCGCGCGGCGCGGACGGCCGTGCTCCGGCCAGGGGCGTGCCTCGGTCAGCAGCTCGATGTCACCGGTGGTCCAGTCGGCGTGCGGCGTCGGCTCGTCGATGTGCAGGCTGCGCGGCAGCACTCCATGGCGCATCGCCATGACCATCTTGATGATGCCGCCGACACCGGCCGCGGACTGGGTGTGGCCGATGTTCGACTTGAGCGACCCGAGCCACAGCGGCTGGCCCTCCGCGCGCTCCTGCCCGTACGTGGCGAGCAGCGCCTGCGCCTCGATCGGGTCGCCCAGCGTCGTCCCCGTACCGTGCGCCTCGACCACATCCACGTCACCGGCCGACAGCCCCGCACCGGCCAGCGCCTGCCGGATCACCCGCTGCTGGGCGGGGCCGCTGGGGGCGGTGAGGCCGTTGCTGGCGCCGTCCTGGTTGATGGCGGTGCCACGGACGACGGCCAGCACCCGGTGGCCGTTGCGCTGCGCGTCGGACAGCCGCTCGACGAGCAGCATGCCGACGCCCTCACCCCATGCGGTGCCGTCGGCGGCGGCGGCGAACGGCTTGCAGCGGCCGTCGGCGGCGAGGCCGCGCTGACGGCTGAAGGCGATGAACGAGCCGGGGTTGGCCATGACGGCCGCGCCACCGGCGAGCGCCATGGTGCACTCGCCCGTACGCAGCGCCTGGACGGCCAGGTGGAGCGCCACCAGCGACGACGAGCAGGCGGTGTCGACGGTGACGGTGGGGCCTTCGAAGCCGAAGGTGTAGGCGATGCGGCCGGACGCGACGCTGGCCGCGTTGCCGGTGACCAGATAGCCCTCGAAGCCCTGCTCGGCCTCGTGCAGGCGGGGGCCGTAGTCCTGGGTCTCGGCGCCGACGAACACACCGGCCCGGCCGCCCCGGAGGGTCGTGGGGTCGATCCCGGCCCGTTCGAAGACCTCCCAGGAGGTCTCCAGCAGCAGCCGCTGCTGCGGATCCATCGCGAGGGCCTCGCGCGGGGAGATTCCGAAGAACGCCGGATCGAACTCATCGGCGTCGTGCAGGAATCCGCCTTCGCGGGTATAGCTGCTGCCCGCCTTGTCCGGGTCGGGGTCGTAAAGCCCGTCGAGATCCCAGCCCCGGCTCACCGGGAATTCGGAGATGACGTCTTTTCCGCCCGCGACGATATCCCAGAGTTCTTCGGGGGAACCGACCGAACCGGGGAATCGGCAGCTCATTCCGACAATGGCGATGGGCTCGTCGGCGGCGATCGGGGCCGTATCGGCGTCGTCCGAGGGAGCGTCGGAGGTGTCGTCGGCGCCGAGCAGGTCGGTGCGCAGACGGCGGGCGAGGTCGGCCGGGGTGGGGTGGTCGAAGGCGAGGGTGACGGGCAGCCGCAGCCCGGTGGCGGCGGTCAGCCGGGCGTGCAGGTCGACGGTGGCGAGGGAGTCGAAGCCCAGGTCGAGGAAGGGACGCTCGGGGTCGAGGACGTCCGGCGCCTTGTCCTTGAGGGCCTGTGTGACGACCTCTGCGACCCATGCGGTGAGGGCCTCGGCCCGCTCGGCTTCGGGAAGGGCTGCGAGGTGGTCCCGCCACGGGGAGGCTCCGTCGGGGCCGACGGCCGGTATTTCCGTGTGCTCGGGCGTCAAATCCACGGACTCACTCACCATCACGCGCCCCATTACCTCGCAAGACATACACCTAGACCGTAGGTCAGCCTTACACAGGGCAGGACGGCGGGATACCCCTTCAAACCCCCTATGGACCCCTATTGTTCCTTTAGGGCCCCGTATTCGCCGACCATCCCTTAATGGCCGCGCTTAGCTCACCAGAATGCATGAGAATTTCGGTGACGACAAGGAGTTCGAAGGAACGAGGGGCGTTCAGAAGCGAAGCGGGCCAGGGAAGCGAGCCGCGTCGGCGGGAAGGTGTTCAGAGGTGGAGGGGCGGCCTTTCGGTCCGCCCCTCCACCTCTCGGGGGATCGCCAGTTGGTCAATGGGTGGTCAACCGCGGTCCGGGGCCCGCTCGATGAATGGGGCGAGCAGCCCGGGGGCCGTGGTCTCGGCGAGGGCGATCCCCTGGCCTTCGGTCAGGTCGTACACGTGGTAGACGCCTTCACCGGCCGCGGTGGTGGCGCCGACGGTGAGCAGCCCCGCCCGGCGCTGGAAGGGCGTGCGGGAGATCTTCCAGCCGATGATCGCCTCGCGCTGGAGGGCGACGGTGCGGTGGGCGAACGTCCCGGCGGAGGTGACCAGATAGCGGCCGCGGAGCCCATGGCCCAGGGTGCGGTAGGCGTTGAAGGCGAACGCCACCAGGATCGGGACCAGGACGACACCGGTGATCACTCCGCCGATGACGAGCCCGGTGCTGAGCCACAGCCCCAGCCCCACCGGGACCGCCGCGATCAGGACCGACCAGATGAGGGCGCGGTTGACGCGGCGCCGCAGGGCGGCCCTGGGGTGCCGGGTGAGGCCCTCGCGCTCCATCAGGCCGGGTTCGTCCACCGGCAGCGCCTCGGCGGCGACCCGCAGCGCCTCGGCGCGCGGGGCGGGCGAGGTCAGGGCGCGACGCCTGCGATTCTCGTCCTCGCCGCCCAGGCCGCTGGCGACGGCGTTGAGCTTGGCGCCCCTGGCCCAGCGCAGCGGAATGGGCTCGACGAGTTCGAGGCCGCGCAGATTTCGTTCCGCGATGGTCACGGAGCGGGTGGCCAGCAGTCCGCGGCGGACCCGGAGCGCTCCGCCCTCTTCCCGGCGCAGCTCGTAACCGGCCCAGTTCTCGATGAACGTGGCGGTGGAGCCGACCATGCCGAGGGCGACGATGACGAGGACGGACACCAGGATCCCGTACCAGAGCGGAACGGAGCCGAAGCGGTGCTGGAGGTCCTTGACGATGCCGAGTTCGAGCGGGTTGACCTGCATCTCGTTCAGGGTGCGGTACACACTGCCCGCGGCGATGAAGACACCGCCGACACCCCAGACGGTGAGCGGACCGTAGCGCAGCCAGGACCAGTCCAGCTGGCTGAGCACACCGTCGTTGTCGGCCACCGCCGGAGACCGGCCCGCGTCGCGCAGGGCGATGATCCGGCGGCGCAGCTCGAGGGCCTCGGCCTTGGTGATGCCGTCGAGGGCGAGCTTGCGCGCGACGGCGTCGCTCTGCTCTCCGCTGTCGATCCGCAGCGTGGTGAGTCCGAAGACCCGGTGGACCGGGTTCGCGGTGAGGTCGACACCGCGGATGCGGCCGATCGGGAGCGAGCGTTCGCTGCGGAAGAGCAGGCCCTTGCGCAGCTCGAAGCGGTCCTCGGTGAGCCGGTAGCGGGTGGTGAACAGCCGCATCAGCCCGATGCCGCTGATGACCAGGAAGGTCACGAACAGCGACGCGAGGGTGATGATGACCTGGAGGTTGGTCTCGCCCCCGGTGACCGCGAGGCTGGCGAGGAACATGGCCAGCGGTGCGCCGAGGATGGACAGGTTGACCAGGAGCAGCCGGCGGTTCAGCCTCCCCCAGTCCTGGTCGACCGCGGGGGAGGACACCGTGGTATCAGGTGTCATGTGGCGTCCTCCGGGACCGACTCGACGCGCGCGGCCAGGTATTCGACCAGGTCCTGGGCGACGTTCTGGTCGATGCCCTTGATCTTCACCGCTCCCGAGGAGGAGGCGGTGGCCACGGTGACACCGGAGAGCCCGAACATCTGCTGCAGCGGACCGCGCAGGGTGTCCACCGTCTGGACGCGGGACAGCGGGACGACCCGCCACTGCTGCCACAGCCACCCGGAGGCCGCGTACACGGCCTCGTCGGTGGTCTCCCAGCGGTGGACCCGGTAGCGCCAGGCGGGCATGACGGCCATGTACAGCAGCCCGGGGACGCACGAGATCAGCGTGGCCCACATGAAGAACTCACGCGTCGGGGGGATGGTGGCCCACAAGATCCCGAAGGTGAGGGGCAGGGGCAGGGCGAACAGTGTCGACTGCAGCGTCCACCAGCCGATCGCACGGCGGTCGACCCGGTGACGAGGCGGACGGAGCCTCAGATTGTCATGGCGTTCCACTGTTTCACCCTGCTCTTGCTTCAGATGGGGTGCCGGGTGCGGGCCCGGCGGGGGTTTGCGGCCTATGTAATCAGGCTTCGGCCGATGCCTTGTCCGCGGTCTGCTGGGGCAGCTGGCCGCTTCCGGCGTCCTGGCCGATCCCGGCGCCCTGAGGACCGCTCCCGGTGCCCTGGCCGCTCCCGGTGTCCTGGGCCCGCAGCTTGCGCATCTTGGCCAGCAGGACGGCCGTGCGCGTCAGCACCATGGCCAGCGCCATGAAGATGAAGGCGTTGGAGTAGGTGTCCTGACCGCTGATCCCGTATTCGATGGAGAACTTGATCAGGCCCATGGGGAACCAGTGCTCGGCGCCGTAGACGAAGATGATGCGCCCGCTGGAGAGGATGATCCACACCACCGCGTAACCGATGCCACCGATGGTGTACAACGCGCCCGAGGCGGCGTCCTTATAGGCGGGCAGCAGTGCTCCGGCGATCAGACCGCAGATGACGCCGATGCCGACGCCGACGAGTTGCAGCGACAGGTCGTTGTCGCCCTTGGTCGGGAAGGAATGAACGAAGATCGCGATGACCACGGCCACGGCGATGATCGAACGCGCCATGCGCATCGTGGTGATGCGACGGCGGCCGAGGTCGGTCGCCAGGACGATAGTCAGAATCGTGCCGCTGGCGATCAGCGCGGCCATGAACTGGCTCAGCTGTGGCATATACGACGTTCTCCAAGCCAAGAGGGCGATGTGCTTCGTGGTGTGACGGCTGGTCGTCCCACCGGGATCAACGCTAGAAGCGGGCCCTGCGACGCGCGACGACTGAACGGTGGGTTCGGGCTGTCCACCGACCGGTGGACACGGGGGACACCCGTGGTAGTACTGAGGCCGTGCGCAATCACTCCCCCGGGGACGACTCGCCGACCGGCGCGTATTACGGCCCCGAGTCCGGCACCCGCTGGTTCGGCCTCTGGGACGGCTTCTTCGCCGTCTCCTACCTCGTCACCGCGGCCCTGCTGCTGCTCTCCGGCGGCTCCCAGGTCGACCACTCCCTCCCGATCGCCGCGCTGACCCTGATCGTGCCCTGGTACGCGGCGGTCGGCCGGGGGCTGATGATCGAGGCGAGCTACGGGCCGCGGAACCTGGTCTTCGCGCTGGTCCTGGTGGCGCTGTTCTGCGCCACCACGGCGTTCAACCTGATCGGCGCCTTCGCGCTGTTCGCGGTCATCCCGATGCTGATCATGAGCCTGCCGATGGGACCGGCGGTCGCGCTGGCCACGGTGGCCAATCTGTGCCCCGTGCTGGTGGTGGCGTTCGTCGGTGAGGACGTGGGCCTGAGCGTCTGGGAGGTGGTGCCCATCTCCCTGCTGAGCATCGCGCTGTCCTTGCTGCTGGGCATGTGGATCAAACGGGTGGTGCGGCAGAGCAAGGAGCGGGGGCTGCTCATCGAGGAGTTGCGGCGCAGCCGGGAGCGGGAGGCCCGGCTGTCCCACGAGGCCGGTATCTCCGCCGAGCGCGAGCGGCTGGCCCGGGAGATCCACGACACCCTCGCGCAGGGGCTGACCAGCATCATCAGCCTGGTCCAGGCGGCCGAGTCGGAGGTGTACGACGCACCGGACCAGGCGGTGAACCATCTGGCGCTGACCGGGCGGGTGGCCAAGGAATCGCTTGCCGAGGCCCGGGACTTCGTGGCCGCGCTCACCCCGCCCGCACTGCGCGGCGGCTCGCTGGTGCAGGCGGTGCGGCGGCAGGTGGACGGGCTGATCGCCGAAACCGGCCTGGAGGTGCGGTGCTCGGTCAGGGGCGACGAACAGCCCCTGCCGATGGCGGTCAGCGTCGTCCTGCTGCGCTCGGTGCAGGAGGCGATCGCGAACGTCCGCAAGCACGCCAAGCAGGCCCGTACGGTGGACGTGGTCCTGGTCTTCGACGATGACGGCATCCGGCTGCTGATCCGCGACGACGGCGAGGGCTTCACCCCGGACGGCACGCAGGAAGGGTACGGGCTGCGCGGAATGCAGGCCCGGATGGAGGAGATCGACGGAATGGCGTCCATCACCAGCAGCCCCGGGCGGGGCACCACCGTCGAGGTGAACGTGCCGGCGACGGCGCTGGCCGGGGAGGCAGTGCATGGCTGACCACGAGCCCATTCGGGTGCTGCTGGCCGACGACCACCCCGTGGTGCGGGAGGGCCTGAGCGCCATGCTGGATTCCGCCGACGGCATCACCGTCGTCGGACAGGCCGGTTCCGGTGAGGAGGCGGTGGTCCAGGCGAAGGCGCTGCGGCCGGACATCATCCTGCTGGATCTGCGCATGGGCGGGATGGACGGCGTCGAGGCCACCACGCAGATCCTGCGGCAGGTGCCCGGTTGCAAGGTCGTCATCGTGACCACGTACGAGGACGACTCCGACATCCTGCGCGCGGTGGAGGCGGGCGCCGCGGGCTATCTGCTGAAGGGCAGTTCACGCCAGGAGCTGATCGGCGCCGTGCAGACCGCCGCGCGCGGCGAGACGGTGCTCACCCCGTCCCTCGCGGGCAAGCTCTTCCGCAGCCGGGCGGCCGAGCCGTCGCCGCTCTCGGGCCGCGAGCGTGAAGTGCTGCGGCTGGTGGGCCAGGGGCTGACCAACGCCGAGATCGGCGCCAAGCTGTTCGTGGCCGAGGCCACGGTCAAGACGCATCTGCTGCGCTCGTTCAAGAAGCTCGGCGTCTCCGACCGCACGGCCGCGGTGATGACGGCCATGGAGCGCGGCCTGCTGACCTAGCCGCCTTCACAACCGTGCGGCCCTCACAACCGTGCGCCATCACGCCGTGCGGCCCTCACACCGTGCCGGTCAGGCTGCTGTCGGAGAGCTTGGCGGGCAGGTCCCGGCGCCGCTTGACGTTCAGCTTGCGGTAGATGCGGGTCAGGTGCTGCTCCACGGTGCTGACGGTGACGAACAGCTTCGAGGCGATCTCGCGGTTGGTGTTGCCGTGCGCGGCCAGCACCGCGATCCGCACCTCCGCCTCGGTCAGGGCCTCCACATCGCGCTGCGGCTCGGCCCCCTGGCCGGGCTGGGCGGCGGCCGCCACCAGCTCACCGCTCTCCGCGTGCCGGGGCATCAGCTCGCGGCACAGCGGCTCGGCGCCGCAGGACTTGGCCACGTGCCAGGCCTTGCGGACGAAGACCCGGCCCCGGTTGAAGTCGCCCATCGCGCGGTAGGCGCGGCCGAGTTCGCCGAGGGCGATGGCGAGCTGGATGCGGTCGTCGCCGCCCTCCAGGACCTCGACGGCCTCCTTGAGCCGGGGCAGCCGCTGCCGGAGCTGGTCGGTGCGGGCCATGACGACCAGCAGGCCGCCGCGCAGCCGCCCGTCACCGGCGCCCAGCCGCAGCTGCTCCTCGGCGAGGGACCGGGCCTGGGCGGGGTTGTCGAGGGCGAGCCACGCCTCGGCGGCGTCCAGCCGCCACGACGCCAGCCGGGGCGTGTCCATGCGCCAGGACTCGGCCAGTTCCCCACAGTCCGTGAAGTCGCCGAGGGCGGCGTGGTAGCGGCCGGTGGCCAGGTGGCAGCGGCCGCGGGCGCGCAGGTAGTACAGCCCGGGGACGGTGCGGAAGAGCCCGTCGGGGAGCGGCTGTTCGAGCAGCGCCATGGCCTCGTCGTAGTGGCCCATCCCGGTCTCGGCCTGGATCAGGGAGGACAGCAAGAGGCCGATGCCCACGCCCCAGCCCGGTGCCGGAATCTGCGCGAGGGCGCTGCGCGCCTGGTGCGCGGCCACCTGCAGATCGCCCTGGCGCAGCGCGATTTCGGCCCGTACGGCGGACAGCATCGCCTGCCAGGCGGGGACGCTGCGGGAGGAGCACTCGCCGAGCAGCCGCTCGCACCAGGACAGGGCGAGGTCCAGGCGGCCGGTGACGACGAGCGCGTACAGGGCGATGACCAGCGGCTGGAGCGTGTTGTCGCCGAGGTGGTAGCGCTGCAGGACGCGCTCGGCCTCAATGACCGCCTGATCGGCCCGGCCCTCGGTGAAGGCGGCGGACAGGGTGGCGGCGGCGTGCGCGTGGGCGAGGTCGGCCACGTCGTGCGGGGAGCCGGTGGCCTTCGTGGCCCCGGCGCCGAGGGTGGGGAGGCGGTCGCGCAGCGGCGGGCTGAGCATCGTCAGCCACTGGACGGAGGCGGAGAGGGCGGCGCTCATCGCGGGGTCACCGCCGTCGGTGCCCCCGGGGCCCGCCGCGCGGCTCAGCGCGGTGATGGCGTCGGCAGCCGTGTCCAGCCGCCCCGACCAGGCGAGGTACGAGGTGATGGGGGCGATGTCGCGCGGGGCGAGCCAGCCCTTCTCGACCTCCTCGGTGAGCGACGGCAGATACCCCTCGGCGACCGCCGGGCCGACCCGCCAGGCGACGCTGACGAGCCGCGCCTTGAGAGCGGTGCGGGTGGGACCCGGCTCGCACGCGCGATGGGCGTGTTCGAGGCAGCGGAGCGCGACGTCGAGTTCCTTCTGCACCAGCGCGTATTCGGCGGCCTCGCGCAGGACCGGGACGGTCCAGGGCTCGCCGTCCTGGTGGCCGCGGACCAGATGGCGGGCGACGTCGAGTGCGGAAGCGCCGTCGGCGTGCAGCAGCCGGGCGGCCCGGGCGTGCAGGTCGTGGCGGACGGCGGCGGGCGCCGCGTCGAGTACGGCGGTACGGGCGACTTCGTCGCGGAACCGGCCGTGGTCCAGGACGGCGCACTCGTGCAGATCCTGGACGCCCTGTTCGACCGTGGCGACGCTCAGATCGAGGAGGCTGCTCAGGTGCCGTGGGGAGCGGGCGTCGCCGAGGACGGCGACACCGCGGGCGATCGCCGCCACATCGGGCTCGCCCCGGTACAGACAGCCGAGGACGGCCTGCGCGAACGCGTCGCCGGGCGTGGGGCGCTGCAGGGCCTCGCCGTGTTCGCCACCGGCCCGCCAGTCGTCGAGCAGCGCGCGCAGCAGCAGCGGGTTGCCGCCGGAGAGGCGGTGGCACTCGGGGGCGAGCCGGGAGGCGACGGTGGCGGACAGGGTGCTCGACAGCGCCTCGGCGACGCCCGCCTCGGTGAGCATGGGCAGCCGCATGCGCACACAGTTGGGCTGGCGGAGCAGTTCGGCGTGGAAGGTGAGCTGCCGCTGGCGCAGCCGGGGGGATTCGGTGAGGACGATGAGCACCCTCGCCTGGCGGACCCGGCGCGCGAGGTGGAGAAGGAATTGCAGGGACTGATCATCGCCGCAGTGCACATCGTCGACGGCGATCACCAGCGTGCGTTCATCGACCAGCCGCAGCAGCACCGACGAAATCTGGGACATCACGTGCATGTGGGCCGCGGCGGTACTCTCCGGCCCCATGTCGGCCAGCAGGGCGACCGCCTCGGAGCGGACGTCCGGGGGCATGGCGGCGTTGTCGAATATCTTTCGGAGAATACCGAAGGGCAGTTCGCGTTCGGCCCGGGAACCGGTCACTTCGAGGAGCAACGCACCGCTGTCGATTGCCTGTTCGGCGAAGCTGTCCAGCAGCCGCGTCTTCCCGCTGGCCACCGCGCCGCTGACAAGCGCCAGCCGTCCTCTGCCCTGCGTCGCGCCGTGCAGCATTTCACGCAGGACGGAGAGGCGGCTCTCCCATTCGAAGAGATTTGCGGGCACAGGTCTCATTTCCCGACGAATCATCGCCTCACGCCCCCGGGGCCGATGGCGCCGAGGGCCTGAAACGTGACGTATGGCGATTCTTGCGTTTCGGTCGTGCGATACGAATCGGCCGGGTCAGGGACGTGACGCCGAAAGCGCCCCGGACAGCAGACTCGTGATCTCCGCCTGATGGTTGGCCAAGAAGAAGTGGCCGCCCGGGAACACCCGGATGTCGAACGCGCCGGTGGTGTGCTCCCGCCACGCCTGCGCCTCGTCCAGGCTGGTCCTGGGGTCGTCGTCGCCGGTCAGCACGGTGATCGGAGCGCGGACGACGGCGCCCGGCTCGGAGCGGTAGGTCTCAACCGCCTTGTAGTCACCGCGGATCGCGGGCATCACCATGCGCAGGATCTCCTCATTCCCGAGGACCCGTGCGTCGGTTCCGCTCAGCACCTTCATTTCGCGCACGATGCCGTCATCGTCGCGGCGGTGCACATTCTCGTCCCGGTAACGGGACGGTGCCCGGCGGCCCGAGGCGAAGAGGGCGACCGGGGAGAACTCCGGATCGGCCGCCTCCAGCCGCCGCGTCACCTCGAACGCGAGGACGGCGCCCATGCTGTGGCCGAAGAAGGCGATCGGCAGATCGAGCCAGGGCTTCAACTCCGCGGCGATGGCGTCCGCGTACTCGCCGATGTCCTCGATGCGCGGATCGAGACGCCGGTCCTGACGCCCCGGATACTGCAGCGAGAGGACGTCGACGGCAGGTGAAAGCGCTTGTGACACCGGGAAGAAGAACGGCGCCGAGCCCCCGGCGTGCGGCAGGCAGACCAGCCGCACGCGGCTCTCGGGTGCCGGATGGAACCGTCGTATCCAGACGCTGTCTGCTTGCTGAGCACCCATGTACGTGAAAAGTCTTTCCCTCATCGGGTTCGCGGTCGCAACAGCCGCTCACCCACCAGAAGATGCGTCAGAACAAGCTGCCCCCAAATGTTCTAACACGACAGTAGATGTAGGGGGCACCCCTAACGCTCGGGGCCACCCCCACGAGTGGGGTCTTGGAGTGCGGGCTGCTGCCGCGCGCCCCCGGCAAGCGCCTGCGCCAGGTCGTCCAGCGCCTCCACCAACAGCTCGGCACTGCGCACCGCGACCCCCTGCCGCTCCCCCGCGCGCTCCTGCCAGTGCTCCAGCGACTCCTGTACGGCGGTCCAGTCCAGCGGCCGCCGCTCCCGGACCGCCTCCACGGCCTTCGGAACCGCCGTCCGCAGCGCCGCCGCGAACTCCCCGGCCTCCGGCGACGGGGCCGCGTCGCGGTCCGGAAGATGCGCCTCCAGCAGCATGGTGACCCGGCCCGCGGTGGACAGCGCGGTCTGCGCCGCCTGCGCCGCCCGGGGGCCGAGCCCGCGGTGGCGCACCGGTTCCCGGCGGGCCCGGCCGTCCAGTTGCTCGTACTCGTTGCGGGCCGCCCGCTGGTCCAGCAGCGCCTCCCGCACCTGGCGGGGGCGGCGCTCGGCGGGGCGGGCGTGGGCGTCGAAGACAGCGATGGCGTACTGGCCGCCCGCGGTCAGCCAGTCGGCCAGCCGGTCGCGCAGCAGCGGGGTCTCCCAGGCGGGGAAGACCACGTACGAGGCCATCGCCATCAGCCCGCCCAGCAGCGTCAGCGCCACCCGCGCCTGAACGGTCTGGCCGACCTCCGCGCCCGCGATGCCGAGCAGGAAGACCACGTACGCGCTCACGCACAGCGAGGCCACGATGAAGCCGGTGCGCAGCAGCATGAACATGAAGGCCGCGCACACCACGGCCAGCGTGGCGCTCACATACGGGTCCGGGTGGGCCAGCGTCACCACAAGACCGCCGATCAGGACCCCGGCCAGAGTGCCGAAGAAGCGGGCGACCCCGCGCGAGAAGGTCTGACCGAAGTCCGGGCGCAGCACCATCACCGAGGTCAGCGGCGCCCAGTAGCCATGGCCGAACGGCAGGATGGTGCCCAGCAGATAGCCGCAGACCGCCACCACGGTGAGGCGCACCGCGTGCCGCAGGATGCGCGAGTCCCAGCGGACCTCGCGGCGCAGGGCGCGCAGCGCCACCGGCACCAGGCCGGGGACGGTCGGGCGGGGCAGATGGCGGCGGTCCTTGGTGCCCTCGGAGGTCACCGCCTCCACCCGCTCGTCCGAGGACTCCACGACGTCGTTCACCAGGGCCATCAGCTTCAGCGCGGCGCGGCGGGCCGCACCGTCCAGCATCGGGCCGCTCTCCGGCACCTCCAGCACCGCCATCGCCTCGGGCGGCAGCCGGACCGGCTTGTTCCGGCGGACGCCGTGGGCCACCGCGTCCAGCACGGTGGCGGTCGCGGCCAGCAGCTCGCGCACCCGGTCGCGCTCGGGCCCGAGCATCGGGGCGCCGACCACCGGGTCGGCCATCGACGCGAGCACCGGCCGGATCCGCTCGGCCAGCAGCCGGTAGCCGCGCAGCTGGCTCGGGCGCCGCTTCGCCGCGCGCGGGGTGACGGCGGCGGCGCTGCGGGCGTCCATCAGCGGCTGCGGGTCGAACGGCGCCTGCGGGTCGTGGCGCAGCCGCCGGGCGTAGTCGGCGACGCCGGCGAGCGCGTCCGCGAGGGCGTCGCGCTGCACACCCCAGGGCCGTACCGGGAAGAGCAGGATCAGCGCTGCCTGGACGACGCCGCCCAGTCCGATCAGCGCGGCGTGCTCCAGGGCGCCGAGCACCGAGGTGGGGAGGGTGACGGTGACCAGCATCACCGCGACCATCTGGGTCGACACCAGCCCGGAGACCGGGCCGACCGCCCACGACATGCCGGTCAGCAGCGTCCATACGGCGAGCATCACGACGAAGGTGGCGACGTGGGCGGCGGCCAGATAGCCGAGGAAGGTGGAGACCGCGAGCAGGGACGCCGCGGCGAGCGCCAGCTCCGGGCGGGGCCGCCAGCTCTTCTGGAAGATGGCGATCCCGGCGGAGAACGCGCCGAACGCGGACGACACCGCGAGGGTGGGCGAGCCGAACCAGAGGGTCAGCCCGATGACGATGGCCACACCGCAGGCGCCGCGGACCGCGACCAGCGGCTCCAGCCGGATGCGCTCGATCGTCAAACCGGCCTGGGCCGTCTGCTTCAGCGCGTGTGACCAGCTCATACGCCGAGACTACGACCTTGATCTGCAAGCGAGGAACCGGCCGTCTTTGGCTGATTCCTCGCTTTCCCGCCCTTTCGGCCCGCGTCAGCCCTCAGATGTTGCGCAGTCCACGTCGAGCAGCTCGATGGGCCGGGTCGCGTCGAGGTCGACGTACGCGGTGAAGGAGCCGGTCGCGCCCTGGCCCCAGTGGGTGGTGACCGTCGCCCAGCCGACCCGGGCGGACTGCGCCGTGGTCACCTCGCCGACCTCGATGTCCCGCGGCTCGTTCTGCGCGCACAGCAGCAGGTCGTAGTCGGGGGTCTCGGCGATCCGCTCCTTGAGGTGGTCGGAGACCAGGTTCTCGCGCTCCCAGGGGCGCGGCCCGTGGTTGCCGTAGAAGCCCTCCAGGAAGTGGTGGATCTCCTCGGCGGTGAAGCGGCCGTTCGGATCGGTCGTGGCGCCGTGCGCAGCGGCGGCCGCGGGCGAGCCCGCGGCCAGCACGAGCCCGAGGCCGAGCGCGGCCGCGGAGCAGCAAAGGGTGCGAAGCATAGGAGATCCCCCTGAATGTGGTCGTGTGCCCATTGTTCGGGCGAACACTCAAGAAGACCTACAGGAGGGGTAGATGGTTGCCCTGTGAACGGCGAAACCCCCGCCGGTCCGAGACCGGCGGGGGACGCGACCGTCAGGCGATCAGTGGTTCTTGGGGAATCCCAGGTTGATGCCGACCTCTTCCGAGGGCTCCGGCCAGCGGGTGGTGACGACCTTGCCGCGGGTGTAGAAGTGCACCCCGTCGTTGCCGTAGATGTGCTGGTCGCCGAAGAGCGAGTCCTTCCAGCCGCCGAAGGAGTGGTAGCCCACCGGCACCGGGATCGGCACGTTGACGCCGACCATGCCCGCCTCCACCTCCAGCTGGAAGCGGCGGGCGGCGCCGCCGTCCCGGGTGAAGATCGCGGTGCCGTTGCCCCACTTCGAGGAGTTGATCAGCTCGATGGCCTCGTCGTACGTCTCGGCGCGGACCACGCACAGCACCGGGCCGAAGATCTCGTCGCGGTAGGCGTCGGCGGTGGCGGGGACCTTGTCCAGCAGCGAGACGCCGATGAAGAACCCGTTCTCGTGGCCCTCGACCGAGTAGCCGGTGCCGTCCACGACCACCTCGGCGCCCTGGGCGGCGGCCCCGTGGACGTAGGAGGCGACCTTGTCCCGGTGCTCCTTGGTGATCAGCGGGCCCATCTCGGAGGACGGGTCGTTGCCGGGGCCGATGCGGAGCTTGGCGGCGCGGTCGGCGATCTTCTTCACCAGGTCGTCGCCGATGTCGCCGACGGCGACCACGACGGAGACCGCCATGCAGCGCTCACCGGCCGAGCCGTAGGCCGCGTTGATCGCGTTGTCCGCCGCGAAGTCCAGGTCGGCGTCGGGCAGCACCAGCATGTGGTTCTTGGCGCCGCCGAGCGCCTGCACCCGCTTGCCGTGCTCGACGGCCTTGGACTGGATGTACTTGGCGATCGGGGTGGAGCCGACGAAGCTGACCGCGGCGATGTCCGGGTGCTCCAGCAGCCGGTCCACGGCCACCTTGTCACCGTGGACGACGTTGAGCACACCGTCCGGCAGCCCCGCCTCGGACGCCAGCTCGGCCAGCCGGCAGGAGGCCGACGGGTCCTTCTCGCTGGGCTTGAGGACGAAGGTGTTGCCGCAGGCGACGGCCACCGGGAACATCCACATCGGCACCATGGCCGGGAAGTTGAACGGCGTGATGCCCGCGACGACGCCCAGCGGCTGACGGATCGAGGAGACGTCGACCCCGGTGGAGACCTGGGTGGACAGCTCGCCCTTGAGCTTCTCGGCGATGCCGCAGGCCAGCTCGACGATCTCCAGGCCGCGGGCCACCTCGCCGAGCGCGTCCGAGTGCACCTTGCCGTGCTCGGCGGTGATCAGCTCGGCGATCTCGTCGCGGTGGGCGTCCAGCAGCTCGCGGTACTTGTAGAGGATCGAGGAGCGCTTGGACAGCGAGATGGTGCCCCAGGACCGGTACGCCTCCTTCGCGGACGCGACGGCCGCGTCGACCTCACCGACCGAGGCGAGGGCGACCCGGGTGTCCTGGGCGCCGGTGGCGGGGTTGTACACCGGGCCGTGGTTGCCGGAGGTGCCCTCGACGGACTTCCCGCCGATCCAGTGGTTGACGGTCTTCATGGGTGCGGAGCCTTTCTCTCGAAAAACGTCAGAGGTGGCGGCGGCGGCCGGCGGCGTGCCGGTCGTACTCCTCGCGGGCCTTCACGGCGGCCGGGCGGCTCGCGGTCTCGGCTACGGGCACATCCCACCACGCCTGTGCGTCAGGGGCGCCCGACACTGTGTCGCCCGTTTCGGTCTCCACATAGACACATGTGGGACGGTCCGAGGCGCGGGCCGCCGCGAGCGCCTCGCGCAGCTCGGCCACGGTCGCGGCGCGCAGCACGTCCATGCCGAGCGAGGCGGCGTTCGCGGCCAGGTCCACGGGGAGCGGATCGCCGGTGTAGAGGCCGTCGGCGGACCGGAAGCGGTAGGCGGTGCCGAACCGCTCGGCGCCGGTCTCCTCCGACAGACCGCCGATCGAGGCGTAGCCGTGGTTCTGGAGGAGGACGACGTTGATGTTGATGCCCTCCTGGACCGCGGTGACGATCTCGGTCGGCATCATCAGGTACGTACCGTCCCCTACCAGCGCCCACACCGGGGTGTCGGGGGCCGCGAGCCGTACGCCGATGGCGCCCGGGATCTCGTAGCCCATGCAGGAGTAGCCGTACTCCAGGTGGTACTGGCGGGGCGAGCGGGCCCGCCACAGCTTGTGCAGGTCGCCGGGGAGCGAGCCCGCCGCGTTGATCACCACGTCGTCGTCACCGACCACCGCGTCCAGCGCGCCCAGCACCTGGGTCTGGGAGGGCCGTACGGAGGCGTCCTCGGCGGCGTACGCGGCGTCCACCCGGCGCTCCCACGCGGCCTTGCCGGTGCGGTACTCGGCCTCGTACGTCGTATCGACCCGGTGACCGGCCAGCTCGGCGGTGAGCGCCTCAAGGCCGGCGCGGGCGTCGGCGACCAGGGTGGTGGCGGCCAGCTTGTGGGCGTCGAATCCGGTGATGTTGAGGTTGAGGAAGCGGACGCCCGGGTCCGTGAAGAGGGTCGCGGAGGCGGTGGTGAAGTCGCTGTAGCGGGTGCCGACCCCGATGATCAGGTCCGCGGTGCGGGCCAGGTCGTCGGCGACGGCGGTGCCGGTGTGCCCGATGCCGCCGATGTCGGCCGGGTGGTCGTGGCGCAGCGAGCCCTTGCCCGCCTGGGTGGAGGCGACCGGGATGCCGGTGGCGTCGGCGAACGCCCGCAGCGCTCCCTCGGCCTCGCTGTGGTGGACGCCGCCGCCCGCGACGACCAGCGGGCGCCGGGCGGCGCGGATGGCCTGCGCGGCGGCGAGGGTCTCGGCGTGCTCCGGGACGGGGCGGCGCACGCGCCACACCCGGTCGGCGAAGAACTCCTCCGGCCAGTCGAACGCCTCGGCCTGCACGTCCTGCGGCATGGCCAGGGTGACCGCGCCGGTCTCGGCCGGGTCGCTGAGCACCCGCATCGCGGCGAGCGCGGCCGGGATCAGCGCTTCGGGGCGTACGACGCGGTCGAAGTAGCGGGAGACCGGGCGCAGCGCGTCGTTGACGGACACGTCGCCCGCGTACGGCACCTCCAGCTGCTGGAGCACGGGGTCGGCGGGCCGGGTCGTGAAGATGTCGCCGGGCAGCAGCAGCACCGGCAGCCGGTTGACGGTGGCCAGTGCGGCACCGGTGACCAGGTTGGTGGCGCCGGGCCCGATGGAGGTGGTGACGGCCTGGGCGGCGAGCCGGTTGGACTGGCGGGCGTAGCCGACCGCGGCGTGCACCATCGCCTGCTCGTTGCGGCCCTGGAGGTACGGCATGGTGTCCTGTCCGGCCTCCAGCAGCGCCTGGCCGAGCCCGGCCACATTGCCGTGGCCGAAGATGCCCCAGGTGGCGTTGATCAGACGGTGCCGCTGCCCGTCCCGCTCGGTGTACTGGTGCGCCAGGAACTCGACCAGGGCCTGGGCGACGGTGAGGCGGCGGGTGGTCATCGGGCGTCTCCTGCGGGAGCTTCAGGGGCTGCGTACAGCGGAAGGCGGGGGTCGACGGGCTGGTCGGGCCAGGTGGAGCGGATCCAGCCGTGGTCGGGGTGGTCGCAGATCAGCCAGGCGCGCTCCTCGCCGGGGCCCGCCATGACGTTGAGGTAGTACATGGCGTGGCCGGGCGCGGCGATGGAGGGGCCGTGCCAGCCGTCCGGGATGAGGACCGCGTCCCCGGAGCGGACCTCGGCCAGCACATCGGTGCCGCGGCCGCGGCCGGAGGGCGAGACGCGCTGGTAGCCGACGCCCTCGTTGCCGTGGGCCTCGGCGATCTCGAAGTAGTAGATCTCCTCCAGCTCGCTCTCCTCGCCGGGGCGGCACTCGTCGTGCTTGTGCGGCGGATACGAGGACCAGTTGCCGCCGGGGGTGAGCACCTCGACGGCGATGAGCTTGTCGCACTCGAAAACCCCGGCGGCGCCGAAGTTGTTGACCTGGCGCGAGCAGTTGCCGGTGCCGCGCAGCTCGACGGGGACGGCCGAGGCGGGCCCGTAGCGGGCGGGCAGCCTGCGCTCGCAGCGGGCGCCGGTGAGCGCGAAGCGGCCCCCGGCGCCGCTGGCGATCGTGGCGTGGGCGTCGCGCGGGACGTACGCGAAGTCGCTCACCCCGCTGAACACGCTCTCCCGGCCCTGGAGTTCGAAGGTCTCGCCCTCGGTGATCACCGTGCAGCCGCCGCTGAGCGGCAGCACGATCCACTCGCTGTCGCCGGTGGCCAGCTGGTGCGAGCCGCCGGGCGGCAGGTCGAGCACGCGCAGGCTGGAGTAGCCCCATCCGGCCCGCGCGGGGTCGATGTCCAGCGCGTACGGGCCGTCGGCCGCCTTACCGGCCTGCACATGGAAGCCAAGGGAAGATTCGTGGGTGGTCATGGCGTCAGTGTTTCCTCCGGTTCCGGGGCCGATGCAGAGCGGGCCGATGAAGAGCGGGCCTTCACAGCAGGGGCCGATTCACAGCAGGCCGACGGCGGTGTCCACGGCGGTCTCCACGCTGCCCTCCGCCGGATAGAGCAGCGAGCGGCCGACGACCAGGCCCTGGACGGTGGGCAGCCGCAGCGCCTTGCGCCACTTCTCGTACGCCCCCTCCTGGTCCTTCCCCACCTCGCCGCCGAGCAGCACCGCGGGCAGGGTGCTCGTCTCCATGACGGCGGCCATCTCGTCCGGGTCGTTGGTGACCGGCACCTTCAGCCAGGTGTACGCGGACGTCCCGGCGAGCCCGGAGGCGATCGCGATGGACTTGGTGACGGCCTCGGCGCTCAGGTCGTTGGAGACCCGGCCGTCTATCCGGCGGGAGATGAACGGCTCGACGAAGACCGGAAGCCGCCGCTCCGCCATCTCGTCGATGGCGCGGGCCGTGGTGAGCATGGTGCTGAGCGACCCGGCGTCGTCGTAGTCGACCCGCAGCAGCAGCTTCCCGGCGTCGAAGCGCAGCCGCTCGATGTCCTGCGGGCGGTGGCCGGTGAAGCGGTCGTCCAGCTCGAACGAGGCACCGGCCAGCCCGCCGCGGTTCATCGAGCCCATGACGACCTTGCCGTCGAGGGCGCCGAGCAGCAGCAGGTCCTCCAGGATGTCGGCGGTGGCCAGCACCCCGTCGACGCCCGGGCGGGACAGCGCCAGGCACAGCCGCTCCAGCAGATCGGCCCGGTTGGCCATGGCCAGCTTGTGCCCGCCGACGGCGAGGGCGCCGCGCGCCGGGTGGTCGGCGGCCACGATCATGAGTCGGCCGCTGTCGCCGATCAGCGGGCGGCGGACCCGGCGTGCGGCGGCCTCGGCGATGGCCTCCGGGTGGCGGCTGCGCACCGTCACGAGGTCGGAGATGCTGATACTCAAGAAGGGCTCCCTACTTGGGGTCCGGCAGAACGGCGAACCGCGTCACGATTGGCTGAGCAGGGCCTCGACCTCGGCTTCCGTCGGCATCGCGGAGGAGCAGGCGAGGCGGGACGCGACGATCGCGCCCGCGGCGTTGGCGTAGCGCATGATCCGCTCCGGGTCCCAGCCCGCCAGCAGCCCGTGGCACAGGGCGCCGCCGAACGCGTCGCCCGCGCCGAGTCCGTTGACGACGTCGACCGGGACGGGCGGGACCTCGGTGGAGGTGCCGTCGCGGTGCACGGCGAGGACTCCCTTGGGGCCCTGTTTGACGACGGCCAGCTCAACGCCCGCGTCCAGCAGGGCCTGGGCGCAGGCCACGGGTTCCCGGACACCGGTGGCGATCTCGCACTCGTCCACGTTGCCGACGGCGACGGTGGCGTGGCGCAGGGCCTCGGCGTAGAAGGGGCGCGCCGTCTCGGGGTCCTTCCAGAACATGGGGCGCCAGTCGAGGTCGAAGACGGTGATGCCGCTCTTGGCACGGTGGGCGAGGGCGGCGAGGGTGCTGCCGCGGCTGGGCTCCTCGCTGAGGCCGGTGCCGGTCATCCAGAAGATCCGGGCGGCGCGGACCGCGTCGAGGTCCAGCTCGTCGGGGTAGATCTCCAGGTCGGGGGCCTTGGGGCGGCGGTAGAAGTAGAGCGGGAAGTCGTCGGGCGGGAAGATCTCGCAGAAGGTGATGGGGGTCGGGTAGTCCTCGACCGGCGTGACGAAGCGGTCGTCCACGCCGAACCCCTGGAGTTCCTGGTGGATGTACTCGCCGAACGGGTCCGCTCCGGTACGGCTGATCACCGCGGAGCGGTGGCCGAAGCGGGCCGCGGCCACCGCGACGTTGGTCGCCGAGCCGCCCAGGAACTTTCCGAATGACTCGACCTGTGGCAGCGGCACTCCGGTCTGCAGCGGGTAGAGGTCCACTCCGATGCGGCCCATCGTGATCAGGTCGTACGGCTCACTCATGCGTGCCCCTTCGGGAAAGACGCAGCTCAGGATTGTCGTGGGCGAACACCGGGCCCCGCCCGGCCCCTTCAGGTCTAGACGGACCCACAGGCCGCTGTCAAGGATTTGTCATTACATTCGGACGTAACCACGAGACTCGCCCTGGAGTCGCCGCCCGTGCGTTATAGCCTCGTTACGTCCAGATGAAATGTTGTCATGACAAACTCTTGACAGGCGGCGTCCGCGAGGAGTTGGCTCCCCCTCATGCAACAGCTCTGTTAACACCGGACCTGGCTGAGAGGTGCTGGAGCACATGGACCTCAGATTCGACCGACGCCGCCGCGCGGGACTCACCGCCATCGCCGCCGTAACGGTTCTCCTCGCAACGGGGTGCAGCAGTCAAGGGGGCAAAAAGGCCCAGGACGCCGCGGATGACATCTCGGCGGGCAAGGCCAACACCCCCCGGATGAAGATCGCGATGATCACCCACGCCGCCCCCGGTGACACCTTCTGGGACACGGTCCGCAAGGGCGCCAAGGCGGCCGCGGCCAAGGACAACGTCAATCTGGTCTACTCCAGCAATCCGAACGGTGGCGACCAGGCCAACCTCATCCGCAACGCGATCAACCAGAAGGTCGACGGCATCGCCGTCACGCTGGCCAAGCCCGCCGCGATGAAGGGCGCGATCGCCAAGGCCGAGAAGGCCGGGATCCCCGTGGTCGGCTTCAACTCCGGCCTGGAGGACTGGAAGGCGCAGGGGCTGCTCGAATACTTCGGCCAGGACGAGAACCTCGCCGGTCAGGCCTTCGGCAAGCGCCTCAACGCGATGGGCGCCAAGCACAACATCTGTGTCATCCAGGAGCAGGGCCACGTCGCCCTGGAGGCCCGCTGCGCGGGTGTGAAGAAGACCTTCAAGGGCAAGACAGACACGCTCTACGTCAACGGGACCGACATGCCGTCGGTCAAGTCCACGATCTCCGCCAAGCTCAAGCAGGACTCCAGCATCGACTACGTCGTCACGCTCGGCGCGCCGTTCGCCCTGACCGCCGTGCAGGCCGCCAAGGAGTCCGGCGGCAAGGCCAAGGTCGCCACCTTCGACCTCAACAAGGACCTCATCGCCGCCGTCAAGAGCGGGGATGTGCAACTGGCCGTGGACCAGCAGCCCTACCTCCAGGGCTATCTGGCCGTCGACTCCCTGTGGCTCTACAAGAACAACGGCAACTTCAGCGGCGGCGGCGAGGCACCCGTGCTGACCGGCCCCGCGTTCGTCACCAAGGACAACGTGGAGAAGATCGCCAAGTTCGCCGCGAAGGGAAACCGGTGATCCGGCCATGACCCAAGCCGCCCCGCCCGCCGCCGCCATGCCACCGACCTCCCCCGCGGCGGCCCCAAAGACCCGCACCGCCGACCGCTCGCTGGCCCGCCGGGCCCTCGCCCGGCCGGAGATCGGCGCGCTGGTCGCCGCCATCGGCGTCTACGTCTTCTTCTTCGCCGTCGCCCCCACCTTCCGCCAGGCCGACTCGTTCGCCACCGTGCTCTACCAGGGCTCGACCCTGGGCATCATGGCGCTCGCGGTCTCCCTGCTGATGATCGGCGGCGAGTTCGACCTGTCGGCCGGTGTCGCCGTCACCTCCTCGGCGCTGACCGCGAGCATGCTCAGCTTCCAGATGACCGCCAACGTGTGGGTCGGCGTCGGGGTCGCCCTGATCGTTTCCCTCGGGGTGGGCCTGATCAACGGGCTCCTGCTGATCAAGACCGGGCTGCCCAGCTTCCTGGTCTCGCTCGCCAGCTTCCTGATGCTCCAGGGCCTCAACCTGGCCATCACCAAGCTGCTGACCGACAACGTCGCCACGAACGCCATCAACGACATGGACGGCTTCGACTCGGCCAAGGCGGTCTTCGCCTCCGACGTCCCGGTCTTCGGCGTCGATGTGAACATCACCGTGTTCTACTGGCTGGCCTTCGCCGCCCTCGCCACCTGGGTCCTGCTGCGCACCAAGTTCGGCAACTGGATCTTCGCGGCGGGCGGCTCCAAGGAGAGCGCCCGGGCGGTCGGCGTGCCGGTGAACCTCACCAAGATCGCGCTCTTCATGACCGTGGGCTTCGGGGCCTGGTTCGTCGGGATGCACCTGCTCTTCGAGTACAACACCGTGCAGGCCGGTGAGGGCGTCGGCAACGAGTTCTACTACATCATCGCGGCGGTGATCGGCGGCTGTCTGCTCACCGGCGGCTACGGCTCCGCGATCGGCGCGCTGCTGGGCGCCTTCATCTTCGGCATGGTCAACCAGGGCATCGTCTACGCCAACTGGAACCCGGACTGGTTCAAGTTCTTCGTCGGCGTGATGCTCCTGCTCGCCACGCTCGTGAATCTGTGGGTGCGCCGTCAGGCCACCAGGAGGTGATGGGAATGTCCGCCAACGACCTCACGAAGCCCGCCCCCGCCGCCGGGGCCGAGGAGACGGAGCCGGTCGTCCAGCTCAAGGGCGTCGGCAAGCTGTACGGCAACGTCCGGGCCCTGGACGGCATCGACCTCGACGTCCGGCCGGGCCAGGTGACCTGCGTCCTCGGTGACAACGGCGCGGGCAAGTCCACCCTCATCAAGATCATCTCCGGGCTGCACCAGCACGACGAGGGCGAGTACGTCGTCGACGGCAAGCCGGTACGGCTCCACAACCCGCGCGAGGCCCTCGACCTCGGCATCGCCACCGTCTACCAGGACCTGGCCACGGTGCCCCTGATGCCGGTGTGGCGGAACTTCTTCCTCGGCTCCGAGCTGACCCGCGGCCCCTGGCCCGTCCGCCGCCTCGACATCGAGCGGATGAAGGAGACCACCCAGACCGAGCTGTCCGCCATGGGCATCCACCTGGACAACCTGGAACAGCCCATCGGCACCCTCTCCGGAGGCCAGCGGCAGTCCGTGGCCATCGCGCGGGCGGTGTACTTCGGCGCCAGGGTGCTGATCCTGGACGAGCCCACCGCGGCCCTGGGCGTCAAGCAGTCGGGCGTCGTCCTGAAGTACATCGCGGCCGCCCGCGAGCGGGGCCTCGGCGTCATCTTCATCACCCACAACCCGCACCACGCGTACATGGTCGGCGACCACTTCTCGGTGCTGAGACTCGGCGCCCTGGAGCTGAACGCCGCCCGGGACGACGTCAGCCTCGAGGAACTCACCAACCACATGGCCGGCGGCACCGAGCTGGCCGCCCTCAAACACGAGCTGGCGCAGGTGCGCGGGGTCGATGTGGAGGAGCTTCCCGAGGCCGTCAACACCCCCTCGGCGTGACATGACGTACTGACATTACGTCCGAATGTCCTGACGAAGTCTTGACGGCCCCCGGCCCGGCCCGTAAAGCTGCCCAAACCAGCATGAATCGCGGGCCCCGACCACCATCGAGAGCAAGCGACCCGCACTGCCCCCTTCCCCGGTCCCCCCGGACCGGCGAGAGGAGACCCTCTTCCATGACTGCCGCCGCCTCCCCCGCACCCGCCCTGGACCGCATCCGGGTCGGCTCGGCCCCCGACTCCTGGGGGGTGTGGTTCCCGGACGACTCGCAGCAGGTCCCCTGGCAGCGCTTCCTCGACGAGGTCGCGGAGGCCGGTTACGAGTGGATCGAGCTGGGCCCGTACGGCTATCTGCCGACCGATCCCGCCCGGCTCACCGAGGAGATCACCCGCCGGAACCTCACGGTCTCGGCGGGCACGATCTTCACCTCGCTGCACCGCGGCCCCGACGTCTGGGACGCCACCTGGGAGCACGTCTCCCAGGTCGCGGAGCTGACCCGGGCCATGAACGCGAAGCACCTCGTGGTCATCCCCTCCTTCTGGCGCGACGACAAGACCGCCGAGATCATCGAGCCGCCCGAGCTGACCGCCGAGCAGTGGCGCCACCTGTCCACCGGCATGGAGCGCCTCGGCCGTGAGGTGCGCGAGCGCTTCGGGCTCGACATCGTCGTCCACCCGCACGCCGACACCCACATCGACGGCGAGGAGAACGTGGCCCGCTTCCTCGACGCCACCGACTCCGACCTGGTCAACCTCTGCCTGGACACCGGCCACTACGCCTACTGCGGCGGGGACAGCGTCAAGCTCATCGAGACCTACGGCGAGCGCATCGGCTACCTCCACCTCAAGCAGGTCGACCCCGAGATCCTGTCCGACGTGGTCAAGAACGGCGTGCCGTTCGGCCCGGCCGTCAAGCGCGGCGTGATGTGCGAGCCGCCGAAGGGCGTCCCGGAGCTGGAGCCGGTCCTGGCGGCCGCCCAGAAGCTGGACGTGGACCTGTTCGCCATCGTCGAGCAGGACATGTACCCCTGCCCGCCCGACCAGCCGTTCCCCATCGCCCAGCGCACCCGGCGCTTCCTGCGCTCCTGCGGCGCCTGACCCTCCGTCTCCTCCGATCCCCTCCGATCCCCTCGGATCTCCTCCCCTCCGCCGGACGAGCAGAAAGAGAAAAGAGACACCTATGACCCAGCAGGGCACGCTCGGGATCGCCGTCATCGGGACCGGCAAGATGGGCGCCGACCACGTCCGCCGCATCAACGACGTGATCAGCGGCGCCCGGGTGGCCGCCGTGGTCGACATCGACGAGGCGCGCGCCAAGTCCGTCGCCGACCTCTCCGAGGGCTGTCAGGCGTTCACCGACCCGGCCGCCGCCATGGCCGCGCCGGGCGTGGACGCGGTACTCATCGCCTCGCCCGGCCCCGCGCACGAGGCCGCGCTGCTCAGCGCGTTCGAGCACGATCTGCCGGTGCTGTGCGAGAAGCCGCTGACCCCGGACTCGGAGTCCGCGCTGCGGGTGCTGGAGGCCGAGCAGCGGCTCGGCCACCGCCGCGTCCAGGTCGGCTTCATGCGCCGCTACGACACCGAGTTCATGAAGCTCAAGGCGCTGCTCGCCTCCGGTGAGCTGGGCCGCCCGCTGCTGATGCACTGCCGCCACCGCAACGCGTCGGTGCACTCGTACTTCACCACCGAGATGCTGATCAACGACTCCGTGGTGCACGAGATGGACCAGTCGCGCTGGCTGCTGGAGCAGGAGATCGCCAACGTCACCGTGCTCAAGCCGACCCCCAACTCGAACGCCCCCGAGGGGCTGGCCGACCCCCAGCTGGTGATCTTCGAGACCACCGGCGGCGCGATCGTCAACGTCGAGATCTTCGCGAGCTGCGGCTTCGGCTACCAGGTCCAGGCCGAGGCGGTCTGCGAGCGCGGCACCGCGCGCGTCGGCGACGCCCACGGCATGCTCGTCAACCGCCCCGGCACCTGGGGCGGCGAGATCGCCCCCGACTTCGTGGCCCGCTTCGAGGAGGCGTACGACCGCGAGGTGCAGGCCTGGGTCAACGCCACCAAGCGCGGCGAGGTCGAGGGCCCGAGCGCCTGGGACGGCTACGCGGCGGCCGCCGTGTGCGAGGCGGGCGTGCGCGCGCAGATCACCGGTGAGCGCACACCGGTCGACATGATCGTGCGCCCCGCCTTCTACGCCTGACGCTCCCGGGCGGGCCGGTCGCCGCCACGGTCGGCCCGCCCCGGTCTCCCTATCCCACACGTTCTCCCTGGTGGAAAGGTTTCTCCTTCCAATGAAGATCGCCCTCGACCCGCATATGCTGCGCAAGGGCCCGCTGCTCGAACTCCCGGCCCTCGTCGCCGAGCTGGGCTTCGAGTACATCGAGCTGTCGCCCCGAGACGACTTCATCCCCTTCTTCAAGCACCCGAGGGTCGATGACGGCACGGTGCGGCAGTTCCGCAAGGCGCTGGACGCCGCCGGGGTGAAGATCTCCTCCGTACTGCCGCTGTTCCGCTGGTCCGGTCCGGACGAGGACGAGCGCCAGGCCGCCGTCCGCTACTGGAAGCGGGCCATCCAGATCACCGCCGATCTGGGCGTGGACAGCATGATCTCGGAGTTCAACGGCCGCCCCGAGGACCCCAGCCGCAGCGAGGGCCAGTTCTGGCGGTCGATCGAGGAGCTGCTGCCGGTCTTCGAGCGTGAGTCCATCCGGCTGACGCTGGAGCCGCACCCCGATGACTTCATCGAGGAGGGGTACGAGGCGATCAACATGATCCGGGGCATCAACCACCCCCAGGTGTCGTACCTCTACTGCGCCCCGCACACCTTCCACCACGGCAATGACGCCCCCGGCCTGATCAAGCACGCGGGCGATCTGCTCACCCATGTGCATCTGGCCGACACCTTCGATCACACCGCGTCCTCGGGGCTGCGCTACATCATCAACCCGCCCGGTTCGACGGCCCGTATCCACCAGCACCTGGACATCGGGCAGGGCGAGGTCGACTTCGACGCGCTGTTCGGCGCGCTCCGCGACAACGACTTCGACGGCACGCTGACCTCCTGCGTCTTCGCCTGGGAGGACCGCGCCCGCGAATCGTCCCTCTTCATGCGCCGGAAGATCGACGAATACCTCTCCTCCTGGAATTGACCGCTCTTCGAGGCCGACATGCGCGGCCCGACCCGTTCCACCGCCGCCACCCCATAACGACCCCGACGAGATGGGACGACACTCACATGCGCATCGGATTCCTCGGCGCGGGCCGCATCGGCGCCTTCCACGCCGCCGCCCTGGCCAGTACGGACGGGGTCGACGAGCTGCTGATCGGTGACGCCGACGCCGGGCGGGCCGCCGAGGTCGCCGAGCGCGTCGGCGCCCGGGCCGCCGTGTCGGTGGACGCGGTCTTCGAGGGCGGCATCGACGCCCTGGTGATCGCCACCCCGACCGTCACCCACGCCGAACTGATCACCCGAGCAGCACGCGCCGGGCTGCCCACGTACTGCGAGAAACCCATCGCCCTGGACCTCGCGGGCACGGTCCGCGCGCTGCGCGAGGTCGAACGGGCCGGGACCATGCTCCAGATGGGGTTCCAGCGCCGCTTCGACGCCGGGTACCTGGCCGCGCGCGAGGCGCTGCGGAGCGGGCGGCTCGGCCGGGTGCACACCCTGCGGGCCGTCACCTCCGACGCCTCGCCCCCGCCGCCGGAGTTCCTGCCCCACTCGGGCGGGCTGATCCGGGACTGTCTGGTGCACGACTTCGACGCCGTGCGCTGGCTGACGGGCCGTGAGGTGGTGGAGGTGTTCGCGTCCGGTTCGGACGGCGGCGCCGCCTTCTTCCGCGAGGCGGGCGACGTCGACACGGCGGCGGCGCTGCTCACCCTGGACGACGGCACGCTGGTCACCGCGACCGCCACCCGCTACAACGGGGCCGGTTACGACGTACGGATGGAACTGTCCGGGGAGCGCGACCAGTTCGTGGTCGGCCTGGACGACCGTACGCCGTTCACCTCGGCCGAACCGGGCGGTCCCCCCGGCCCCGCCCAGCCCTGGGCCAACTTCCTGGAGCGGTTCGAGGCCGCGTACCGGGCGGAGCTGGCGGCCTTCGTCAGGGCGGCCCGGGGCGAGGCCCCCAACCCGTGCTCCGGCCAGCAGGCGCTGTACGCGCTGCTGGTGGCCGAGGCGTGCGAGCTGTCCCGCCTGGAGCACCGCCCGGTCCAGCTCGCCGAGATCACCAAACGGATGTCCGACCTGGAGGCGTGAGCCCCCGGGCCGTCGCGTCACCCGGCGGTCACAGGCGTCACATCTCCGCGCGGCTTACGTCACAGGTGTTCAACAGCCCCTAGCCGCCCGTCACCCGGCCTCGTTCACCGGACACAGGCCGAGTGAAAGGGCGCGAGTGATGACCGATCGAAGGCTGTGGTCCTACAAGGAGATCGCCGCACATATCGGTGTGCAGACCGACACCGTACGGTCCTATCGCAAGCACGGTCACATGCCGCCCCCCGATCTGGTGGAGGGCGGCAAACCGTATTGGTACGCGGATACGATCCGGGCCTGGGTGGCCCGCAGACCCGGCAACCGCCGCGCCCGGCGCGAGGACTAGCGGGTCAGTGCGTACTCACCCGGTCCCGGCGCCGGTCCCCCTTTCCCGGGGCCGTGCCCGCCCCCTCGTCGGGTTCGCCGGAGGAACCACCGGACGCATCGCCGGAGGGGTTGTCGTGCGAAGGGGCGGACTCCCCCTCGCTCAGCCCGAACCGGGCGTGCAGGCGGCGCAGCGGGCCCGGGGCCCACCAGGTGGCGCGGCCGGTCAGCTTCATCACCGCCGGTACCAGCAGGCTGCGCACCACCATCGCGTCCATCAGCACGGCCAGGGCGATGCCGAGGCCGAGCATCTTGGTGTTGGTGACCCGCGAGGTGCCGATGGCCACCATGACCACGGCCAGGATCAGCGCCGCCGCCGTGATCAGCCCGCCGGTGCGCCGCAGTCCGAACTCCACCGCCGCCTCGTGGTCCCCGGTGCGCTCGTACTCCTCCTTGATGCGTGAGAGCAGGAAGACGCCGTAGTCCATGGAGAGCCCGAAGGCGACGCAGAACATGAGCACCGGCAGGGTCGTCTCTATGTCTCCGGAGCTGGTGAAGGCCAGCGGCCCGGACAGATGCCCCTCCTGGAAGACCCACACCATGGCGCCGAACATCGCGGTGAGGCTGAGCGCGTTGAGCAGCACGGCCTGGAGCGGGATCAGCAGGCTTCCGGTGAGCAGGAAGACCAGCAGCAGGGTGACGGCGATGATGATCGCGCCCGCCCAGGGGACCCGGTCGCCCAGGGATTCCTTGGTGTCCACCAGGACGGCGGCGGTGCCGGTCACGGAGGTCTGGAACGGGGGGCTTTGGGCCCGGATGTCCCGCACCAGGTCCTGGGTGGCGGGCTCCACGCCCTCGCCCTTGGGCTGCACGCTGAGATACGCCGCGCCACCGGCCGCGCGCGCCGCTTCGGCCGGGCCGGGCTTGCCCACCTGGCGGCCGTCCGCGAAGTGACCGGCCGGGCTGTCCACCCGCAGCACCCCGGGGAGGGCGGAGACCTTGGCGCTGTAGTCGGCGAGCGCCGCGGCGCCGGGCTTGCCCTCGGCGAGGATCTCCACCCCGCCGCCGGGTCCGCCCGCGAAGCCGTCCCGGATGTGCTGCTGGACGACGTGGGATTCGGCGCCGGAGGGCAGCTGGCGGTCGTCCGCGGTGCCGAACTCCACCCGCAGGAAGGGCAGCCCCAGCGCCACCAGCCCGGCGACGGTGGCCAGGGCGAAGAGGGGGGCGCGCCGCATCACCAGCCGGGCGAACCGGCCCCAGCCCGCGCCCGGTTCGGCCTTGGCCGCGGCCCCGTCGGTGGGGCGGCCGCGGCGCAGCAGCCGGGTGAGGTCCCACTTGTTGACGCGGTCGCCGAGCAGGATGAGCGCGGCGGGCAGCACCACCAGGGCGGCGGCCGCGGCGATGAGCACCACGGCGATGCCCGCGTAGGCGAAGGAGCGCAGGAAGTACTGCGGGAAGACCATCATCGCGGCGAGCGAGACGGCGACGGTGAGCGCCGAGAAGAGCACGGTCCGCCCGGCGGTGCGCAGGGTGGTGGCCACGGCCGGGAGGGTCTCGCCGCCCGCCGACAACTCTTCGCGGAAGCGCCGCACGATGAACAGGGCGTAGTCGATGGCGAGTCCGAGGCCGAGCGCGGTGGTCAGGTTCTGCGCGAAGACCGAGACGTCGGTGAACTCGGTGAGCACACGCAGCACGGCGTCGGTGCCCAGGATCGCGATGACGCCGATGCCGAGCGGCAGCAGGGCGGCCACCGCGCTGCCGAAGACCATGACGAGCAGCACCAGGGTGACGGGCAGGGCCATCATCTCGGCGCGCAGCAGGTCTTCCTGGATGGTGGTCTGCATCTCCTGCTTGACCGCGACGGGGCCGCCGATGGAGACCTCGACCGGTCCGTGCTGCCCGCGGAGGTCGGGGGCGATCCGCTCCAGCGCCTTGCCCGCGGCGTTCTCGTCGCCGGTGACGCGCGCGGCGATGAGCGCCTCGCCGCGGTCCTTGCTGCGCAGCACGGAGGCGCCGGTGTCCCAGTAGGAGGTGACGCCGGTGACGTCCTTCTCGCCCGCGAGCTTCTTGGCGAGCGCCCGGGCCTCGGCGGCGACCGCCGGGGCGTCCACCTTCTTGCCGCCGCCGTCGACGAGCAGGATGAGGTTGGGCTGGGAGGCGGGGAAGTGCTTCTCCAGCGCCTTGGTGGCGTACGAGGACTGGGACGCCGGGTCCTCCCAGCCGCCGCCCGACAGCCGGTCGGCGACTCCGCTTCCGGCCACGACGGCGAGCGCCGTGAAGAGCAGGGCGATCAGCAGGGACAGCCGCGGTCTGGCGGTGACCAGGCGGGTCCATCCCCCGATCCGCTCGCCGGGCGGCCGATTGACGTCGGTCATGACGCGGTGTCCCCTTCGCCTGAGCCCATGCGGCCGCCCCCGCTCGGGCAAGCGGACAGGCGGGCAGCATGGGTCGCTGATTGCCACGGACTGGCAAACACGAGCGACCGCTCGCATTTCTCAAGAATGCGAGCGGGCACTCGTGTTTGTCAATCGCACATGGGAAGCTGGGGATTGTGACCGAGAGCCAGGCAGCCCGACCCGCGAACCCTCGCCGCAGGCAGGCGCGCGGCGAGCGCAGGATCCAGCAGTTGCTGGACGCCGCCGCCAGCGTCTTCTGCCGCACCGGATACACCTCCGCGAGCACCAACGCGATCGCCCGCGAAGCCGGGGTCTCCCCCGGCACGCTGTACCAGTTCTTCCCGAACAAGGAGGCCATCGCCGTCGAGCTGGGCGACCGCCTCACCCAGCAGATGCGGGACACCCACGGTGTGGCCTTCTCCGAGGAGAACGCCGCGCTGCCGCTCGGCGAGATGCTGGACGTGGTCCTCGATCCGATGATCGAGTTCAACTGCGCCAACCCCGTCTTCCTCACCCTGATCTGCTCCTCCGACACCCCGGGCACGGTCGCCGAGGAGCACGCGGCGCTGGCGGCCACGCTGCAGACCCGGGTCGAGGAGCTGATCGGCGCCTACGCCCCCGAGCTGCCCCCGGAGCGCCGCACGCACATCGCGACCATGGGGTTCGCCCTGTTCAAGGCCGGGCTGGAGCTGATCCTCTCCCATGAGGGCGAGGACCGGGAGGCGTACATCACCGAGCTGAAGAACTGCCTGTACGGGTACCTGGCCCCCGTCGTCGGCACCGAGGCAGCGCCGATCCGGCACTGACCGCCACCACCCGGCAACCTTTCCCCTGTGGCGCCCCGGCTTCCGGGAATACCCCCTAGGGGTATAAAGTTGGAGTGACAGGAGGCGCTGCGCCAACCGGCGTCCCTCGCGTACCGTCAGCCACTCCCCCACTCAAGGAGAAACCCATGAGCTCCGAGGCGAACACCGTCACCGCCGTCTACCAGGTGACCGGCATGACCTGCGGCCACTGCGAGGGTGCCGTCGCCGAGGAAATCGGCGCCCTCGACGGCGTCAGCTCCGTCAAGGCCGTGGCCTCCACCGGCCAGGTCACCGTGGTCTCGACCGCCCCGCTGGACGCCGAAGCCGTCCGCGCCGCCGTCGACGAAGCAGGTTACGAACTCGCATGACCCTCACGGCTCCCGCCGCCGGGCACGAGGCGCGGGTCGAGCTGGCCATCGGCGGCATGACCTGCGCTTCCTGCGCGGCGCGCATCGAGAAGAAGCTCAACCGGCTGGACGGGGTCACCGCCACGGTGAACTACGCCACCGAGAAGGCCCAGGTCTCCTACGGCAGCGGGGTCGAGGTCGCGGACCTCATCGCCACGGTCATCAAGACCGGCTACACCGCCGAGGAACCGCCCCCCGCCGAACCGGAGCCGGCGCCCGAGGCCGACGGCGCCGAGGCCGGGGCCCCGGCGCCGGGCGGGCGCGACGCGCTGCGCCACCGCATGCTCGTCTCGCTCCTCCTCTCCCTGCCGGTCGTGGTGCTGGCGATGGTGCCCTCGTTCCAGTTCGACAACTGGCAGTGGCTCTCCCTCACCCTCGCGGCGCCCGTCGTCATCTGGGGCGGTACGCCCTTCCACAAGGCCGCCTGGACGAACGCCCGGCACGGCGCGGCCACCATGGACACCCTGGTCTCCCTCGGCACCCTCGCGGCGCTCGGCTGGTCCGTGTGGGCCCTGTTCTTCGGCGACGCGGGCATGTCCGGCATGCGGCACGGCTTCGACCTCACCGTCACCCGTGCGAACGGCTCGTCCTCGATCTACCTGGAGGCGGCCGCCGGAGTCACCACCTTCATCCTCATCGGCCGCTACCTGGAGGCGAAGTCCAAGCGGCGGGCGGGGGCGGCACTGCGTGCCCTGATGGAGCTGGGCGCGAGGGACGTCACCGTGCTGCGCGGTGGCCGTGAGGTGCGCGTCCCGGTGCGCGAACTGGCGGTTGGCGACCGCTTCGTCGTCCGCCCCGGCGAGAAGATCGCCACCGATGGCACGGTGGTCGAGGGCAGCTCGGCCGTCGACGCCTCGATGCTGACCGGCGAGTCCGTTCCGGTGGACGTCGTGGTGGGCGACACGGTCGCGGGCGCGACCGTCAACACGGCGGGCCGCGTCGTCGTGGAGGCCACCCGGGTCGGCGCCGACACCCAGCTGTCCCGGATGGCCCGCCTGGTGGAGGACGCGCAGAACGGCAAGGCCGAGGTGCAGCGGCTCGCCGACCGGGTCTCCGGCGTCTTCGTGCCGGTCGTGCTGCTGATCGCCGTGGGCACCCTGCTGGCCTGGTGGCTGACGACGAACGACGCGACCGCCGCGTTCACCGCCGCCGTCGCCGTCCTGATCATCGCCTGCCCGTGCGCCCTGGGCCTGGCCACCCCGACCGCGCTCATGGTCGGCACCGGCCGCGGCGCGCAGCTGGGCATCCTCATCAAGGGCCCCGAAGTGCTGGAGTCGACCCGCCGGGTGGACACCGTCGTCCTCGACAAGACCGGCACCGTGACCACCGGCAGGATGCGGCTGCACCAGGTCATCCTGGCGCCGCGCACCAGCGAGGACGAGCTGCTGCGGCTCGCGGGCGCGCTGGAGCACGCCAGCGAGCACCCCATCGCCCGCGCCATCGCGGACGGCGCGGCGACACGCACCGGGGCGCTCCCGGTGCCCGAGAGCTTCCATTCCGTGCCCGGGCTCGGCGTCCAGGGCACCGTGGACGGGCACGCGGTGCTCGTCGGCCGCGACAAGCTGCTCGCCCAGTGGTCCGTCGACCTGCCGGAGGAGCTGGCCGCCGCCAAGGCCACGGCCGAGGCGGAGGGCCGTACGGCGGTCGCCGTGGCCTGGGACGGGCGCGCCCGGGGCGTCCTGACCGTCGCCGACGCGGTCAAGGAGACCAGCGCCGAGGCCGTCGCCCAATTGCGCGCCCTCGGCCTCACCCCGGTACTGCTGACCGGCGACAACCGGCGCGTGGCCGAGTCGGTCGCGCGCGAGGTCGGCATCGACGAGGTCATCGCCGAGGTCCTGCCGGAGGACAAGGTCGCCGTCGTGAAGCGGCTGCAGGACGAGGGCCGTACGGTCGCCATGGTCGGCGACGGGGTCAACGACGCCGCCGCCCTGGCCACCGCCGACCTCGGCCTCGCCATGGGGACGGGGACGGACGCGGCGATCGAGGCGGGCGACCTCACCCTCGTCCGGGGTGACCTGCGGGTGGCCGCCGACGCGATCCGGCTGGCGCGGCGGACCCTCGGCACCATCAAGGGCAACCTGTTCTGGGCGTTCGGCTACAACGTCGCCGCCCTGCCGCTCGCCGCGGCGGGCCTGCTCAACCCGATGATCGCGGGCGCCGCGATGGCGTTCTCGTCCGTGTTCGTCGTGAGCAACAGTCTGCGACTGCGGTCCTTCACGGCGTCCACGGTCTCCACCGAGTCCCCATAAGCCGCACAACACCCATACACAAGAGCCCTGATCTTTGAATCGGGGCTCTTGCCCTTTACGCCCGCATATGGCAAGAGACGCAGATCACAGGCAACCCAACGTAACCATTGCGGGGGGTCGCGAGTCTAATGGGGCGGTGAGGATACGTCTTGGGGGACGCATCCTGCTACGCGTGGCCGGGGCGACGTGCCCGGGGAGCTTTGAGCGGCCCTCCCGTACGTACGCGTCCCGGCAGATCGCGTCCGCACAAGCCCGTAGGGGCCCACTGAACGCCCGGGCCGGATCCCGTGGGGGGAATCCGAACCGGGACAAGGGAAGCGCCCCGCTCCGACCCGTGGGGGGATCGGCAGCGGGGCGCTTCTGACTCTCTTTAGCGCTGCTCCACCGGGACGAAGTCGCGCTCGACGACGCCCGTGTAGATCTGGCGCGGGCGGCCGATGCGGGAGCCCGGCTCCTTGATCATCTCGTGCCACTGGGCGATCCAGCCCGGCAGCCGGCCGAGCGCGAACAGCACGGTGAACATCTCGGTCGGGAAGCCCATCGCCCGGTAGATCAGACCGGTGTAGAAGTCCACGTTCGGGTAGAGCTTGCGCTCCACGAAGTAGTCGTCGGCGAGCGCGTGCTCCTCGAGCTTGAGCGCGATGTCGAGCAGCTCGTCGGACTTGCCGAGCGCGGAGAGGACGTCGTGCGCCGCCGACTTGATGATCTTCGCCCGGGGGTCGAAGTTCTTGTAGACGCGGTGCCCGAAGCCCATGAGCTTCACGCCGTCTTCCTTGTTCTTCACCTTGCGGATGAAGGTGTCGACGTCGCTGCCGGACGCCTGGATGCCCTCGAGCATCTCCAGCACCGACTGGTTGGCGCCGCCGTGCAGCGGGCCCCACAGGGCGTTGATGCCCGCCGAGATGGAGGCGAACATGTTGGCCTGCGAGGAGCCGACGAGCCGGACCGTGGAGGTCGAACAGTTCTGCTCGTGGTCGGCGTGCAGGATCAGCAGCTTGTCGAGCGCGCTGACCACGACCGGGTCCAGGTCGTACTCCTGCGCCGGGACCGAGAACGTCATCCGCAGGAAGTTCTCGACGTAGCCGAGGTCGTTGCGCGGGTAGACGAACGGGTGGCCCACCGACTTCTTGTACGCGTACGCCGCGATGGTCGGCAGCTTGGCCAGCAGCCGGGTCGTCGACAGGTTTCGCTGCTTCTCGTCGAACGGGTTGTGGCTGTCCTGGTAGAACGTCGACAGCGCGCTGACCACGGAGGACAGCATCGCCATCGGGTGGGCGTCCCGCGGGAAGCCGTCGTAGAACCGTTTGACGTCTTCGTGGAGCAGCGTGTGGCGGGTGATGTCCTCGCGGAACGCCGCGAGTTCGTCGACCGTCGGCAGCTCGCCGTTGATCAGGAGGAAGGCCGTCTCCACGAAGGAGGCGCGCTCCGCCAGCTGCTCGATGGGGTACCCGCGGTACCGCAGAATGCCCTGCTCGCCGTCCAGATAGGTGATGCCGGACTTGTACGCGGCGGTGTTGCCGTAACCGGAGTCCAGGGTCACCAGACCGGTCTGGGCGCGCAGCTTGCCGATGTCGAAGCCCTTGTCACCAACGGTGCTGTCGACCACCGGGTAGGTGTATTCGTCGTCTCCGTACCGCAGTACTACAGAGTTGTCGTCGCTCACGTCATCCCTCACCGACGTCTGGTTCTCTTCCTCGAGGTGCCCTGACTCCCCCCACCTTCCCCTACTCGGGTGACGAATGTGCACTCGGGGTCGACTGAAGGGCCTTTTGGCGGCACTCAGTGCCGCCCACACGGCCATCCTGCCCCGTTCGTCACCGTTCGGAAACCCTCTTGACACCCTCGACTCCTATGTCCCGCCGAGCCGGTGATCCAGCGCCGTACAGCGTCTGCCCGCCGAGACGGTACGCACCGCCTGCCCGAGCGCGCGGCGCGAGCCGACCAGCACCACAAGGCGCTTGGCCCGGGTCACCGCCGTATACAGCAGGTTCCGCTGCAACATCATCCAGGCCCCGGTGGTCACCGGGATCACGACGGCCGGGTACTCACTGCCCTGGGAGCGATGGATGGTCACCGCATAGGCGTGAGCCAGTTCGTCCAGCTCGTCGAAGTCGTACGGCACCTCCTCGTCCTCGTCGGTCAGCACGGTCAGCCGCTGCTCGTCGTTGTCGAGGGAGGCGACGACTCCCACCGTGCCATTGAAGACCCCGTTGGCCCCTTTTTCATAATTGTTGCGGATCTGGGTCACCTTGTCGCCGACACGGAAGACCCGGCCGCCGAACCGCCGCTCCGGAACGTCCGGCCGGGCCGGGGTGATGGCCTGCTGCAACAGTCCGTTGAGCGTGCCCGCGCCCGCCGGTCCGCGGTGCATCGGGGCGAGGACCTGCACATCACGGCGGGGGTCGAGGCCGAACTTGGCGGGGACGCGGCGGGCCGCGACATCCACCGTGAGCCGCCCGGCCTCCTCCGTGTCGTCCTCCACGAAGAGGAAGAAGTCCGACAGGCCCTGGGTGATCGGCGGGGTCCCGGAATTGATCCGGTGGGCGTTGGTGACCACCCCGGACTGCTGGGCCTGGCGGAAGATCCGGGTCAGCCGGACGGCGGGCACCGGGCTGCCGTCGGCCAGCAGGTCGCGCAGCACTTCCCCGGCGCCGACGCTCGGCAGCTGGTCCACATCCCCCACGAACAGCAGATGGGCACCGGGCGGGACCGCCTTGACCAGCTTGTTGGCCAGCAGCAGATCGAGCATCGAGGCCTCGTCGACGACCACCAGGTCGGCATCCAGCGGGCGGTCCTTGTCGTACGCCGCATCCCCGCCGGGCTTCAGCTCCAGCAGCCGGTGCACCGTGGACGCCTCGGCGCCGGTCAGCTCGGCGAGCCGCTTGGCGGCCCGGCCGGTGGGGGCCGCGAGCACCACCTTCGCCTTCTTGGCGCGGGCCAGCTCCACCACGGACCGCACGGTGAACGACTTGCCGCAGCCGGGGCCGCCGGTGAGCACCGCGACCTTCTCGGTGAGCGCGAGCCGCACCGCCTGGCTCTGCTCGGGGGCCAGGTCGGCGCCGGTGCGCTGGGCCAGCCAGCCCAGCGCCGCGTCCCAGTCGACACCCTGGAAGGCGGGCATCCGGTCCTCCTCGGTGCGCAGCAGCCGCCGCACCTGCCCGGCGAGCGAGATCTCGGCGCGGTGGAAGGGCACCAGGTAGACCGCCGAGACCGGCTCGCCGTCCTCGGGGCCCGGCACCGGCTCGCGCACCACGCCCTCGTCCTCGGTGGCCAGCTCGCCCAGGCAGTCGATGACCAGGCCGGTATCGACCTGGAGCAACTTCACGGCATCGCCGATCAGTTGCTCCTCGGGGAGATAGCAGTGGCCCTGGTCGGCGGACTGGGACAGCGCGTACTGCAGACCGGCCTTGACCCGGTCGGGGCTGTCGTGCGGGATGCCGACCGACTGGGCGATCTTGTCGGCGGTGAGGAAGCCGATGCCCCAGACGTCGGCCGCCAGCCGATACGGCTCGTTCTTCACTATCGCGATCGACGCGTCGCCGTATTTCTTGTAGATCCGCACCGCGATGGAGGTGGAGACGCCGACGCCCTGGAGGAAGACCATCACCTCCTTGATCGCCTTCTGCTCCTCCCACGCCGCGGCGATCATCTTGGTCCGCTTGGGACCCAGCCCCGGGACCTCGACCAGCCGCTTGGGCTGCTCTTCGATGACGTCGAGGGTGTCGACGCCGAAGTGCTCGGTGATCCGGTCGGCGATCCGCGGACCGATGCCCTTGATGAGACCCGAGCCCAGATAGCGCCGGATGCCCTGCACGGTGGCGGGCAGGACGGTCTGGTAATTCTCGACGGTGAACTGTTTGCCATATTGCGGATGAGAACCCCAGCGGCCCTCCATCCGCAGCGACTCGCCCGGCTGCGCCCCGAGCAGCGAGCCGACGACGGTCAGCAGATCGCCCGAGCCACGGCCGGTGTCGACCCGGGCCACCGTGTACCCGTTCTCCTCATTGGCGTAGGTGATCCGCTCCAGAACCCCTTCGACCACCGCGAGTTTGAGCATGCACCGACCGTACCGCCGGGGGCGGACACCTGGTCAGGGCGGACGGCGATCCTGTGGATAACCCGGGGTGAGCGGCAGCACCCCGGAGGGAACGGAACATCACGATCCGATTGCGGGCCGTTCCGGCATCTTGCCCCGGCCCCATGTAATCGATTCCAATCTCCTCGGCGTCATCGATGTAATCGATTCCACGAGGAGGTGGGGCGATGCCGGCCATCAAGGACGTGGCGCAGCGCGCCGGGGTCTCCGTCGCGACGGTCTCCCGGGTGCTCAACGACCACCCGGCCGTCCGTACGGACACCCGGGACAAGGTGCTCGCCGCCGTCGCCGACCTCGACTACCGGCCCAACGCCGTCGCCCGTTCGCTGCGCACCCATCAGACCCGCGCCCTCGGGCTGGTCATCAGCGATGTGCTGAATCCTTTCTTCACCGAGCTGGCCCGCTCGGTCGAGGACGCGGCCCGGGACCGGGGCTACAGCGTGGTCATCGGCAACGCCGACGAGCGGCCCGACCTCCAGGACCACCACGTCCGCACCCTGGTGGACCGCCGCATCGACGGCCTGTTGGTCAGCCCCACCGACGGCGGCTCCCCGCTGATGCTGGACGCCGCCCGCGCCGGAACCCCCATGGTCTTCGTCGACCGCTGGATCGAGGGCGAGGGGCTGGACGAGGTGCCCGTGGTGCGCACCGACGGCGGGGCCGCGGTCCGCGATCTGGTCGCCCATCTGCACGCCCTCGGCCACCGCAGGCTCGCCATCATCGCGGGCCCGGCCGCCACCACCACCGGACGCGAGCGGGTGGACGCCTTCCGGTCCGCCCTGCGCGAGTTCGGCCTCGCCCTGCCCGCCGATCACATCGGCCAGGGCGACTTCCAGGCCGACAGCGGGCGGCGGGCGACCGCCCGCTTCCTCGATCTGCCCCAGCCCCCGGAAGCGATCTTCGCCGCCGACAATCTGATGGCGCTCGGCGCGATGGACGAGATCCGCTCGCGCGGGCTGCGGGTGCCCGACGACGTGGCGCTCGCCGCGTTCGACGACATCCCGTGGTTCGTCCACACCGATCCGCCGATCACCGCCATCGCCCAGCCCACCGGAGACCTCGGCCACGCCGCCGTCCGCGCGCTGATCGACCGCGTCGAGGGGCGGCCCGCCGCATCGGTGACCCTGTCCGCCCGCCTGGTCCCCCGCCGCTCCTGCGGCGAGCCCGAAGGGAGCACGCCATGACCACGACGCCCAGCCCCGAGCCGGAACCGGCGCCGCCCGCGTCCGCGGACCACCCCTCGGACCACGGGGCCGAGATCCTGCGGATGGAGGGGGTCCGGAAGACGTTTCCGGGTGTGGTCGCGCTGGACGGCGTCGACTTCGACCTCCGCCGCGGCGAAGTGCACGTACTCCTCGGCGAGAACGGCGCGGGCAAGAGCACGCTGATCAAGATGCTCTCCGGTGCGCACCGCCCCGACGGCGGCCGCGTGCTGGTCGACGGCAGCCCGGTCCGTATCAACGGGGCGCAGGACGCCGAGCGGTTGGGCATCGCCACCATCTACCAGGAGTTCAACCTCGTTCCCGACCTCAGCGTCGCCGAGAACATCTTCCTGGGCCGCCAGCCGCGCCGCTTCGGGCTGGTCGACCGTACGGCAATGGACGAGCGGGCCGCCGAACTCCTCGCCCGCGTCGGCGTGGACGTCTCCCCGCGGACCCGCGTCCGTGACCTCGGGATCGCCCGGCTGCAGATGGTCGAGATCGCCAAGGCGCTCTCCCTGAACGCCCGCGTGCTCATCATGGACGAGCCGACCGCCGTGCTCACCACGGAGGAGGTCGACAAGCTCTTCCGTATCGTCCGGGCGCTGCGAGCGGACGGCGTGGGCGTCGTCTTCATCACCCACCACCTGGAGGAGATCGCCGCTCTGGGCGACCGGGTGACCGTCCTGCGCGACGGCCGCAGCGTCACCCAGGTCCCGGCCACCACCGACAGGGACGAGCTGGTGCGGCTGATGGTCGGGCGGTCCATCGAGCAGCAGTACCCGAGGGAGCGCCCCACGGCCGAGAGCGCGGCCGAAGACGAGGGCGACGGGACGCCGTTGCTGAAGGTCCGGGGGCTCGGCCGTGGCGGCAGCTTCCAGGACATCGGCTTCGAGGTGCGCGCCGGGGAGGTGGTCGGCCTCGCCGGGCTCGTCGGGGCGGGCCGCACCGAGGTCGTACGGGCGCTCTTCGGCGCCGATCCGTACGACACCGGCACCGTCGAGGTCGCGGGCGTACCGCTGCCCCGCCATGACGTGGTCGCCGCGATGGACGCCGGGATCGGCCTCGTCCCCGAGGACCGCAAGGGCCAGGGGCTGGTCCTGGACGCCTCCGTACAGGAGAACCTGGGCCTGGTCACGCTGCGCGGAGCCACCCGCGCCGGGCTCGTCGACCGGGCCGGACAGCGCCGCGCGGCGGAGCGCGTAGCCGGGCAGCTGGCGGTCCGGATGGCCGGGCTCGACCAGCGGGTGCGCACCCTGTCCGGCGGAAACCAGCAGAAGATCGTCATCGGCAAGTGGCTGCTCGCCGACAGCAAGGTGCTCATCCTCGACGAGCCGACCCGCGGCATCGACGTGGGCGCCAAGGTCGAGATCTACCAGCTCATCAACGAACTCACCGCGTCCGGCCACGCCGTCCTGATGATCTCCAGCGACCTCCCCGAGGTGCTGGGCATGAGCGACCGCGTCCTGGTCATGGCCCAGGGCCGGATCGCCGGAGAGCTGACCGCGCGGGAAGCGACCCAGGACGCCGTCATGGCCCTGGCAGTGAAGGACGTCAAGGGCGTCGAAGGAAGCACAGACGGCGACGACGAAGGAGTCGGCGCCAACGAAAAGGAGGGCTCCCGTGGCCACTGACACGCTCGCGTCCACGAAGGACCCCGGGGGCCCGGCCGTGCTGCGCCGTGTGCTGCTCGACAACGGCGCGCTGAGCGCCTTGGTGCTGCTGGTGGCGGCCATGTCGCTGCTGTCCGGCGACTTCCTCACCACCGACAATCTCCTCAACGTCGGCGTCCAGGCGGCGGTCACCGCGATCCTCGCCTTCGGCGTCACCTTCGTCATCGTCTCCGCGGGCATCGATCTGTCGGTCGGCTCGGTGGCCGCGCTGTCCGCCACCGTGCTCGCCTGGTCGGCGAGTTCACAGGGGCTGCCGGTGTGGCTCGCGGCGCTGCTCGCCGTCGCCACCGGTGTCGCGTGCGGCCTGGTCAGCGGGGCGCTGGTGTCCTTCGGCAAGCTGCCGCCGTTCATCGCCACGCTCGCGATGCTGTCGGTCGGCCGGGGCCTCGCCCTCGTCATCTCGCAGGGCAGCCCCATCTCCGTCCCCGACTCGGTGTCCGGCCTCGGCGACACGCTCGGCGGCTGGCTGCCGGTCCCGGTGCTCGTGATGATCGCGATGGGTCTGATCACCTCCGGGGTGCTGGGCCGTACGTACGCGGGCCGCGCGATGTACGCGATCGGCGGCAACGAGGAGGCGGCCCGGCTCTCCGGCATCCGGGTGGGCCGTCAGAAGCTCGTCATCTACGCCCTGTCCGGCGGCTTCGCCGCGATCGCGGGCGTCGTGCTCGCCTCCCGGCTCTCCTCCGCGCAGCCGCAGGCGGCGGTCGGCTACGAACTGGACGCGATCGCCGCGGTCGTCATCGGCGGCGCGAGCCTGTCCGGCGGCGTCGGCAAGGCGTCCGGCACGCTCATCGGCGCGCTGATCCTGGCCGTGCTGCGCAACGGGCTCAACCTGCTGGAGGTCTCCGCCTTCTGGCAGCAGGTCGTCATCGGTGTCGTCATCGCGCTCGCGGTGCTGCTCGACACGGTGCGACGGCGTGCCGGGGCCCGGCCCGCGGCGCCGGGCGCGTCGGCCGGCGGGCCGTCCGGTGGCGGTCGTAAGGCAGCCATGAACGCGGGGAAGTTCGCGGTGGCCGCCGTGGTCGTCGCCGCCTTCGCCTTCGGTTCGTCGCTGTGGCACTCCGGTTCGGCCAGCGGGGCGAAGACCAAGGTGGGGCTGTCGGTCTCGACCCTCAACAACCCCTTCTTCGTCCAGCTCAAGGCGGGTGCCCAGGCCGAGGCCAAGCACGCCGGGATCAGCCTCACCGTCACCGACGCCCAGAACGACGCCTCCCAGCAGGCCAATCAAATACAGAACTTCACCAGCCAGAACATGAAGTCGATCATCATCAACCCGGTCGACTCCGACGCGGCGAGCCCGTCCGTGAAGACCGCCAACAAGGCCGGTATCCCGGTGCTCGCCGCCGACCGCACGGTCAACAAGGCGGACATCGCGTCCCTGGTGGCGTCCGACAACATCGAGGGCGGCAAGCTCGCCGCCAGGACGCTGGCCGAACGGCTCGGCGGCAAGGGCAAGATCCTGGTCCTCCAGGGCGTCGCCGGTACGTCGGCCTCGCGCGAGCGCGGCCAGGGCTTCGCGGAGGGGCTGAAGGAGTACCCGGGCATCGAGGTCGTCGGCAAGCAGCCCGCGGACTTCGACCGCACCAAGGCCCTGGACGTGACCACCAACCTGCTCCAGGCCCACTCCGGCGTCGACGGGGTCTTCGCCGAGAACGACGAGATGGCACTCGGCGCGATCAAGGCGCTGGGCTCCAAGGCGGGCAAGTCCGTCAAGGTCGTCGGCTTCGACGGCGAACCGGACGGCCTCAAGGCGGTGCGGAACGGCACGCTCACCGCGACCGTCGCCCAGCAGCCCGAGGAGCTGGGGCGGCTGGTCGTACGGAACGCGATCCGGGCCGCGAAGGGTCAGAAGATCGCCGGGACGGTCAAGGTCCCGGTGAAGGTCGTCGCGGCGAAGTGACGTCTCCGGCGACAGCTGACAAAAATCGGCTGACGCGTAACAGCTGACAGGTATCGGCTGACAGCTGACAATCTTGGCCGTCTGAAAGGACATACCGCATGCACGACTACGACCTGCTGGTCGTGGGGTCGGCCAACGCCGATCTGGTGGTCGGCGTCGACCGCCGCCCCGGGGCCGGGGAGACCGTCCTCGGCTCCGACCTGGCCGTCCACCCGGGTGGCAAGGGCGCCAACCAGGCCGTCGCCGCCGGCCGCCTGGGGGCCCGTACGGCCCTGCTGGCCCGGGTCGGCGACGACGGCCACGGCCGACTGCTGCTGGAATCGCAGCGCGAGGCCGGGGTCGACACCACCGGCGTCCTGGTCGGCGGCGCGCCCACCGGGGTCGCGCTGATCACGGTGGACCCCTCGGGCGACAACAGCATCGTGGTCTCCCCCGGCGCCAACTCCCGGCTCACCCCCGAGGACGTACGCGACGCCGGGAGCCTGCTGGCCGCCGCCCGCGTCGTCTCGCTCCAGCTGGAGATCCCGCTGGAGACGGTCGCCGAGGTCGTCCGCACGGCGGACGCGGGCTTCGGCGACCGGCCCGGGCCCCGCGTGGTGCTCAACCCGTCGCCGCCCGCGCCCCTGCCCGCCGATGTGCTCGCCGCGTGCGATCCCCTCGTCGTCAACGAGCACGAGGCGCGCTATCTGCTGAGCGACGACCCGGCCGGGGACGCCACGGACCCCGAGGCGTGGGCGGCGGCGCTGCTGGCGCGCGGCCCGCGCTCGGTGGTGGTCACCCTGGGTGGCGAGGGCGCGCTCGTCGCCGAGCGCGACCGTACGGTCCGGGTGCCCAGCCTGCCGGTCGACGCCGTGGACACCACGGGCGCCGGTGACGCCTTCACCGGTGCGCTCGCCTGGCGCCTGGGCGTCGGCGACGACCTGGAGACCGCCGTCCGGTACGCCGTACGCGTCGGCGCGGCCGCCGTGACCCGGGCCGGGGCGCAGGTGTCCTTCCCGACCGCCGACGAGGTGGCGGCCCTGTGAAGCGTGCGGGGATCCTCAACCGTCATCTGAGCGCCGGGCTGGCGCTGCTTGGCCACACCGACACGGTGATGGTGTGCGACGCGGGGCTGCCGATACCGTCCGCCGGCCCCGTCGTGGTCGACCTGGCCTTCACGGCGGGGGTGCCGTCCTTCGAGCAGGTGCTGGCCGGGCTGCTGGACGAGCTGGTGACCGAGGGGGCGATCGCGGCGCAGGAGGTGAGCGAGTACAACCCCTCGGCGATGGCCCTGCTGGACGCGTACTTCCCGTACCCGGCGCTGGATCTCGTGTCGCACGAGGAGCTGAAGTCCCGTACGGCCACGGCGAAGCTGGTCGTACGGACCGGTGAGACGCGGCCGTACGCGAACGTGCTGCTGCGCTGCGGCGTGCCGTTCTGAATTCATCCGGTGCGGCGCCGGCGAAATGCATTCCACGGCAACGTGAATTACCGCATTACGGCTCGCGGTTGACGAGGCTGGCGATTCGATCACCGAATACGGCGGCCTGTCAACCGCCCCCGGCGCCGCTGGCGCCCTTCCGCCATAAGTGAGTTCTTTGTCACGGCAGACCAACCGGTCAGTAAGAAATCCGGGGTAGCGCCGAAATGGCCGATCGCTACACTCCCTCCACATGTGTAAGGCCAGCCGGAACCGCAAACGACAGAAAACCCGTCTCATAGCGACAAGTCATCGCCTCATGGCGGTGGCCTCCGTGCCCGGCCCCGCGCCGGGCCGAAGACGGATCGTCCGGGCCCTCCGGCGGGCGGCCCCGGGCCTCAGCGGATGAGCCGCAAGCCCAGACGCCGGCACGCCGCGGCCCGTGATCCACGCGGACACTGGCTGTTCCTGATCATCGTCCTCCCTGTGATGTTCGCCATCCTGATGTTCCAGGGGTGGACCGACAACGAGATCGACGCCGCGAAGACGCGGCGCCCCTGCGCCACCCCCGCTCCCCGGGCCGTGGACAAGGGAGGGCCGGTCCTGCGCGTCAAGGACGGCAAGGTGTCGTCCGCCTCGGTGCCCGCGCGCACGGCGGCGCTCACGTTCGACGGCGGGCCCGACCCCGTGTGGACCCCGCGCCTGCTCGACCTGCTGCGCAAGCACCACGCGCATGCCACGTTCTTCCTCTACGGCGCCAAGGCGGCCGAGTACCCGGACCTCGTGCGGCGGATCAAGGCCGAGGGCCACGAGGTCGGGTCGAACACCTACACCGGCGCCGACCTGGGCACCGCGTCCCCCACCCGCACCCGGCTGGAACTGTCGCTCACACAGTCCGCCCTGGCGGGCTCCTCGGGCACCCGCACCCGGCTGCTCCGGATGCCCCAGACGACCGCGATGGACACCCTGTGCGGTGCCGAGTGGAAGGCGGCACAGCGCGTCGCCGCGGACGGATACACCCTGGTCACCGCCGACCGGTGGCACCGCAAGCCGTCGCAGGGCGTGGTCCGGCAGTTCAGCCAGACCGAGACGGCGTACCAGGAGACGAAGAAGCTGCTCGGCGACCGGCGCGTCCACCGGTTCACCACCGTGACCGCCGGGGTCGGGGCTTCCCCGGGCGACACTCCGGCGTCCACCTGGGAGCGCTGGCAGGGCCATGCCCTGCTCTGGGCCGGCACCATCGGGCGGGCGTTCACCGACGCCATGGCCTGGGTGCTCGCGATCGCCGGCGCGCTGGGCCTGCTCCGGCTGATCACCCTCGTCTTCTTCGCCCGCGCACACGTCCGGCGGCTGACCCGCTTCCGCCCCGGCTCGCCCTGGCTGCGGGAGGTCAACGACCCGGTGACGGTGATCGTCCCCGCGTACAACGAGGAGGCGGGCATCGAGGCCACCGTCCGTTCGCTGCTGGCCTCCACTCATCCGTATCTGCAGGTCATCGTGGTCGACGACGGGTCGACGGACCAGACGGCGGACCTCGCCACCTGGATCGACGACCCCCGGCTGTCGGTGATCCGGCAGGTCAACGCGGGCAAGGCGGCCGCCCTCAACATGGGGCTGGCGCACGCGGCCCACGAGATCATCGTCATGGTCGACGCCGACACCGTCTTCGAGCCCGACGCCATCCACCAGCTCATCCAGCCGCTCGCCCACCCGGCCATCGGCGCGGTGAGCGGGAACACGAAGGTCGGCAACCGGCGCAGCCTGCTGGGCCGGTGGCAGCACCTGGAGTACGTCTTCGGGTTCAACCTCGACCGCCGGATGTTCGAGGTGCTGGAGTGCATGCCGACCGTCCCCGGCGCCATCGGCGCCTTCCGGCGGGACGCGCTGCTGGGCGTCGGCGGGGTCAGCGAGGACACCCTCGCCGAGGACACCGACCTGACCATGGCCCTGTGGCGGGCCGGCTGGCGGGTGGTGTACGAGGAGACGGCCGTCGCCTGGACCGAGGTGCCCACCTCGCTGCGCCAGCTGTGGCGGCAGCGCTACCGCTGGTGCTTCGGCACGCTCCAGTCCATGTGGAAGCACCGGAAGGCCGCCGTCGAGCTGGGCCCGGCCGGGCGCTTCGGGCGCCGGGGGCTGTCGTACCTGGTCCTCTTCCAGGTCCTGCTGCCGTTGATCGCGCCGGTCGTCGATCTGTTCGCCCTGTACGGTGCGCTCTTCCTCAGCCCCGCGCAGTCGGCCGGGATCTGGTGCGCGTTCCTCGCCGTGCAGCTCGTGTGCGCCGGATACGCGCTGCGGCTGGACGGGGAGCGGATGCGGTCGCTGTGGTCGATGCCCTTCCAGCTCTTCGTCTACCGGCAGCTGATGTACCTGGTGGTCATCCAGTCCGTGGTCGCCGCCCTGCTCGGCACCCGGCTGACGTGGCACCGCATGCAGCGCTCCGGCACCGCCGCCCAGCAGCTCGATGCCCAGACGGACCACCGGGACCTCGCATCGAGGTGGCGACATGAAGAACGCTCGTCCATTTGATGTAGGACTGGTGAACATGCAGACTGGCGCGCCATGAACGAGTGGCCGGGCGGGTGGAGCGACATGAACCAGTACGGCGGCGGAACGGAGTCGCCGCATGTCATTACAGGCGTGACCTCCGTCCGCCCGGCGACCGCGGGGCGGCCCGCCATTCCGGCCCAGCGCGGGGGCGGTCCCACGCCCCCGCGGTCCGGGGCGGGCTCCGGCGCCGGGCCGGGCATCAGACGCAGACAGCCCAAGCCACCCGCCAGCCGGCGCCGCCGCATCGCGCGGGCGGTGGCCCTCCTGGTCTCCGTGCTGCTCCTGGCGTCCGCGGGCACCTACGTCTGGGCCGACAGCACCCTCAACCGCGAGGTCGACCTCGGCAAGACCGCCGCGGACCGCCCGCCGCACGGCGAGGGGACCAACTACCTCATCGTGGGCTCCGACAGCCGCACGGGACTGTCCGGCGCGGCCAAGAAGCAGCTGCACACGGGCTCCGCCGACGGCGGCCGCACCGACTCGATGATGGTGCTCCACACCGGTGCCCACGGCAGCACACTGATGAGCCTCCCCCGCGACTCCTGGGTGACCATCCCCTCCTTCGTCCGCCCCGAGACCGGCAAGCACTACCGCGCCGCCCGGAACAAGCTGAACGCGGCGTACTCCCTCGGCGGCCCCGATCTGCTCATCCGCACCATCGAGCACAACACGGGTTTGCGCATCAACCACTACGCGGAAATAGGTTTCGCGGGATTCGTGGGACTCGTGAACGCGGTCGGCGGCGTGGACATTTGCGTGAACAGAAATGTACGGGACGAGAAGTCGGGCCTGAATCTGAAGGAGGGCTGTCACACACTCGACGGAACCAAGGCACTCGCATTCGTCCGGCAACGCCACCAAGAGGCCGAGGGCGACCTCGGACGGTCCAAGAATCAACAGAAATTCCTCGCCGCGCTCGCCCACAAGGCCGCCACGCCGGGTGTCGCGCTCGACCCGTTCACGATGTTTCCGACCCTGCGCGCGGGGCTGGACACGCTCATCGTCGACAAGGGCATGGGGATGCCGGAACTCCTGTCACTGTTCGAGGCGATGAAGGGTGTGACGGCCGGTGACGGGCAGCGGGTAGGCGTCCCCGTCTCCAGCTTGGGCTTCCGTACCTCGAAGGGCAGCGCCGTACGGTGGGACACCGCCCGGGCCAAGAAGCTCTTCGGCGAACTGAGGCACGACCGCCCGGTCAGCGCCGACCCGCGCTAGCACGACACGTTCGAGGGGCCCGGTCCGTCGACCAGGCCCCTCGTTTCCCCCTCCTCAGGGCTTCCTCCGAATCCCCCCAGATCCCTCCCCGGGAAGCCCGATGCCAGGTACGACCGCCCTAGGCGCGGAAGGGTTGCACAGCTTTCGGAAGTTATCGATCCGTTACTTCGGGCCGGTCTTCCGGCCCGGTCCGCAGAACTCCGCCTCGATCACGTCGAAGTAGCGGGACGAGTCCGGGAGCCAGTCGCCGTTGGCGTTGAACGTCAGCTGATGCCTGCCGTCCTCCGTGCCCACCACCGCCGACAGCGAGCCATTGGTACGGCCGGTCTTGCCCACCACCGTCACACCGCAGGTCAGGGTGGCCGTCTCGACCCCGAGCCCGTACCCGATCCCGCCCTCCGACGGCACCTCGTTCAGCATCTCGTCCAGCTGGGCGCGGGGCAGCAGCCGGCCGCGCATCAGGGCGCGGTCGAAGCGGCCCAGGTCCTCGGCGGTGGAGATCAGCTCGCCCGCCGCGCCCAGCCAGCTCATGTTCTGCTCGGTGGCGTCGTGGACAGGGGCGCCGGGGGAGTCGTCGTGGAGCCAGGAGTACGCGACGGGGTGCGGCCTCGGCATCTTCGGCCAGGTGCCGGGGAACGACGTCCCGCGCAGCTTCAGCGGCTTGATGATCCGCCGCTTGGCCTCCGAGGCGTAGGAGTGGCCCGTCACCTTCTTGATGACCATTCCCGCGAGGACGTAATTGGTGTTCGAGTACCACGGCTCCCCGCCCGGTGCGGAGTGCGGCGGGTGCTTCATCGCGACGGCCACCAGGTCCTCGGGCGCGTAGGTGTCGTAGCGGTGCTCGGGGAAGCCGCTGCCGGAGGCGTTGACCTGGAAGTCCGGGTCCTCGGTGTAGTTGTAGAGGCCGCTGGTGTGGTTGAGCAGGCTCCGCAGGGTGATCGCGCTGCCGTCGTTCCCGTTGCCCCGCACCACTCCGGGCAGCCACTTCTCGACCGAGTCGTCCAGGCTCAGCCATCCCTCCGCCTCCAGCTGGAGGATGACGGTCGCGATGAACGGCTTGGTGATGCTCGCCGCCCGGAAGTGGTCGTCGGGCGACCGTTTCCGACCGGTGTCGGTGTCCGCGTGCCCCGCCGCCCCGAACCATCTCTTCCCGTCCTTCCACGCCATGGCCGCCACTCCGGGCATCCCGCCCTTCTCCACCCACGCCCGCAGCGCGTCCCGCGTCGCCTCGTGGCCGTCCTTCGGGGCGGCCGGGGCCGCGTGCGCGGGCGTGAGGGTGGTGGCGCCCACAGCCAGGCTCACCACCAGGGCGCATAAGCCCGTGCGTATCGCTCGCTGACTCATCCGTAGACCTCCGGGTCACCGGTGGGCCCATGTGGCCCCGGGTGGGAATGACGCGAGCGGTGTCCCCGGGGTTGATCCAAGAATTTCCGGGGGCGGCGACAACCTCGGGTGGGGCCGCACGTCTGGTGGGGTGAAGGCGAATTCCGGGACGGGTCTTCCGATTCCCGGTCCCGCCTGACTCATCAGCGTTTTCCCGATGTTCCTGGAGTCGTTGACCTATGCGGCACATCCGCGCCAAGAAGCTGAACCGCCCCGTACGCACCTGGGTTCTGGGGTCGGCCGCCGGTATCGCCCTGCTCGTGGGCGGTGGCATGGCCGCCCAGGCCGCCACCGGCGGCCACGCACGGCCCGCCGAGTCGAGCACGCCCACGCCGGGCCCGGCCGAGCCCAAGCCGGTGCCGTCCGCCCCGGAGGCGAACGAGCCCAAGCCGGTGCCGTCCGCCCCGGCATCCACCCGGCCCGAGCCGGTGCCGTCCGTACCGGCCGACCCCGCCGAGCCCAAGCCCGTGCCCTCCGTACCGGCCGACCCCGCCGAGCCCAAGCCCGTGCCCTCCGTACCGGCCTCGACCCAGCCCAAGCCGGTCCCGGCCGACAGCTAGCCGTCAGCCCGTCAGCAACGGATGGGGCAGGGCCGGATCCGGAGTCGGCCCTGCCGCAGCACCGACGAGGTGAACGAGGACGATGCAGCTCACTCTTGTCCTGCCCTGGTGGGCCCGGCTGCTTCGCCGTGCCCGGACGACCGCCCCGGCACCGGGGGCGCGCCTCCGGCTGCTGAGGCCGGTGGACACCCAGGACGACGAGGAACCACCGCCCACGCTGGCCGATCTCTATCGGGCCCGGCGGCTCGACATGATCCGGCTGGCCATCTTCCTGGTGGACGATCTGCACACCGCCGAGGACGTCGTCCAGGACGCGTTCGCCGCCGTCTGCCGCCGACACGGCGCACGGCTGGACGACCTCCAGGACGCACACGCCTATCTGCACACCGCGGTGGTCAACGCCGCCCGCTCGGTGCTGCGCCGACGGCGTACGGCCCGGGCGTACACCCCGCCGTACCAGGGGCCCACCGCGCCGGTGGATGAGCCGCTGCTGCTCGCCGAGGAACACCGGCAGGTGCTCGACGCGCTCGCACACCTCACCGCGCGCCAGCGTGAGGTGCTGGTGCTGCGCTACTGGTCCGATCTGTCCGAGGCGCAGATAGCCGAGAGCCTCGGCGTGTCCCGTGGCACGGTGAAGTCGACCGCGAGCCGTGCGCTCGGCACCCTGGAAAAGCTGCTGGAGGCGGGCCGATGAGCGCTCACCCACCGATCGAGGAACGGCTGCGCGCCGCGCTCGACGCCCGTGCGCGGCTCATCAGCGCCCACGACCTGTCCCCGGCCCGCCCCCCGACCGGCCGGGCGTGGGGGACCCGGCGGATACGCCGCGTCGTGTCGGCCGTAGCGGTGAGCGCGGCGGCAGCCGCGGCCGCCCTCGCCTTCCTGCTGCCGTCCGGCTCCGGCTCCGACTCCCCCGAACGCCCCCACCACCCGGCGCCGCCCGCCCGCGACCCGGCCCCCACCAGCGCCACACCGGAGCCCGTCCCGTCACCGGGCGAGCCCCGGTCGCGCCCTTCGCCCTCCCAGCCGCGCTGAGCCGGAGATCCCTACGGGCCGGTGGTCAACGCGCCTGGTAGCGGGCCGTGTTCTGGTCGGGTGGTGTGCGGGTGCCGTTGCGCTGGAAGCCGGACTTCTCCAGCACCCTGATGGAGGGCGGGTTCGACAGCTCCACGGTGGCGTGCACCGTGTGGACGCCCGGCGCGCCGAGCGCGAAGGCGGTGAGGGCGCGGGTGGCCTCGGGCGCGTAGCCGCGGCCCCGGCGGGAGGGCACGATGCCGTAGCCGATTTCGACGGCGCCTTCACCCGGTGGCCAGAACAGACCGATCGAGCCGACCACCAGACCGGTGGCCCGCTCGATGATCAACCGGTGGCCGTACGGACCCAGCCAGGCGGGGTGTTCGGCGAAGAGCCCGGCGATGACGTGGTCGCCCTCGGCGGGGAAGTCACCGGCCCAGTGCGGTGGCCGGACGCCGTCCAGGACGGCGGTGACCTCGGCGGCGGTCCATGACCGCAGCACGAGGCGGTCGGTGGTCAGGTCAGGGTGAGTCGGTGGGACGGAAGAAAACACGCGGTGCTCCTGGTCGATCGGAAGGCCCGGCCGTGCGGGGCCGGACGAGGGCATGCTGATGAGGGCTGCTGGCAGCCATATTCATCAAGCTCCCTCGTCACCGATGAGCACGCGTCTCTCGCGCCGCGCTTACCCTAGCCTGCTAGCTTCCGGAGACATGAACGACAGCGTGTACGTGGGCAACGCGGGCAAGGACGCGGCCCTGGACCGGGGGTGGATCCTCGGGCACTTCAAGGATGCCGACGACCCTCGCCACAGTGCGGACGTGGAGATCAAGTGGGGTGTCCACCCGCCCGGGGACGAGCGGGCGCGGTGGGTGCGGGGTGAGGAGCGGACGGCTCTGCTCGTGCTCATCAGCGGCCGCTTCCGCGTGGAGCTGCCCGGTCGCAGCGTTCTCCTGGAGCAGCAGGGGGATTACGTCGTGTGGGGGCACGGAGTCGACCACTCCTGGGTCGCGGAGGAGGAGTCGGTGGTGCTGACGGTGCGGTGGCCGTCGGTGCCCGGTTACGCGGTGCCGCGTGAGGACGAGGCGGCGGCGGACGGCGGGCGTCAGCTGCCGTAGAGCCAGCTGTCGAACGCCGCCTCGTCGACCACGTCGTACAGCCCGAACGCGGCGGGCGCCAGGACCAGGGCCACGATGCCGCAGCGGACCATGGCCGGGGCCATGATCGTGACGCCCTCCCACTGGCTGGTGATCGAGCGAAAGTCGCGCCACCGACGGATGTCGCCGCCGCAGCACGCCCAGAAGAACGCGCCGAACACGACGAACACCCCGCCGAAGACGAGCGCGACGCCGCCGACGACCGCGAGGAATTCCTCCCGGTCGCTGTGGTCGCCGACGCACCACATGGCGATCAGCAGGACGACGATCGATGCCAGTCCGTACAGCGCACCGCGCAGCAGGACGTCACGCACCCGCAGCCGTGGCTGGGTGATTCCGCGCTCCCCCGAGTTCATGGCCGCACCCTATCCGGCGCGGCTACAGCACCAGCGCCCGGTAGCGGTCGGCGACCTCGGCCAGGACCTCGGCGCCGTCGCGGGCCCAGAGGTCCGGGTTGAAGATCTCGACCTCGATGGGGCCGTCGTAGCCGGTCGCGTCGACCTGTTCGCGGAACCAGCGGAAGTCGACCGCGCCGTCCCCGAGCTGGCCCCGGCCCAGCAGCACGCCCTCCGGCAGCGGCGTGATCCAGTCGGCGAGCTGGAACGCGGCGATGCGGCCCTCGGTGCCCGCGCGGGCGATCTGGGCGGCCGCGGTGTCGTCCCACCACAGGTGGTAGGTGTCCACGACGACGCCGACCTGGTCGGCCGGGAAGCGGGTCGCCAGGTCGAGGGCCTGGGCGAGGGTGGAGACGACACAGCGGTCGGAGGCGTACATGGGGTGCAGGGGCTCGATGGCGAGGCGGACTCCCCGCTCGGCGGCGTACGGGCCCAGCTCCCCCAGCGCGTCGGCGATGCGCTCACGGGCGGCGAACAGGTCGCGGCTGCCGGACGGGAGGCCGCCGGAGACCAGGACCAGGGTGTCGGTGCCGAGGGTGGCGGCCTCGTCGATGGCGGTGCGGTTGTCGGCCAGGGCGGCGGCCCGCTCATCAGGGTCGATCGCGGTGAAGAAGCCGCCGCGGCACAGCGAGGTGACGGTCAGCCCCGCGTCCCGGATGAGCCGGGCGGTGGCCTCCACGCCGTACTTCTGGACCGGCTCGCGCCACAGGCCCACGCCCGAGACGCCCGCCTTGACGCAGCCCTCCGCCAGCTCCGGCAGCGACCACTGCTTGATGGTCTCCTGGTTGAGGCTGAGACGCGGTACGGAACTCACTGGGCGACTCCATGAACGTTCAGCAGGTGCTTCATACGGGACTCGGCCAGCGCCGGGTCCGGGAACAGGCCCAGCCCGTCGGCCAGTTCGTACGCCCGCGCCAGGTGCGGCAGCGAACGGGCCGACTGCAGGCCGCCCACCATCGTGAAGTGCGACTGGTGGCCCGCCAGCCAGGCCAGGAAGACGACGCCCGTCTTGTAGTAGCGGGTCGGGGTCTGGAAGAGGTGGCGGGAGAGTTCCACGGTGGGGTCGAGCAGGGCGCGGAAGCCCGCGGTGTCGCCCGTGTCCAGGCGGCGTACGGCCTCGGCGGCGAGCGGGCCCAGCGGGTCGAAGATGCCGAGCAGCGCGTGGCTGAATCCGTGGTCGTCGCCCGCGATCAGCTCGGGGTAGTTGAAGTCGTCGCCCGTGTAGCAGCGGACGCCGTCCGGGAGGCGGCGCCGCAGGTCGACCTCGCGCTGGGCGTCGAGCAGGGAGACCTTGATGCCGTCGACCTTGTCGGGGTGGGCGGCGATCACGTCGAGGAAGGTACGGGTGGCGGCGTCCAGGTCGGAGCTGCCCCAGTAGCCCTCCAGGGCCGGGTCGAACATCGGGCCCAGCCAGTGCAGGACGACCGGCTCGCGCGCCTGGCGCAGCAGGTGGCCGTAGACGTCGAGGTAGTCGTCCGGACCCTTGGCGGCGGCGCACAGGGCGCGGGAGGCCATGAGGATCGCCTGGGCGCCGGACTCCTCGACGACGGCGAGCTGCTCCTCGTACGCGGTCCGCACCTCGGCCGCCGTGCGGTCGCCGGGGGCCAGCTGGTCGGTGCCGACGCCGCACGCGATGCGCCCGCCGACCGCCTTCGCCTCGGCCGCCGAGCGCCGGATCAGTTCGGCGGCGCCCGCCCAGTCGAGGCCCATGCCGCGCTGCGCGGTGTCCATGGCCTCCGCCACGCCGAGCCCGTGCGACCACAGGTGGCGGCGGAAGGCGAGGGTGGCGTCCCAGTCGACGGCCGCGGGACTGTCGGGGCTGACGTCGGCGTACGGGTCGGCGACCACATGGGCGGCCGAGAACACGACGCGGGAGGTCAGAGGGGACCCCGTCGTCAGGGACAGCGGCTCGGTGCGGGGCTCATAGGGGCGGGGCGCGCCGCCCGGCCCGGGCAGGTGGAGGGTCACCGGCTCAGCTCCGGGACGTCGAACCGGCGGCCCTCCGCGGAGGACGCGAGGCCCAGCTCGGCGAGCTGGACGCCGCGGGCTCCGGCCAGCAGGTCCCAGCGCCAGGGCTCGTCCAGGGCGACATGGCGCAGGAACAGCTCCCACTGGGCCTTGAAGCCGTTGTCGAACTCGTCATTGTCCGGGATCTCCTGCCACTGGTCGCGGAAGGACTCGGTGGCCGGGAGGTCCGGGTTCCACACCGGCTTGGGGGTGGCCGAGCGGTGCTGGACGCGGCAGTTGCGCAGCCCCGCGACGGCCGAGCCCTCGGTGCCGTCGACCTGGAACTCGACCAGCTCGTCGCGGTTGACGCGGACCGCCCAGGAGGAGTTGATCTGGGCGATGGCGCCGCCTTCGAGCTGGAAGATGCCGTAGGCCGCGTCATCGGCGGTGGCGTCGTACGGCTTGCCCTGCTCGTCCCAGCGGGTCGGGATGTGGGTGGTGGTCTGGGCCTGGACGGTGCGGACGGGGCCGAACAGCTCGTGCAGGACGTACTCCCAGTGCGGGAACATGTCGACGACGATGCCGCCGCCGTCCTCCGCGCGGTAGTTCCAGGAGGGGCGCTGGGCGCTCTGCCAGTCGCCCTCGAAGACCCAGTAGCCGAATTCGCCGCGGATGGAGAGGATCGTGCCGAAGAAACCGCCGTCGATGAGCCGCTTCAGCTTCAGCAGCCCCGGCAGGAAGATCTTGTCCTGGACGACGCCGTGCTTGATGCCCGCGGCCTGGGCGAGCCGGGCCAGTTCGAGGGCGCCGTCGAGGCCGGTGGCGGTGGGCTTCTCGGTGTAGATGTGCTTGCCCGCCGCGATGGCCTTCTTGAGGGCGTCCTCGCGGGCGGCGGTGACCTGGGCGTCGAAGTAGATGTCGACGGTGTCGTCGGCGAGCACGGCGTCCAGGTCGGTGGAGACGTCGGCGACCGGGTCGAGGCCGTGGCGCTCGGCCATCGCCTTCAGGGCGTGCTCGCGGCGGCCGACGAGCAGGGGTTCGGGCCACAGCACGCTGCCGTCGCCGAGGTCGATGCCGCCTTGTTCGCGGATGGCGAGGAGCGACCGGACGAGGTGTTGGCGGTATCCCATCCGGCCGGTCACACCGTTCATGGCGATCCGCACGGTCTTGCGTGTCACGTGGCTTCGTCTCCTCACCAGAGTCTGCAGAGAGTCGTAGTAAGCGTCGTCGTCGGCATCGTAGTAATCGCTTCACAGTAAGCGCTTACTAGTGGCTACGCTAACCGCCCCCGTCACCCCTGTACAGAGCACACACAGGGGTGACACAGGGGCAGTCAGCGCTTCACCGCAGAGTCAAGCGATAGTCGAGAGGCGAACGCCCGGTGATCAGCACGCGCAGCCCGGACACCGGCAGATCGCCGCCCATCCAGGTGTAGCGCTCCCCCGGGTCCACGACGGCGGGCTGGCGCGGGCCGCTGCCGTTGCCCGGGCCGAAGGTGATCACATCATCGCCGGACGTGTACGTTCCGTACCCCTTGACCAGCTGGTACGTGTCCTTCTGGCCGGGCACGGGCTCGACCCCGGTGAGCTTTCCGCCGGCGCGGAAGCACAGTTCGAGGGCGAGCGGGACGTCGGACTCGCCGACCTCGACGTCCAGGTTCCAGCCGCCGTCCGCCTCGGCCGCGCGGACCTCGGTGTGCAGGGTGCGCCACTCCTTGGGGCGGTGCGGGAAGTCCATCGCGGACCAGAAGCGGCCGTCGTTCGTCAGCGGATAGCGGCCGTCCGGACGGCGGTGCTGCGGCGGCAGCGGCAGGTGGTATCCGGCGCGTACGTCCGCCCACAGCCGCCAGCCGTCCGCCGTGCGTTCGACGTCCTCGGCGCGGAAGTGGCCGAGCGAGAAGAACTGCGGGGACAGCCGCAGCGAGTCCAGGATCGCGGCGCCCTTGCGCCACTTGAAGAAGGTCGGGTTGGTGGACAGGCCCGAGGAGATCGCGTGGACGTCGGGGAAGTCCGTACCGCCGAAGAGCGACGTACGGGTGGCGCCCCGGCCGATCCGCACCAGCCCGCTGTCCTTGTCGCGCCACGTGAACTCGGAGGGCGCCGCGGTGGCCTTCGGCAGCGGCGCGGCCAGCTCCGGTTCGTCCAGCACCTCGGCGAGGAAGTCCCCGAGCGGGGTCTCGTCGAAGGTCTGGTCCGCCCCGCGCCGCTGGACGGTCTCGGCCATGGCGGCGAAGCGCCCGTCCTTCTCCCGCAGCGCCAGCGCCCGGTACTGGAGCCAGTACTCGGACAGATGCTTGACCGTCTTCTGGTCCTGGCGGCGCGAATGCACCGTCTCCACGTCGCCGTTGGGCTCCACGAGGTGGAGCGTGGCCTCCAGGTTGCGGCGCACCGTGTCGTACAGCTTCGGGCGGTCGGTGAGCCGGGCGAGGGTCAGCAGCGCGGGGTTGGTGACGATGGGCGCGTACGTGGCGCTGCGCTCGCTGTACTGGCCCGACGCGTACTGGTCGATGCCCTCGGCCAGCCAGGCGTCGATGCGGCGGGTGTAGCGGGCGTCGGGCCAGAAGGAGTGGACGCGGGCCAGTGCGGCGCACACCTTCCAGCGGTGGTTGGGGGTGTGCAGCCCGCCGGTGGCAAGCCCCGAACCGGCCTTGCGGAGGATCGTCTTCAGGGTGGCGCGGATCTTCGCGGTGGACGCGTGGTCGTCGTCGTCCAGCAGCCCGTAGAGCAGGCCCAGGTCCACGATCGAGAACGCGGTGTCCGGCGGGGAGTGCACCGCGCCCTGGTCGAAGAGACCGTCGTCGAACTGGGCGGCGGCCAGGGCGTCGGCGAGCCGGGTCATGGGCGCGATGAGCGCCGCGTCGTGGTGGTGCTCGGCGTCGGACCACACATGGACGGAGGTGAGCAGGCGCAGGCTGCGGGCGGCGGGGCGGGCCTGGCCGAGGTTGTTCAGCTGGGCGAGCGTGGCGTCGAGCCCGTCCACGACCTCGGCCACCCGCTTGTCGGCGGCCTTGGTGAGCAGGTCCAGGAACGGCTTGTCGGTACGGCCGGTGGCGGACGCCCCCGGGGCACCCGCGGCGAGCAGTCCGCTCGCGGCGGCGGTTCCGGCGAGGAAGTGACGGCGAAGCAGGCTCATACGTGGTGCTCCGTGGCTCTGGCGGCGATCGCGAGCGGGCCGGGGACGAGGAAGAGGAGGGGTGGGTAGGCCCAGGCGCAGACGGCGGCGGTGGCCACGGCCAGCAGCAGGACGAGGCTCGCGCGGGGGGCGCGCACGCTGGCGTACGCGGCCGAGCGTAGCGCGCCGCGCCAGCTCGTCGCCGACTCGGGGCGGGCGCAGGCGCGCAGCAGGACGACGGTGAGCAGCCCGCCGACGACGAGCAGGGCGGGCCGGAAGACGGCCGCGCCGGGCAGGCCCGCCCCGGCTGCGAGCGCGTTGAACAGCAGCAGCGCGCCGCCGAGCAGCATCCCGGCCCCGGCCAGCAGGTCGCCGGTGCGCAGCCGGGCCCGCAGGGCGCGGAGGTAGCCGCCCGCGGTGGCGGGGGCGTCCTCCCGTACCCGCCGGTCGAGGACGGCGCAGGCAGTCGACATGGCGGCGGGGGCGGTGATCAGCGGGAGCGAGGCGGCGGCGGTGGCCAGCCCCACCGCCAGGACGTCGGCGAAGAGGGCGAAGCGCGGGCCGGTCAGCTCGCCCGGTTCACGGGTGGTCGCGGAGGACGGCATGGCGGCTCACCCCTTGATTCCGGAGTTGGCCATGCCCTCGACCAGGAACCGCTGGAAGGCGAGGAAGAAGAGCACGATGGGCAGCAGGGCGAAGACCGACATCGCGAACATCGGGCCGAACGCCGACTGGCTGGAGGCGTCCACGAAGGAGCGCAGGGCCAGGGTCAGGGTGAACTTCTCCGGCTCGAAGAGGTAGATGAGCTGGGTGAAGAAGTCGTTCCAGGTCCAGATGAAGGTGAAGATCGCGGTGGTGATCAGCGCGGGCCTGGTCAGCGGCAGGATGACGCTGAAGAAGGAGCGGAAGGGCCCGCAGCCGTCGATCCGGGCCGCCTCCTCCAGCTCGCGCGGCAGTCCGCGCATGAACTGGACGATGAGGAAGACGAAGAAGGCGTCGGTGGCCAGGAACTTCGGCAGGATCATCGGCCAGTAGGTGTTCACCATGCCCAGCTGGTTGAAGATGATGTACTGCGGGATGAGGATCGCGTGGTGCGGCAGCATGATCGTCGCGATCATGAAGGCGAACAGCGGCCCGCGCATCCGGAACCGCAGCCGGGCGAAGGCGTACGCGGCGAGCGAGCAGCTGATGACGTTGCCGAGGACGGCGCCGCACGCGATGAGCAGCGAGTTCCACAGCAGCTGCCCGACACTGACCTCGTTCACGCCCTCCATGGCGGTGGTGTAGTTGCTCCACTCCAGATGGCTGGGGAGCAGCTTGAGGCTGGCGATGACCTCGTCGGCCGGTTTGAACGAGGTGGCCAGCAGCCAGGCCAGCGGATACAGCATCACCAGCAGGATGGCGACCAGACAGACGTGCAGCACGATCCGGCCGGTGGAACGCCCCTGGGCCACAGGCGCGTTGGTGGTGATCGGGGCGGTGGTCATCGGGCCCCCTCGTTGTTGTCGTTGGCGTAGAAGACCCAGGCCCGGGAGGTCCGGAAGAGGATCGCGGTGACGACGCCGATGGCCAGCAGCAGCGCCCACGCCATGGCGGAGGCGTAGCCCATGTGGGAGGCGGTGAAGCCGCGGTCGTAGAGGTAGAGGGTGTAGACGAGGGTGGAGTCGGCGGGGCCGCCCTTGCCCGCGCTGACCGCGAAGGCCGGGGTGAAGACCTGGAACGCCTGGATCATCTGGAGCACCAGGTTGAAGAAGAGCACCGGGGAGAGCATCGGGATGGTGATCGAGCGGAACTGCCGCCACCAGGAGGCCCCGTCGACCGCCGCCGCCTCGTACAGCTCGGCGGGGATCTGCTGGAGCCCGGCCAGGAAGATCACCATGGGGGCGCCGAACTGCCAGATGGTCAGCAGCGCGACCGACAGGATCGCCCAGCCCGGCTTGTTGATCCAGCCGCCGATGTCGATGCCGACGCCGGAGAGGAGGTTGTCGACGGTGCCGCCGTCGTTGAAGATCGCCCGCCAGACGAGCGCGATGGACATCGACGCGCCGAGCAGCGAGGGGGCGTAGAACGCGGAGCGGTAGAAGCCCTTGCCGCGTTTGACGGACTTCAGCGCGATCGCGACGGCGAGGGCCAGCACCAGCTGCAGCGGCACCGCGATCACGACGTACGTCAGCGTCGTGGTGACCGAACGCCAGTAGCGGGGGTCCTCCGTGAACATCTGCGTGTAGTTGCGGAGGCCCACCCACTGCGGGGCGTCGAACATGTCGTAGTCGGTGAACGACAGGTACAGCGAGACGGCCATCGGCAGCAGCGTCAGCACGGTCGCGCCGATCACCCATGGCGACAGGAACACCCAGGCGGCGCCCTGCCTCTCGCGCTTCGGTGCCCGCTTGGCGCCCGCGGCGGGGGGCGCGGCGTCCTGGGGGCGGGTCGCGGTCGCGGTCATTGCCTCAGCTCCGCCTTCGCCTCGGTGATGTAGTTCTCCGCCGCCTCACGCGGCGACAGGCGCTCGTACGACACCTGGTCGTAGTCGCGCGTGAAGGTGGACTGCAGCGAGGCGTCGCCCTTGGGCGGCGCGGCGGGGGGATCCTTGAGCTTGCCCTCGAACTGCTTCTGGTACGCGGAGACGACCTGGTCGAAGCCCTCCAGCTTGGGCAGCACCTTGTCCCGGATGGTGTCGTTGGCCGGGATGCCGCGGGTGGCACCGAGGATGGCCCCGGCCTTCGAGTCGTTGAGCAGGAAGTCGATGAACTGGGCGGCTTCCTTGGGGTGCTGGGTCTTGGCGGACGCCCCGAAGAACATCGACGGCTTGTAGTACAGGGCGGGCTTGCCGTCGTCACCGGCGGGCAGCGGGGCCAGCTTCAGCCCCTTCCCGACGATCGGGTCGTAACCGCTGGAGGGGGCGTCCCAGTTGAAGTCGGACACGGACTTCAGGCGGCCGAGCGGGGTGTTCTCCACCGAGCCGTCCATCTGCGTCGTCTGCTCGGCGGAGGACACCAGGCCCTCCTTGCGGAGCTTGCTGCAGAACTCCCAGTAGCGGGTCAGGTCGTCGGCCGTGAAGCCAAGACCACCACCCTCGGTGTAGAGGGCCTTGCCCTGGCCGCGCAGCCAGATCTCGAAGACGTCCTCGCTCTGGCCCGGGTCGGTGGAGCCCACCCGGCCGCCGATGTCCTTCTTCGACGCCTTCAGCTTGCGCATCGCGTCGGTCCAGTCGGCCCAGGTCCAGTCGATCGTCGGCTCGGGGACGCCCGCCTTGCGCCACAGCGCCGCGTCGTACGGCATGGCCTCGGCGCCGCGGGCGACCGGCAGCGCGTACTGCTTGTCCTCCACGACGCCGGTGGCCAGCAGCCCCTTGTCGATGTCGGCGGTGCGCAGCTCGCGGTGCTTGCCGAGGTCGAGCAGGATGCCGGAGGTGGCGTACTGGTTGATCTGCCGGTAGTCCAGCTGCATCACATCGGGTGCGTCGCCGCCCGCGGCCTGGGTGGCGAGCTTCGCCTTGTACGTGTCGAAGCCCGCGAACGACGTGCTGATGTCGACGTTCGGATGGCGCTTCTCGAACAGCTTGACGGCCTCCTCGGTGCGGGCCGCCCGGTCGGGGTTGCCCCACCAGGTGAACCGCAGGGTGACCTTGCCGCCCGAGCCACCGCCCTCACCGCCGCCGCAGCCCGTGAGGGTTCCGCCGAGTGTGAGGACGAGAGCCAGGGCGCAGGACACCTTTGTCCTTTTCTTGCGCATGGCCGGACCGACCTCCCTCCTGTGATGTGCCGATGTGCCTGTTCGTGCCTGTTCCTGTGGGGGGATGCCGGTGCTTATTCGCCGTAGTACGGGAGCGTCGCGCCGGGCAGTTCGTACTCGTCCCGGCGGCCGCACATGCCGTACCCGCCGCGGCGGCTGGGCCCGGTCGCGGTGACGCGCGCCTCGGCGAGGTGGGCCGGGTCGCCCGCGGCGAGCGCGGTCAGCTGCTCTCCGGTGCGCTGGGCGGCGGCGAGCGCGCCGTCCCGCCAGCGCGGCTCCCAGTCCTTGACCTTGGGCGCGACGATCCGCACCGCCGCCTCGTGGAAGGCGCGCAGCGGAGCGTCGTCGCCCTTCTCGGCGGCGGCGCGCAGCGCGAGATAGCCCTCGACCGCCAGGTCCCGGCGGCGCCGCGCGGCCGCGTCCGCCTCCGGGCCCTCCTTGGCGGGCAGCGCGGCGGCCGCCGCGTAACGCTCGGGGTCGGCCAGCACCTCGGGCGGGAACGTGAACACCGCGTCCCCGGCCTCGGGCAGCCCGCTGTTCTGCATCAGCACGGTCACCTTGAGGCCGCCGCCCTGCACCATGCGGTGCACGGTGCCGGGGGTGAACCACACCACCGCGCCCGGCTCCAGCGGCGTCTCGGTGAAGCCGTCGGCGACGGTCAGGGTCTGGACGGCGCCGCGCCCGGCGGTCACCACGTACGCCTCGGTGCAGGCGAGGTGGAGGTGGGGGCTGCCGCCGCAGACGCCGTCGGCCGCCTCCCAGTCGTACGCGCTGATGTGGGACATCCCCACGCCACCCGGCAGCGGGGCGGGCATCGCGGTCATGTCGCTCACCACCCGTGGTTCTTGAGGTAGCTCTCGGCGCGCGTCCGGTCCCACGCGCCGTCGGCGACCACCACGCGGTAGCGGTAGCCGAAGGACTCCCCCGGCGGGAGCTCGAACTCCTCGAAGAACGCCCAGGAGGGGGCGACCGAGGGGATCGGCTCGGAGCGCACGAACCAGTGCGAGGCGTGGATCGCGTCAGCGTCATCCAGGTTTTCGGGGGCGTGCGCGAACAGCAGCGTCGAGTGCGCGTCGATGGCGTCGTGCTCGGCGGTGAACGCGACCCAGGGGGCGTCGGCGGCCGGGGTGCCCATCAGGTCCGAGGCGCCCGCCTCGCCCTCTCCGCCGCGCCCGTCCGGGCCGAAGGCGTCGCCGCCGGTGAAGTCGCGGGGGCCGCGCCAGTTGAGCCCGGTGTACCCGGCCATCTCGCGGCCCGCGGTGGTCGGGGAGCCGAAGTGCAGCGCCTCGCCGCGGATGTTGGTGAGGCGGATGGACCAGTCCAGGGCCCAGGTGCCCTCGTCCGGCTCGACCGAGTGCAACTCGATGGTGCGCGCCTCGCGCGCCCACTCCTGGCCGCCGTTCTCGACCCAGGTGAGCCGCTCGGTGAAGCGCAGCCGGTCGTCGGTGACCGTGAACTCCTCGAAACCGTCGTGCCGCATGGAGCCGACGCGCTCCTCGACCCGCTGGTAGCCCTGGTCGGGGCCGAGGTAGGAGTTGCCGCCCCAGAAGTTCTGGCCGGACAGATGGCTGGAGGTCATCTGCAGGCCCTTGTGCCAGCGGTGGTCGTTCGGCCGGTAACCGGAGACCGGGCTTCCGGCGAGGGTGCGCAGCGGGTGGGCGTACGGCTTACGGGCCTCGAAGGCGTCCGGGTCGGGCGCGTAGACGTAGGCCATCAGCTCGACGCCGCCGGAGGCTACCGAGATCCGCTCGCCGTGGGTGTGGGTGACGGTGATCTGCTGGGTCATGACGGCCTCAGCTCTCCTTCTTCGCGGCGTTCAGGGCCTTCGGAGCCCACTCGGGGTGGCTTCCGTGCATGGCGTCGTAGTACGGGTCGCCGGGCGCGATCTCTCCCGCGTGCACGGGCTGCCCGGTGAAGGCCGCCTTGTAGAGCGCGGCGATGAATTCGAGGGTGCGGCGCGCGTCCGGGCCGCTGCCCGGGGGCCGTACGCCGTCCCGCATCGCGTCCAGCAGCCCGGCCAGCTGGGCGGCGTGCGAGCTGGGCAGATCGGCGGCCGGGGTGCGCCAGCGCTCCTGCCGGGCGGGCTCGTCGCGGACGTGCGGGGCGGGGGTGTACACCCAGTCGTCGTTGCGGTGCCCGTAGAGGTGGGTCAGCTCGACGGTGGCGTCCGCGCAGTCGACGCGGATGCGGCTGACCTCGTCGGGCGAGAGCACGCTGTTGACGACGGTGGCCATGGCGCCGTTCTCGAAGCGGACCAGGGCGGTGGACACGTCCTCGCTCTCCACGTCGTGCACCAGCCGCCCGGCCATGGCGCGGATCTCGGTCCAGTCGCCGAGGAGGTGCAGCAGCAGGTCCATCTGGTGGATGCCGTGGCCCATGGAGGGGCCGCCGCCCTCGCTGTCCCAACGGCCGCGCCAGGGCACGGCGTAGTACGCGGTGTCCCGGTGCCAGGTGGTCTGGCAGTGCGCCACCAGCGGGCGGCCCAGCGCCCCGGTGGCCAGCAGGTCCTGGGCGTGGACGGCGCCCGAGCCGTAGCGGTGCTGGAAGACCACGGACGCGTACGGCCCGCCCGCCTCCTGTTCCGCGGCCGCTATCTCGTCGTACTCGGCGAGCGTGAGGCACAGCGGCTTCTCGCACAGCACCCACGCACCCGCTTTGAGCGCGGCCACCGTCTGCTCGCGGTGGAGGGACGGCGGGGTGCCGATGAGCACCAGGTCGGGACGCTCGGCCTGCAGCATCGCGGCCACATCGGTATAACCGGCCACGGTGAATCCGGCGCTGTCGGCGGCCGTCGCGCGGAAGGCGTCGAGCCGTTCCGCGTCCACATCGACCGCGGCGACCAGCTCGACGCGGTCGGCGTGATCGCGCAGGGCGGGCAGATGACTGCCCGAGACGATGGCTCCGGTGCCGATGACCGCGGCACGGATGCGGGCGGGTGCTGCTGCGGCGGCGGACTGCGGTGTCGCCATGGAGTGAGGCTCCTCGCCAACGGGACGGAAAGCGCTTGCTGGGGGTCGACCCTAGGCACGGTCCGGATGTCAGGACAAGACCCCGGCGAGCAGATTCCCGCGCCCGTTCCCGGTTCGATATGCGATGGCCGCGACGGCGCTGACCAGTGAGACGATGGACCCGGCCCCACCAGGGGTGCCAGGCATCGGGAGCCCGGCATGATCGGCAAGACACCCCCTTGCGCACGCGGTGTCCCACCAGTGACCCAGGTGACCATCCAACGGAGGAAACATGGCAGTGACCCTGGCCGATGTGGCCGCACGGGCTCGGGTCTCGGCGGCGACCGTGTCGCGCGTCCTGAGCGGCAACTACCCGGTTGCCGAATCGACCCGGGCCCGGGTACTGCGCGCCGTCGAGGACCTGGAGTACGTGGTCAACGGCCCGGCAAGCGCTCTCGCCGCCGCCACGTCGGATCTGGTCGGGGTACTGGTCAACGACATCGCGGACCCCTTCTTCGGCATCATCGCGGGCGCCGTGCAGTCCGAGATGGGCGCTCCGGGCCCGACCGGTGTCAACGGCTCCAGTGGCGAACCGGGGCGCGGCGCCGAGAAGCTGGCCGTCATCTGCAATACGGGCGGCTCGCCCGAGCGCGAGCTGAACTACCTCACCCTGCTCCAGCGGCAGCGCGCCGCCGCCGTCGTCCTCACCGGCGGCGCGGTCGAGCACCCCGACCACGCCGCAGCGGTCGCCGCCAAGGCGTCCCGGCTCGCCGCCTCCGGCACCCGGGTGGTGCTGTGCGGGCGGCCCCCGATCGGGGACGCGATCACCCTCACCTTCGACAACCGCGGCGGCGCCCGCCGCCTGACGGAGCATCTGCTGACCCTCGGCCACCGCCGCATCGGCTACGTCGCGGGCCCCGCCGACCGCACCACCACCCGCCACCGGCTGGAGGGCCACCGCGAGGCCCTGGTCGCGGCCGACCTGGCGGGGGACGCGGAGCAGCTGACCGTCCACGGCCTCTACGACCGCGCCTCCGGCTACGACGCCACCCTCGAACTCCTGCGCCGCGACGCCGGTCTGACCGCCATCGTGGCCGCCAACGACACCATCGCCCTCGGCGTCTGCGCGGCCCTGCGCGACCAGGGCCTGCGCATCCCCGAGGACGTCTCGGTGGCGGGCTTCGACGACCTCCCCTTCAGCGCCGACGCCGTCCCCGCCCTGACCACGGTGCGGCTGCCGCTGCACGACGCCGGGGTACGCGCCGGACGCCTCGCCCTCGGCCGCGAGGCGCAGCCGCCGGGCGGGGTGGCCATGGTGCGCGCCGAACTGATGGCCCGCGCCTCGACGGCCCCGCCGAAGCGCTGACGGCTTCGCCTGCGGGGCGGGGTCGTTTACGCGGAGCCCTCCAGGGCGGCACGCCATACGGGGCTGTCGACGTAGTGGTTGTCGAAACGGTCCGCGGACTCCGCGATCTCCTTCGGGTCGGCCTCCCCGCGCATGACCCGGCCGAGCAGCCGCAGGTAGTCGAACCGGCCCATCCCCGGGGTGAACACGAACAGCACATCCGCCTCCGCGCCGGGCGCCGCCGCGAAGGCGTGCGGGGTGTGCGGCGGCACCGCCAGGAAGTCGCCCTCGTCGAGGGCGGTGACCTCCTCGCCCACCAGCACGCGCAGGGATCCGCCGATCACGAAGAACAGCTCCGTCGCCCTGGTGTGCAAGTGGGCCGGTGCCCCCACGGCTCCCTTGGCGAAGCTGGACCGATAGCTCGTGAAGCCGCCGGGGGTGCCGTCCGACTCGCCCAGCAGGGTCATCACACTGCTCGGATCGGCACAGGTCTCGGCGTCCGCGCGGCGGGTCAGTACCGCCTCGTTGTCTGCAGTCATGGGGTGACCGTACGGCCTGGAATGACCCGCGACGTGGGTCATTCCAGCACCGAAATCCCGGGCCAATTACGGAGGTCAGCCGCCGGGGAAGATCACATCACTGCACGAGTAGAAGGTCTGGTCGAAGTGGCTGGCCTGCCAGACCATGAAGACCACATGGCGCCCGGTGCGCCCGGGGGCGTTCACCGGGATCGAGACCGTGACCCCGTTGAGGCTGGGCTCGGTGGAGGGCTCCCCCGCCCCCGGCGCGATCTTGCCGGTCTGGGCGACGAGTTCGAGGTTGCTCCAGCGCAGCGGCTGGGTGACCGGGTCGTAGCCCTGCTTGGTGACGTAGACGCGGTAGTAGTCCGCGCCGTGTTTGGCCTGGTCGTGGTTCTTGAACGTAAAGCTGTTCCCGACCGAGGTGGCCTCCCACTTCCCGGGCACGTCCATCGCGTTGTACCGCCCGGACGAGGTACGCCCGGCGCTGCACAGCTGCCCATCGGGCAGCGCGGCCTGGTGATTGCCCGCGACGCCCTCGCGATAGAGCCCGTTCCAGTTCCACATGGCGTTGGTGTCGGCCTGCCACGCCTGCCAGCACATCGGGTCCTTGGTCTTCATCTCCGGATTCTGGAAGTCGCCGCCCCACCGCTTCCAGCACCCGTAGTTGCGCGACGCCGGGCCGATGGCCGACCCGTGTGCGGCGGCGGTGTCCACCAGCGCCACGGTGGCCAGCAGCGTCGCGGCGGACGCGACAGCCGAGGCGCGAAGACCCCAGCGACGAACATGCCCATGACAATTCACTGCGCCTCCAGCTCCGCTTTCGGGGGTGTGCGCGGGAGCGCTCCCATGCTAGGACGGGGATCATGAGGCGGCCATACGTATGACGGGGACGTCATCGGCCGGGAGTAGGGTCCGCTCGCATGGTGTTGAACTACAACGACCACTACCACCCGCTGCTGCTGAAACAGGTCCCGGCCGGGGCGCGCACGGCCCTGGACGTCGGGTGCGGCACGGGCCGCTTCGCACGGCTGCTCGCCGCACGGGGGCTGTCGGTCGACGGAATGGACACCAACGCCGACGTCCTCGAAGCAGCCCAGGCAATCGGTGGCGGCCCCCGGTACCGCCAGACCGACGTACGCGAGGCGCGACTACCCGACGCCCACTACGACGTCATTTCCTGCATCGCCAGCCTCCACCACATGCCGTTCGACACGGTGCTGACATTGCGGAAGGCCCTCGCGCCGGGCGGTGTCCTGACGGTGCTCGGGCTCTACGCGATCAAGACGCCCGCCGACTTCGTATGGGCCTTCCCCGCGAAGTCCCTGCTCGAGGCGCAACGCCTCCTGCCCGCGCGCCACCGCCCCGCCCCCTCCGTACAGATGCCCATGGTCTGGCCGCCCCCGCTGACCTACGCCGAAACCCGCACCGAAGCCACCCGCCTTCTCCCCGGCTCCACGCTGCGCCGCCTGTTCTTCTGGCGGTACCTGCTGGTGTACCGGGCCTAGCGCGCCGATGAGTTCCGCCTCCGGGGCCCGTCTGCCTTCTGGATCAACGATGACCGAAGGAGACGAGATGGGTCACGGCTCAACGCCCGGCGGGCGCCCGCAGCGGGTGTTCGCGTTCTTGTTCTGCTCCTTCGATTCGCCGTGGTGGGCCGGTATGTACGGCTCACGGCGGAACGGGCGACGTAGGCGGCGCGCCGCGTCAATTCCTGCGGCGACGCCTTTGTCCATAGGGGCCGTGCCGATCGTGTGCCCGCCATTCCTCCTCGTGAATGTCACGGTCTCCGCTGGCCGCCCTGCTTCCGGGAGCCGCGATGGTCTCCCCGCGTTCGATCCTGGCCGTCATCGAGGCGAGAGAGCGGTCGGCGCGTTCATCACTGAAGCGACCGCCGGCGCGCTCGGGCAGCGGTTCCGGCGGGAGCGGCGGGACCGGCTTGTTGGCGATCTGCTTGACCTTGTGGCGCTGCGGCGCAGGCGTGGCGTTCTCTGCCTTGGCGCCGTTCTGATGCGACCGTGACGTACCGCTCACGCATGCCCCCTGTGTCGCTGAAAATCCCCTCACTGCGTGTAGAGATCATTCCCCGAAAGGAGTGCGAGAAAACGGGAGTTGACCCCCTCGGATGCCTCCTTCCACCTGGCACTGACGATGGCTCAGACGGCCTGCTGTCAGTGACATGAGCGACCCCGTCCTGGAAATCGCTCGCGCCGAGGCGGCCGTGCCGGAAGGATCGGTTCATGCGCGCCGCGGGTGCGCACCGCACAAGAGCAAAGGTGTATCCCCTGAGCACGCAGCAGGTCATCGAGTGGACCGAGGACGGCCAGCCGCAGGCCGCCGCGTGGCGGTCCGAGAGCGGTGCGCCGCCGCCGCGGCGCGTCACGCTCGCGGACGACCGGATGACGGCCGACGCCGCGTACCGCCTCGTCTGCGAGGGCACCGCGCTGCTGTGGCGCGGCGACTACCAGGGCGCCCGGCAGTTGCTCGCCGCGCTGGCGCGGCGGGTGGACCGGGGGCCGCGGCGGCCGCGGGGGCGGCGTGGACCGGCGGAGGGCGCGGCGGAGGCGTTCCACCGGCACCGCCAGGAGCAGGGGCGGCGGGCCCGGCTGCTGGGGATGCTGCTGGTGCCGCTCGACGCCGACCTCGCCGTACCGCTGCGCCGGGCGCCGGACGTACGGGAGGCGTGCGCGCAGGCGTACGGCGCGACGCAGGGCCCGTCGGTGGTCTCGCTGCGGGAATTACTCGGTCTGATCGGCGCGCATGAGTGGCGCGAGAAGGGCGTCGAGATCCCGGCGCTCGGCGGCGACCGGATCCATCCGTACTACGGGGTCTTCTCGCCGGTGCGCGGCGAGTACGTCGACCTGGTGACCGAGGCGCCGCTGCCCGCCTCGCGGGCGGCCGCTTTCGACATCGGCACCGGGACGGGCGTGCTGGCCGCCGTGCTCGCGCGGCGCGGCGTCGAGCGTGTGGTGGCCACGGACCAGGACGCGCGGGCGCTGGCGTGCGCGCGGGAGAACGTGGCGCGGCTGGGGGTCGCCGAGCGGGTGGAGGTGGTCCGGGCGGACCTGTTCCCGCCGGGCCGCGCCCCGCTCGTGGTCTGCAACCCGCCCTGGGTCCCGGCGCGCCCCAGCTCGCCGGTGGAGTACGCGGTGTACGACCCGGGCAGCCGCATGCTGCACGGCTTCCTGAACGGGCTCGCGGACGCCCTCACCCCCGGCGGCGAGGGCTGGCTCATCCTCTCCGACCTCGCCGAACACCTGGGGCTGCGGACGCGCGAGGAGTTGCTGGGTGCCATCGAGGCGGCGGGGCTGCGGGTCGTGGACCGGCTGGACACCCGGCCCGTCCACCCCCGCGCCGCCGACCCCGGCGACCCGCTGCACGCGGCCCGGGCGGCGGAGGTGACGTCGCTGTGGCGGCTGACCACACAATGCGACGATGGGACGAGGTGACGGGACGCCACATTCTCGTCGCCTTTTGCATGTGACGAGTTGTATGCGACGAGAACGACCCGCTGAGGAGCGGCATGGACATCGGCGTCTTCATCCCCATCGGCAACAACGGCTGGCTCATCTCGAAGAGTTCTCCGCAGTACATGCCGACCTTCGAACTGAACAAGGCCATCGTGCGGAAGGCCGAGGAGCACGGGCTCGACTTCGCACTGTCGATGATCAAACTCAAGGGGTTCGGCGGCGATACCGAGTTCTGGGACCACTGCCTGGAGTCGTTCACGCTGATGGCTGGCCTGGCCGCCGTGACGGAACGGATCAGGCTGTACGCCTCGACGCCGATCCTCGCCCTGCACCCGGCGATCACCGCGCGCATGGCCGCGACGGTCGACTCGATCGCCCCCGGCCGGTTCGGCGTCAACATCGTCACCGGCTGGGCGCCCGGCGAGTACTCCCAGATGGACCTGTGGCCCGGGGACGAGCACTTCGGCAACCGCTACGCCCGGGCCGCCGAGTACGTGACGGTCATGAAGGAGCTGTGGCAGGAGGGCGTCAGCGACTTCAAGGGCGAGTTCTACGCCATGGACGACTGCGTGCTGTCGCCGCGCCCGGCGAACGGGCACATCGACATCGTCGCCGCCGGGCAGAGCACCACCGGTATGAAGTTCGCCGCCGAGCACGCCGAGTACAACTTCATCCTGGGTAGCGGCGTCAACACCCCGCTCGCGCTCTCGGACACCACGGCCACGCTCGTGGACGCGGCGCGGGAGACCGGGCGCGACGTCGGGGCGCTCTCGCTGTTCATGGTCATCGCGGACGAGACCGACGAGGCCGCCCAGGCGAAGTGGAAGGACTACCACGACAACGCCGACCACGCGGCGCTGGCGTACATGGCGGGGGAAACGGCCACGGACACGACCTCCGACGGCTCCTCGACCGCCCGGACCATCTCGCTGCCCGAGGGCGCGGTGAACTTCAACATGGGCACGCTCGTCGGCTCGTACGAGACGGTCGCGGCGATGCTCGACGAGGTCGCCGAGGTGCATGGCACCAAGGGAATCATGCTGGTGTTCGACGACTTCCTCGAAGGTCTCGAGAACTTCGGTACGCGCATCCAGCCGCTCATGAAGTGCCGGTCGTGACGTCCCGGTCTTGAGGTCCCGGTCTTGACGTAGGGCGCCGCCTTTCGGCACGGCGGGATTGACCGCGCCCCCGCCGCTGCCTAGCGTCCGGAATGAAGATCCGGCAGGAAGGTACCCGCCCTCCGGAAGCCACCTCCGGAAGCCCCTCACCCCCACGGAGCCCCCCATGAAGCTCGCCTTCTCGACCCTCGGCGTCCCCGGCCTGCCCATGCCCGACGTCACCCGGCTCGCCGCCGCGAACGGGTACCACGGTGTCGAGCTGCGCGCGCACCCCGAGGAGCCCGTGCACCCCGGGATCGCGCCGGACGAACGCGCCCGGGTGGCGGCGGAGTTCCGGGCCGCCGGGGTGGAGATCCTGACCGTCGCCGGGTACGTACGGGTCGCGGCGGAGGGCCCCGACGAGCCGGTCCTGACCGGGCTGCGGGACCTGATCAGGCTCGCCCACGACCTGGGCGCCCGCAACGTCCGCGTCTTCCCGGGCGGTGGCGACCGGAGCGCCGCCGAGGCCGACGCCTCGGCCGCCGCCCGCCTCGGCGACGCCGCGCCGTACGCCACGGAGCTGGGCGTACGGCTGCTGCTGGAGACCCACGACTCGCACCGCACCGGCGCCGACGCGGCCCGCGTCCTCGGACCCGTCGGGCACGGCAGCGTCGGCGCGATCTGGGACGTGATGCACCCCTGGCTGGGCGGCGAGGACCCCGCCACCAGCTACGCGGCGCTCTCCCCGCACCTGGGCTACGTCCAGGTCAAGGACATCGCTTCCGCCGAGGACACCACCCCGCTGCCGCTGGGCGCGGGCGTGCTGCCGCTGACCGAGTGCGTGGAACTGCTCAGCCGTGAGGGCTGGGACGGCTGGCTGTGCTGGGAGTACGAGAAGCGGTGGTACCCGGGGGCCCAGGACCTCCCGCCGCTGCTGGGCCCGGGCCGGGACCACCTGCTGCGGCTGCTCGCCGACGCGGCCTGATGTACGGGCCGGCCGCGGCGCAGCGGCTTCCGTCGCGCGGCACCTTCAGCGCCGTGAGGTAGCCGTCCATCGCGTCGCGGGTGCAGTCACTGCGCCCGTAGACGCTGTGTCCCGCACCCTCGTACGTCAGCAGGACCGTCGTCCCGCGGGTCTGCCGGTGCACGTTGGTCACCCAGGAGTAGTTGTTCGCCGGGTCGTGGCGGGAGTGCATCAAAAGGATCTTGGGGGCCTCGGTGACGCGCAGGCGGTGTTGCGGGGTGTTCACCTCGTCCGGCCAGCCGACGCATCCGGCCACCGCGCGGTGAATCCGGGGTGAGCCGCGCATGTGCGGCGCGGCCCGTCGTTCGGCGGCGGTCAGGCGTGCGTGGTCCGGCCCCCTGGGCGTTCCCAGCCGATGGGAAGGCGCAGGGTTGCGCACTCGGCGGTGGTGTACTCGGGGCACGGTTTCCAGCCGATCGAGGACGGCGGTTTGGGGATCGCCGATCTTTCTGACGTATCGGCGTCCGCCACGCCCGCGCCCAGCGCCATCGCTGCGGCGGCGAGCGCCTTGGTGAACGGTCGCACAGATTCCTCCTGTTGCTCCTTCGAACGCGGATCACAGGAGTGGCCACCCTCGGCGAACCCTCGCAGCAAGGCGAGGGGGCCACAACCGTCCCTGGGCGGGATCAGGGGGATCCTGGAGCCGCCCGGAGCGGGCGGTCAGGGTCGCCCCCCCCCCCGGCGGAACCGGGGGAAGCCCGGACGCGGCGCGTCGTAGGTCAGCGCACCTCGGCGGCCCCCGCCCGGACCGGCTCGCGCGGGAGCGGGCGCGGACGCACGTGCAGCCGTGCCGACGGGAGCGACGTCAGCGCCACGCCGCCCACCAGCAGCGCCGCCGCCAGCCAGCGCAGCGGGCTGACCCCCTCGCCCAGCAGCAGCGCCGCCGAGGACATGCCGAAGACCGGCACCAGCAGGGAGAAGGGGGCCACCGTGGAGGCGTCGTACGTGCGCAGCAGGAAGCTCCAGACGCCGAAGCCCAGCACGGTGGCGCCCCAGGCGACGTAGACGATGGCGCCCGCCCCGGCCCAGTCGAGCGTGGCCAGCGCGTGCAGGCCGGGGTCCGCGCCCTCGAACATCAGCGACAGCCCGAGCAGCGGCAGGACCGGCACCACGCTCACCCACACCATGAAGCTCAGCGGGTCGGGCGGGGCGGCCTTGCGGGTGAGGACGTTCGACACGCCCCAGAAGGCCGCCGCCGCGATGACGAGGACGAAGCCGAGCAGCGGGCCCGACGTGCCCTCGTCGACGGCGGCCACGGCGATACCGGTGAGCGCCACCGCCATGCCGAGCAGCCGTCGGCGGCCGGGGCGTTCGGCGAGGACGACGGCCGCGAACAGCGCGGTGAACACCGCCTGGATCTGCAGCACCAGCGACGACAGCCCGGCGGGCATCCCCTCCCGCATCCCGATGAACAGCAGCCCGAACTTCCCCACGCCCAGCGCCAGCCCGACCCCCGCGATCCACCGCCAGGAGACCCGCGGCAGGCCGACGAAGAAGATCGCGGGCACCGCCGCCACCAGGAAGCGGAGCGCGCAGAAGAGGAGCGGCGGGAAGTGGTCGAGGCCCACCTCGATGACCACGAAGTTGACGCCCCACAGGGCCGTGACGAGCACGGCGAGGCCGATGTGTACAGGTCGCATGAGTCGAGGATCGGGTGGCGGGACCTTTTAGCACCAGCGCGAATGACTTCATGGTTGGATGCAGCATCCGTAAAACGTGAGAGGGGGCGGCAGTGCTGGATCTGTCCCGGCTGCGGGCGCTGCACGCGGTGGCCGTGCACGGTTCGGTCAGCGCGGCCGCCATCGCGCTCGGCTACACCCCGTCCGCCGTCTCGCAGCAGATCGCCAAGCTGGAGCGGGAGACCCGGACCACGCTGCTGGAACGACAGGGCCGCGGCGTCGTCCTCACCGACGCGGCCCAGCATCTGGCCGCCACCGCGCAGCAACTCCTCGCGATCGTCGAACGGGCCGAGACCAGTCTGGAGGAGCGGCGCGGACAGCCGACCGGTCGGCTGGTGATCGGCGCCTTCCCGTCCGCCGCGCGGGGGTTGATGCCCGCCGTACTGGCCCGGCTCGCCGCGGAACACCCGACGCTGGACGCCCGGCTCGTCGAGGTCGACCCGCACCTGTCGGTGGACCTGGTGGCGCAGGGCGTCATCGACCTGGCCGTCGCCCACGACTGGGACATCGCCCCACTGCCCGCCCCGGACGGGCTCCGGCGGGCGGCCATCGGGGACGACCTGTGCGATGTCCTCGTACCGGTGGGGCATCCACTGGCGGGGCGCGCCCCCTTGCGGCGGACGGATCTGGCGGGCCAACGGTGGATCTGCCAGCCGCCGGGGTCGGTGTGCCACGACTGGCTCGTACGGACGCTGCGGGCGTCCGGCAGCGAACCGGATCTGGCGTACCAGGCGGCGGAGAACCACACCCAGATCGCCCTGGTGGCGGCGGGCCTGGGCATCGCCCTGATGCCCCGCCTGGGCCGGGGCCCACTGCCCGAGGAGGTCCGCGCGGTACCGCTGGAGCCGGTGCCGGTACGCCGCCTCTACGCCCTCTGGCGCGAGGGCGCCGCCCGCCGCCCCGCGATCACCGAAACGGTGGCGGCCCTGAGCGAGGCATGGCCAAGCCGCCCCGCCCCCGCCTGACCCCTCCGGCGGGCGCCTGAGGCGCGGCCCGTGCCGCGGGTCCCGGGGTGCCCCCGGTTGGCCCGCCGCGGAACCGACCCGCCCGGCGGGGCGTCCAAGCGGCGTGCTGATGGGGAGTCTCCGCAATGCGGTATCGGCCTCGCTGCTGGCTGCGTCGCTGACCACCCCCCTCGCCGCCTGCGGCCGTCAGCGCCCCGCCGCCGACGCGCACCCCTCCCAGAGCGTCGGCGGCACGGGCCGCATCGACACCGGGCTGGCCCACGTGGCCACCACGACCACCGGATGCGCCCGGTGGCCGTCCGCAGCCCCGCACCGCCCCGTTTCGCCACCTCATGACGACCGAAGACGTCTGATCATGAACGAAGTTGGACCGAATCACCGGTTCCCATTGACCGGGCCCCACCGGGCACACCAGCGTGTCATATGAACGCCAGTCACCCCCTCCAAAGATCATGGAAGGAGTGCGGGTGCACAAGCCGACCTCGCGCCGCACCCTGCTCGCCGCGGCGACCGCCGCCGTCGCCACCGCCTGCAGCCCGCGGACGCTCAGCTCGCCCGAGACGTCCGCATCCACGTCCGCGTCGACAGGCGCCCCCGCCACACCGGAGTCCTCGTCGTCGGCTCCGCGCCGCCCCGCCCCCACCCGGAGCAGCGACCGGGACCGGGATCGCGCCTCGGCCCTCCTCGGCCGTATGACGCTCGATCAGAAGATCGGCCAGCTCTTCGTCCTGTCGGTGTACGGACACTCGGCCACCGCGCCCGACCCCGCCGACGCCGCGGCCAACCGCGAGAAGTACGGCGTCGGCAGCGCCGCCGAACTGGTGGCCAAGTATCACCTCGGCGGGATCATGTACACCGAGTGGGCGCACAACATCCGCAGCCCCCGGCAGGTCGCCGCCCTCTCCAACGGCCTCCAGAAGGCCGCCCTCGACGGCTCGACCCCCGTGCCGCTGCTCATCTCCACCGACCAGGAGCACGGCATGGTGGCCCGGATCGGGGCCCCCGCCACGCTGCTCCCCGGCGCGATGGCGCTCGGCGCGGGCGGCAGCGTGCCGGACGTACGGGCGGCGGCCCGGACCGCCGGGGCGGAGCTGGCCGCGCTCGGCATCCGGCAGGACTACGCGCCGGACGCGGACGTCAACGTCGACCCGGCCAACCCGGTGATCGGCATACGCTCCTTCGGCGCCGACCCCAAGGCGGTCGCCCGGCTGGTCGCGGCCCAGGTCGAGGGGTATCAGCGCGCCGGGGTCGCGGCCACCGCCAAGCACTTCCCGGGGCACGGCGACACCTCCGTGGACAGCCATGTCGGGCTGCCGACCATCACCCACTCCCGCAAGGAGTGGGAGCGGCTGGACGCCCCGCCGTTCCGCGCCGCGATCGCCGCCGGGATCGACTCCGTCATGACCGCGCACCTGCTGTTCCCCGCGCTCGACCCGGCCGACGACCCGGCCACGCTCTCCCGCCCCATCATCACCGGCGTCCTGCGCGACGAACTCGGTTACGACGGCGTCGTCATCACCGATTCCCTCGGCATGCAGGGCGTGCGCGAGAAGTACGGCGACGCCCGGGTGCCGGTACTCGCGCTGAAGGCGGGCGTGGACCAGTTGCTGACCCCGCCCGACCTGCCCGCCGCCTGGAACAGCGTGCGCACGGCGGTACGGAAGGGCGAGATCAGCGAGGCCCGGCTCGACGCGTCGGTGCTGCGCGTCCTGGAACTCAAGGCGCGGCGTGGGCTGTTGGACGAGCCGTACACCAGCGGCCGCGCGGTGGACCGTACGGTGGGCACGCGCGCGCACGCCGAAACCGCCGCCCGGATCGCGGACCGCACCACCACGCTGATCACCAACCGCGGCGGGCTGCTGCCGCTGTCCCGGCGCCGCCACCGCGAGCTGCTCGTGGTCGGCGTGGACCCCGCCGCCCCGACCGGCACCGGCGGCCCGCCGACGGCCGTTCTCGCCCGCGCCCTCGGCGCACTCGGCTTCACGGCGAAGTCCCTGTCCACGGGCACGGGCAGCGCGCCCGATCCGTCCCCGGGGCGGATCGAGGAGGCGGTCGCGGCGGCGCGCGAACGGGACGCGGTGATCGTCCTGACCCGCGACGTCGACGCCGGGTCCGGGCAGCGGCGGCTGGTCTCGGAGCTATCCGCGACGGGGGTGCCGATGGTCCACGTCGCGCTCAAGGCCCCGTACGACATCGCCCAGTTGGGCAACGACCCCGCCGCGTCGCTGGCCACCTACGGCTGGACGGACGTCGAGGTGCGCGCCGCGGCCCGGGTCATCGCCGGAAAGCGGAACCCACGCGGCCGCCTGCCGGTCGCCGTGCGGCGCGCGGATGCCCCGTCCCGGGTGCTGTACGCGATCGGGCACGGGCTGACGTATTGAGTCGCGGCGCGGGCAATCCCCCACCCCGCCCCTACGGGGCCTCGACGCGAGGCTGAAGCCCCCGCCGATCCCCGGGTGCCCCAACCCCGGCTGGCCCCGGCCCGGGCAGCGCCTGAGGGCGGCGCACGGGCCCCGGTGGGCGCGGGGGCGTGTCCGCCGAGGGCTGACGCGGGCTGTCTCAGGCGGCGAGGTGGAAACTGCGGCCACGCCGCCTGAGGACCGCGGGCCCGGGCCGGGGCGCAGCCCCCGCCGCGGGCTCCGGCCCCGGGCGGGGGCTGTGCCCCGGGCGGGGGCTGTGCCCTCGGGCGGGGGCTGTGCCCTCGGGCGGGGGCTGTGCCCTCGGGCGGCGGGCGCGCCCCTGGCAGGGCCGCGCGCCCCCGGGGTGGCCCGGACCGCGCCGGGCCACCCGCCCGGGTGGTGGAGGCGGGGTCAGCCCACCGGGCGTGGCACGCCCCCGCCCGCGCGGGGGCCCGGACCGCGCCGGGGCTTACGGCCGCAGGGCCGGTTCGCGCTCGGTCTCGCGGTGGTCCAGCTTCGCGTTGGGGCGGGCCAGGGGCTTGGAGGTGGCCGGGACGCCCGCCCACTTCTGGACGGCCGCCGTCGCCTTCGCCTTCTCGTCGGGCGTCAGCTGGGCGATGTTGGCGCCGTGGTTGCCGCCGGGGGCCGTGTAGACGTAGGAGTCGCGCGCGCCCTTGCCCGGGCGGAACGGTTCGGCGCCCCACGGGTCGTTCTCGCCGTAGACGAACAGCATCCGCTTCGCGTCATGGCGGACCCAGCGGTCCACGTCCCGCATCGCGCCCGGCTTGAAGCGCATCGGAATGTCGCGCGGGACGTAGTTGCGCGGGTTGTAGATGCCGGGGTAGCGGAGCAGACCGTCCAGGTGGGGGGTCTTGAAGGTGGGGGCGCCCAGTTCGGTGCCCGCCTGGTAGTAGTACGGGGTGTAGGTCTCCAGGCCCTGGTCGGTGTAGGCCGAGAAGCCGGAGATGTCGTCGATGAACGAGTACAGCTCATCGGTCGAGGCGGTGGCCGCGGGGACATCCGCGCAGTCCTTCAGCAGGTGGTACTGCCAGAAGGCCCACACCAGGTCGAGGACGACGTTCTCGTACGCCTTGTCGGCGCTGCCGACGACCGTGAAGGTCTGCTTCTCCTCGTCGGCCCACTTCTGGTAGCGCGCCACGATCTCGTCGCGCCGCACGAGCGCCTCGCGCTGGACCGCGTTCAGCTTGGTGCGGCATTCGGCGGTGCCGACGCCCGCGAAGAAGCGGTCGTAGGCCGAATCCTCGTTGTTGACGACGTCGTTGGGAGCGACGTAGGCGATCGTGCCCGCCATGTCGTTCGGGTAGAAGCGGCGGTAGTAGGTGGCGGTCATGCCGCCCTTGCTGCCGCCGGTGGCGAGCCACTTCTTGCCGTAGACGCGGTGCAGCGCCCGGTACAGCCGGTGCTGGTCGCTGGCGGCCTGCCAGATGTCGAGCTTCGACCAGTCGGCGGGCTGCGGTCGCGACGGCGTGAAGAACCGATACTCCATGGACACCTGGTTGCCGTCCACGAGCTGCGTGGGCTCACTGCGGCGCGGCGTGGTGTTGACGTTGTAGCCGGAGGTGAAGAACACCGTCGGCCGGTCGGTGGCCTTGTGCAGCAGGGTGAACCGCTGCTTGAAGGTGCCCTTGGACGGATGCCGGTGGTCGACCGGCTGCTGGTAGGTGAAGACGAGGAAGCGGTAGCCGTCGTACGGCTGCTCCTCGACGAAGCTCATCCCGCGTATCGCCAGGACGCGTTCCTTGATGTCCGGCTCGGCCGCGCTGGCGGGGGCGGCCGCTGCCGCCGGCGCGCCACCCGTACCGGCGCCGACCGCCCCCACGATTATCACCAGCGACAACAGCCATCTGAGCGCCTTGCCCATTCGCCCTCCCCTTGTATGCACACCATGGGTGCACATCACTTGGTGCACATGATTCGCACAGGTCGCCGAGAACCTATCGGGGCACAGACGGAGTGGCTAGGGGCGTCCGATCACGCCAACCAGCCGCCGAATACGGAGAGTTGTTACCGTCACCCCCTTTCGTAGCGGGCTGTGATGGCGCATCCTGCTGACATGGACCGAGACGAACGGCACGACCGGAGCGAACGGGCCGAGCGGCTGACGCAGTATCTGACCGAATTGCAGGAACGAATCGATCCGCGCTCGCTGGAGCTGCTCATGCGGCTGCTGCGCGAGCTGAGCACCTCACCGGCCGTCCGCGGGGGGACGTACGAACTCGGCATGGGGCCCGAGGAGAAAGAGCTGTTCACCCCCGCCCTCCAGGCCGAGCTGCTGGTGCTGTTCGGCCTGCTCACCTCCCAGGACGAGCGGGTGGTCGTCGACCTCGGCGACAGCCCGCACGCCAAGGGCATGAAGGTGCTGGTGCCCCAGGAGCGGGCCCAGGACCCCGACTTCCTGCACCGCCACAAGCAGCGGGTGGCGGCCGAGGCGGAGCAGCGGGAGGCGGACCGGCGCGAGGTGGAGGGCATCGCGAGGGCGAGCGGCATGGAACCGTGACGTCACGGTACGTGATGAGCGGTGAACGCCGAGAGTTACCGGCCGTATAGTTCACGGCCGGGCGGCGCACTCATGAGGCGGCCGTACCCGCCCCGACGGCGGGGGCGTTACGCCCCCACCGGGGCCGTCTCTCCCGTGAAGGTGCGCCACAGCTCGGCATACCGGCCCCCCGGCCGCGCCACCAGCTCCTCGTGCGTACCGTCCTCGACCACCCGTCCGTGATCCAGGACCACCACCCGGTCCGCGCGGGCCGCGGTGGTCAGCCGGTGCGCGACGACCAGCGTGGTGCGACGGCCCGCCAGCCGGTCCGTGGCCTGGTTGACCAGGGCCTCGGTGGCCAGGTCGAGCGCGGCCGTGGCCTCGTCGAGCAGCAGGATGTCCGGGCCCACCAGCTCGGCGCGCGCGAGCGCGATCAGCTGGCGCTGCCCGGCCGACAGATTGCGCCCGCGCTCGGAGACCGCGTGCAGATAGCCGCCGTCGAGCGAGGCCACCATGGCGTGGGCGCCGACCGCCCGCGCGGCCGCCTCCACGTCGGCGTCGCTCGCGCCGGGACGCCCGTAGGCGATGGCGTCGCGCACGGTCCCGGGGAAGAGATACGGCTCCTGCGGGACGACGCCCAGCCGGTTGCGGTACGCGGTGAGGTCCAGCTCGCGCAGATCCGTGCCGTCGATCCGTACGGCGCCGCCGGTGGGGTCGTAGAAGCGGGCCACCAACTTGACGAGCGTGGACTTGCCCGCGCCCGTCTCCCCCACGAACGCGACCGTCTGCCCGGCCGGGATCGTGATGTCGATGCCCGACAGGGCCTCCTCGCCGTCCCCGTAACGGAAGTGCACGTCGTCGAAGGCGACCTCGCCACGGACCGTCCGCACCGCACGCGGGTTCTCCGGCGCGGGAGTGGTGGTCGGCTCCCGCAGCAACTCCTGGATGCGGCCCAGCGACACCGTGGCCTGCTGATAGCCGTCGAACACCTGGGAGAGCTGCTGCACGGGCGCGAAGAACAGGTCGATGTAGAGCAGGTAGGCGACCAGCGCGCCCGCCGTCAGCGTCCCGTCACTGACCCGCCCGGAGCCGACGATCAGCACCAGCGCGGCGGCGGTGGACGACAGCAGCTGCACGAACGGGAAGTACACCGAGATCAGCCACTGTCCGCGCACCCGCGCCTGCCGGTACGCGTCGCTGCGCCCGGCGAACCGCTCCCCGCCGACGCGCTCGCGCCGGAAGGCCTGCACGATCCGCAGCCCGGCCACGCTCTCCTGGAGGTCGGCGTTGACGGTGCCCACGCGCTCACGGGCGAGTTCGTATGCCCTGACGCTCTTACGGCGGAACACGAACGTGCCGATGATCAGCGGCGGCAGGGTGGCGAACACCACCAGCGCCAGCTGGACGTCGATCACCAGCAGCGCGACCAGGATGCCGAAGAAGGTCAGCAGGCTGACGACGGCGGTGACCAGTCCGGTCTGGAGGAACGTCGACAGCGCGTCCACATCGGTGGTCATCCGCGTCATGATCTTGCCGGTCAGCTCGCGCTCGTAGTAGTCGAGTCCGAGCCGCTGCAACTGCGCGAAGATCTTGACCCGCAGGGAGTAGAGCATGCGCTCGCCGGTGCGCCCGGTCAGCCGCGTCTCCCCCCACTGCGCGGCCCACTGGGCCAGGACGACGACCAGCGCCAGCCCGGACGCGGCCCACACCGCGCCCAGCGCGAGGCGCTGGACGCCCTGGTCGATGCCGTGCCGGATGAGCACGGGCAGCAGCAGTCCGGACCCCGCGTCGATGGTCACCAGCAGCAGACAGAACAGCAGCGGCGCCCCGAACCCGCGCAGCAACCGCCGCAGCCCGTACGCCTCTTCGGGTTGCGCGGCCCGCGCCTCGTCCACATCGGGCGTGTCGGTGGCGGGCGGCAGGGCCTCGACCTTGGCCAGCAGCTCGGGCGTGGCGGGCATCCCGGCCAGCGCCCCGGCCACCCCGGGGGCGGGCGCGGTGGCGGTTCGCGTTTCTGGGCCCTGTTGGCCGTCCCCGTCGCGCCGCACCCATAGCTCCGGGGTAATGCCGCCCTTGGCGCCCGGTGCGGCATGCGCGGGGTCGTCGCCGCCGCGCGCCGTCGGGCGATCCCCGTTCCCGTCACGGCACGGCTCGACCAGCCCGGTGGCGGCGGCCTCGCCGCCGAACGCCCCGGCGAGCCCCGCCGCCGCCGGATCCGCGTGCTCCGGGTCGTCACCGCCGCGCGGCCGTACGGCGAGGTGACCGGCCGGGTCGCGGGTGATGCCGCTCAGCTCGTCCGGGTCCGTCAGCAGGCGGCGGTACAGCTCGCAGCGCTTACGCAGTTCGTCGTCCGTGCCGACGTCCACCAGGCGGCCGCCGTCCAGGACGGCGATGCGGTCGGCGAGGGCGAGGGTGGAGAGGCGGTGGGCGATGAGGAGAGTCGTACGGCCCGCCATGACGCCGCGCAGCGCCTCGTGGATCTCGTGCTCGACGCGCGCGTCGACCGCCGACGTGGCGTCGTCGAGGACGAGCAGCCGGGGGTCGGTGAGGATCGCGCGGGCCAGGGCCATGCGCTGGCGCTGGCCGCCGGAGAGGGTGAGGCCCTGCTCGCCGACCTGGGTGTCGTAGCCGTCCGGGAGGGCGGAGATGAAGCCGTCGGCCTGGGCGGCCCGGGCGGCGGCCCTGATCTGCTCGTCGTCGGCGTCCGGCAGCCCGTAGGCGAGGTTGGCGCGCACGGTGTCGGAGAAGAGGAAGCTGTCTTCCGGAACGAGCCCGATGGCGTCCCGGAGCGACGCGTACGTCAGCTCGCGCACATCGTGGCCGCCGACCCGCACCGCGCCGTCCGTCACGTCGTAGAAGCGGGGCAGCAGCAGGGACAGGGTGGACTTGCCGCTGCCCGAGGCGCCGACCACGGCGACCGTCTCGCCCGGTTCGACGCGCAGCGACACATCGGAGAGCACGGGCCGGTCGGGGTCGTAACCGAAGGTGACGTGATCGAATTCGACCGTCGCGGGCGCGTCCGCGGGCAGTTCGCGCGCGTCCGGGCGCTCCTGGATGACCGGTTCGGTGTCGATGAGTTCGAAGACCCGCTCGACTCCAGCCCGGGCCTGCTGGCCGACGGTCAGCATCATGGTGAGCATCCGCACCGGGCCGACGAGTTGCGCGAGATACGTCGAGAAGGCGACGAACGTGCCGAGGGTGATCTGCCCGCGGGTGGCCATCCAGCCGCCGAGGGCCAGCATCGCGACCTGGCCGAGGGCGGGGACGGCCTGGAGGGCGGGGGTGTAGCGGGCGTTCAGCCGGACCGTGCGCAGCCGGGCGGCGAAGAGGCGGCGGCCGACCTCGCGGAGCTTGCCCGTCTCCTGGCCCTCCTGGCCGAAGCCCTTGACGACGCGGACCCCGGTGACCGCCCCGTCCACCACCCCGGCGACCGCGGCCGCCTGCCCCTGGGCGTACCAGGTGGCCGGGAAGAGCCGGACGCGGCTGCGCGAGGCGAGCACCCACAGGGCGGGGGCGACGGCGAGGGCGACGACGGTGAGCAGCGGGGAGAGCACCGCCATCACGACGATCGAGACCAGGAAGAGCAGCACGTTGCCGATCATCATCGGCGCCATGAAGAGCAGGCTCTGGATCAGCTGGAGGTCGCTGGTGGCGCGGCCGATGATCTGGCCGGTGGACAGCTCGTCCTGGCGGCGGCCGTCGAGGCGGACCAGCGACTCGTACATGCCGGTCCGCAGATCGTGCTGGACGTCGAGCGCCAGCCGTCCGCCGTAGAAGCGGCGGACGTAGGTGAGGGCGTAGACGACGAGGGCGGCCACGATCAGCAGGATCGCCCAGGGTGCGAGCGCCCGGTCGTGCTGGACGATCACCTCGTCGATGATCAGCTTGGTGACGAGCGGGACCAGCGCCATGACGCCCATCCCGGCGAGCGAGGACCCGAGCGCGAGCAGCACGTTGCGGCGGTACCGCAGGCAGAGGCGGGTCAGCCGCCGCGCCCAGCCCCGATCCGCGTCCGCATGGCCGCTTTTGCCGTGCTCGTTCTCTTCGTCGCGTTTGTCGCCCTTGCTGCCCGCCACTCGTGACCTCCCGGTTTCCACTGCTGCCGGAAGGCCCAACACACAGGTGTGCGGATTTCATCCTTCCGCAACAAACCCGACCGGGGCGCGGGGCTTCACACGGGGTCGCTAGGCCGCCTCGTCGCGCACCCCCTCCTCCGGGGCGGCGGCCGCGGCACAGCGCGCGGCGATGTCGTCCAGCCGCAGACCGAGGGTGGCGGCGAGGGCGGCGATGGTGAAGAAGGCGGGAGTCGGCGCCCGGCCGGTCTCGATCTTGCGGAGGGTCTCCGCCGAGATCCCGGCCCCGGCGGCGACGTCCGCCATGCTGCGTTCGCCGCGGGCCTGCCGCAGCAGGACACCGAGGAAGCGGCCGCGTTCACGTTCCAGGGGAGTGAGAGGAGTGCGCACCATGACCGTGATACTAATACCGGTATAAGAATTGGGTCGCACTCAGGGAGGCCACACCGTGGTAGAGATCAAGACGGACGCGTCACTGGACGCCATGCGGGAGGCGGGCCGGGTCGCCGCGGGCATCCTCACGGCGACGCGCGAGGCCGCCGCCATCGGCGTACGCCTGCGTGAACTGGACGAGGTGGCCCGGGAGGTGCTGCGGGACGCCGGGGCCAGCTCCCCGTTCCTCGGCTACCGGCCGCACTTCGCCGCGACCCCCTTCCCCGCGGCCATCTGCGCCTCGGTCAACGACGCGATCGTGCACGGCATCCCGGACGGCTACCGGCTGCGCGACGGCGACCTGGTGTCCATCGACTGCGGCGCGGTCGTCGACGGCTGGGCCAGCGACTGCGCGATCAGCTTCATCGTCGGCACCGCACGCCCCGAGGACCTGCGGCTGGTCGAAACCGGTAAAAAGGCCCTGGAAGCGGGCATCGCCGCGGCCGTCGTCGGCGGCCGGATCGGCGACATCGCGCACGCCATCGGCAGCGTCGGCCGGGCGGCGGGCTACGGCATCCCCGCGGACTTCGGCGGCCATGGCGTGGGGCGCGAGATGCACGAGGACCCGCCGGTGCCCAACGAGGGGCGGCCGGGACGCGGCTACCGGCTGCGGCACGGGCTGGTGCTCGCCATCGAGCCGATGCTCATGGCGGGCGGCCGGGACGCGTACCGGGAGGACGACGACGGCTGGACGCTCCGTACGGTGGACGGCAGCCGGGCGACGCACAACGAACACACCGTGGCGATCACGGACGACGGCCCCCGGGTGCTCACCGCGCCCTGAGGGGCACACAGATCGCCCACTCATACGGACGGTTGACTACCGGATCGTTCAGCGAACACTTATGGAGGCCGACTAGGGTCGCATCAGGCGATTGCCGCACAGCAGAAGGGTGATGATCGAGATGGACATCCAGATCGACGACATCCCGCCCTCGGAACGGTTCGCGGCCTGGCGCGCCCTGTGCGAGGGGCCGATGGTCCCGATGGAACTGCGCAGCGCCCACGAGGACGACTTCAGGGCGACCATGTGGGGCATGGACCTGGGCCGGGTCACGGTGGCCGGGTCCTCCTTCCCCTCCCTGTGGACCCAGCGGACCAGGACCCATATCCGCCGGTCGGATCCGGAGTTGTACCACCTCCAGCTGAACCTCCGCGGGGAGGCCGACATGGAGCACGGGGGCGAGACGACGACGCTGGGCGACCGGCAGTTCATGCTCACCTGCACCTCCCTGCCCTACGAGGGAGCCATCGCGCGCGGCAGGACCGACGAGTTGACGATCGGTATCCCGCCGTCCCTGCTGCCGTTCCCGGCGGCCGACCTCAACAAGCTGCTCGGACGGCAGCTGTCGGGGCGGACCGGGATCGGCGCCCTCCTCGCCGACGTCCTCATCCGGCTGGGCGCGGAGCACGCCGCGTACCGCCCGGCCGACGCACAGCGCCTGGGCACCGTCGTGGCCGATCTGCTGACCGCGCTGCTCGCGCACGAGCTGGACGGCAGCGACGCGGAGACCGGGCCGTCGACCGTCCGGATGGCCCCCGAGAGCCACCGGAACGCCCTCGTCCTGCGGATCCAGGACTTCGCGCGACGGAACCTGCACACGTCCGATCTGACCCCGGCCTCGATCGCGGCGGCCCACCACATCTCGGTGCGCTACCTCCACCGGCTCTTCGAGCGGCAGGGGCACACCGTCGCCGCCTGGATCCGCGCCCAGCGGCTGGAGCGCTGCTGCCAGGACCTGGCCGATCCCGCGCTCAGCGGCACCCCCATCCACGCCATCGCCGCGCGCTGGGGCTTCAGCCACGCGGCGGATTTCAGCCGCGCGTTCCGCGGCACGTACGGCATGCCGCCCCGGGAGTTCCGCCGGACGGCGCTGTCGCGGGGAACGCTCGAACCGCAGGGCGCGCGCGAGGGAGAGTAAGCAGGGCCTCCCCCCGTCGAAGCCCTGCTCACCGTCGGCAGGACCTCCCCCCGTCGAAGCCCTGCGCACCGTCGGCAGGACCTCCCCCCGTCAAAGCCCTGCGCACCTTCCCTGATCAGGATGGACCGGCAGCCGCCGAATGTCGTTGGCACGCAGTGCACAGTTCTTGATGCTCCGTGCACTGCACGCGCGCCGCGCACCAAGCGCGCGACGTGCACCAGACGCGCGCCGCGCACCGCGCGCGCCCGGTGCCGGTGTCACTTGGTGACCTTCAGCTCCTCGATGCCCGCGCGCTTCTTGTCGTCCGCCGAGCGCAGCGTGACGCGGACGTAGCGGGCCGGACCCGTCGCACCGTCGCGCCAGTGCCTGCCGTCCAGCGAGGTCTGGGTGCGATGCGCGGCGGGGCGGGTGCTGGTCCACTCCGGGGTGACCTCTCCGATCCGTACGGTCCGGCCGAGGTCGGCGGTGAGCGTGCCCCGGGCGGCGTTGGGCACCCAGGCGGTGGCCGCGTTGCCGTCGAGGGCGGCGCCCGGCTCCATGCCCGGCTCCCGCGAACTCGCCGTCGCCTCCTGGCAGCGGGCGAGGTTGGTGGTGGGGGTGAGGTCCGGGCGGCGGGTCTTGAGGACGGCGGGGGCGCCCTCGCTCACGACCTGCTTCCCGCCCTGCGGGGTCTCGATGTCGAACGGCGCACCGGCGGTCAGCCGCACCGTCGTCTCGTGCGGGCCGATCGCCACGTCGTACGTACGGCCCTGCCAGCGCAGTCCGCGCAGCGTGACGCCGTCGCGGAGCTGTGGCGGCAGCATCGGGTCGAGCCGCACCGTGTCCTCGCGCATCCGCATCCCGGTCAGGCCGTGCGTGAAGACCTGCAGGAAGCCGCCCTTGCCGGTGAGGAAGTCCTGCGCCGGGGACCCGGCCAGCGGGTCATTGGCGCCCGCCTTCTCGCCGCGCGCCTCCGAGAACTGGTCGAACGGGCCGCGCACGAACGGCTTGATGGAGCGCATCAGATACGTGTACGAGGAGCAGCCGGGCTCCCCGATGGACGCGGCGTCGATCGCGTGCACCGAGTCGGTCATGGCCGGGCCGTCGGGGTCGGTGCGCGCCGCGTAGTAGTCGAGCGTCTTCGCGGCGGACTGCCCGGACATCGGCCACTCCAGCGGATACATGAGCAGCACGGTGTCCGCCTGCTTGATCAGCGAGCCCTTGTAGCCGTCGTACTGTCGGAAGACCTGCTTCTTCTTGTCGTACGGGATGCGCAGCTTGTCCGCGATCCGGGCCCAGGCGGCGGGCGGCTTCTCGCCGAGGACGCGGGCGGCGCGGGCGGCGTCGCGCAGGGCCGTGGCGGCTCCGGCGTTGGTGAACACCGCGTCGTCCACACCGTTGCTGTACTCGTCGGGGCCCGCGACGTCTCTGATGGAGTAGCTGCCGTCGTCGTTGCGGGTGGCGCGCCCGGCCCAGAACTCGGCGATCCCCTTGAGCACCGGCCAGCCGCGCTCGCGCAGCCAGGCGGCGTCCCCGGTGGCCTGGAAGTACTGCCAGGCGGCGAGCGCGATATCGCTCTGGAGGTGGTTCTGGGTGCGGCAGTGCGGCGGGTCCCAGCTGTGGCATTCGCTCCACAGCCCGCCCTTGCTCGCGCTGGTCCAGGGGTAGAAGAGGCCGGGGTAGCCGAGCTTGCGCGCGTTGGCGCGGGCCCCGGCGCGGGTCTTGTAGCGGTACTCCACCACGGACTTGGCCAGTTCCGGGTGGCTCGCCAGCAGCCCGGGGTACATCCAGGTCTCGGCGTCCCAGAAGACCAGGCCGCCGTAGTTGTCGCTGGTCAGCCCGGTCGGGGAGATGCTGTTGCGGGAACCGGCGCGGGTGGCGGACAGCAGCCCGTACTGCGCGGAGCGCACCCAGCCCTGGAGGTCGCGCTGCCTGCGGCCGCCGATCTCGATGTCGGAGCGCCAGAGCTTCCGCCAGGCGGCGGTGTGCTCGGTGAAGAGCGCGGGCCAGCCGCGATCGGCGGCCCGGCGGGAGGCGGCGACGGCGTCGGCGCGCGGGGCGTGGGAGGTCAGCGCGGTGTCGACGCCGACGTACTTGGTGAACTCGTAGGCACGGCCCTGGCGCACCGGGAAGCGGACGCCCTGCCGGGCGCTCAACTTGCCCTCTGCCTGCGGCCGTTGCTCGTTCGCCTTCTGTCCGTTCGCCTTCTGTACGTTACGGCCGGGCCGCAGGGTGGACGCGACGGCGCCGTCGGTCTTGGTGCCGTCCGTGCGGAAGGCCACATCGACCGTACGGTCGCCATGCGTCCCGCCGCCGGTCTGCGTCATGCGCCGCGCGCCGCGCCCGTCGATGCGGTCGGTGACGGTGGCGTCGCCGCTCCAGTGCGGGGTCATGCGCAGTCGGACGGCGCCCACGTGGGCGTCGTTGCGGTCGGCGAGCACGTCGTAGGTGAGGTCGGTCGCGCGGCCGTCGGACGCCGTCCAGGTGAGCGACGTGCGGACGAAGCCGCAGCGCAGGAAGACGGTCTGCCGGTAGTGCGAGATGCGCCCGGCGGACGTGCCGGAGCCGAAGGTCTCCGAACCCTTGCCCCCGGTGGCCACGTTGAGGGTGGACCAGGTGGGGATGGCGGCGGCGACCTGCCGGTTCTCGGTGGTCTTCTTGTTGTGCCCGTACAGGCCGGAGACGAACGAGCCGTCGTACCGGGGCGTGAACAGCGGCCATCCGGTCTTGGCGCCGCCGCCCGTGTAACCGGTGCCGTTCGGTGGCACGCGCTGCCCGAGATAGCCGTTGCCCACGTACGCGTGGTAGCTGTCCTTGGGGTCGATGCGGTCGGAGGTCTGCGCCCAGCCGTCGGACGGCCCACGCGCACATCCCCCGCCGCCGGCACGGGCCGCCGCTGAGGAGTGGGATTCGGGAGCGGCGGACGCCGGGGGCACGGCGGCGATCAGCCCGCAGACGAGCAGCGGGGCGATCAGCCGGGCGGCGCGCGGCAGCCGGGGGTTGGAGTACGTCATTGTTCTCCGTCGTGGTTCGCCGGTGACGGTCGCAGTGACGATAAAGAGGTGAACACAACAGGTCAATGGATGGAGCAACGCCTTCACTAACTGAACACGCGTTCATGGGTCAGGACGCGGGTGGTCAGAACCGGGGGTGGTCAGAACGCGGTGGGGCGCACGAGACCGGTCTCATAGGCGAAGACCGCGGCCTGGGTCCGGTCGCGCAGCCCCAGCTTGAGGAGGATCCGGCCGACATGGGTCTTCACGGTCTGCTCCGCCACCACCAGCCGGGTGGCGATCTCCCCGTTCGACAGGCCCTGCGCGATCAGGGTCAGCACCTCGGTCTCGCGCTCGGTCAGATCACCGACGCGGTTTTTGAGCGGAGCGCGCGGGGCGGCGGCGGATACCCGGGAGAACTCGGTGATCAGGCGCTTGGTGATGTTCGGGGCGAGCAGCGCGTCCCCGGCCGCCACCACCCGTACCGCATGGGCCAGTTCCTCCGCCGACGCGTCCTTCAGCAGAAACCCGGACGCGCCCGCGCGCAGCGCCTCGTACACATACTCGTCGAGGTCGAAGGTGGTGAGGACGAGGACCTTGACGGTGGCGCCGTCCGGTTCGGTGAGCCGACGGGTGGCCTCGATGCCGCCGAGCCCGGGCATACGGATGTCCATCAGGACTACATCGGGGGCGAGTTCGGCGGCCTGGGCGATGGCGCCCTCACCGTCCACGGCCTGGCCGACGACCTCGATGTCGGATTCGGCGTTCAACAGCACCGTGAAGCCCTGGCGGACCATGCTCTGGTCGTCGGCGATCAGGACGCGGATGCTCGTGGTCATACGGGATCCTCGACGGTCTCGGTTGCCGGAGCGGCTTCGGTGGCCGGGGCGGCTTCGGCGGCGTGGCGCATGGGCAGGACGGCGGTCACCTCATAACCCCCGTCCGGCGTGGGGCCGGTGGCCAGCTCACCCCGCAGCATCGCGACGCGCTCACGCATCCCGAGCAGCCCGTGCCCTGCGCCCGGCGAGGGCGGGGTGGGCCGGTCCGGGGCGGTGTTGACGACCCAGACGGTGAGCCCGTCCGGGTGGTACCCGATCTCCACCCGCACCTCCGCCCCCGGTGCGTGCCGCATCACGTTGCTCAGGGCCTCCTGCACGATGCGGAACGCCGACAGCTCGAGGCCCGGCGGCAGCGGCCGCCGCTCTCCACTGATCTCGGTGGTGATCGCGACCCCGGTCCCCCGCACCGTGTCCACCAGTTCGTCCAGCCGGTCGAGGGTGGGCTGCGGGGCATGCCGGACGCCATCGGCGAGGGCGTCCTCGGAGCGCAGCACACCCAGCACCCGGCGCAGCTCGGTCAGCGCCTCGACCGCGCTGCGGCGGATGCCCGCGAGGTTCTCCTTCAGCTCGTCGGAGGGGTTCTCGGCCAGATGCGGGGCGACTTGCGCCTGGATGGAGATCACCGACATGTGGTGGGCGACCACGTCGTGCAGCTCCCGGGCGATCCGGTTGCGCTCCTCCAGCAGGGTGCGCCGGGCCCGCTCCTCGGCGGTCAGCTCCTGCTGCTCGACCAGCCGCGCCCGGGCCACCCGGCGGCCGCGCAGCGCGGTGCCGACCACCACGGCGGTCGTCAGGACCGAGACGAAGAACCCCGCGTCGCTCTCGGGGGACGGCACCGGCTCGATGGAGACGCGGGAGACCAGGCCCACCAGCACACTGATCGCCAGCACCTCGACCGCTATGCGGGGGCGGGTGCGGAGCGCCAGCAGGAACAGCACCAGGGCCTGGACCGTCAGCCCCTCGCCGGACCAAGGGAATGTCGTCTCGGAGATGGACCCGGGCCTCGCGGTCAGAGCGATCACCACCGTCACGGCCGTTATCGCCCACCACGCCGGGACCGGCCGGAACAGCGCCGCCGCGAGCGCCACGGACTGGACCGCGGCGAGCAGGACGCCGACGCCCTGGCCGAACCCGTAGAACTCCCCGTACTTGTCGACGCACGCGATGAACAGCACCACCGCGCCCAGCACAACCGGAAGCGCCAGCGCGGGCAGCCAGTCCAGCCAACTCGGTCCGCCCCGGCGGGGCAGCGGATCGGCCGCCGTCGTCCACAGGTCCTCGCGCAGGATGCCCGGAACCGCCCGCAGCCCCCGCGTCACCTTCACCACCCGCCCCCGCCCCCTCATGGACGCGACCCTATCCACGCCGCACCGCCCCCACGCCCCTCCGCGCCTCCCTCACAGACCCACCCGGGCGACCCTCGCGCACCACCCGGCCTCCCGTGCGCGGCCTGCCCCGCTCGTACGCGCCGAACGCGGCCCGGCATATCAGCAGCGCCGCCGCGAACACCGGAAGCCACATCAGCCGGGCCGCCAGCCAGCCCGGCTCGTCCGGCACGGTGTGCAGACCGGACAGCGGGCCGGCGAACCGCAGCATGGTCGAGGTGACGGCCATCATCGCAGTCTGGTGCCACAGGAAGATGGTCATCGCGGAGACGTTCAGCAGCGCCACCACCGCCCACACGGCGGGCCGCGCCAGCACCCGTCGCAGCGGGCCGAGCAGCAGCAGCGCCGCCCCGCACTGGGCCAGGCCGAAGGTGACGGCGGCCAGGGTCGGCGGGTTGAGGTTGGATATCGCGGCGCCGGGCACCCCGACCATGGCCGCCGGATAGCCGCCGAACAGGACGAGAGCGGCCGTGACCGCCCCGCCCCCGAGCAGCAGCACCCAGCCGGTCATGCGCCCCCGCAGCCCTCCGCGCGCCCACGCCGCGCCCAGGCAGTACGGGACCAGCCAGCCCGCCGCCAGGTTGATCCAGCCGAGCCAGGCGGGCCCGTCGAAGCCGAAGCGGTACAGGTCGACGTAGAGGACGGCGGCGAGCGGCCACAGCGGATGCAGCCGCGCCACCAGCGGGGTCGCCGCCGTGAGCGCCGCGAAGACCAGCAGGAACCACAGCGGTGACAGCACCAGCTTGAGCAGGGTGTGCAGGGTCGTCAGCCCCACCCCCGAGGCCAGCATCGCCCCCGCCGCCAGGGACCACACCGCCAGCACCGCGGCGACCGGCCGGAACAGCCGGGCCATCCGGGCGCCCAGCCACTGTCGGTACGTCACTCCCTTGGCCTGCGCGCACGCATGGCTGCGCGCGCCCATCTGCCCTCCCACCAGGAAGAACACCGCGAGGGTCTGCAACACCCAGGAGAGCGGTACGAGATGGGGCTGGTACACCAGCGGGCTGGCGGCCCGCAGCGTGCCGCTGTCGGCGACGAGAGCGGTCACCAGCCAGTGGCCGAGCACCACGCCGAGAATGGCGAACGCGCGCAGCGCGTCCACGGCGCGGTCGCGGTGGGGCGGGGTGGCGGCGTCGATGCGCCGGATCAGCTCACGCACGGCCGTCCCCCACGATCCGGGCCAGGCTCCGCAGGCTGGTGGAACCGGGCCTCAGATAGTCGCTGTGGCCACCGCCGCCCGCGTCGAATATCCGGGCGCCGAACCCCTTCGAGACGGGATCGGTGCCCAGCCCGACGGTGGTGAACAGCAGCGGAATCCGCACATGCGGGACGCCGCCGATCCAGTCGTGCGCGCCCCGGCCCGCCCAGACCGCGGCCCGGGTGTGCAACTGGCCGACGCTGTCGGCACCGACGCCGGGGCTGCCGTACAGAACGATGCCCGCGACCGCCACCCCGGACGCGGCCCGGGCGCAGACCAGGGAGCCGTAGGAGTGGCAGAGCAGCGATATCCGGGCCCGGGGCACGGTGGTGGCCAACTCCCCGACGAAGGAGGCGAGCCCGGGTGCCGCACGGTCGGCCCGCCCCGCCGTCAGCACCTCGGGGCTCACCGTGCCGGGCGTCTCGTACCCGAGCCAGGCCACGACGGCGCCCCGCTCCCCCAGCTGGTGCCGCAGCGCGAGGGCCCCGGCGCGCAGCCGCCCGTACCGGTCGAGGCTGGTGTCCGAACCCGGCACCAGGACCGCGACCCGCGCGGCGCGCGAGAGATCCCCGAAGACTTCGACGGAACGGCCCCCGTCCCGCCCGTCGAAGGAGAGGAACTGCCGCGCCCGGTCCGCCATCCCCCGCAGCGCGGCCGCCCGCCGCCGGTCCCCGTGATCCGCGGCCATCCGCTCGGCGGCCCGTATGTCCGCGCGGTGGGCCGCATACCGCGCGTCGAGGGCGGCGGGTGTCGCGGCGGTCAGCGGAGGCAGCTCCGAGGGTGCGGGCGCCGGGACCGCCGCGGGCCGCGCGGCTCCCGCCACCGGCACGGCCACCGAGGCCGCGACGAGCACACCGAGCAGAGTGCGGCGGAGGCGGCCGCGCACACGGAATGCCATCGCTGTCCCCTTCCGTACCGGATGTCGTATGCAGGAAAAGTACGGAGCAGGGCGGGTAGTTGGCGTCACTCCGGGGAGTGCACTCGCCACGTAGCTCTCAGGTATTACGGGTACGACGCGGGGCCGCGCCGCGCAGGAGTGGCCCCGCGCCTGCGACGATCAGTCCATGTCTGAAATCACCTTGATGTCCGACCCGAGGGTCGCGGCCGTGCCGGTCAGGGAGTGTGGTGAGCCGCTGGCGGACGTACGCCGCGCACCGCGGCTGCTGGTCGACGGGCGGGCGGCGGACCCCGCCGGGGCGTACGCCTATCTGCGGCGCGGCCTGCTGGAGCGGCTGCTGACGGCGCAGTCGGCGCTGCCGCCGGGGCTGCGGCTGCTGTTCATCGAGGGCTACCGGCCGCCGGAGCTGCAGCGGCACTACTTCGAGCGCTACTCGGCCCGGCTGCGCGCCGCGCACCCGGCCTGGTCCGGCGGGGAGATCCGGGCGGCGGCGAGCCGCTACGTATCGCCGCCCGAACTCGCCCCGCACAGCGCGGGTGCCGCCGTCGACCTCACCCTCGCCGACACGGACGGGCGCGAGCTGGACATGGGCACGCCCTGGGACGCGACCCCGGAGGAGAGCGCCCGCGCCTGCTACACGGAGGCGGTGAACATCCCCGCCGAGGCCCGTGCCCGCCGGGACGCCCTGGTCGCGGCGCTGACCTCCGCCGGTCTGGTGAACTACCCCACCGAGTGGTGGCACTGGTCCTACGGCGACCGCTACTGGGCCCTCCACACCGGCGCCCCGGCGGCGCTCTACGGCCCGCGGGACCTCCCGGAGGCGCCGTAACCGTGCGGGCGGCCGGGACGCAGCGGCACCGCCCCGGCCGCCGCCAGGGGAGGAGACGGTGTCCGGGGCGGCACGGTGAGCGCGACTACCGCGAGGGATCAGCTGGGGTCAGTGACACCTCCGGAGTCCAGTTCGGCGGCGTCAGCGGTGTACGTACGCCGGTAGAGGTGGTTGTCGCGGCCGCGGATGAACAGCTCGATGTTGCCCTGCTTACGGCAGACCGCGGCCGGGTTGTCGTCGGTGCCCGCGATGCCCAGGTCGAGCCAGGCGCTCCAGGTCTGGCCGTTCCAGTAGCGGTGCAGGATCTGGTGGTCCTGGCCCTTCGCGAAGACATCCAGCCGGTCCGGGCCCCAGGTGCAGACGCCCGGGCCGGAGAGGAAACCGGTTCCGATGTCCCGCCAGGTGGACCAGGTACTGCCGTTGAGCACCCGGTGCCACAGGGTGTTGCTGGCGGCGCCGCGCGCGACGAGATCGACCCGGCCGGTGCCCCAGGACGCGGCACCGACGGTGCCCTGGATGGTGCCGCCGATGTTGTTGAACGGCCCCCAGCCGGCGTCCGGCAGCGCGGTCGCGTGGAGGACCTGGTTGGTTTCGTTCAACCCGAACAGATCGATCCGGCCTTCCCGGGCGGAGGCGGCGGCGAGCCCGCTCCAGATCTTGGTGGCCTCGTTGGTGGCCGACCAGCCGCCCTCCCAGCCTGAGCCGTCGATGTACGTCCTGCGGTACACGGACTGCCCGTTGCCCACGCCGTAGACGGTGTAGCGGTCGGGCCGGTAGGCGATGATCGCCGGATCGTAGGCGAACGGGCCGCCCAAGTCGCTCCAGTCGCCCCAGCCGCCGGACTCGGTCCACGACCGGTAAGCGATCTTGTTGGTGGTGTCGCGGGCGACCACGGTGATGCGTTCGGTCGTCCGGGACGCCGCGCTCGGCGCGGACAGGATCGCCCCGCCGACGTCCTCCCAGTCGGTCCAACTTCCCATGCAGGCCCTCCGTTTCACGCGATTCCGCTGATCGGAGAGGCCATTGGAGCGGCAGCCGCTAGAGACCCCGTGGAGGATGACACCAGCACGCCCGCCACAGCTGGCCCGCCAACGCCCTCAGGCGGTGCGCGAGGCCGCGATCTGGCGGGCCATGATCGTCGTCAGCTCGTACGCCGTGTGGGACGCCGCCACCGCGGTGATCTCCGCGTGGTCGTACGCCGGGGCGACCTCGACCAAGTCGGCGGAGACCAGGTGGCAGTCGGCCAGGCCGCGCAGGATCTCCAGCAGCTCGCGGGAGGTGAGGCCACCCGCCTCGGGCGTGCCGGTGCCGGGGGCGTGGGCCGGGTCCAGGACGTCGATGTCGATGGATATGTAGAGCGGGCGGTCCCCGATGCGCTGCCGCAGCTGGTCGGCGACCTCGTCCACGCCGCGCCGCATGACGTCGGCGGAGGTGACGACGCCGAAGCCCATCTTCTGGTCGTCGTCCAGGTCCTGCTTGCCGTACAGCGGACCCCGGGTGCCGACGTGCGAGAGGGCGGCGGTGTCGAGGATGCCCTCCTCGACGGCGCGCCTGAAGGGCGTGCCGTGGGTGTACTCGGCGCCGAAGTAGGTGTCCCAGGTGTCCAGGTGGGCGTCGAAGTGCAGCAGGGCGACCGGGCCGTGCTTACGGGCGACCGACCGCAGCAGCGGGAGGGCGATGGTGTGGTCGCCGCCGAGGGTCATGAGCCGGGCGCCGCTGTCGAGGATGTCGTCGGCGGCGGCCTGGACGGTCTCCACCGCCTCGTCGATGTTGAACGGGTTCGCGGCGATGTCCCCGGCGTCGGCGACCTGGGCGAGCGCGAAGGGGGAGGCGTCCTGCGCCGGGTTGTACGGGCGCAGCAGCCGGGACGCCTCGCGGATGGCGTTGCCGCCGAAGCGGGCGCCGGGGCGGTAGGAGACGCCGGTGTCGAAGGGCACCCCGACCACGGCGACGTCCGTGGTGCCGCCGACCTCGTCGATACGCGGCAGCCGGGCGAAGGTGGCGGGGCCCGCGTAGCGCGGGATGCGGGAGGAGTCGACGGGGCCGACGGGGGCTGCGGTGGGCTCACGGTCTGCTGCGGTCATGCATGCGAGCGTAGGCAGGGCGGCCGTTCCACCACATGTACGTTCCCCAGCACCAAGCCCGGGCGTTTTGGACACCGCGTCCATTGCCGCGTGACCGGCGTCTCTCCCCGTCCGCCCCCATCCGTACCTCCCCGTGCGGGCGCGCGCGTGTTAGAGTTGTGGTAGTTGCAGTTTTGGTACCCATGAACGTTATGTGCGCCTGACGGGATGTAGCCTCAGGCGCATTTTTGTTTTAACCGGTCATTTCCGGATGGGGTCAATGCGGCGACGCGGGTTCCGCGAGGTGTGGAATCCGGATCGGCCCCCATTGAAGGAGAATGACATGGCCACCGGCACCGTGAAGTGGTTCAACTCGGAAAAGGGTTACGGCTTCATCGAGCAGGACGGCGGCGGCGCCGACGTCTTCGCCCACTACTCGAACATCGCCACCCAGGGCTTCCGTGAGCTGCAGGAAGGCCAGAAGGTGTCGTTCGACGTCACGCAGGGCCAGAAGGGCCCGCAGGCCGAGAACATCGTTCCCGCCTGACGCAGCGCATACCGCGAGCCGGGGCCCGCACCTGAAGAGGTGCGGGCCCCGGCTCGTGCCCGCTTTCCGCGGGCCGATCCCCGCCCGTTCCAGGAAGGCGCCGCATGAGCCGTTACGCCCGCTCGCCCCGTAAGCCCCGGTCACACTCCCGCTCCCCCGTTCGTACCAGCCGTCCCTCCGACGGCGGCAACGAATTCGCCCTGCCGCCCGGCACCACCCCGGTGCTGCCCGCCGTCGCCACCTTCGCGGAGCTGGACCTTCCGGATGGCCTCGCCGCGGAACTGACGCAGCAGGGCGTCACCGTGCCGTTCCCGATCCAGGCGGCCACCCTCCCCAGCGCTCTCGCGGGCCGTGACGTCCTCGGGCGCGCGCAGACCGGCTCCGGCAAGACCCTGGCCTTCGGCCTGGCGCTGCTGGCCCGTACCGCCGGACAGCGCGCGGAACCCCGGCGTCCGCTCGCCCTGGTCCTAGTGCCGACGCGGGAGCTGGCCCAGCAGGTCTCCGACGCGCTCACGCCCTACGCCCGACGGCTGCGGCTGCGCCCGGCCACCGTGGTGGGCGGGATGTCGATCAACCGGCAGGCCAACGACCTGCGCAACGGCGCCGAGGTGGTCATCGCGACCCCGGGCCGCCTCCACGACCTGATCGACCGCGGGGACTGCCGCCTGGACCAGGTGCGCATCACCGTCCTCGACGAGGCCGACCAGATGGCCGACATGGGGTTCCTCCCCCAGGTGACCCGGCTGCTGCGGCAGGTGCCGACCGACGGCCAGCGCCTGCTGTTCTCCGCGACCCTCGACGGCGCCATCAGCCGCCTGGTGCGCGAGTTCCTGACCGACCCGGCGCTGCACTCGGTCGACGCCTCGGCGGGCGCGGTCACCACGATGGAGCACCATGTGCTGCACATCGCGGACACCGACAAGCGCTCCGTCGCCACCCGGGTCGCCGCGCGGGACGGCCGTGTGATCATGTTCCTGGACACCAAGCACGCCGTCGACCGGCTGACCCGCCACCTGCTGGCCAACGGCGTGCGGGCGGCGGCGCTGCACGGCGGCAAGTCCCAGCCGCAGCGCACCAAGACCCTGGAGCGCTTCAAGACCGGCGACGTCACCGCGCTGGTGGCCACGAACGTCGCGGCCCGCGGCATCCACGTCGACGACCTCGACCTGGTCGTCAACGTGGACCCGCCCGCGGACCACAAGGACTATCTGCACCGCGGCGGGCGCACCGCCCGCGCGGGCGGCTCCGGCAGCGTCGTCACGCTCGTCCTGCCCGACCAGCGCCGCGAGATGACCCGGCTGATGTCCGCCGCGGGCATCACCCCGAACACGGCCCGGGTGCACTCGACCGACGCCGAGCTGACCCGCATCACCGGCGCCCAGGAGCCGTCTGGCGTCCCGGTGACGATCAGCGCCCCGCCCGCCGAGCGGCAGGCGTCCGGCCCCCGGCAGGCACGCCGCGGCGGCGGGCGCGGCTCCGGCGGCGGATCGGGCCGGGGCTCCGGCGGCGGGGCTGGACGTGGTTCCGGTGGCGGATCGGGCCGCGGTTCCGGCGGTGGAGCCGGGCGCGGTTCCGGTGGCGGTGGAGCCGGGCGCGGGTCCGGTGGCGGCGCGACGAGCCGGGGATCCGGCGGCGCGTCGGGCCGTGGCTCCGGCGGCGGGTCCGGCCGTAGCCGCCGTCCCAGCCGGTAGGGGCCGTCCCAGCCGGTAGGGGCCGTCCCAGCCGGTAGGGGCCCGGCGCGCCCCTACCGGGGCTCGCCGGGGCGCCCCCGGCTCGCCATGGCCGCGTCACGCCCACACGGCGAGCAATGCACCCCATTTCCCTGACCCAGGGGCGACAATGGGCCACATGCCGATACCCAGTACCGTGCCCAGCCGTGCCGAGCTGATCGACCATCTCGTCCGTACGCGCATCGCGGGTGACGTCGCCACCCCGCGCGAGAACAACCTCTCCCACTACCGCAAGCTCGCGAACGGCGACCGCCACTACTGGCTGGGGCTGGAGCTGGGCGACCGCTGGGTGGACGAGCAGGACGTGCTGGCCGTCATGGCGGAGCGGTGCGGAGTGATCGACGACCCGGAGCACCGCACCGGGCAGGACACGATCGACCCGGAGCTGACCGTCGGCGCGCTGGACCGGATGGCGTCGGTGCTGCGGAAGGCGGCGGAGGCGCGGGAGCGGGTGCTGTTCGCCACGGGCCACCCGGGCGGGCTGCTGGAGGTGCACAGCGCCACGGCGTCGGCGCTGCACGCGGCGGGGTGCGAGATCGTCGAGATCCCGGGCGGGCTGCACGCGGACGAGGGATACGTCTTCCAGTTCTGCGACGTGGCCATGCTGGAGCGCGGCGCCACGCTGTGGCACACCCACTCCCCCGCCCCCATGGCGGCCATCCTGGACGGGCTGGCCCGGGAGGGGCGGCCGCTGCCGGACCTGGTGGTCGCCGACCACGGCTGGGCGGGGTGCGCGGGGCAGCGCGGCATCGACGCGGTGGGGTACGCGGACTGCAACGACCCGGCGCTGTTCCTCGGCGAGGCGGAGGGGACGCTTCAGGCGGTGGTCCCGCTGGACGACCACGTCACCGATCCGAAGTTCTACGCGCCGATGACGGCCTACCTGCTGGACGCGGCGGGGCTGACGGCCCAGTTCTGACGCGCGCCGCCCGGGGACGCGCGTCAGGCCGGCCATACGCCGGTGTTGACGCGCGTCACCTCGCCCCACCGCGGGGGCTACTTCTTCGGGCGCGGGACCCGCATGACCCCTTCCTGGATCACCGAGACGGCCAGCCGCCCGTCGGCGGTGAAGATGCGGCCCTTGGCGAGGCCGCGGCCACCGGACGAGGACGGGCTCTCCTGGTCGTACAGCAGCCAGTCGTCCACCCGGAACGGCCGGTGGAACCACATGGCGTGGTCGAGGCTGGCGCCGACGATGTCCCCGACCGCCCAGCCGCCGCGGCCGTGGGCGAGGAGCACCGAGTCCAGCAGTGTCATGTCGGACACATAGGTGGCCAGGCAGACGTGCAGCAGCGGATCGTCGGCGACGCCGTCCAGTTTGCCGTCGGTCCGGAACCAAACCTGCGACTTCGGCTGACGGGGCTGTCCGACGCTGCCGTACGGCGGAGCGTCCACGTACCGCAGGTCGACGGCGGCCCGCGCCTGCAGCATCCGGTCGACCACCCCGGGCCCGGCGAGCAGGTGCTCGTACCGGGGCAGCAGCTCTTCGGCGGTGGGCAGCGAGAGCGGGTCCGGTACCTCCGGCATCGGCTCCTGGTGCTCCAGCCCCTCCTCGTGCAGCTGGAAGGAGGCGGACAGGTGGAAGATCGGCTGCCCGTGCTGGACGGCGACCACGCGGCGGGTCGTGAAGGAGAAGCCGTCGCGGATCCGGTCGACCGTGTAGACGATCGGCGCCCCGGGGTCACCGGGCCGCAGGAAGTAGGCGTGCAGCGAGTGCGGCGGACGGTCATCCGGGACCGTGCGGCCCGCGGCGACCAGGGCCTGGGCGGCCACCTGGCCGCCGAAGACCCGCGGCACGAGGGGTGCGGCATCGCTCGTGCCGCGGAAGATGTCCTCTTCGATCTGTTCGAGGTCGAGCAGGTCGAGCAGGCTCTGTAGTGCGTCATTCATGGTTCAAGCAGTCTTGCAGACCCGTGTTGCGACACCGTTGCCGATGGGCGTGCACATGGCGACCGTCACAACCCCATCGACTTGGCGACGATGGACCGCATGACCTCGCTGGTCCCGCCGTAGATGCGGGTGACGCGGGTGTCCGCGTACAGCCGGGCGATGGGGTACTCCATCATGTAGCCGTAGCCGCCGTGCAGCTGCAGGCACTTGTCGATGACGACGGCCGCGCGCTCGGTGGTGAACAGCTTCGCCGAGGCGGCGTCGGCGGCGGTCAGCTCGTCGGCGTCGTGCGCGTCCAGGGCCCGGTCGACGACCGCCTGCATCGCGTCCACCTCGGCCTTGCAGTCGGCCAGCGTGAACTTGGTGTTCTGGAAGGTCGCCACGCTCTTGCCGAAGACCTCGCGGTCCTGGACGTACGCCTTGGCGAACTCGACCGCCGCGGCGGCCTGCGCGTACGCGCCCACGGCGATGCCCAGGCGCTCCTGCGGCAGGTTGTGCGCGAGGTAGCCGAAGGCCTTGCCCTCCTCGCCCAGCAGGTCCTCCACCGGCACCTTGACGTCCGTGAACGACAGCTCGGCGGTGTCGGACGTCTTCAGCCCCAGCTTCTCCAGCTTGCGGCCGACCGCGTAGCCCTCGCTCGTGGTGTCCACGACCAGGATGGATATGCCCGCGCGGCGGTCCTCGGGGGTGGCGGGGGCGGTCCGGGCGCAGACCAGGACGCGGTCGGCGAGCACGCCGCCGGTGATGAAGGTCTTGGCGCCGTTGAGCACGTAGTGGGTGCCGTCCTCGGACAGCTTGGCGGTGGTCTTCATGCCCGCCAGGTCCGAGCCGGTGCCCGGCTCGGTCATGGCGATGGCGGTCATCAGGTCACCCGAGACGAAGGAGGGCAGCCAGCGCCGCTTCTGCTCCTCGTTGGCGTACTTGAGGATGTACGGGAGACAGAGCGCGGTGTGGACGCTGCTACCGCCGAAGCTCACCCCTGCGCGGGCGGTCTCCTCGGTGATGACCGCGTTGAACTTGAAGCTGGTCTCGCCCGCGCCGCCGTACTCCTCGGGGACCTCGATGCCGAAGATGCCCAGCTCGCCGAGCTTCTTGTAGAAGTCGCGCGGCGCCTGACCGGCCTCCCGCCACTCCTCGTAGTACGGCACCACCTCGGCGGCGATGAAGTCGCGGATGGTCTCCCGGAATGCTTCGTGGTCCTCGTTGAACACCGTGCGACGCATCTCTGCGGCCTCCCTCTGGCTAAGCGCTTGCTCAGCCGAAGCTACCGGCCAGTTACCTCCCCTGTCCAGAGCCGTCCGAGGCGTGGGCGGCGCCGTCCGAAGCGTGGGCGCCGCCGTCCGGGGCGTGGGCGGCGCCGTCCGGGGCGTGGGCGGCGCCGAACGCGCCCAGGGCCAGGCGGTGCAGCAGGGCGGCGGTGGCCTCGCGGCCGGGGAGGGCGCCGGGGCGGCCCAGGTGCGGGGTGGAGTTGAGCAGCCCGAACACGGCGTGGACGCAGGCCCGGGCGTCGGCCTCGGAGAGCCCCGGATAGACCTGCCGGACGACCTCGACCCACAGCTCCACGTACTGCCGCTGGAGCGAGCGCACCAGCTTGCGGTCGGTGTCCCGGAGCCGGTCCAGCTCGCGGTCGTGGAGGATGATCAGCGGGCGGTCGTCCAGGGCGAAGTCGATGTGGCCCTCGATGAGCGAGTCCAGCACCGCCGCCGGGGCGTCCCCGGCCTCCGCCGCCTCCGCGGCGCGCCGCTTGCCGCCCGTCAGCAGCCGGCCGCTGATGCCGACCAGCAGCTCCGCCAGCATCGCCTCCTTCCCTGCGAAGTGACGGTAGAGACCGGGGCCGCTGATGCCGACCGCCGCGCCTATCTCGTCGACGCCGACGCCGTGGAAGCCACGCTCGGCGAAGAGCCGGGCGGCCTCCTTGAGGATCTGTTCGCGGCGGGTCGGTGCAGGGGCTTGCGTACTCATGGAAGCAATTCTAGACAGCGGGGTTAGTGGTCGTTAACCTGATGGGTGAGTTAACGACCACTAACCGCGAGGGGGCCCGTAGCGATGGAGCAGGCACCGGTGCTGCGAAGCGGCGCCGATCCGGGGTCCGACGCCTGGCAGGCCAATGAGGCCGCGCACCACGAGCTGGCCGCGCGGCTGCGCGAGAAGCTCGCCGCGGTCCGGCTGGGCGGCGGCGAGAAGGCGCGGGCCCGGCACACCGCGCGCGGCAAGCTGTTGCCGCGCGACCGGGTGGACACCCTGCTGGACCCGGGCTCGCCGTTCCTGGAGCTGGCGCCGCTCGCCGCCGACGGGCTGTACGAGGGTCAGGCCCCGGCCGCGGGGGTGATCGCCGGGATCGGGCGGGTCGCGGGCCGCGAGGTGGTCGTCATCGCCAATGACGCCACCGTCAAGGGCGGCACGTATTACCCGATGACGGTGAAGAAGCATCTGCGCGCCCAGGAGGTCGCGCTGGAGAACCGGCTGCCGTGCGTCTATCTGGTCGACTCCGGCGGCGCCTTCCTCCCCATGCAGGACGAGGTCTTCCCGGACCGCGACCACTTCGGGCGGATCTTCTACAACCAGGCCCGGATGTCCGGCGCCGGAATCCCGCAGGTCGCGGCAGTGCTCGGGTCCTGCACGGCGGGCGGCGCCTATGTCCCGGCCATGAGCGACGAGGCCGTCATCGTGCGCGGCCAGGGCACGATCTTCCTGGGCGGGCCACCGCTGGTGAAGGCGGCCACCGGCGAGGTCGTCACCGCGGAGGAGCTGGGCGGCGGCGAGGTGCACTCCCGGGTCTCGGGCGTCACCGACCACCTCGCGGAGGACGACGCCCACGCGCTGCGCATCGTCCGTACGATCGTCGCCACCCTGCCGCCCTCCCCCACCCAGCAGGGCGCGCCGCCCTGGCCGCTCACGGCCTCCCAGGAGCCCGCGGTCGACCCCGCGGGGATGTACGGGGCGGTCCCGGTCGACTCCCGCACCCCGTACGACGTGCGCGAGGTGATCGCGCGGGTGGTGGACGGCTCGCGGTTCGCCGAGTTCAAGGCCGAGTTCGGGACGACGCTGGTCACCGGCTTCGCCCGGATCATGGGCCACCCGGTGGGCATCGTCGCCAACAACGGCATCCTTTTCTCCGAATCGGCCCAGAAGGGCGCCCACTTCATCGAGCTGTGCGATCAGCGCGGCATCCCGCTGGTCTTCCTGCAGAACATCTCGGGCTTCATGGTCGGCCGCAGCTATGAGGCGGGCGGCATCGCCAAGCACGGCGCCAAGATGGTCACCGCCGTCGCCTGCACCCGCGTCCCCAAGCTGACGGTCGTCATCGGCGGCTCGTACGGCGCGGGCAACTACTCGATGTGCGGCCGCGCTTATTCGCCGCGCTTCCTGTGGATGTGGCCCAACGCCAAGATCTCCGTGATGGGCGGCGAGCAGGCCGCCTCCGTCCTCGCGACCGTCAAGCGCGACCAGCTGGAGGCGCGCGGCGAGAAGTGGAGCGAAGAGGACGAGGAGGCGTTCCGGGCGCCGGTCCGCGAGCAGTACGAGACCCAGGGCAGCGCGTATTACGCCACGGCCCGGCTGTGGGACGACGGGGTGATCGACCCGCTGGAGACCCGCACGGTGCTCGGTCTCGCCCTCACCGCGTGCGCGGGCGCCCCGCTGCCCGACCGCACGGCCAAGGAACCCGCGGCGCCCGGCTACGGCGTCTTCCGGATGTGAGGGGATGCACCCGATGAGTGCGGCGCATGCGATGTTCGACACGGTCCTGGTGGCCAACCGCGGGGAGATCGCGGTGCGCGTCATCCGCACCCTGCGGCGGCTCGGCGTCCGTTCGGTCGCTGTGTACAGCGATGCCGACGCCGACGCCCGGCACGTCCGGGAGGCGGACACGGCCGTGCGGATCGGCCCGGCGGCCGCCGCGGAGAGCTATCTGTCGATCGGGCGGCTGCTGGAGGCGGCGGCCCGCACCGGCGCCCAGGCCGTCCACCCCGGCTACGGATTCCTCGCGGAGAACGCGGCGTTCGCCCGCGCCTGCGCCGACGCCGGGCTCGTCTTCGTCGGTCCCCCGGCCGGGGCCATCGAGCTGATGGGCGACAAGATCCGCGCCAAGGAGACCGTGCGCGCGGCCGGGGTGCCCGTGGTGCCGGGCTCGTCCGGCAGCGGCCTCAGCGACGCCCAGCTCATCGACGCCGCCCGGGAGATCGGCACCCCCGTGCTGCTCAAGCCGTCCGCGGGCGGCGGCGGCAAGGGCATGCGACTGGTGCGGGACGAGGCGCTGCTCGCCGACGAGATCGCGGCCGCCCGGCGCGAGGCGCGCGGCGCGTTCGGCGATGACACGCTGCTCGTCGAGCGCTGGATCGACCGGCCGCGCCACATCGAGATCCAGCTCCTGGCGGACGGCCACGGCCAGGTGATCCACCTCGGCGAGCGCGAATGCTCACTGCAGCGTCGCCATCAGAAGATCATCGAGGAGGCGCCCAGCCCGCTGCTGGACGAGACCACCCGGGCGCTGATGGGCGAGGCCGCGGTGCGGGCGGCGCGCTCCTGCGGCTATGTGGGCGCGGGCACGGTGGAGTTCATCGTGCCGGGCGCCGACCCGTCCGCGTACTGCTTCATGGAGATGAACACCCGCCTCCAGGTCGAGCACCCCGTCACCGAGCTGACCACTGGGCTGGACCTGGTGGAGTGGCAGCTGCGGGTCGCCGCGGGCGAACCACTGCCCTGCGGGCAGGACGGCATCGCCTTCAGCGGCCATGCGGTGGAGGCCCGTATCTGCGCCGAGACCGCCCGGGCGGCGGGCGACGGCCGGGTGGACTTCCTCCCGTCGGCCGGTCCGGTGCTCGTCCTGGACGAACCGGCGGGCGAGGGGGTGCGCGTCGACTCCGGGCTGAGCACCGGCACGGAGGTCGGCACGGTGTACGACCCGATGCTCGCCAAGGTCATCGCCCACGGCCCGGACCGCCCCACGGCCCTGCGGCGGCTGCGCGCCGCCCTGGGGTCGCTGACCGTCCTCGGTGTGGACACCAACACCGGCTTTCTGCGGCGTCTGGCCGCCCACCCGGAGGTCGTCTCGGGCGAGCTGGACACCGGTCTGGTCGACCGCGCGGCGGCCTCGCTGCTCCCGTCCACGGTCCCCGACGAGGTCTACGCGGCGGCGGCGCTGCTGCGGCAGGCGGCGCTGGAGCCGCACGCTTCGCGGGGCGATGGCGCGGGAGGCGGCGGCTCGGGTGCGGAGGTCTGGGTCGATCCGTTCTCCGTGCCCACCGGGTGGCGGATCGGCGGCGAGCCCGCCTGGACGGTCCACCGGCTGCGGATTCCCGGCCATGACCCGGTGACGGTCCGCGTGCGCGGCCGGGCCCACGGCGCGCGGGTGCGCATCGAGCACCCGGATGCCGCGGAGGCGGACGACGCGCGGCGCCCCGCCGCAGACCACACGGCGGGGACCGGCAGCGGCGGCGCCGCGGCTGCCGAGGCCGACGCTTCGGCCCCGGGCACCGCGGCCCGGCTCGTGGGGATGGACGACGGCTCGGTCCTGCTGGACTTCGGCGGGGTCACCCACCGCTTCCGGCACGCCGCAGACGGCGCGAGCCACTGGCTGGGGCGGGGCGGGGATGCCTGGCGGGTGGCGGGGCATGACCCCATTGAGGAGGCGCTGCGCGGCGGGGCCGCCGCCGCGCACGCCGGGGAGCTGACGGCCCCCATGCCCGGCACCGTCACCGTCGTGAAGGCGGCCGTCGGGGACGAGGTCACCGCGGGCCAGGGCCTGCTGGTGGTCGAGGCGATGAAGATGGAGCACCTGGTCTCCGCCCCGCACGACGGGACCGTCACCGAGCTGGAGGTGACCCCCGGCAGCACGGTCGCCATGGACCAGCTGCTGGCGGTCGTCACCCCCCGCGAGACCGAGGAGCGTGAGTGATGACCCTCCCCATGACCGTCCCGGCCCCGGGGCTGCCCGCCCGGGTGCGTATCCACGAGGTGGGGCCTCGGGACGGGCTGCAGAACGAGAAGACGCTCGTGCCGGTTGCCGTGAAGGCCGAGTTCATCCGGCGGCTGACCGACGCGGGGCTGACCACCATCGAGGCCACCAGCTTCGTCCGCCCGGAGTGGGTGCCGCAGCTGGCCGACGCCGAGCAGCTGATGCCGTTGATCGACGATGTGCGCGCCCGGCTCCCGGTGCTGGTGCCCAATCAGCGCGGTCTGGAGCGCGCGCTCGCGCTCGGCGCGCGCGAGATCGCCGTCTTCGGCAGCGCGACCGAGTCGTTCGCCAAGGCCAACCTCAACCGGACGGTGGACGACGCGCTCGCCATGTTCGAGCCGGTGGTCACCGCGGCGCGCGAGGCGGGGGTGACCGTGCGCGGCTATCTGTCGATGTGCTTCGGCGACCCCTGGGAGGGCCCGGTCCCGGTCTCGCAGACCGTGTCCGTCAGCCGCCGCCTGATCGACATGGGGTGCGACGAGGTGAGCCTCGGCGACACCATCGGCGTGGCCACCCCCGGCCATGTGCGGGAGCTGCTGGCCACGCTGGGCGAGGCGGGCATCCCCGCCGACCGGCTGGCCGTCCACTTCCACGACACCTACGGCCAGGCCCTCGCCAACACCCTCGCCGCGCTCCAGCACGGCGTGACCACCGTCGACGCTTCCGCGGGCGGCCTGGGGGGCTGCCCGTACGCGAAGAGCGCCACCGGCAACCTCGCCACCGAGGACCTGGTGTGGATGCTCGACGGCCTCGGCATCGAGACCGGGGTCGACATCCGCCGTCTCACCGCCACCAGCGTGTGGATGGCCCGGCACCTGGGCCGACCCAGCCCGTCCCGCACCGTCCGCGCCCTCTCCCAGAAGGAGATGTGAGTCATGGCGATCGACCATCGTCTCTCCCCCGAGCACGAGGAACTGCGCCGCACCGTCGAGGCGTTCGCGCACGATGTGGTCGCCCCGAAGATCGGGGAGTACTGGGAGCAGCATGAGTTCCCGTACGAGATCATCCGCGAGATGGGCCGGATGGGGCTGTTCGGGCTGCCCTTCCCGGAGGAGTACGGCGGGATGGGCGGCGACTACTTCGCGCTGTGCCTTGCCCTCGAGGAGCTGGCCCGGGTGGACTCGTCCGTCGCGATCACCCTGGAGGCCGGGGTCTCGCTCGGCGCGATGCCGATCTTCCTCTATGGGACGGAGGAGCAGAAGCGCCAGTGGCTGCCGGGGCTGTGCTCCGGCGAGACCCTGGGCGCCTTCGGCCTGACCGAGCCGGGCGGCGGCTCCGACGCGGGCGCCACCCGCACCACGGCCCGGCTGGACGAGGCCACCGGCGAGTGGGTGATCAACGGCACCAAGTGCTTCATCACCAACTCGGGTACGGACATCACCGCCCTGATCACCGTCACCGCCGTCACCGACCGCACCGAGGACGGCCGCCCCAAGATCTCCTCCATCATCGTGCCGTCCGGCACCCCCGGCCTCACCGTCGCCGCCCCGTACTCCAAGGTCGGCTGGAACGCCTCGGACACCCGCGAGCTGTCCTTCGCCGACTGCCGCGTCCCGGCCGCCAACCTGCTCGGCGACCTGGGCCGGGGCTACGCCCAGTTCCTCCGCATCCTCGACGAGGGCCGTATCGCCATCTCCGCCCTGGCCACCGGGCTCGCCCAGGGCTGCGTGGACGAGTCGGTGTCCTACGCCAGGACCCGCGAGGCCTTCGGCCGCCCGATCGGCGCCAACCAGGCCATCCAGTTCAAGATCGCCGACATGGAGACCCGCGCCCATATGGCCCGCGTCGCCTGGCGCGACGCGGCCTCCCGCCTGGTGCTCGGCGAACCGTTCAAGAAAGAGGCGTCGATCGCCAAGCTGTACTCCTCCGAGAGCGCGGTCACCAACGCCCGCGAGGCGACCCAGATCCACGGCGGATACGGATTCATGAACGAATACCCGGTGGCCCGGATGTGGCGCGATTCCAAGATCCTGGAAATCGGTGAGGGGACGAGCGAGGTGCAGCGGATGCTGATCGCACGGGAGTTGGGGTTCGCGAGCTGAATCGGTTCCCTGCCGGGGTGGTTGACGGTGCAACCGGTGTGGCGCGAAAGGGCGTTGTTACCCGAGCAGCGCACCGTCACTATGTCGGACCATGGGGAGCCAGGGGGAATACGAGCCGCGCATTGCGCGGAACGCCGCTGAATTCGTCGCGCTGCTGCGGGAGTTGAAAGACAGGTCGGGGCTGACCTATCGGCAGCTGGAGGAGCGCGCCGCCGAGCGCGGCGATGTGCTGGCACGCAGCACCTTGGCCGATGCGCTTCGTGCCAACGCTTTGCCGCGCACCGAAACGCTGACGGCATTCCTCCGCGCCTGCGGGGAGGAAGATCGCGTCGGGGAATGGCTTGAGGCTTATAACGATATTGCCGCAGGCCGCACAAGCGTTCGCACAGAAATCGCCGCGCCGGACTCCGATGAGCCGGACTCCGATGAGCCGAACCTCGATGAGCCGGAGCGGAGAGAACCATTACCGGAAAGCCACCGGGGCGTGCCACGTGGCCGGCTGATCGGCGCGGTGCTGGCCGTGGTGGTCGTGGGCGCGGCGGCCTCGCTCGCGGTGGCCATGACGGCCGACGACGGCGAGCCGGCGGCGCGGGGCACCGCCGCGCCGTCCGCCCAGTCCGCTCCGGCCACCCCCGCCCCCGGCACCTACCGCATTCGCTCCGTGGTCTCCTCGCTGTGCCTGTCCGAAGTGGAGAGCAAGAGCGGGGGCAGCATCTTCCAGGCCGACTGCCGTCGTGGCATTCCGGTGTACGCCCTGGAGGAGTCGGCCGACGCCACCGTCCGGCTCCGGTCCCTCCATCCCGTCTTCGGCTACGGATGTCTCGGGGTGGGCCAGGGCAGCACCAAGGGAGGCACGCAGATGATGGACGACTACTGCGGCCACCGGGGCACGGCCGAGTGGTTCCGTATCCAGCGGGTCACCAAGCCGGTGAGCGGCTACCGGATCAGGCCGGTCCACACGGACCAGTGCGTGTCGGTGCCCGGCGGGTCGACCCGTAAGGGAGACCCGGTGCTCCAACTGCCCTGCGCCGCCGACGACACGGGCCAGGTCTTCCGGTTCGATCCGGTCCGGGCGCCGACGGCGATTCCCTCCATCACCAGTAACTGATCACCCGGCGGCAGGCCAGGGCACCTGCGGGGAGCGGTAGTAGTCGATGCCCATCGCGTCCCAGCGGGGCGCCTGCGCGGCGAGCCGCAGCCGGTAGTCGTCCCAGTTGTGCGTGGACCGCGGGGACCAGCCCAGTTCGGCGATGCCCGGGAGGCGGGGGAAGGCCATGTACTCGATGTGGTCGCTGGTGGAGAGGGTTTCCGACCACAGCGGGGCCTCCACGCCGAGGACCGAGGACGACGGGGCACCGGCGATGTAGCTGCCCGGGTCCCAGTCGTAGGACTGCTTCGTCTCGACGTATCCGGCCCAGCTGAGCCCCAGCGGGGTGGTCGGGTCGTACTTCATGTCCAGGTAGGCGCGGTTGGCGGGCGAGAGGATGAGGCGGGTGCCGTTCTTGGCGGCGTCGGCGACCTCCTTCTCGTTTCCGCTCGTCCCCCAGTACTGGGCGACCGCCCCCTTCGCGGGCCGGGCGCCGGTCAGCTGGTGCCAGCCGAGCACGGTCTTGCCGTACTTGGCGACGATCGGCTGGACCCGGTCCATGAAGGCCACGTAGTCGGCGTGGCTGGTGGAGTGCGCCTCGTCGCCGCCGATGTGGAGGTAGCGGCCGGGGGTGAGGGTGGCGAGTTCGCGGATGACGTCGTCCACGAAGTCGTACGTCACCTCCTTGGGCACGCACAGCGAGCTGAAGCCGACCTCGGTGCCGGTGTAGAGCGGCGGGGCGACGCCGTCGCAGTTGAGGTCGGCGTAGGAGGCGAGCGCCGCGTTGGTGTGGCCGGGCAGGTCGATCTCGGGGACGACGGTGAGGTGACGGGAGGCCGCGTACCGCACGATCTCCCGGTAGTCGGCCTTGGTGTAGTAGCCGCCGGGCCCGCCGCCGACCTGGGTGGAGCCGCCGTAGGTCGCCAGCCGGGGCCAGGAGTCGATGGCGATCCGCCAGCCCTGGTCGTCGGAGAGGTGCAGATGCAGCTTGTTGATCTTGTAGAGGGCGAGCTGGTCGACGTACGCCTTGACCTGCTCGACGGTGAAGAAGTGCCGGGAGACGTCGAGCATCGCGCCCCGCCAGGCGTAGCGCGGCACGTCGGTGATGGTGCCGCCGGAGATCCGCCAGGGGCCGGGCTGGCGGGTGGCGCGTTCGACGGAGGCGGGCAGCAGCTGCCGCAGCGTCTGGATGCCGTGGAAGAGCCCGGCGGACGTGCGGGCGCTGATGGTGATGGCGCGCCGGTTCACCTCCAGCCGGTAGCCCTCCGCGCCGAGCCCCTTCGCACCGGGCGCCTTCGCGTCGCGCTGTCGCTCGTCCGCCACGAGCCGCAGCCGGATGCCGTCCGCGCCGCCGCGCGCGGTGACCGGCAGCCGGTAGCCGGTGGAGGGGCGCAGCACGCCCGCCAGATAGTCGCCCGCGGTGCGCGCGGCACGGGACTGGCCCACCCGGATCGGGGTCGCCGAGCGAAGCGTGTACGGGCTCTTACCGGGCCGTACGGAGGCGGGCGCGGGCACGACCCGGTCCAGCGGGACCGGCGCGGCGGCGGAGCCAGAAGCGGAGGCGGCTGAGGAGGCGGGCGAGGCGCTGGCGGCGGTCCCCGCCCCCGCCGCCACGGTCAGCAGGAGGGAGCACAGCAGCCGAGCACGGCGTCGTCTCACCTGGCTCCTCCCAGAATGCCCCGGCCTTCAGCTTCAGGCCGGGGAGGAATCGGACTCCTGCGGAGCAGGGCGGGGATGGCCGAGTCGCCGGTAGGGCGCTTCGGCGTCCACCCCGCATCGTTCCGGGGCAGGTCACACACGCCAGGAACTCTCAACTGTCGTACCTCCCGTTTAGATTGGCGATCGTGTCTGTCGAAGCGAAGACCAGTGAGGGCGCCGGGTATGCCCGGTGGACCTACCGGCTTCGCGTGTCCGCCGGTGCCCGCGTAGCGCTGGAGGCGGAGTGGGACCGGTGCCGGTGGGTGTGGAACGGGCACGGCGCCAAGGCCGCGGCGAAGCTGGGCCGGTACCAGCGGATGATGGCCCGCTGCCGCGCCCCGAAGGGCAAGCCGCAATCGAACGGCTACCGCGCCGCCAAGCGGCCGGCGGCGAAGCCGCACAAGAAGATCGCCCGGCAGCGGCAGGACACCGCGCGTAAGTGGGCGAAGAGGGTTGTGCGTGACCATGACGCGGTGGCGGTGGAGGACTTCCGCCCGAAGTTCCTCGCCAGAACGTCGATGGCGCGTAAGGCGGCCGATGCCGCCACCGGCGCCACGAAGGCGGCCCTGATCGAGATGGGCCGCAAGCACCAGCGGGATGTCCGGCTGGTGCACCCTGCGCACACCACCATGGACTGTGCGCGATGCGGAGCGAGAACCAAGCACGCACTACCTCTCTCGGAACGTACCTACGCCTGCGTCGCGTGCGGAGCCGTGTCCCCCAGGGACAAGAACTCCGCCCGCGTGATGCTCGTCCGGGCTGGTCTGAACCCGGCTGGTGTCGAGGGCGTAAGACCTCCCGGACCGCCGGTCCGGAAGGCAGCCTGAGCCAGAAATCTCCCGCCTTCAGGTGAGAGCAGCCAAAGGGGTTCCCTTCAACGAAGCGTCGCATCGTGGGTACCGCGACATCTTGCGTACCGCGGCGTCCAGTTGGGGTCAAGGTGTAGACCAATGTGTCGCTGCGCGGCTGTCAGAATCCACCCCATGGCGGAAATCACCCAGCGCGATGGTGCTTGGACCTTTGACGGTGAGTCGGTACGGATCGTCCCCGGGCGGGACAAGAGCGTGCACCTGGTGCGGCAGGCGCTCGGCGAACTGACCGTGCCCCTGGAGGCGCTGGCGGGCGTCGCGTACGAACCGGGGCGGAAGTCCGGTCGGCTGCGACTGCGGTTGCGTCCGGGCGCCGATCCGTTGGCGCAGGCCACCGGCGGCAAGCTGCCGGACGCGGCCGATCCGTATCAGCTGTCGGTCGGCGCGGACCGCACCGGCGCCGCCGAGTACCTGGTCGACGAGGTCCGGCAGGCCCTGCTGCTCGACCAGGTGCCGTCCGGACCGCCCTACCGCTATCTGCTGCCCGGTCCGCCGGTGCCGCTGTCGGCGACGGCGGGTGACGCCACCGTGTCCTTCGACGGTGAGCGGATCCGGCTGGAATGGAACTGGAAGACGGAGGAGTCGAAGAAGTCGGGCGGCCCCCGCACCATCCCGCTGGAGGACCTGGCGGCGGTGGAGTGGTTCCCCGCCGCCGGACTGGAGAACGGCTTCCTCCGCTTCACCGTGGACAAGGCGACGGCGACGGCCGCGCCCAAGTACGACCCACACGCCGTCGTCCTGTACGGCTTCCGCAAGGATCCACTGATGGCGCTGGTCGCGGCCGCCGTCACGGCCCGGATGCCGCATCCGTTCGCCCCGCCGGAGCCCGCCGACGCACCCCCGGCCCCGGCCGCGGCTCCCGCGGGACGTCAGGAGACGGAGGGCGACGACGGTGACGCGGATCACGACGCCCTGCTGCGACGTCTGCGCGAACTCGGCGATCTTCACCGGAGCGGGATCCTCACCGAGGAGGAGTTCACCACCGCCAAACAGGCCGTCCTCCGTCGGTTTTCTCGCCATTAAGACCGGAGCCTGCCCGATATCGGGCAGGAATCTTGCGAAACACCCCGAGGGGTCGCAGTATCTACGGATGCTCGATCGCCGTATGTCCCACGATGACCTCATCGACCATCTGGTCCGCAGCACGCCGCTCAGCCGCGGCGAGGCGGCCCGGGTGGTGCTGGACGTACTGGCGTACTTCGACGAGACGACGGAGGAGTTCGTCCGGCGACGCCACCGCGAGCTGCAGTCCGGCGGACTGACCAACACGGACATCTTCGAGCGGATCACGGCCGAGCTGCCGTACCGCGCGGTGGCACCGCCCGAACTCTCGCTGCGCCAGCTGCGCCGCATCGTCTACGGCTGACGTCACCACCACGCCCGGACCGGCGGCCGCCACCGCCGGAGCGACAGGGCGAGCATTCGTGATCGATTCAATCGGGAGGGCCTGAACACCATGTGCGGAATCGTCGGATACATCGGGAAACGCGACGTGGCACCGCTGCTGCTGGAGGGGCTGCAGCGGCTGGAGTACCGCGGCTACGACTCCGCGGGCATCGCGGTCCAGGCCAAGCCGGTCAAGGGCGCACAGAACGGGCAGAACGCCGCCGGGCTGAAGACCGCCAAGGCCAAGGGCCGGGTCCGCGACCTGGAGGCCAGGCTGCCCAAGCGCTTCGCGGGCACCGCGGGCATCGCGCACACCCGCTGGGCCACCCACGGCGCACCCAATGACATCAACGCCCACCCGCACCTGGACGCGGACGGCAAGGTCGCGATCGTCCACAACGGCATCATCGACAACGCCGCCGACCTGCGCGCCAAGCTCGCCGCCGACGGCGTGGAGCTGATCTCCGACACCGACTCCGAGGTCCTCACCCACCTCATCGGCCGCTCGCAGGCGGACACCCTGGAGGAGAAGGTCCGCCACGCGCTCGCCATGGTCGAGGGCACGTACGGCATCGCCGTGCTGCACGCGGACTTCCCGGACCGCATCGTCGTCGCCCGCAACGGCTCCCCCGTCGTGCTGGGCATCGGCGAGAAGGAGATGTTCGTCGCCTCGGACGTCGCCGCGCTGGTCAGCCACACCCGCCAGGTGATCACCCTGGACGACGGCGAGATGGCCACCATCAAGGCCGACGACTACCGCACCTACACCACCGAGGGCAGCCGCACCGCCCCCGCGCCGGAGACGGTGGAGTGGGAGGCCGAGTCGTACGACATGGGCGGCCATGACACGTACATGCACAAGGAGATCCACGAGCAGGTCGACGCCGTGGACCGGGTGCTGCGCGGCCGGATCGACGACCGTTTCTCCACCGTCCGGCTGGGCGGGCTGAACCTGGACGCGCGTGAGGCGCGCGGGGTCCGCCGGGTCAAGATCCTCGGCTGCGGTTCGGCGTACCACACGGGCTTGATCGGCGCGCAGCTGATCGAGGAGCTGGCCCGGATCCCCGCGGACGCCGAGCCCGCGAGCGAGTTCCGCTACCGCAACCCGGTCGTGGACCCGGACACCCTCTACATCGCGGTCAGCCAGTCCGGCGAGACGTACGACACTTTGGCGGCCGTCCAGGAGCTGAAGCGCAAGGGCGCGCGGGTGCTGGGCGTCGTCAACGTCGTGGGCAGCGCGATCGCCCGCGCGACGGACGGCGGCGTGTACGTCCACGCGGGGCCGGAGGTGTGCGTCGTCTCCACCAAGTGCTTCACCAACACCGCCGTCGCCTTCGGGCTGCTCGCCCTCCACCTCGGCCGGATCCGCGACCTCTCGGTCGCCGACGGCAAGCGGATCATCGCGGGGCTGCGCAAGCTGCCCGAGCAGATCGCCGAGGTGCTGCGCGGCGAGGACGAGATCAAGAAGCTCGCCGCGGAATACGCGAATGCAAAGAGCATGATGTTCGTCGGGCGGGTGCGCGGCTACCCGGTGGCACGTGAGGCCTCCCTGAAGCTGAAGGAGGTCTCCTACGTCCACGCCGAGGCGTACCCGGCCTCGGAGCTGAAGCACGGGCCGCTCGCGCTCATCGAGCCCGAGGTGCCCACCGTCGCGGTGCTGCCGGACGACGACCTGCTGGAGAAGAACCGCGCGACGCTGGAGGAGATCAAGGCCCGCAGCGGCCGGATCCTCGCGGTCGCGCACCAGGAGCAGGACAAGGCGGACCACACGATCGTGGTACCCCGCAACGAGGTCGAGCTGGACCCGATCCTGATGGGCGTCCCGCTGCAGCTGCTGGCGTACCACACGGCGCTGGCCCTCGGCCGGGACATCGACAAGCCCCGGAACCTGGCGAAGTCGGTGACGGTGGAGTGACTCCGGAATAGCCCTGGGCTGGCCCTGGAGCAGCCCTGAGGCGCCCTGGAGTTGATCGCCGATCGGCGTGCCCCCGCGTGTGCCACCACGCACGCGGGGGCCGCCCCTTGGGCCGGCGTCGCCCTCCCGCCGGCGCTGGCCACCGCGCGGGAACCGTCACTTCCCGCCCGGCGCCACGCCGAACGGTTTATGCCCGGCACATGTGCCCAATCCACCTCTACGCGCGGGTAGTTTCGGTGGGTGTCAAGAGGGTCCTGGGGCATCTCGGCTGCCCGGAAAGGGAGTTGAGGCTGTCCAGTTCTGAACGTCCGCCCGGGCCGGTGCCCATGCGGAGGTTTCAGCGCGGGGCCACTGGAGAAAAGCTTCGGGCCCCGTACGCCGGGGCCGGAGCCGGAGCCGGGGCCGTAGGCTGAGCCCGGGCCCCGGGCTCAGGGAACGAGGTTCCGGGCTCAGGGGATGACGACGACGGGCCGTTGCGCACGCCGCGCGAGCCGCCCGGCGACCGAGCCGAAGATCCGCCCCACCAGCCCGTGCGTGGAGCCGACCACGATCGCGTCGGCCGCGTACTCCCGGCCGACCTCCTCCAGCTCATGACAGATGTCGCCGCCCCGCTCGACGAGGATCCACGGCACCTCGGTGAGGTGCTCGGCGCAGGCCAGCTCAAGGCCCAGCACCTCGGTGCGGTGATCGGGAACGTCGACGAAGACGGGGGGCTCGCAGCCCGCCCATACGGTCGTCGGCAGCCGGTTGGCCACATGGACGATGATCAGACCTGAGCCGGAGCGCCCGGCCATGCCGATGGCGTACGCGAGGGCGCGCTCGCTCGATGTGGAACCGTCGAATCCGACCACGACGCCGTGCTGGAAGGCTGGATCGCAGGAATGACGTGTTTCTTCCGCCGCTTGGGGGTGCGCCAGGTGATCGGCGACCCGCTTGCGGTCCGCGGGTTCGGGGATTTCGTGACCGGCCATCGGTGTCTCGGCGAAGGGTGTCCTCGTGCGGAGGGATACGGCGGGGACTCAGGTTGAAGTTGGCGGGGGACTAGAGCTCCGCTAGAGCTTGAGACGAGCGCCGAACGAAAAAAATCCGTCCGGGATTCATCTTTCCAAGCCCTTACCCCCAAGGGTACGGCGCCATTCCTCGCCTGCCCAGAGGTTGCCCCGGCAGCGGAGCGGCCGAAGCGTTCCCCGGAGCATGCCGGAGGGCGGCCCGTAACGCAATGCCCCAAGTGGTCCCGACTCAGGCCCCGCCGACCCCTCGCGTACGCCGTGCGGTCGCCCGGCAGTGACCTGTCGGCAGGCGGGACGTTGTAGTAGCCGCGGAGCGATCGCCTCCGTACGGAACAAGCCCGGGCGGGCCGCACCGGTCGCCGCTACGACCTCCCCACGGGCCCCGGCGGACGCCGGGGCCGACCCGCGCCGGAGCCCCGTTCTACCGCTCTTCCACCGTCCGCCGACCCGCCTTCCCCTCGTCTGTCCACCACCTGTCCACCGCCGTCCACTGCCCTCCACCGCTTGTCCACCGTGCGAGAGGAGCCGCCACCGTGCCAGGCATCCGTGAGTACGACGCCCCCGGCGTCCCGCCCGGCGCCCTGCCCGGCGACGGCGCGCGCGGCGGCGCCCGGGGCGACACCCGAGGCGACCCCCGTGCCAGTGGCCCCGGCGGCGGCCCCGGCCATGACCCCGGCGGCGGCCCCGACTGTGACCCCGTGAACGAGGTCATCCGCTGGTCCGCCTTCGGCTGCGCCGTGGTCCCCGCCGTCCTCCTGCTCTGCGGATCACCCCTGAGCGGCGCGGCGGGCGCCGCCGTGGGCCTGGCCGCCGTGACCGCCGCCAGCCGTTCCCTTCTGCGCTACTACGAACGCGCGGCCGCCCGCTTCGACGCCGGTGCCGCGAGCCCGCACCGCGGGCGGCACAGCCGCACCGGCATCGGGACGCACCGGGGCGGTCGGCGGAACTGACGCCGGGGCCCGGTCCGGCGCGGCCCCGGCAGCGTCCCGGAACACCCTCGGAAGCGCGCCACGTCGTACTCCGTAGACACGACCGCGACGCGGCATGAGCCGGTCGTACGCCGGTCGAAGGACCCGTCCGCACGTCTGCGCCCGCTAGTTTTCGGCCAACTTCGCATCCCAGTTCTTCCCTTGGCAAACGCCATGCTCAACCCCCTTCCGGCCAGCGCGGAAAGGGGTACGAGCCACCCGTACCCCCTACGGGAAGTGGGCGTCAGCAGAAGGCCCACTTCACAGCGAGGGCTACGAGTGCAACGCTTCGTGATCGAATGCTTCGCGCCAAGTTGTCATGTCGACATAGTGGCGGGTGGTGAACTGGTCACGGCGACCACACGCGACACAGTAGATTCGATCTTGGCCATGACCGGCGGGGGAACCGTTCAGGACCGAGGGGAAACGTGCAGGACCGAGAGGACGCGACCACCGAGGGGGGCTTAGAGCCATGAGCCAGGACTCCACGACCGTACCGGAGACCTCGCGCAAGCTCTCCGGACGCCGCCGACGAGAAATCGTCGCGGTGCTGCTGTTCAGCGGCGGACCGATCTTCGAAAGCTCCATCCCGCTCTCCGTCTTCGGTATCGACCGGCAGGACGCCGGAGTCCCTCGGTACCGATTGCTGGTGTGCGCGGGCGAAGATGTGCCACTGCGAACGACTGGCGGACTGGAACTGACCGCACCGTACGGCCTGGAGGCGCTGTCCCGGGCCGGCACCGTCGTCGTACCGGCCTGGCGGTCGATCACCCAGCCGCCACCGGCCGCCGCGCTCGACGCGCTACGCCGCGCGCACGAGGAGGGCGCGCGCATCGTGGGCCTGTGCACCGGGGCCTTCGTACTGGCCGCCGCGGGGCTGCTCGACGGCCGCCCGGCGACCACGCACTGGATGTACGCGCCCACGCTCGCCAAGCGCTACCCATCCGTCCACGTGGATCCGCGCGAGCTGTTCGTGGACGACGGCGACGTACTGACCTCGGCGGGCACCGCCGCCGGGATCGACCTGTGCCTGCACATCGTGCGCACCGACCACGGCGCGGACGCCGCGGGGGCCCTGGCCCGCCGGCTCGTCGTGCCGCCGCGCCGCAGCGGAGGACAGGAGCGCTACCTGGACAGGTCGTTACCAGAGGAGATCGGCGCGGATCCGCTCGCCGAGGTCGTGGCGTGGGCGCTCGAGCATCTGCACGAGCAGTTCGACGTCGAGGCCCTGGCCGCCCGTGCCTACATGAGCCGGCGCACCTTCGACCGCCGATTCCGATCGCTCACTGGGAGCGCTCCACTGCAGTGGCTGATCACCCAGCGGGTGCTCCAGGCCCAGCGGCTCCTGGAGACCTCCGACTACTCGGTCGACGAGGTCGCCGGGCGCTGCGGCTTCCGGTCCCCGGTGGCGCTGCGCGGGCACTTCCGGCGGCAGCTGGGGTCCTCCCCGGCCGCCTACCGGGCCGCCTACCGGGCCCGCAGGCCCCAGGGCGGCGCCCCGGAGCGCGGTCCGGACCGGCTGGACCGGCTGGAGCGGGCCGAACGGCTCGGCGGAGGCGACCGTGCCGAGGTGCTCGACCAGCGCCCCGGTGAGCACGCCATGCCGCTGCGCCGCCCCGGTGCGCCCGTCACCCATACGGGTCACCACCATCACCCTCCGCACTCGCCGCATCCACCGGGCGGTACGGAACCGGGCAAGCCGGAATCCGATGCGTACGCCCCACGCCTGCCCGAGCAGGCCACGGGCCGCGCCCCAGGTCGTCCGACCCTGCCCGGCCAGCGGGAACGCCCCGTAGGGTGAGACGTATGAACGATCGCATGGTGTGGATCGACTGCGAGATGACCGGGCTCTCGCTGTCGGACGACGCGCTCATCGAGGTGGCCGCGCTGGTCACGGACTCCGAGCTGAACATCCTGGGCGACGGAGTGGACATCGTTGTCCGGCCGCCCGCCCAGGCGCTGACCACCATGCCCGAGGTGGTGCGGGAGATGCACACGGCTTCCGGGCTGCTCGCGGAGCTGGACGGCGGGACCACCTTGGCCGATGCCGAGGCCCAGGTCCTGGCGTACATCCGCGAGCACGTCCCGGACGTCGGCAAGGCCCCGCTGTGCGGAAACTCGGTCTCCACCGACCGTGGCTTCCTCCTGCGGGACATGCCGACGCTGGAGGCGTACCTGCACTACCGGATCGTCGACGTCTCGTCGATCAAGGAGCTGGCCCGCCGCTGGTATCCGCGGGCCTACTTCAACAGCCCGAAGAAGAACGGCAACCACCGCGCACTCGCCGACATCCACGAGTCGATCGCCGAGCTGCGCTACTACCGGGAGGCCGTCTTCGTCCCCCAGCCCGGCCCGGACTCGGACACCGCGAAGTCCATCGCGGCCCGCCACGTCCTGCCCGCCCGGCAGCCGTAGCGACTCGCTCCCGGCGCGTACGAAAGCCGGGAGCGAGCACCCCCGCCGACCCTGTATAGTTTTTCTCGGCCGGTGCGGAAAGCAGCGGTCATGGTGGGTATAGCTCAGATGGTAGAGCACCTGGTTGTGGTCCAGGATGTCGCGGGTTCAAGTCCCGTTACTCACCCTGCACGATCGAAGGGCTGACCTGACAGAACAGGTCAGCCCTTCGTCGCGTTTACGCGGTGCCCGCCATCTGCCGCTGACGCTCGCCGTTGGCGTGCGCCTTGTCCAGCAGCGAGCCTTCTTCCTGCTCGTAGTGGGACAGGGCGATGCCGAGGCCGAAGAAGGTGGGCGCCCACTCGCCGACGAAGATCCCCCACCGGTCGGCCCGGTCGAGGCCTCGGCCGGGCTCGGCGCGGAGCGAGGCGGCCCACGTCAGCATGGACAGTCCGATGGAGGTGACGGCGGCGGTGTAGGCGTGCTCGCTGCGCAGTCCCATGTCGTGCAGCTTCTTGATCATGGCGGTGCTCCTCCGGGAGGTTCCCCCCTCGGGTCCACCCCCGTGTGCCCAGGCTCGGGCGAGTGACACAGGACGAAGCGAGTTGGTCGCGTGCCCTCAGGTCATCGCGACGACGACCTTGCCGGCCTTCGCACGGCCCTTCTCGACGTACTCCATGGCCTCCCGGGTCTCCTCGAAGGGGAAGACCCGGTCGACGACGGGACGGATCGTCCCGTCGTCGATGAGCGGTGTGAGGGCGCGCAGCTGGTCGCCGTCGGCCCTCATGAACAGGAACGAGTACGTGACGTGGCGGCGCTTGGCGCGGCGCCGGGTCGGGAAGCTCAGCGCGCTCATCGCGATGCGGAGGGCCGCGTTCGCGCCCAGCTCGCGGGCGAAGGCCGCGTCGGGAGGCCCTGCGATGCCGATGACCATCCCGCCAGGCTTGAGCACCCGCAGGGACTTCTTGAGCGTCTGGCCGCCGAGGGGGTCCAGGACGACGTCGTAGCCGTCGAGGACCGTCTCGAAGGCCTGCTGCTGGTAGTCGACGACGATGTCCGCGCCGAGCGACTTCACCAGGTCGGCCTTGGCCGTGCTCGCGGTGGCGGCCACGTGCGCGCCCAGATGCTTCGCCAGCTGGACGGCGATGGTGCCGACGCCTCCGGCGCCCGCGTGGATGAGGACCCTCTGGCCCGGCCGCACCTGGGCCCGCTCGACCAGCGCCTGCCACGCGGTCAGCGCGACCAAGGGGAGGGACGCGGCCTCTGCCATGGTGAGGGTGACCGGTTTGAGCGCCACGTCGTCCTGGTGGACGGCGATGAGTTCGGCGAACGTGCCGATGCGGTCCTTGCCGGGCCGCGCGTAGACCTCATCGCCCACCGCGAACCGTGTGACGGCCGATCCCACCTGGACCACCACCCCGGCGAGGTCGTTGCCCAGGATGAACGGGAGACGGTACGGCAGGATCGCCTTGAAGTCCCCGTCGCGGATCCGCAGGTCGAGCGGGTTGACGCTCGCCGCGTGAACGCGGACCAGCACGTCGTCGGCGCCCACCCGTGGGTCGGGCATCTCGCCGAGTCGCACCCCGGCCGCGTCGCCGTACCGCTCGACTATGAAGGCTTTCATCGTCGTCTCCGTTGCTTCGTCTTCGGGCCTCAAGCCACTGGTGAGGCTGGGGCGCTGACGCGGCTGGGGTCGCCTCCCTGGATGCCGCCCAGGGAGGCGGCGATCGCCTCGTGGGGGACTCCGGGCGGCGCCGCGCTGACGTCCGACAGACGGGCGAACCGCTCCGGCGTCAGGTGGACGTCGAGAGCGCCCAGGTAGCTGTCGAGCTGGGCGAGGCTGCGCGGCCCGATGATCGGGACGAGCGTGGTCGCGGACCGGGCGGCGCGCTCCCGCACCCAGGCCACCGACACCTGGGCGGGCGTCACACCGGTCTCCTCGGCGACGGCCAGGACGGTGTCGACGACGGCGGTCTTCTGGCCGGTGCTCTCCGTGTGGATGACCGCTCCGAGGTCGCTCAGCCGGCCCTCGGCGCCGTGGCGGTACTTTCCGGTGAGCAGTCCGCCGCCGAGCGGTGACCACAGGGCGGCGCCGAGGCCGAGGCTCTCGGCCATCGGCAGCAGCTCGCGGTCGGCGGTGCGCTCGACGAGGCTGTACTCGTTCTGGATGCCCACGATGGGCGCCCAGTTCTTCAGGTCCGCCAGCGTCACCGCCCGGGAGACGCGCCAGGCGGGGAAGTTGGACAGGGCGGCGTGGTGGATCTTGCCGGCACTCACCAGGTCGTCGAGCCCGCGCAGGATCTCCTCCATGGGCGTCAGCTCATCGGGGAAGTGCACCCAGAGCAGATCGACGTAGTCGGTGCCCAGGCGCTTCAAGCTGGCCTCCACCGAAGCGACCATGTTCTTGCGGCTGTTGCCCGTCCCGGAGACGCCCGGCTGCGGCGCGGCCCCGAGGGTGAACTTGGTGGCCAGGACGAAGTGGTCCCGGTCGGCGGCGACGAACTTCCCCGTCAGCTCTTCCGATTCGCCGAACTGGTAGGTGTCCGCGGTGTCGAGGAAGGTGCCGCCCGCTTCGGCGAACCGGTCGAAGATACGGCGCGCCTCGTCCGGCTCGGCACCCGCGCCCCAGCGGGTGCCGAAGTTCGCCGTACCGAGCGCGTACTCGGATACGCGCAGCCCGGTCCTGTGGCCGAAGGTTGTGTAACGCATCAGATGTCCCTCATTCAAAGGTTGGCAGGGGGTGCGCCTCAGACGGCGTTCGGCGAGGCCGCCAGGCTCTGCCTGACCTGCCGGGTGACCTCGTCGGCGAGGATCTCGGGCAGCCCCGTCTCGACGCCGTTCAGGGCCTGTGCGGCGACCTCGGCGGGGTCGGCCTTCTGGTCGGCGGGAACGCCCGCGGCCATGTCGGTGTCCATGTAGCCGACGTGCAGCGCCGAGACGGCGATGCCGCGGGGCGCCAGTTCCTCCCGGGCCGCGTCGGACAGCGCCCAGGCCGCCGCCTTGGTCGCGGCGTAGGCCCCGAGGGGGGCGGGGTGCAGCCAGGACAGGACGGACAGGACGTTGAGCACGGCGCCGCCGCCGTTGCCCTCGATGACGGGGGCGAAGGCCCGCGTCACGGCGAGCGGACCGTAGAAGTTCGTCTCCATCTCCCGGCGCACGTCGTCCGGGCCGCCCGCGATCAGCGGCGTGGCGGTGGAGATGCCCGCGTTGTTCACCAGCAGGGTCGCGTCGGACGCGGCGCGGGCCGCGGCCCGGATCGACTCCTCGTCCGTCACGTCCAGCCGCAGCGGGGTGACACCCGGCAGGTCCACCGCCTCGGGGCGCCGGGCCGCCGCGTACACCTTCGCCCCGCGCTCCACCAGCTGGGCGGCCAGATGCCGCCCGAGCCCCCGGTTGGCGCCGGTGACCACCGCGACCGCGTTCTTCAGTTCCATGGCTACTCCCAATCGAATTAGATTGCGAGCATAATCTAAAGCACGCCCTAGAATGGATGTCAATCGACATCCAATCGGGAGGTGGCTGATGGGCCGCGTATCGCAGGCGCAGGCGGAGGAGAACCGCAGGCGGGTCGTGGACACCGCCTCCCGGCTGTTCCGGGAGCAGGGCACCCACATCAGCGTCGCCGACCTCATGAAGGCGGCCGGTCTGACCCACGGCGGCTTCTACAAGCAGTTCGCCTCCAAGGACGCGCTCATCGGCGAAGCCACCGCCCATGCCTTCGAGGGGCTCACCCGGCAGCGCGACGACGGGCTGGAGCAGTACGCCGGGCAGCGCGAGGCCGCCCAGCGCGCGCTGATCGACGCCTACCTTGCCGCCGAGCACCGCGACAGCGCGGCGGACGGCTGCCCCGCCGCCGCGCTCGCCGCCGACATGGCGCGCGAACCCGAGGACCACGAGGCCCGCCGCGTCTACACCGAGGGCGTGGGTGACTTCGCCGAGTGGCTCGCCACCGAGGACGAGGACGGCCTCACCCGGCTGTGCACGATGCTCGGCGCCCTCGTCCTGGCCCGCGCCACCAAGGGCTCCCCGCTCTCCGACCAGTTCCTCACCGCCGCCCGCACGGCCTTGACGGCTGATCAGCCGGATGGCCGCCAGCGGCGCGCATAAGTCCCGTACGCCGCCAGGGATCCGCCGGGGCGCGCGCACCCCGGCGCCGCTCGCCCCAGAGCGCCCGTGCGCCCTGCCGCGCGCCCCGGTCCGGCATCACCATGGACGCTCACGCCTCATGACGAAGGGGACCGAACCCGTGGGGAAGCACGAGAAGCCGCCGCCGGACACGAGTCAGGGAAAGCCTCCGCCGGGCAATTCCGATGGACAGGTGCCGCCACCGCAGCCCGGGAACGGGACGCACCGGAAATGACCGGCCACGAGGGGCCGCGCGCCGCGCTGGACGCCGTCATGGAGCGGCGCGGCGCGTGGCCCGAGCGGTCCCCGTGGATCCGGGCCGCCGTCGCGGCCGTACCGCGGCACGCCTTCGCGCCGGACCGGCTCTGGCGGTGGACCGGGCGGGCGTACGCGCCCATCGAGCGCGGTAGCGCCTTCGAGGAGTGGACGGCCGAGGTGTACGGCTCTCCGGACACGGCCGCGGTCACCGAGATCAGCGGGGGCGCGCCGGTCTCCAGCCTGTCCGCGCAGGGCGTCGTGGTCGACATGCTCGACGCGCTGCTTCTGGAGCCCGGTCACCGGGTGCTGGAGCTGGGCACCGGTACCGGGTGGAACGCGGCGTTGCTCGCGCGGCGAGCGGGCTCCGTGGTCAGCGTCGAGGTGGACGCCGGGCTGGCGGCCGCTGCCGCCGGGCGGCTCCAGCGGGCTGGGGCGGATGTGGAGGTGCGGGTTGCCGATGGCGCCTCGGGATGGTCGGCGGGTGCGCCCTACGATCGCGTGATCGCCACCTACGCGGTCGACCGCGTCCCGTGGGCGTGGGTCGAGCAGACCCGGCCGGGCGGCCGGATCGTCGTCCCCTGGGGGTGGCTTGGGCATGTCGCGCTCACGGTGGCGGGCGACGGCCGGTCGGCCAGCGGCCGGGTGCGGGGCCTGGCCACGTTCATGCCCGCCCGCGGCGCAGACCTCGGCCGCACCTTCGAGCAGGTACGCGAGGCCGCCCCGCACGCGGACGAGCGGCCGTTCACGCGGCACCTGACACCGCTGCGCGACGACTGGCACCTGCGGTTCGCCCTGCGCGTCTCCGTGCCGGACGTACAGATCACGACCGCCGAGGACGAGGACGGCCTGAACGCCTGGCTGCACGACGGCTCGACGTCCTGGGCGATGCTCGCCGCAGTCGGCGACGGTACGACACTCGCCTACCAGGGCGGGCCCCGGCGCCTGGCGGACGAGGTGGAGCGGGCCTGGGACGGGTGGCTGGCCGAGGGGCGTCCCGAGCTGTACGACTTCGGCCTGACGGTGACGCCCGATCAGCAGTACGCATGGTGCCGCGACGCCGGGACGGGCCCCCGCTGGTCGGCGGCGTAGCCAGAACCGAGAGCGGGGAGCCTGGCACGTCAACACTCCCGTCAGCTCGTGCGGCGCCGCCGCGCATTTGTATCGCCCCTCGGACTGGAAGCCGGCGTCGCCTGGTGCGGCTGGGCATTCCTCAAACGAGGCGATGCTCCTGGGATGTCCGCCATCAGCACCGGGGTAACTATGGTCGCCCCGAACATCATGGGCACCCGCAGCCGGTTCAGCTCAGCGGCAGTTCCGCCAGCATCACGGCGAACACCGGGGAGTCAGCGAAGGGCTGGTCCTCGCCCACCTTCCGGAAGCCCCAGGATTCGTACAGGGCCTGCACCCGGGGGTGTTCGACATCCACAAGCAGGACGACGAGATCCTCGGCGCGCTTATCCAGCAACACGCGGGTCAGCCGTTCGGACACGCCCTGCTTCCGCCACTTCGGGATCACGGCCAGCTCGGAGTACGAGAAGGTCAGGTCCTTCTCCGGCGCCGGGTCGAGGTGCTCGCGCCACCACTCGCGACCAGGGGTGCCCGGGGCACCGTAGGCGAAGCCCACGGCCTCGTCGCCGTCGTACGCGATCACACAGGCGAACCCGGGGCGGCCGCCCCAGTGGTCCACGAACCAGGGGAAGCGCTGATTGAACTCGTCCTCCATCGCGTCCCCCATAGCGATGGCGTGCACGTCGATCAGCGTCTGGCGGATCTCCGGGAGGTCGGCGTGGGTGAAGTAACGGACGTCCAGATCGGCGGCGCTCAAGCTCGGCTCCATTCGGTTCGGTAGCGGTCGGCCCACTCCCGGGCGACGCTCGCGTCCGGGGCAAGGGTGATCAAGTCCCGGTGGTAGTCGCCGAGAAGAGAGCGCATGCGCCCGGGGATCGGGTGGCCGGACATCAGCGTGAAGACGGTGGAGGCCGTGGCGCACGCCTGGTCGATGTCCCGTTGGTGGAGCTGGGTCAGGGCGAGCCGTGCGGTGGCCAGGGCACGGTTGCGGCGGAACGCCTTCGGGATACTCGCCAGGGCCTGGTGAGAGGCGGCCTCGGCCTCAGCGGGTTCGCCGATCTTGTCTCGCACGATGGCCGTGAGGGCCAGCAGTTCGGCGGGCCCGTAGAAGGCGGTCCAGCTCGGCCGGGGATCACCCAAGGACGCCTTGCCCAGCGCCTCCTGGGCACACCCGAGGGCCCGTATGGCGGCCTGTCGGTCGCCCAGGTTGGAGTGGGCGAGCGCGGTCCGGGCGTGGGCCAGGGATCCGTAGAACGGGTCCCGCCGGGCGACGGCCGTCGCCTGCGCCGCATAGCCGGAGTCGACGGCCTCGGTATACGCACCACGATGGTGGGCGAGGATGGAGTACAGGTTCCAGGCGTCCAGCTCGGCGGTGGAGTCCTTGGCCATCCCGGCTAAATACAGCGTCCGATCCAGCAGGCTCCGGGCCCGGTCGGTCTGCTTGGCGTCGATGGCAGACCAAGCGGCCATGGACATGTAGCTGGCGGCCACGCTGAACAGCCTCTGGCGGATGCGCTGGGAGGCACCCAGCTTCTGCTTCTCCAGCGCCTCGGCCGCCCCGGCAAGGGCCCGACGCTCCAGTTCGTCGTGACCTCCCCGTTTGGCGTCCAGCACCACCAGGGCGTCCAACCCGGAACGGAGCCGGATCACGTCGGAGGTGCCTACAGAGTGCTGAGCGACGAGGGGAACGGCGACCGCGGCCGTCGTACCGGTAGTGGCAGTCAAGAAATTCCGGCGCCTCACGGGCTCCTCCGGTTCGGTGGCGGGACATCTTCGGACCGGTGGGACGAATCCCAGCACTTCGGCGGTACACCCGAATACTGCCTCTAACGCCGCTCTCTGCCGAGGGTGCGGCCATCGGGTTTTTCCGGTCAGCCAGTGGCGGACCGTCCGGTCGCTCACCGTGCCTTCGTGGCCGTTGCGGTGCAGATGAGTGTTCACCGCGTCGGCCAACTCATTCTGGGTGAGCCCGCTCTCGCGCATGGCGTTGTTGAGGCGTTCGTTCCCCTCCATCTACCCACCGTAGCCACTCAAACCCCCTCGGTGAGAAGAGCCGGTCGATAATTTCCGGTTGCGTGGATTGCGCATCCGGATGACCTTTCCTCTTCGCGCGCGGCGAGCCGTCGTTCACTCAGGCAAGGCCGTTCACTTCGCACTTACTGAGGTCCTGATGCCCGTGACCGCCACACCTCGCCCCAAGGGGCACCCCGGATATTCACAGACCATGCGACGCGTACCGGAGAGCGCGGAAGCCGCCCGCAGGCTCGTGCGCACCGCGCTGGCCGCCTGGGGCCAGGAGGAACTGATCGATGATGCGGTGCTGGTGATCACCGAGTTGGTCTCCAACTCGGTCAACCACGCCCGCCTGGAATCGATCCGGGTCGTCATCACCCGGCCGTCCGAGGAGTTCATCCGCCTCGGTGTTTCGGACCGGACCCGGTCCGTACCGCTCCTGCGGACGGACTCGGGCGGAGAGAGCACCAGGGGCCGTGGGCTGCTGATCGTCGACGCCCTCGCTGAGCGATGGGGTACGGATCGGTACCGCTGGGGCAAGCAGGTCTGGGCCGAGATGAAGTGCGAGGCGGCCGCGTGAAGGACGGGAGGGTGTGGGTGGGCGACCGGGTCCGCGACGAGGACACCGGCCGGTACGCGGTCGTCTCGGACGTACGCGGGGGCAAGACGTACATCCTCAGGGCGCTGGCCGGAGGCAGGGAGTGGACCTCCGAGAACCCTGAGCGGCTTACGGTGACCGTTCCGCGACAGGAATAACTCCCGCCCTCATCGGCGCCCGGCCGGGGCCGGTCAGGCGATCGGCTCGGTGCCCCAGTGCGTGACCGTCCAGCCGTGGTGGGGGTCGCCGGTCAGGGTGACGGTCTGGGTGTTCTCCAGGGGGTTCCGGGCGGCGAACGCGGCGTCGATGTTGAGGGCGCGGGCGGCGGTCCAGGTGCGGATGGCCGCGCCGTGGCTGATGACGGTGACACACTCCGCTCCCGAGGCGGCGATCTCCTCGATCACCTCGTCGTAGCGGGCCAGGGCCTCCTCGCCGGTGTCGCCTCCCGGCATCGGCAGGTCGGTCTGACCGGCGGACCAGGCCATCACCGTCTTGAGGTAGAGCTGCACGGACTCGCTGTCGTCGCGCATCTCCAGGTCACCGGCGCGCAGTTCGCGTATGCCCTCGCGGACGACGACCTCCAGGCCGCGGGCGTGGGCGAGGGGGGCGGCCGTCTGCTGGGCGCGGTGGAGCGGGGAGGCGTACAGGGCGTCGATCCGTTCGTCCGCGAGGCGCTCCACCAGGGCCTCCGCCTGCTGGCGGCCGAGGGGGGTGAGGTCCGCGCCCGGCAGGTCGGTGTCCAGGGCGTGGATGACGTTGGAGGAGGTCTGGCCGTGGCGGACGAGCAGGAGGCGCATGAGCGGGGGCGTCCTTCCGGGGAGCGGGCGCGGGGTGCGGCGCCCGGCCGCTGAGCCGGGCCGCCGTCCTCATCGTCGCTCAGCCGGTCCCGGGGAGGGAACACGCGACGGGGTCGCGCAGCTCACACTCCCCGGGTCAGGAGGGGTGCGGCTCAGCCGTCGGCCGGAGCCGGATGTCGTACGGCCTTCTTCACGGCGGCCTCCAGCTCGGCCCGGCTGAGCCCGGCGTCCCGGGCGTGTTCGGTGACGGCGGCCTGCACGGTGACGGCGGCGTCGTACCAGTGCTTCCACTGGGTCTTGTGGTCGGCGTCGGCGAGACCTGCCAGTTTGGCGTACTCGGCGTCGGCGGCCTGCTGGAGGGAGATGATTCTGTCGGGGATGTCCACGCGTTGGATCATAAGTCCGACGCTTCGGGCGTATGTGCGTACCGCTCACCCCACGCCGCCCGCGCTACTCGTTCGGCGGGCGGCACCCAAGGAGTGTGTACGCGGGCTATGACTCCTTATCGGGGAGGGCCGCCTGGATCTGCTCCAGCATCTGGGCGATGGCCCCCTCGGCGGCGGCCTTGTCGATGCCCACGCCGCTGAGCACGCCCGAGCCGTCCTCGTGTTCGAGGAGGGCGAGCAGGATGTGCTCGGTGCCGACATAGTTGTGGCCCAGGCGCAGGGCCTCGCGGAAGGTGAGTTCCAGGACCTTCTTGGCGCCCGCGTCGAAGGGGACCAACGCGGGCATGGAGTCGGCGGCGGGCGGGAGGGCGGCGGTGGCGGCCTGGCGGACGGTGTCCAGGAGGACGTCCTGGGCGACGATCGCCTTGGCGGCCAGGCCGTCGGGCTCGGCCAGGAGGCCGAGGACGAGGTGTTCGGTGCGGATCTCGGCGTTACTGGCGGCGCGGGCCTCGTTCTGGGAGGACACCACGACGTTCCGGGCGCGGGAGGTGTAGCGGCCGAAGCCCTGGCTGGGGTCGAGGTCCTGGGCGGCGGAGCCCTTGGGGACGAAGCGCTTCTGGGCCGCCTGCCGCGTCACGCCCATGCTCTTGCCGATATCGGTCCAGGACGCGCCGGAGCGGCGGGCCTGGTCCACGAAGTGGCCGATGAGGTGGTCGGCCACGTCACCGAGGTGGTCGGCGGCGATGACCGCGTCGGTGAGCTGTTCCAGGGCGTCGGTGTGGGTCTTCTTGATGGCCTCGATCAGGTCGTCGAGGCGTACGGGGTTCGTCATGTCGGTGGGCTGCGGGTCCGAGTCCGGGTTCCGGTTCGTCATGTGTCAACTATGAGTTGACAGTCCCCGTCGTGTCAACCCGTAGTTGACAGTAGACAGCGTCTACTAACGACTGGTAGACACTGTCTATGAGCGAAGAGGACGGGGGCCTGCGGACCCGACTGGTCGATGCGGGCGTCGAGTTGGTGGGCCGGGAGGGCGCGGCGGCCCTGTCGCTGCGGGAGATCGCGCGGCAGGCCGGGGTCTCGCACGGGGCGCCCCGGCGCTACTTCCCGACGCATCTGTCCCTGCTGTCGGCCATCGCACGGCGCGGCTTCGACGAGCTGGCCGGACAGGCCGGGGCGGCGATCGGGGACGGGCGGCGGGAGCCCCGGGAGCAGCTGATGGCGCTCGGGCGGGCCTACCTGGAGTTCGCGCGCACCAACCGCGGCATGTTCGAGCTGATGTTCCGTCACGATCTGCTGGAGAGCAACCAACTGGGGCTGCGGGAGACCAGTCTGCCACTCTTCGAGGTGCTGGTGGGGCTGGTCCGCCGGGTACGCCCCGAGGCGGAGGCGGGCGTCGTCGCAGGTTCCCTGTGGGCGAATCTGCACGGCATCGCGCAGCTGTGGGAGTGGGGCAGCCTGCCGCTCGCCACCGGTACGGAGGACGTCGAGCCGTTGCTGCGGGCGGCGATGGACGCGCATCTGGGGACGGCGTGAAAACGCGGCAGCGGCAGCGGCTCACCCTCGTCGGCAGCGTCACCGGCGCCGTCATCGTCGCCCTCGACGGCACCGTGCTGACCGTCGTCCAGCCCGCCCTGCAGCGCGATCTGCACGCCTCGTTCGTGCACGTGCAGTGGACCAGCACGGGCTATCTCATCGCCGTCGCCAGCCTGCTGGTGTTCGCCGGGCGGCTCGGCGACCGGTACGGACACCAACGGGTGTTCGCGGTCGGCACGCTGGGCTTCGCCGCCGCGTCGGCGGGGATCGGGATGGCGCCCGGCGTCGGCTGGGTGATCGGACTGCGCGTCGCCCAGGGCGTATTCGGCGCGCTGCTGCAGCCCGCCACCCTCGGCATGCTGCGCGCGGCCTACCCGCGCGACCAGCTCGGGATGCCGATCGCGCTGCGTACCAGCGCCATCGGGGTGGCGGCCGCCGCCGGGCCGATCGTGGGCGGGGCGCTCGCCGCGCAGTTCGGCTGGCGGTCGGTCTTCTTCCTGAGCGTGCTCCCCGCGGCGGCGGTCGGCGTGCTGGCGCTCGTCGTACGCGTCCCGGCGGACGGGCCGGACGCGCTGGACGGGCCGCGCACCGGTGTGGCGCTCGACCTGCCGGGCGCCTGTCTGCTGGCGCTGTCTCTCGTGTGCCTGGTCCATACGCTCGCCGCGATACCGGAGACCGGCTGGACGGCCGCCACCGCGCTCGGCTTCCTCGCCATGGCGGCCGCCGGGGGCGCGTTCACATGGCACGCGCGCCGTACGCCGAGCCCGCTGGTGCCGCCCGGCGTGCTGCGCTCGGCGACGGTCGCCTCGGCGCTCGGCGTGCTGGTGGCGGCGTCGGCGGCGCTGTTCGGGGCGCTGTTCGTCGGCACGTACTTCCTGCAGGACGTCCTCGCGCTGGACCCGCTGGAGAGCGGACTGCGGGTGCTGCCGCTGGCCGCGACGATGGTGCTGGGCGCGCCGGTCTCGGCGGTCCTGGCGCGCCGGTACGGACCACGGCGTACGGCGGTGGCGGGGATGGCCCTCGTCGCGCTGGGCATCCTGTTCTTCTCCCGGCTCGACCGGGCGGCGACCGCCTTGGAGATCGGCGGCTGCTTCTTCGCGCTCGGGGCCGGTTTCAGCACCGTGATGGTCACCGCGACGGCCGTCATCGTGCGCCACGCGCCGCTGGAGCACGCGGGGGTGGCGGGCGGGCTCCAGCAGACCGCCATGAACATCGGGCCGACGCTGGGAGTGGCCGCCGCGACGATGCTGCTGCGGCTGCCGGGCGGCGGGACCTTCGCCGCCGCGATGGGGCCCGCCCTGGCCGCCCTCGCGGCGGTGGCGGCGCTGGGCGCGCTGCTGGCCGTCGCACTGCCCGGCCGGATGCGCTCGGAGGCAGGTGCGCGCGACGCGGACAGGGCCCGCGTGACGGAGACAGGGGCCGCGCGGAGCTGAAGGAGAACGCCTCGGCTACGACCGGTACTCGGCCCCTCGTCCTGACCCATGTACGACAGCACCGGCTTCAGCTGGCCGGAGGGCCAGACGGTGGCCCCGACGAGCGTCTACGGGCGGCCACCACTTCCTGGCCATGGAGCGGCCGGGTGATGTGGCCGCCGATACGCGGGCGTTCTTCGACGCGGTCTAGGCTGCCGGTGCGCGGGTGAAGGACGAATGCAACGGGGGCGGGATGTTGTTCAAGAAGACGGTGGCCGGAGCAGCCTGTGCCGCGGCCGTGCTGGTGACGGCGGGCTGTGGCGGCGGCTCCGGCGGACAGGCGGAGGGGAAGGCATCGCGGCAGGCGGATTCCCCTTCCCCGAGCCCCACGCCCACCGCGAAGCCCCTGTCCGCCGACGTCCTGGGCGAGGCGCTGCTGACCCCGGAGGACATGCCCGCCGGGTGGAAGGTGGACGAGGAGCACCTGGACGGGACGTACCAGACGGACCGGCGGAATTTCCAGGGGTGGAAGAGCCCGTCCGCCTCCTGCAACGCCTTCGTCGCCCGTACGAACCGGGCCATCGGCAAGCCCGCGGCCGGGGTCGGGCGGTCACTGGAGAACGACGAGTTCGACAACCTGGAGACGCGGATCACCAGCTACCGCGACGACCTCGCCGCAGCGCAGAACATCAGCCAGCTCCGCAAGATCCCCGCCGCGTGCCGCGAAGGAGGCAAGGCTGCGGGCGCGAAGATGGAGTTCAAGCACTGGGCGGCGCCCAAGGCGGGCGAGGAGTCGGTGGGCATCCAGATGAACGCCATGGGCTTCCCCTTCAACGTCGTGCAGATCCGGGAAGGCGCCACGGTCGCCGAGCTGACCTTCTCCCCCAGCAGCGACACCGCCTTCGTGCGGGACCTGACCCAGAAGGCGGCGGCACGGCTGAAGGCCGCGGCGCAGCCCTCGACGCAGCAGGGCACGCCTTAGGCGCGCCCCTCGTGCTGTGGTGGGTGGCGGGGCCACCAGGGGGTCCAGGTGAACTTGTCGCCGCCCACCCAGCGCACCACGTCCGGGTCGTCCAGGTCGATGTTGTCCAAGCCGAGCTGGCGGGCGATCTCGATGATGTCCAGGACCGAGTGCGCCTTGCCGACCAGCTCCCCCGCGACCTCCACCAGGCGGTAGGGGGGATCGTCGTGCTGGACGCCGAGCACCACCATCGTGGGCCGGGTGACGCGCGGGCTCTCGCTCTCGGTCATGGCTCCACGCTGCGGCCGGGGGGCCGTCGCCGCACCCCTGGATGCCCCAGATGGGCGAATCCGCGACGCCTCGACGCGGCAGCGGAAAGGCGGGGAGGCGGAAGGCGGGAAGGCGGAAGACGGGAAGGCGGAAGACGGGAAGGCGGGGCCCCCGACCCTGAGGGCCCCGCCGGTCCGCCACGGGGTCACGCCCCCGCGAGATCCGCTACTCGAACAGCTCCCCGTACGAGCCCATCGCCAGCGCGATGTCCGCCTGGGCCCAGAAGCGGTGGTACGTGAAGCTCGGCACCGCGCCGCCCTTCAGGTACGCCTCGACCTTGGACCAGGCCGGGTCGTTCTTGTAGAAGGAGCGGATCGACAGGAAGGTCGAGCTGGAGTCGATCTTGTCGCCATTGGGCATGGTGCCGGTCCAGCCGCTGGGGATGTAGACCGGGTCGTCGAAGCGGTTGTAGTCGGCGCGGGACTCGGGGACCGCGATGCCCAGCGCGTCCTGGTGGTGGTTCCACATGCCGTCGAGGAGCGCCTTGGCGGTGTTCTTGGCGGCGGTGTGGCCCGACTTGGCCGCGTAGTACGACAGCGTCTTGGCGTACGCGGCGGCCACGCCCACGTCGTTGGTGTAGTCGGTGACGGTCACGTGCAGGCCCGTGTTGGCGCCGGGGCTGGACGCGTTCCAGGTGTCGGGCTGACCGGACCACTGGAGGTTGGACGGGAACTGGTAGGTGCCGTCGGGGTTGATGGTGGTCTTGGACAGCGCCCAGGTGACCCACTTGTCGAGGACGGCCTTGGCCGAGGCGTCACCGGTGCGGTTGTAGTACTCGGCGACACGCTCCATGGACCACGCCTGGAAGCCGAACCACTGGTTGGACGGCGGGTCGTGGTAGACCGGCTTCTCGTCGTAGTACATGCCGTAGAACGTGGACTTGCCCGCGGGCGGGGTGGCGTAGCGGCCCTGCCAGCTGTTGGTGGCGCCGCCCGCGATGGCGCCCTCGCTGGACTGGAGCCACCGGTAGAACTCGACCTGCCGCTTGAGGCTGGTGGACCAGTCGCTCGCGCCGGTCGCGGACTTGGGCTTGAGGTCGGCGTACGAGCTGAGCGCCCAGGCCGCCATGGGGTTCTGGTAGCCGCCGTGGGCGTGCGAGGAGCCGATGCGCCAGGCCCACCCGGCGGAGGTGTCGGTGGCGCCGCCCCAGGCGTAGTACCAGGAGAGCAGATAGCTGGAGCTGTTCTTGCCGCTGCCCGCCGGGCAGGTGGTCTCGCCGACGCAGTTGCCGACCTTCTTGAAGTACTTGTCGTACATGGCGTAGCGCAGGTAGTCGCCCATCTTGGCGGCCTTGGCGATGTTCCCGGAGATCTGGCTGCCCTTGCCCTGCGCCTTGGCCCACTCGGAGGCCCAGTAGGCGGCCTGGACGACGCGGGCGTCGGCGTCGGGGGCGTTGGTGAACTTCCACTGCTTGGAGTAGGAGGCGTCGCCGGTGAACAGGTCCAGATAGCCGTTCTTGCCGCCGTACTTGAAGCCGTCACAGGTCGGCTGGGTCACGGTCTCCCAGACGGACTCCTGCGGGCCGCGCTGGAAGGTGTTGACGTAGGACGGGCCGGTGTCGGAGGGGCCCGCCTCGCACTTGCCGGGCGAGTTGCCGTAGCCGTACGTGTTGTCGACGTCCTGGATCCAGTGCATGCCGTAGACGTCGTCGGTGCCGTACGCGCTCTTCAGCTCGGCCGCGATGGGGTCCTGCCCGACCGGCACGTTGCCGTCGAGCTTGGACGGGTACTGCGAGGGCTGGTCCCACTCGGGCGCGTAGGTGGCGGGCTTGGAGGCGTTGTAGAAGCTGTTCGTCGGCTGGTCGGCGTGGGTGGGGATCATGTACTTCTCCATGGTGTCCCACGCGGAGTTGAACTTGGTCCAGTCGCCGGTGACCTTGCCGTACATGGCCTGGAGCCAGATCAGATAGCTGTACGCCTCGGACGTCGTCTCATGGCCCTGGTCGGGCGCCTCGACGATCAGGGTCTCCACGGAGTGGTACGGGATGCCCTCGGGCGAGAAGTAGCCCGCCGACGGCGCGGTGATCTTGTTGTACAGCTCCAGGAAGCGGGCGTCGTACGTCTTGGCGGCGGCCAGCTGGGTGACGGTGACCTCGGCCTTGGTGTGACCTGAGGCGGTCGCGGTGAAGGTCGCGGAGCCGGTGCCGGAGTTCGAGGCGGCGACCGTCACCTGCTGGGCGGTGTTCCAGTTGGCCGGGGTGAAGGTGAGGCTGCCGCCGGAGGAGACGGTCAGGCCCGTATTGCCGGACGTACGGGCCACCGCGACCGTCACGTCGGCGGACGGCCTGGTGGACAGCCGGAGGCCGAAGGTGCCGGTCTTGCCCTGCTCCACGCCCAGCTGGGCGGGGCTCGCGACCAGCGCCGGACCGGCCGCGACATGGATGCCGACGGGGGTGGACTCGGCGGACGCGCCCTGGCTGTCGTAGGCCTTGGCGTACAGCGAGAAGTCACCCGCCGGGACGTCCGCGTAGTCGAAGCTGTACGGCGAGGTGGTGTCGGTGCCCAGCAGCTTGGTGTCGCTGTAGAACTCGACCTTGGTGACGCTCGCGCCGTCGGCGGCCGCGGCGGTGGCCGCCATCGGGACCGTGCCGCCCGCCGAATAGACGGCGCCCGGGGCGGGGCTGGTGAGGACGGTGATGGGCGGCTGGTGGGCGCCGCGACAGGTGACGCCGTTGACGGCGAAGGCGGTGGGCGCGGCGTTGGTGCCGCTGTAGCTGAACTGGCCGCCGGTGGTGACGTTGCCACCGGCCGCGATGTTCGCGTTGTGGGCGGCGTTCTTGACGGTGATCGTCTTGCCGGACTGCGACCAGGTGCCGTTCCAGCCGTTGCCGAGCTTCTGGTTGCCCGCGTAGTCGTAGGTCAGGGTCCAGCCGTTGATGGCCTCGGTGCCGGGGTTGGAGATCGTGAGATCGGCGGTGAAGCCCGAGCCCCAGTCGTTCGTCTTGTAGTCGACGTTGCACTGCACGGCTGCGGCGGTGTCGGCGTGGGCGGGAGCGGCACCACCGGCGGCCGTCATGGCCACGGGCAGCGAGAGGGCCGCGGCCAGCGCGGTCACCAGCCGTCTCATCCGCCGACGCGCCCCTGACAAGGGTGAGCCTCGCTGTACGCGCATGGGGGACCTCCACGCGGGTTCGGAAATTGGGGGGGGGATGTGCGAACCAGTGGGAGCGCTCCCAAGCGTCCGTTCCCTCTGAAGAAGTGTCAAGTCTTTGAACAAGACGGGCCGTTCGAACGACTTCGACCGATTAATCTCTGAACGAGTCTGTTGACATGTACGCCACTGGCGCTACCGTCAGCTCAACCAGTGGGAGCGGTTCCAGCAGTCAGCGCCGCACGGGACGGCGCGAGCACCCGAGGAGTCGCTCCATGCGAGCACCACCGCGCCTTTACGCCTTGGCGGCCGCCGCGTCGCTCACTCTGGCGGGCACCGCGGGCACCGCCGCCGCGTCCGGCACCTCCGTCGCACCACGGGCGGCGGCCGCCTGCACTGTGGCGTACACCGCCGCCAGCCAATGGGGCGACGGCTTCCAGGGCAACGTCACGATCACCAATAACGGAGCCGCGCTCGACCGCTGGACCCTCACCTTCGACTTCTCCGCCGGACAGAAGGTGACCCAGGGGTGGAACGCCACCTGGTCGCAGTCCGGGACGACGGTGACCGCGGTCAACGCCGCCTGGAACGGGAAGATCGCGACGGGCGGCAGCGTCAGCGCCGGGTTCACTGCCTCGTGGTCCGGGTCCAACCCGGTGCCGTCGGCGTTCAAGGTCAACGGCGTGGCGTGCGACGGCGGCTCCGGCCCGACGGACCCCACCGACCCGACCGATCCCCCACCGGGCCAGGGCGGCACCCCGCCGAAGCTGCGCGTCGCGGGCAACACGTTCGTGGACGAGAACGGGGCCACCCGGCGACTGCTGGGAGTCAACCGCTCGGGCGGTGAGTTCATGTGCGTGCAGGGGCGGGGCATCTTCGACGGGCCGATGGACGACGCGTCCGTGAAGGCCATCGCCGGGTGGAAGGCGAACGCGGTCCGCGTCCCGCTCAACGAGGAGTGCTGGCTCGGCCTGTCGCACATCAACTCCGCCTATCGCGGCGCCAACTACATCAACGCCGTGAAGGAGTACGTCACCCGGCTGGAGGCCAACGGCCTCACACCGATCCTCGAACTCCACTGGAGCCACGGCCGGTACACCGGCGGCGACAACCACTGCCCGGACACCGAGTACGCCACCTGCCAGAAGCCGATGCCGAACGCCCAGTACACCCCGGCGTTCTGGTCCTCGGTCGCCGAGACCTTCAAGGGCGACCAGGCCGTGGTCTTCGACCTCTTCAACGAGCCGTTCCCGGACCGCGCCACCTCCGACCTCACGGCCGCGTGGAAGTGCTGGCGGGACGGCGGCAGCTGCCCCGGCATCGACTTCCAGGTCGCCGGGACGCAGAGCCTGGTCACCGCGGTACGGGCCACCGGCGCCCGGAACGTGATCCTGCTCGGCGGCCTCGCGTACTCCAACGACACGCGCCAGTGGCTGACGTACAAGCCGAGCGACCCGGCGGGCAACCTCGCCGCCGCCTGGCACACGTACAACTTCAACACCTGCTCCAGCGAGAGCTGCTTCAACGAGCAGCTGGCCCCGGTGATCGCCCAAGTCCCCTTCGTGGCGGGTGAGATCGGCGAGAACACCTGCTCACACGGCTATATCGACCGCGTCATGGCCTGGCTGGACGCCAAGCACGCCTCGTACCTCGGCTGGACCTGGAACACCTGGGACTGTTCCTCCGGCCCGTCCCTCATCAGCGATTTCAACGGCACCCCGACCGCTTTCGGCATCGGATTCCGCGATCACCTGAAAGGACTGTCATGAGCCGCATCACCTCACCTCCCCCACCTTTCCAGAGGCCCCGTAGCCGCACCCGCGCGGCCGCCTTCGCGGGCGGCGCGCTGCTGGCCGCCACCGCCCTGACCGTCGGTTCGCTCGCGGGCACCGCCTCGGCGCAGGCCGACGGGACCGCCAAGGCCGCCGCGAAGGCCGCCGCGAAGGTCGACAACCCGTACGCGGGCGCCAAGGTGTACGTGAACCCGGACTGGTCCGCCAAGGCCGCCGCCGAACCCGGCGGCTCCAAGATCTCCAACCAGCCGACCGGCGTCTGGATGGACCGCATCGCCGCGATCAACGGCACCTCCGGGGCCCGCGGCCTGCGCGCCCACCTGGACACGGCACTCCAGCAGTCGGGCGGCAGCCCCACCGTCGTCCAGCTCGTCATCTACAACCTGCCGGGCCGCGACTGCTCGGCGCTGGCCTCCAACGGCGAGCTGGGCCCGACGGAGATCGACAAGTACAAGACGCAGTACATCGACCCGATCGCGTCGATCCTGCGCGAGTCGAAGTACGCCAACTCCAATCTGCGGATCGTCACCACCGTCGAGATCGACTCGCTGCCGAACCTGGTCACCAACACGGGTGGCCGCCCGACCGCCACGCCCGAGTGCGACACCATGAAGGCCAACGGCAACTACGTGAAGGGCGTCGGCTACGCGCTCAACAAGCTGGGCGCCGTCGGCAACGTCTACAACTACATCGACGCCGGACACCACGGCTGGATCGGCTGGGACGACAACTTCAACCCCTCCGCCCAGATCATGAAGCAGGCCGCGACCGCCGAGGGCAGCACGGTCGACAAGGTGGCCGGCATCATCGTCAACACCGCCAACTACAGCGCCCTGAAGGAAAACAACTTCACCATCAACGACAACATCAACGGGACCACGGTCCGCCAGTCCAAGTGGGTGGACTGGAACCGCTACGTGGACGAGCAGTCCTTCGCCCAGGCCTTCCGTCAGGAACTGGTGAACGTCGGCTTCCCGTCGAACATCGGCGCGCTGATCGACACCTCCCGCAACGGCTGGGGCGGCTCCGCCCGCCCGTCCGGCCCGGGCGCCAAGAGCGACGTCGACACGTACGTCAACGGCGGCCGCTACGACCGCCGCATCCACATCGGCAACTGGTGCAACCAGTCCGGAGCCGGGCTCGGTGAGCGGCCCAAGGCATCGCCCGCCGCCGGGATCGACGCGTACGTGTGGATGAAGCCCCCGGGCGAGTCCGACGGCGCCAGCTCCCAGATCCCCAACGACGAGGGCAAGGGCTTCGACCGGATGTGCGACCCGACGTACACGGGCAACGCGCGCAACGGCTACAACATGTCGGGCTCGCTCGCGAACGCGCCGCTGTCGGGCCACTGGTTCTCGGCCCAGTTCCAGCAGCTGCTGAGGAACGCCTACCCGGCGCTGTAACCCGTTCTACCGGCCCCGCTCGCGTTTCGCAGCGCGTGAGCGGGGCCGACCCGTTCCCCGGTCCGTTTACGACGACTCGCGCCGCACCAGCTGGGTCGGCAGCACCACCTGGGGACGCTTGGAGGGGCGTTCCGAGGAGCCTTCGATCTCCTCCAGCAGCACCCGCACCATCGCCCGGCCCATCTCCTCGGTCGCCTGCCGGACGCTGGTGAGCGGCGGGTCCATGTGGCGGGCGACCGCGGAGTCCTCGAAGCCGACCAGCGCGACGTCCTCCGGGACCCGCCGCCCGGACTCGCGCAGCACCTGGCGGGCTCCCGCGGCCATCACGTCCGAGGCGGCGAAGACCGCGTCGAGTCGGGGCCGCAGCTCCAGCAGCTGGCGCATCGCCCGGCGGCCGCCCTCCTCGGTGAAGTCGGCGGACGCCACCAGCTCCGGCTCCCGGCCCGCGGCCCGGACGGCGGCGCGGTAGCCGTCCAGACGGCACTGGGCGACGTACATGTCCAGCGGTCCGGTGATGGTGGCGACGGTGGTGCGGCCGCGCCCGATGAGGTGCTCCACCGCGGACTGCGCGCCGCCGGTGTTGTCCGAGTCGACGTACGGCACCGATTCGTGCGCCGAGCGGCGTCCGCTGAGCACCGCGGGCATCTCGAGGCGCTCCAGCAGGTCCGGCAGCGGGTCGTCCGCGTGGACGGACACCAGCAGGACGCCGTCGACCCGGTGCGCGGAGAGGTAGTCGGCGAAGCGCTGGCGCTCCTTGGGGGTGCGGATGAGGGTCAGCAGCAGCTGCAGATCGGTGTCGGCCAGCTCGGCGCCGACACCGCGGATGATGTCCGAGAAGTAGGGTTCCGCGAACAGCCGGGTCTCCGGCTCGGGTATGACCAGCGCGACGGCGTCGGCCCGGTTGGCGGCCAGCGCGCGGGCCACCCGGTTGGGGACGTAGCCGAGTTCGGCGACGGCCTGCTCGACGGCCGTACGGGTACGGTCGCTGACCCTCGGCGAGCCGTTGATCACCCGGGAGACGGTGCCGCGGCCGACGCCCGCGCGGGCCGCGACCTCCTCGAGGGTGGGCCTGCCGCGCCCCGCACCATGCCGCCGCCGGGTTCCTGCCATCTCGCGCCTCCAGCCTCCGTACCCAGCAGATCCACCCACGTGGGCGCCTGCGGTGGACATTCAACAGCAGTGCGGTTTCCGGAAGTTGTTCCGCTCTGTCCCTTGACACCCCAGCGGGGAGCCGCAACCCTTCAACACATCAACCTGGGAGCGCTCCCACAGTACCTGAGTCATACACAACCCGCACGCTGCCCGCCCGTGCCGATGCATCTCAAAGTCCCACGGATTCCCCCTTTTTGGCCGGGAGCGGTACGTCAGGGCGCTAGGAGGACGAAATGCGCAGGATCACTGGTACGTACCGCAGCAGAGCGGTGGCCCTCGCGGCCATCGCCGCATTAGGGGCCGGACTGCTCAGCGGCTGCGCCGACGACGGCGACAGCGACACCGACAAGTCCGGCGGCGGGGGCGGGGGCGGCGGAAAGACCAAGATCATTATGGGTCTCTTCGGCACCATGGGCTTCAAGGAAGCCGGTCTCTACGACGAGTACATGAAGCTCCACAAGGACATCACGATCGAGCAGACGGTCATCGAGCGCAACGAGAACTACTACCCGCAGCTGCTCAACCACCTGAGCACGGGCAGCGGTCTCGCCGATGTCCAGGGCATCGAAGTCGCCAACATCGCCGAGGTCGTCCAGACCCAGGCGGATAAGTTCGTTGATCTTTCGAAGACAGAAGGCGTCAAGAAAGAGAACTGGCTCGACTGGAAATGGCAGCAGAGCATCACGAAGGACGGTAAGGCGGTCGGTCTCGCCACCGACATCGGCCCGATGGCGATCTGCTACCGCAAGGACCTGTTCCAGAAGGCCGGGCTGCCCACCGACCGTGAGAAGGTCGCCCAGCTCTGGGCCGGGGACTGGAACAAGTACCTGGACGCGGGCAAGAAGTACATGAAAAAGGCCCCCAGCGGCACGGCCTTCGTCGACTCGGCCGGCGGCGTCTTCAACGCGGCGGTCGCGGGCAACGCGGAGCGCTACTACAACAAGAGCGGCAAAATCATCTACAAGGACAGCCCTGCGGTGAAGGACGCCTGGGAACTCGCCACCAAGGCGGCCACCGGGAAGATGACCGCCAGGCTCCAGCAGTTCCAGAAGAGCTGGGACCAGGGCTACGCCAACGGGCAGTTCGCCACCGTCTCCTGCCCGCCGTGGATGCTCGGCTACATCCAGAGCAAGGCCGGGGACAAGGCGAAGAACCAGTGGGACGTGGCCGCCGCGCCCAAGCCCGGCAACTGGGGCGGCACCTTCCTCGGCGTGCCGCAGGCGGGCAAGAACAAGGAAGAGGCGGCCAAGCTCGTCGCCTGGCTGACCGCACCCGAACAGCAGGCGAAGCTGTTCAAGGAGCGCGGAAGCTGGCCGAGCGCCCAGGCCTCGTACTCCCTGCCGGACGTGAAGGACGCCAAGCACCCCTACTTCGCGAACGCGCCGATCGGCTCCATCTTCACCAAGGCCGCCCAGGGCATCCCGGTCCAGGTGCTGGGGGCGAAGGACCAGATCATCAACCAGAACCTCGTGGACATCGGCCTCCTCCAGGTCGACCAGCAGGGCAAGTCCCCTGAGGAGGGCTGGAAGGCCGCCACCAAGACGATCGACAACGCGCTGGACCAGTGACCGGAATGCCCACCACCTCCGGTACTGCCGCGCCCCCCGCAGGGCGGGGGGGCCCGGCCCCGCGCCGCGCCACCCCGGTGGCGCCCCTCGATCCCCGGGAGCAGCGGCGGCGCGCCTGGCGCTCCCGCCGTCACCACTGGGACGTGAAGTGGAGCCCGTACGCCTTCGTCGCCCCGTTCTTCGTCTTCTTCTTCGCGTTCGGGCTCTTCCCGCTGGTGTACACGGGCTGGTCCGCGCTGCACCGGGTGGAGCTGACCGACCCCACCCATATGGAATGGGTCGGGATGCGGAACTTCTCCCGGCTGTGGGAGGACGAGTTCTTCTGGAACGCGCTCCAGAACACGTTCACCATCGGGCTGATCTCCACCGTGCCGCAGCTGATCATGGCGCTCGGGCTGGCGCATCTGCTCAACTACAAGCTGCGGGGCTCGATGTTCTTCCGGGTCGCCATCCTCACCCCGTACGCCACCTCCGTCGCCGCCGCGACGCTGGTGTTCGTGCTGCTCTTCGGGCGCGACTACGGAATGATCAACTGGGCACTGGGCCTGATCGGCCTCGACGGGATCGACTGGCAGAACGGCACCTGGTCCTCGCAGTTCGCCGTCTCCACGATCGTCATCTGGCGCTGGACCGGCTACAACGCGCTGATCTACCTGGCCGCCATGCAGGCGGTGCCGCACGATCTGTACGAGTCGGCGTCGCTCGACGGCGCCTCCCGCTGGCAGCAGTTCCTCCATGTCACGATCCCCTCGCTGCGCCCCACCATCCTGTTCACCATCGTGGTGTCCACGATCGGGGCGACCCAGCTCTTCGGTGAGCCGCTGCTGTTCAACGGCAGCGCGGGCGCGACCGGCGGGCCCAGCCACCAGTTCCAGACGCTGGGGCTGTACATGTACGAGCAGGGCTGGGTGAACCTCCATCTCGGCCGGGCCTCGGCCATCGCCTGGACCATGTTCTTGATCCTGCTGCTGATCGCCGCGGCCAACTGGCTGGTGCAGCGACGGCTGCGGAAGAGCCAGTGAGGGAGACGAGGGACCACCATGACCGCCACCATGTCTTCCCGGACGGCGTCCGCACCACCCGCACCGCCCCCGGCCGGGCGGAAGGGCCGTAACCGCGCGGGCAGGCAGCTGCACGGCGGGAAGATCACCTACGCCGTGCTGACCCTGTTCACCCTCGGCTCGCTCTTCCCGCTGGTGTGGACCGCCATCGCCGCGTCCCGCACCAACACCCGGCTCGCCGAGACCCCGCCGCCGTTCTGGTTCGGCGGGAACCTGTTCCACAACCTCGATGTGGCGTGGAACGACGCCAATATGGGCGAGGCGCTGCTGAACACGACCGTGGTGGCCGGGACCATCGCGACCGGCACCGTGCTGTTCTCGACCATCGCGGGCTTCGCCTTCGCCAAGCTGCGCTTCCGCTTCAAGAACCTGCTGCTGATGCTCACCATCGGAACGATGATGGTGCCGCCCCAGCTCAGCGTCGTGCCGCTGTACATGGTGGTCGCGAAGCTGGAGTGGACCGACCATCTCCAGGCCGTCATCCTGCCGACGCTGGTGACCGCCTTCGGGGTGTTCTTCATGCGGCAGTACCTCAGCCAGGCGCTGCCGACGGAGCTGATCGAGGCGGCCCGGATGGACGGCGCCGGCAGCCTGCGCGTCATCTGGCACGTGGTCTTCCCGGCGGCCCGCCCGGCCATGGCCGTGCTGGGGATGCTCACCTTCGTCCAGGCGTGGAACGACTTCTTCTGGCCGATCATCGCGCTCACCCAGACGGGCAACCCCACCGTCCAGGTCGCGCTGAACGGACTGGGCCGCGGCTATGTCCCCGACCAGTCCGTGATCATGGCGGGGGCGCTGCTCGGCACCCTGCCGCTGCTGATCGCTTTCGTGCTCTTCGGCAAGCAGATCGTGGGAGGCATCATGCAGGGCGCGGTCAAGGGCTGACCACCCGTCCAGGGCGCGTGGGCTGACCACCCGTCCAGGGCGCGGCCTGTGGCCGAGCCACCCAGCGCACGGCCACGGACCGCGCCCTCCGCCCGCACCGCCATCGCCTCCCTCTCCCCCGTCCCTCCCCGCATCACGACCTCGAATGGGAGCGCTTCCATGACCCTTTCCTTCCCGCCCGGATTCCTGTGGGGCGCGGCCGCCGCCGCCTATCAGATCGAGGGCGCCGCGCAGGAGGACGGCCGCACCCCGTCCATCTGGGACACCTTCAGCCACACCCCCGGCAAGGTGCTCGGCGGCGACACCGGCGACGTCGCGGTCGACCACTACCACCGCTACCGCGAGGACATCCGGCTCATGGCCGACCTCAACCTCGCGGCCTACCGCTTCTCGGTCTCCTGGTCACGCGTCCAGCCCACCGGCCGGGGCCCCGCCGTCCAGCGCGGGCTGGACTTCTACCGCGGGCTGGTGGACGAGCTGCTGTCCGCCGGAATCCAGCCGGTGCTGACCCTCTACCACTGGGACCTCCCCCAGGAGCTGGAGAACACCGGCGGCTGGCCGGAACGCGAGACCGCCGAGCGGTTCGCCGAGTACGCCGGGATCGTCGCGGAGGCGCTGGGCGACCGCGTCGAGTACTGGACGACCCTCAACGAGCCGTGGTGCAGCGCCTTCCTCGGCTACGGCTCCGGAGTGCACGCCCCGGGCCGCACCGAGCGGCTCGCCCCGCTGCGCGCCGCCCACCACCTGAACCTGGCCCACGGCCTCGGCGCCCAAGCGCTGCGGGCCGCCCTCCCGGCCCGCGCCCAGATCGCCATCAGCCTCAACCCGGCGGTGATCCGCCCGCTCACCCAGGACCCGGCCGACGTGGACGCTCAGCGCCGTATCGACGCGCTGGCCAACCGGGTGTTCAGCGGGCCGCTGCTGCGCGGCGCGTATCCGAACGACCTCATCGAGGACACGGCGGCTATCACCGACTGGTCCTTCGTCCGCGATGGCGACCTGGCCGTCATCAAGCACCCCCTCGACGCGCTCGGCATCAACTACTACACGCCCTCATTGGTATCAGCCGCCACCGACAACGGGGGCCAGGCCGCCCGGCACGACGGCCACGGGGCCAGCGCCCACTCCCCCTGGCCGGGCTCCGAGCGGGTCGCCTTCCACCAGACGCCGGGCGAGCGCACCGAGATGGGCTGGACCGTCGACCCGACCGGGCTGTACGACCTGCTGATGCGCTACACCCGGGAGGCGCCGGGCGTGCCGCTCTACATCACCGAGAACGGCGCAGCGTACGACGACAAGCCGGACGCGGACGGGCACGTCCACGACCCGGAGCGCATCGAATACGTGCGCGCCCACCTGGCCACCGCCCACCGGGCCATCGCGGACGGCGCCGATCTGCGCGGCTACTTCCTGTGGTCGCTGATGGACAACTTCGAATGGGCGTACGGCTACAGCAAGCGGTTCGGCGCGGTCTACGTCGATTACCCCACCCAGGCCCGCGTCCCGAAGTCCAGCGCCCGCTGGTACGCGGAGGTCGCGCGCACCGGGGAGCTGCCGGACGCGTAATCCGGACGCGTCGTCCGGACGCGTCATCCGGACGCGTCATCCGGAGCGCGGGAAAAGACCGCGGCTCCGCCCAGCCTGGGGGGGGTGGGCGGAGCCGCTTATTCCTCCCCGCGCGCAACCCGCACTCGCCCGAATGGATTACGGCGTGGTCCACACGCCCGGCCGACGGGGCGGACGGCGGACGGGGCTGGTAAATGCATGAGATATGAGCAAAGCAAAGGGCGAGTCACTCGCCGGGTGGTTCGACGGGCGGGTCGGCCTCTTCTCGATGGCCAAGGCCAATCTGCGGAAGGTCTTCCCCGACCACTGGTCCTTCCTGATCGGCGAGATCGCCCTGTACACGTTCGTCATCATCATTCTGACGGGCGTCTACCTGACCTTGTTCTTCGAGCCCGCCATGAACGAGGTCGTCTACCACGGCCGCTACGAGCCGCTCAACGGCATCCGCATGTCCCAGGCGTTCGAGTCCACGATGGACATCAGCTTCGACGTGCGCGGCGGCCTGCTCATGCGGCAGATCCACCACTGGGCGGCCGTGCTCTTCATCGCGAGCATGATCGCTCATATGATGCGGACGTTCTTCAACGGCGTCTTCCGCAAGCCACGCGAAATCAACTGGCTCTCCGGCGCCGGACTGCTCATCCTCGGCATGTTCGACGGCTTCATGGGCTATTCGCTCCCCGATGACCTGCTGTCCGGCACCGGGCTGCGCTTCATGGAGGGCGCGATCCTGTCGGTTCCGATCGTCGGCACGTATCTGTCGTTCTTCTTCTTCGGCGGGCAGTTCCCCGGGACGATCGTCATCCCCCGACTCTTCACCCTCCATGTGCTGCTCATTCCCGGTATTATGCTCGGCCTGCTGGCCCTCCATATGATCCTGCTCGTCTATCACAAGCACACCCATCACCCCGGGCCCGGCAAGAAGAACATGAATATCGTCGGTCCCCCGCTCTGGCCGGTCTATGTCGCCAAATCCGGCGGGTTCTTCTTCCTCGTCTTCGGCATCACCACCCTGATGGCGGGCATCGCCCAGATCAATCCGATCTGGGCGTACGGCCCCTACCGGCCCGACCAGGTCTCCACCGACGCCCAGCCCGACTGGTACATGGGCTATTCCGAGGGGCTGATCCGGCTGATGCCGGGCTGGGAGATCAATCTGTGGGGCCACACCCTGGTCCTCGGTGTCTTCATCCCCCTGGTGGTCTTCCCGCTGGTGCTGCTCGCCATCTGGCTCTATCCGTTCCTCGAAGCGTGGATCACCGGCGACAAGCGCGAACACCATCTGAACCAGCGCCCGCGCAACGCCCCCACCCGCACCGCCTTCGGCGCCGCCTGGATCGGCCTGTACACGGTTCTGCTGGTCGGCGGCGGCAACGACCTCTTCGCGACCCACTTCCATCTGTCGATCAACGCGATCACCTGGGCCGGGCGGATCGGCTTCTTCGTGGTGCCGCTCGTGGTGTTCGCCATCACCCGGCGCGTCTGCCTCGGTCTGCAGCGGCGCGACCGGGACATGGTGTTGCACGGCCGCGAGACCGGCGTCATCCAGCGGCTGCCGCACGGCGAGTACATCGAGGTGCACGAGCCGCTGTCACCGGGCGAGCGGTACACGCTGACGGCCTACGAGCAGTACGAACCCCTGGAGCTGCCACCGGCCGTGGACGGCGCCGGGGTCGAACGGAAGCTGTCCCGCTCGGTGCGGCTGCGGGCGCGGCTGTCCCGCTTCTACTTCGGCGACGGCGGCCAGATCGCCAAGCCGACGGCCGAGGAGTACCGGGAGCATCAGGAGACCCCCCACCACTAGGTCGTGTCCGGGGCCGGTGCGGTCAGCCCCGGTAGCCGCCCAGCGCCTTGGTGAACGCGAGCGCGTCCTGCTCGACCGAGCTGCAGATCGCCGAAGCCGACTTCTGGGCGCCGCCCGCGCACTGCTTGTCGCGGGTCGCGGACCACATGGACAGCTTGCCCAGCCCCTTGGTCCGGGCGAACCGCACCAGCTGGGTGGCGTCCTCGACCGTGAATATCTCGACCTTGACGTCGTTGACGCCGATCATCGGGGTGACGGCGACGGCCTTCCACGCCGCCTCGTCGCTCAGCTTGAGCGCGCTCTTCAGCTGCTTCTGCGTCGCGGTGGCCGCGTCGATCGCGTACTGGCCCATGTCGCCGTCGTAGAAGGTGCCGTAGTCCATGGCCATGATGTTGACGGCGGAGACCTTCACCCCGTTCTTCTCGGCGTCGGCGACCAGCTCGGCGCCGTCCCGGGTCAGGCCGGTGGGCATCACGGGGAGGGTGAAGGAGACGTCCAGGCCGGGCTGCTCCTTCTGCAGCGCGGCGATGGCCCGCGCCCGGCGGGTGTTGGCCGCGGCGTCCTTCAGCGCCTTGCCCTCGATGTCGAAGTCCACCTTGGTGAGCTTGAACCGGTCCACCACCTCGCCGTAGGCCGCGGCCAGCTCGTCCACCGAAGAGCAGGCCAGGGCCAGTTCGTTCCCGGACTGGCCGCCGAAGGAGACCCGTATGTCGCCGCCCTCCGCGCGCAGCGCCTCCGTCTGCCGGGCCACCTTGTCGCCGCCGAGCGCGGTTCTGCCGCCCCACTGGGGAGTACAGCCGCCGCCGGGGGAGACGAAGCCGAGCGTGAACTCCTTGACGCCGGTCTTCTTCGCGGTGCCGACCATGTCGTAGGGGACGTGGAGCGAGGTGTCGATGTACGGCGCGAAGCGCGCGTCCACCGCCTCCCCCGCCCCGTCGCCCTGCTGCCCCGGTGTCGTCCCCGGGGGCGTGCCCGGCGTCGTGCTGGGTGTCCCGCCCGGCTCGGTCCCGGGTCCCGTCCCCGGCCCCGTAGTCCCGGGTCCCGTCCCCGGCCCCGTACCCGCTCCCAGGTCCGGTGCCTCGTTCACCGACTCCCCGCCACCGACCGCGCCGCTCAGCGCGAACGCCGCACCGCCCGCCACGAGGACGACGGCGGTCGCGCCGATCGCCATCGTGCTCCGGCCCACGCTGCGGCGACGGCGGTACCTGCGGCTCATCATCTGCCTACCCTGCGTACGGAGTTGGGTGGTCTACGGGGGCACGCTAGCGAGCGGACCGGGAACACACGACCGGATCTGTGGAATGCGACAGTTTTAGCGCTCGAAGACAGCGGCTTCAGCGCTCGAAGGCGGCGGCCGGCGGTGCCGGGGACCGCGTGGCCGTCGCGTCGGTGACCGCGACCGCGCCACCGGTGAAGTCCGCGAGCGCGCGGCCGTGTTCGACCCGGGCGGGGTGCGGGTCCACGGCGGCGCGGCGGGTCAGCTCGGCCACCGGCAGCTCGTGGTCGGCGGCCAGCAGGACGGCGTTGCCGAAGCGGCGGCCGCGCAGCACGGCGGGGTCGGCGGTCAGACACACCTCGGCGAACGCGGCGCGGGCGGTGGCGATCTGGGCGCGCAGATGGGCCAGCGGCGGGCCGTCGGCGAGGTTCGCCGCGTACAGCCCGCCGGGGCGCAGCGCCCGGCGGACCTCGGCCAGGAACTCCAGGCTGGTCAGATGCGCGGGGGTGCGGGCCCCGCTGAAGACGTCCGCGATGACCAGATCGGCCCACCCCTCGGGCACCTTGGCGAGCCCGGCCCGGGCGTCGGTGCCCCGCACCCGTATCCGGTCGCCGGGGCCGAGCGGCAGCTCGCGCCGTACGAACTGGACGAGCGGGGCGTCGATCTCGACGATCTGCTGGGTGGAGCGGGGCCGGGTCGCGGCGATGTAGCGGGCCAGCGTGAAGGCGCCGCCGCCCAGATGGACGGCCTGCAGCGGGCGCCCCGGCGGGGCGGCGAGGTCGGCGGCGTGGCCGAGCCGCCGCTGGTACTCGAAGTCGAGGTGACCGGGGTCGTCGAGGTCCACATGGGACTGCGGTTTGCCGTCCAGCAGCAGCGTCCAGCCGCGGGGGCGGTCGCGGTCCGGCACCAGCTCGGCGAGGCCCCCGTCGACGGGCGCTGTGATCGGCTCGGGGGTACGCCCCCGGCCCGCCGCGCGCCCGCGCTCCGCCGCTCGCTTCTTCGTGCCTTTCGCCATGTGCCCCAGTATGAGCCGGGCCACCGACAGCCGGGCCACCGCCCGGCGGCGGGCTGGCGGCGAGGCTTCTGGCGGGGGGCTCCTGGCAGCGGGACTGCTGACAGCGGGACTACTGGCAGCGGTCGACGGCCTCGATCGTGCGGGCCGCCTCACCGAGCGCGGCCCGCAGCTCCGCGGGGTCGGTGGCGCCGGTGTACGCGGCGTCCGGCGGCACCAGCCAGTGGGTGGCGCCCTGCCCCGAGGCGCCGCCGTCGCTTATGCGCATGCCGCGCCCGGCCGTCTCGGTGCAGGCGCTGCCCGGCATGTCCCAGCCGTCCGCGGTGCCGGGCGGCACCAGGAAGCCGAGGGTGTCGCAGGCGTTGTCGTGCATCACGGGGCCGAGGCCGTCGCAGCCGCGGCGCAGGATGTCCACCGCTTCCAGCCCCTGGCGGGCGGGCACGGTGACCAGATCACACTCCTGGCGCGGGTGATGTTGGGCAGTCGTCCGCGAGCGGCTGATATCCACTCCGGCCTCCCTCTTCATCGGGTTGCTCAGGGTTCAACGCTCGGCAGTGTCAACGGCTACGGCCGAATGCCGCCGTAAAGGATGGCAGTTCATGGCAGATCGCGGGCGACTTGTCTTTATTGCCGGGAATATCCGAATGTCCGGAACGTCGTAACCGGTACGGTTCTCCCCCGCCGACACGGCAGCACCGTAGGGAGGGTCACCTTGAGGCCGCTTCCGGAATCCTCGCCAGCCTCGCCAGCCACGTCCCCCCGCCCGAACACCGCGTTCCGGCTGTTGCGCGGGCAGCTCTCACCGGCCGAGTTCGCGGCGTCCGTACGGCGCGCGGCCCGCGAGATCGGCGAACAGGTCTCCTGTGACGCGCGCTATATCGGCCGCGTCGAGTCGGGGGCGATCCGCTGCCCCAACTACGCGTACGAGCGCGTCTTCCGCCATATGTTCCCCGGCCGCGCCCTCACCGACCTCGGGTTCACCCCGCGCGAGGCGGTCCGGGGCCGCCCGGTCGGGCCCGCCGCCGTTCCGGCACCCCGCCCGGAGCCGGAGCCCCGCGCCCCGGCCGACATCGACGTCTTCGAGGAGAGCGAACTGCTACGGCGTGCGTTCGTGGCCGGCGGGGCGGTGGCCGCCGCCGAGGCCGTGCGGACCTCCCGGCGGGCCGGGCAGGCCGAGGTGGCCGCCGTGGAGGAGGCCGTGCGCCGCATCCGGCTGCTGGACGACCGGCACGGCGCGGACAGCCTCTACGTCCACACCGCGCGCCCGCTGAGCGCCGCGTACGCGCTGCTCGACGCGGGCGGCCACGGCCGCTCCGTGGTGGAGCGGCTGTACGCGGGCGCGGGCGAGCTGGCCATCTCGGTGGGCTGGCTCGCCCATGACTCCGGACGGCTCACCGACGCCCGCTCGCACTACGCGGAGGCGCTGGCCACCGCGCGCGTCACGGGCGATCCCGCGCTCGAGGCCCACGCGTTCTGCAACACCGCCTTCCTGGCCCGCGACGCGGGCCGCCCGCGCGAGGCCGTACGCGCCGCCCAGGCCGCGCAGCGGGCCGCACGGCGGCTGGCCTCGCCCCGGCTGCTGTCGCTCATCGCGCTGCGCGAGGCGGGCGGCCGGGCCTGGCTGGCCGACCGCGGCGGCTGCGAACGGGCCCTGCTGCGCGCCCAGTCGCTCTTCGGCCGCGGCCCCTGCGACGACGACCCGGAGTGGATGACCTTCTTCGGCGAGGCCGAACTGGAGGGCTTGGAGGCGCAGTGCTGGTCGGCGCTGGGCGACTGGGGGCGCGCGGCGGAGCACGCGCGCCGCGCGGTCTCCCTCCAGAAGCCCCATTTCACCCGCAACATCGCCCTGTTCACCACGGAACTGGCGAACGACCTGGTGGCGGACGGCGAGCCGGAGGCGGCCGCCGCGGCGGCGGGGCGCGCCCTGGGCCTGCTGAACCAGGTCACGTCCTCCCGGATCCGCCGCATGCTGGAGGACACCGCCCGGCTGCTGCGCCCGCACGGCCGCAACGCGTCGGTCGCGGACTTCCTCGCCCGCTATCAGCAGGCCCACCGTGAGAGCCCGGTCTGACGGCGTGGCCGCGGTGGCGGGAGGTGCGGGAGGTCAGGCCAGGTGCCCGGTGTCGTTCCAGCGCTCGATGGCCGGTTCGCCGTACGCCCATCCCAGGATCGACAGGGACGTGGGGTCGAGGCGTATGCGGGCCGCGAAGGAGACGTCGTAGCCGAGCCAGCGGGCCCCCAGGGTGCGCAGGATGTGGCCGTGCGCGAAGACCAGCACATCCCGGTCGGCGGAGCGCGCCCACTCCACCACCGCGTCCGCCCGGGCTGTGATCGCGGCGAGCGACTCGCCCTCCGGGACGCCGTCGCGCCAGATGAGCCAGCCGGGGCGGACCGCCTTGATGTCGGCCGGGGTCATCCCCTCGTAGGCGCCGTAGTCCCATTCCAGCAGGGCGTCCCAGGCCTGCGCCCGGTCGCCGAAGCCCGCCAGGTCGCAGGTCTCCTGGGCGCGTACGAGCGGGCTGGTGCGCACCTCGGCGTCCGGCAGCCCCGCCCAGGCGTCCTGGTGGAGCCGCTCGCCGAGCAGTTCGGCGCCGCGCCGCCCCTCGTCCAGAAGCGGGATGTCCGTACGGCCGGTGTGCTTGCCCAGGAGCGACCACCGCGTCTGTCCGTGCCGGGCCAGGAGGATGCGTGGTGCCATGGGGTCGCCTTTCACCGGATGACGTGCCTGCCGCGCGCCCCGTGCGCCGTGCCACGCGACCGCCCGCGGATACCTGCGCTCTACGCGCCCTGGGGAACGGATCGCTGTCCGTTCGTTGTCCATCCATCATCGCGCACGTGATCGAGAGGCAACCTCGGGGGGACTCCTGACGTCTTCCTCCTCGCGCGGTTATCAACCGTGGGTCCCCGGGGGCGGTGCGGGGGCCGCCTCGACGACACCGTACGGTTGACCGCGCGCCATGTTGTGGCCGCCTGACTTTTGACTGGGAGAGCGTCCGGATGCCCCAAGCAGCGCCCCGTGACGGAGCGACACTGGGAAGTCAGGCCCGTTGGTGGACCGAGCTGCCGCTGATCGCGGTGGTGTACCTCGCGTACGCGGGCGGTCGGCTTCTGGGCCAAGGCGATGTGTCCACGGCCGTCGACCACGGCCTGGGAATCCTCCGTTTCGAACGGCAGCTCAACATCGATTTCGAGTCGCCGCTCAACGATTTGTTCACCAAGCACGCCTGGATAGGCATACCGGCCGACTTCCTGTACGCGTCACTGCACTACGCGGCCACCCCGGCGGTCCTGGTATGGCTGTGGAGGCGCGGCCGGAACTCGGACTACCGCTTCGCCCGCACCTGGCTGCTGATCACCACGATGATCGGCCTGGTCGGGTTCGTCGTGGTGCCGACCTGCCCGCCGCGGCTGCTGGAGGCGAGCCAGGGCTTCGTCGACACGATGGCTCAATACAGCTCCTACGGCTGGTGGGGCGGTGACGCGTCCGCGCCGCGCGGCATGGGCGGGCTCACCAACCAGTACGCGGCGATGCCGAGCCTCCATGTGGGCTGGGCGCTGTGGTGCGGAATAGCGCTGTGGTGGCAGGGGCGCTCGGTGTGGTCGAAGATCGTCGCCGTGGTCTATCCGCTGGTCATCACCCTCGTGGTGATGGGCACCGCGAACCACTACTTCCTCGACGCGGCCGCCGGTGCCGCCGCCGTCGGCGTCGGGGCGCTGCTGACCCGGCCCGCGCTGCGGCTCGCTCAGACCCTCCGCGGCCGCTTCCGCCCGGCCCGCGCCGCCGCGGCGACCCGGACCGCCGACGCCGCGCCCGAAGCCGCGGCAGGCGCTGCCAGTGGTGCTTTCAGCGACGCTTCCACGGGCGCGGCCGCTGCCGGAACCACCGCCGGAATCCCGGCCGGAAACCCCGGCGCTGCCGCGAATGTCAGTGACAAGTGCGAGACTTCGGCCCGTGAACGGGAACGGATCCCCCGACAGCAGGGCAGGGGCGCGGACACGCAACGTACGGGTGGCGGCGACGGCGGCGGACGGCAAGCCGGTGCCGGTGCCGGCCACGGCCGGGGAGCCGGTACGGGCGACGGCGCTGCGGCACCAGCTCGCTGAGCTGCGCGGCCCGTCCGCCGTTCCGCATCCGATGGACGCCCGCGCGCTGGCCGCGCTGGCGGCCAACCCCGGCTGCCGCCGCCGCGCGCTGCTCGACGGCGCCGGGGTCGACAAGGGGGCGCTCGCGCGGGCGCTCGGAGCGCCCGCGCCCTTCGGCCAGTCCCAGTTCGCGCATCAGCGCGGCAACACCTTCGAGGCCCACGTCAAGGCCGACCGCGGCGCGCTGCTCATGCGGCTGCTGCACGAGCGGCTGGCCGACGGTTCGGCCGCGCCCGATCCGGACACCACCGCGGCCCCCGAGCTGACCGCGGCCGGTCCCCAGGGGCGTACGGCCCGTACGGCGCTGGCGCTGCGGGAGGCCACCGCGGCGGGCCGGTGGGCGCTGCTCGACCATCCGATGGTGAGCCTGGACGTCGCGGGCTCCCCCGCCTTCCTGGAGCCGGACGCGGTCGTGGTGCACCCCGACGGCTCCTGGACGGTCGTCGAGATCAAGTCCTTCCCCATGGTGGACGGCGCGGCCGACCCGGCCAAGGTCGGCGCGGCGGCCCGGCAGTCGGCCGTCTACGCCCTGGCCCTGGAGCGGATCGCGGCCCATCTCGGGGAGGCCACAGAGGGCCCGGAGGGCAAGCAGGAGGGCGTCTGGGCCCGCGTGCGGCACGAGGTGCTGCTCGTCTGCCCCAAGGACTTCTCCAACCTGCCGACCGCCGAACTCGTCGATGTGCGCAAGCAACTCGCCGTAACGCGGCGGCAGCTGGGCCGCCTCACCCGGATCGAGGAGATCGCCGCCGCCCTCCCCGAGGGGACCACCTTCGACCTGCGGCTCGCCGAGGACGGCCAGACCGCCACCCGGCCCGTCGAGGAGCTGACCGCCGCGGTCGAGTCGGTCGACGCGGCGTACGCGCCGGAGTGCCTGTCCACCTGTGAGCTGTCCCTCCACTGCCGGGAGCGGGCCCGGGCGGCGGGCGCCGTCGAGTCGCTGGGGCGCGGCGTGCGGGGCGAGCTGGGCGGGCTGACCACGGTGGAGGCCGTGCTCGCGGCCGCCCTGGAATCCGGCGGTCCGGAGCCCACCGGCGACCCGGCCGTGGACACCCTGCGGCGCGCGGCGGCCCTGCGCGCCGAGGCCCTGGCCACCGCCGCGCGGCCCGTGGAGGCGGCATGTCGCTGATCACCACGCTGGCCCGGATGGAGGCCGTCCGGGAGGGCCGGGCGCGCCCCCTCGCCACGGTGCGGCACCGGCATCTCTCCCAGCGGCCGCTGGCGTTCGTACCGCTGATCACCGCGGGCGAGACGGGCGCGCCGCTCGGCGCCCTGGTGGGCACCGACCGGGACGCGCCGCGGCTGCTGATCGTGGCGCAGCCGCGCAACCGTGATCTGCGGTTCGCGTTCCTCGCCGATCTGGCGGAGGAGATGCTTCCGTACCTGGACGGGTACGCGGACGACGTCGAGCTGGAGGAGCGCAAGGAGACCGACCCGGAGACCGGGAAGAAGGTGCCGGTCCAGGTCGAGCTGTGCGCGGACGCGCCGCAGCTGCTGGTGCCCAGCGGGGCGGGCGTGGCGTTCGTCCGGCTGCTGGGCCGGTCGATGCGGTTCCGGCGCACCGCCGAGCAGGATCCGGAAACGCCGTTCCCGGCGCCCCCGCGCGTACCGCTGCTCGGCCGGTGGCTGACGCACTACGGGGAGCGGTCCCGGGTGCCCGGCTCCTCGCTGCTGCTGTCGCTGACCGAGCTGCTGGGCCGGCACTGGGCGACCGGGCAGAGCAATCTGGAGGACCAGCATCTGGGGTCGCTGCTGGCCTGGATCGACCCGCCGGAGGGCGTCCCGGGCGCGGAGGCGGCGCTGCACACCGAGTCGGCGCGGGACGGGGACGGGCAGCTGCTGTACCCGCCCGCGGGCCCCGCCACCGATCCGGCCTTCGACAACAAGCTGCTGGCCCCGGCGATCTCCCGGTACGACGCGGCGCGCTCCGAGGTGACCGGCGGCGTGGCCGGGGGCGAGGCGCGGCTGCGGGCGGCCGAGGCGGAGCTGCGCGAGCTGATCGCCTCCCAGCTGACGCCCACCTGGGACGCGCTGTGGCGGGGCGTGGATCTGCTGCGGGAGCTGCCGGAGGGCGCGCGGGTGGCAGACCGCTGGAAGCGCGACCGCTGGTCGTACACGGGCCACCGGGACCGCGTCCGGGCCGGTGAGCCGCCCCAGCCGAAGCGGGACGACGCGGTGACGGCAGCCCAGAAGCTCGCCGCGCGGGAGACCGCGCAGGCCCAGCTGGACGCGCAGGAGGCGCTGGACGATCCGCTGGTCATGGCGGGGCGGCGGCTGTCCGGGGAGGCGTTCGCGGGCGAGGTCACCGAGGTGGAGATGGCCTGGTCGGAGGCGAAGGTGCCCCGCCCGCGGCCGCTGGTCACGGTGCGCACCGAGGACCGTCCGCATCTGGCCGAGCGGATCAAGCTGTACCGGGTGATGGACGACGGCCGGACCCAGACCGGGGAGTTCGCCGGGGACGCCGAGCCCGCGGAGGACCCCGGGGTCGCTTCCGCCGCGTTCGTGGTCCGGCTGACCGGGGGGATGGGCCGGGGCAAGGAGCCGGAGCCGGGTTCGGTGCCCGAGCCGGGCGACCGGGTGTGCTGGACGCTGTTCGAGCACGCCCCGCGCGGCGGTCCCGACCTGCCTGACCCCGAGAGCACGCCGTGGACCCACGGCGGCCCGCCGGACCCGGCCATGCAGGACGCCGACCCCGTGACCGAGGAGGACTATCTTTGATCGCCACGGACCGGGCGGCCCGTACGGGGAAGGGCAAGCCGTTCGACCCGTCGGCCGCGGCCGCGCGCGCGACCGACGCGATCCTGCACGACACCCTGCACGGCACCCACCGCGGTGTCGTCGTGGACTCGCCGCCCGGCGCGGGCAAGTCGACGCTGGTCGTCCGGGCGGCCCGGGAGCTGGCCGCCGCCGGACGGCCGCTGATGGTGGTCGCGCAGACCAACGCGCAGGTGGACGATCTGGTGGACCGGCTCGCCACGTCGGACCCGGACCTTCCGGTCGGCCGTCTGCACAGCAGCGATCCGCATCCGTACGACCCGGTGCTCGACGAGCATCCGGCGGTGCGCTGCTCGGCGAAGGTCGCGGATCTGGCGGGGCTGGGCATCGTGGTCTCCACGGCCGCCAAGTGGGCGCACGTCAAGAACGTCGAGCCGTGGAGCCACGCGATCGTGGACGAGGCGTACCAGATGCGCTCGGACGCGCTGCTGGCCGTCGCGGGGCTCTTCGAGCGGGCGCTGTTCGTCGGCGACCCCGGGCAGCTCGACCCGTTCAGCGTGGTGGGCGCCGATCAGTGGGCGGGGCTCTCGTACGACCCGTCGGCGAGCGCGGTGACCACGCTTCTCGCCCACAATCCGCGGCTTCCGCAGCACCGGCTGCCGGTGTCCTGGCGGCTGCCCGCGTCGGCGGCGCCGCTGGTCTCGGACGCGTTCTATCCGTACACGCCCTTCCGCAGCGGTACGGACCACGGTGACCGGCGGCTGAGGTTCGGGGTGCCCTCGGACGGTTCGGGTCCTGACCGGGTGCTGGACGAGGCCGCCGTCGCGGGGTGGGGGCTGCTGGAGCTTCCGGCCCGCCGTACGCCGCGCACCGACCCGGAGGCGGTGGCGGCCGTGGCCCAGGTGGTCCGGCGGACGCTGGACCGGGGCGGCGCGGCGGTCAGCGAGCGCGCCGACGAGCCGGTGCCCCTGACCGCCGACCGGATCGCGGTCGGCACCGCGCACCGCGATCAGGCGGCGGCCGTGCGGGCGGCCCTGGCGGGGCTCGGAGTGTCGGGCGTCACCGTCGATACCGCGAACCGCCTCCAGGGACGTGAGTTCGATCTGACGGTGGTACTGCACCCGCTGTCCGGCCGCCCGGACGCGACGGCTTTCCACCTGGAGACCGGCCGGCTGTGCGTGCTGGCGTCGCGGCACCGGCACGCGTGCGTGGTGGTGTGCCGGGCGGGGGTGGCGGAGCTGCTGGACGAGCATCCGTCGACGGAACCGGTGCAGCTGGGAGTGACGGTGAAGTTCCCGGACGGCTGGGAGGCGAACCACGCGGTCCTGTCGCACCTGGCCGAACACCGCGTCTCCTGGCGGCCCTAGGGCGCGTCCGCGGACGTCCCGCCCGGGCCCGGGGCCCGGACAGGGCGCTGGGTTCGGAGGTGGGGTCGGTGGGGAGACACCCCTGGTGGGGGCGGCGGTCTTGCCTCCCGCGCGACAATGGGAGCAGGACGCACCGCGAACCGCACGTGTCTCACGACCCAGGAGGAGAGATCACATGCCCGAGCCGGATCCGGCGGGGGGCCCGACCAGCGCCGCGCCACGGCGCATGAAACCGGCCGCGCTGCTCTTCGAACCGACTGCCGCCGTCAAGGACGAGGCGCACTTCTTCGACCTGGAGTCGATCGAGGATCCGCGCGAACTGCTCGCCCGCTCGACCGAGCTGGTGCTCGCGTTCCGCGCGGCGACGGACCGGGCCATGGAGTTCCAGGCGATGGCGGCCGCGCAGCTCGCCGACCCCAGACGGTTCGACCGGCTGACCCCCGCTGTGATCGCCGAGCGGGCGGAGTGGACCGAGGACTACGCCAAAAAGATGATCGAGTTCGGTCGCGAACTGATACAAAGCGGCGAGCTGCCGGACTGATGGGCGTACTCCGCACGGGAAACCCGCACGAACGGGCCGCGTCCTGCCGCGATCATGCGCCGGGGGCATATGCGGGCGGAAGGTACCCCATCGCCCCGCGCCATGTCCTGGTTTTGCCGCATCCCCCGACACCTCTCCTGCTGACGGTAATTGTAGAAACATGAGCAGAACGCCTCGGGACTCACTTCACACCGCCGCCTACGTCACCCCGGCCGGCGCGGACTGGCTCGCTTCCGCCAGCCGGTCCCCCCGCGGCATCCACGCGCTCTGGGCGCAGCATCCGGCGACCTCGGTCCCGCTGCCGTGCGGCACCGCGTTCGACGTCGTCAGCATGGACCCGCTCTTCGGGCGCCGGGTGGTGAGCCGGTTATGGACCGACGGCCCCGGCACCGGTCCGGTGGCCGCCCAGGGCGGCCGGGTCCTGCTGTTCGCCACCCCGGGCTCGGCCCAGCGGCTGCCCGCGCTGCTCGGCTGGGAGGAGTGGGGCGGCGCGGCACCCCCGCTGCTCTGCTACGGCTGGGGCGACACGGTGACCGTACCGCCGCTGTACCCCCTGGACCCCGGCCCGGCGGAGCCCGAGCCCCCGGCGGAGATCGCCTCGTACGACGCCCCCTCGCCCCGCTGGCTCGTCGCCCCCGACGTCCGCAGCCCCTGGCTGCCCGGACCCGAGGTGCTGCTGTGGGCCTGTGTTCGAGCGGCCCGGACGCTGCGTGCCACGGTCGGCACGGACGCCGACGGCACGGCTGTGACCAGCGCACCCGCCCTGTTTCCGGGCTGAAAGATATCGATTTTCACTTCGCCTGACCCGGGTGCTAAGGTCTTCTACGTCAGCAGGCGCCGCTAGCTCAGTTGGTTAGAGCAGCTGACTCTTAATCAGCGGGTCCGGGGTTCGAGTCCCTGGCGGCGCACCGACATGCGGAAGGCCTCTCACCGAGCGTGAGGGGCCTTTCGTGTGTCCTGGGTGCCCTCGGGGCGGCCCGTCAGCCGCGCGACCGCCGCCTCGGGGCCGGGCATCGAGCGGGCCTCCTCCCGCAGCGCGCGGGCCGCGACCACGTACGAGGGCTGCTCCAGCAGGGCGAAGAGGTCCCGGGCCAGCTGGGCACCGGCCGCCCGGGCGATGCGGGGCGAACCACCGAGCAGGTCGGCGGGGGTATGCGCCCCGGCGCCCGCGAGGGCCACCCGCACGCCGTTGAGCTGCTGCTCGGGGCGGGGCGCGACGATCAGCTGCGGTACCCCGGCCACCGCCGCGGCCAGGACGGCGGCCCCGCCGCCCTGGTGGAGCACCGCGCGGCAGCCCGGCAGCACCCGGTGCGGCGGTCCGGCGGGTGGGCGCCCCTGGGCGGCGCTGCCCAGCCGGACGACCTCCACCCCGCGTGACTCGGCCGCCCGCAGCGCCGTCCGCACGGCTTCGGGCGGACCCGCGGCGTCCTCCCACACGACGCAGATCCGGGCAAGCCCGGGGCGGGCGGAATCGTGCGGCGGCTCGCCCGCCGCGCCGTACGCCCCCTCGTACGCCCCGTGCGACGACTCGTACGGGGACTCGTACGGGACGAACCGCACCGGAAGGCGCCGCTCCGGCGACGGCAGCGCCAGGCTCGGCGGGCAGGGGTCGAGCCACAGCTCCGGTTCGCGCGCCGGATCCGCCCCGTAACGCCGCATCAGGCGTGCGTAGCCGGGCAGCGGCGGGCCGTCCAGCCGCTGCCGGTCGAGGCGCGGCAGCGCCGTACTCCCCCACAGCTGGCCGACCGCTGGCACGCCGAGCGCCGCCGCGGCCACCGTGCCCGCGTACGTGCTCGCGTCGTGCACCACCAGCTCCGGCTGCCAGCAGCGGGCGTAGGCCACCAGCCCCTGGGCCATGGCCTCGGCGATGGCCACCCGCTGGTCGCCGAGGGCGCGCAGCACCCCGTGCTGCTCCGGGCCGAGCACCCCGGGCCGCACCGGCCAGTCCGCGGGCCAGATGCCGCGTGAGCGGCGCGCCACGGCCGGTGACACACCGAGCGCGCGGGGCAGCACACCGGCCGGGACCGGCATCAGCCCGGCCCGGGCGACCGCCGCCGCGCAGCCGCCCGGGACCGCGACCCGCACCTGGTGCCCCGCCGCGAGGAACGCCCGCGCGAGCGGCACCAGCGCGACCAGATGCCCGCCCGGGGCCCAGGTCGTGAACAGGACGCGCACGATCCCTCCCCGGTCAGCCGCCTGTGAGCGTGAGGGTGTGGCCGGTGAGATGGGTGTTGGCCGCCGAGCACAGGAACAGCAGGGTCTGCGCGGCGGCCCCGGCCCCGGAAGGCGCGCCCTCCGGGCACACCGCGTTGACCAGCACTCCGTCCGCCGCCACCTGCCCGCTCAGGCCGCGGGCCAGACCGTGCAGCCCGGCCTCGGCAGCGCCATGGAACTCGTCGGGCACCCGGCGCGAGGACACCAGCGCGATCCGGCCCCACCCGCGCTCCCGCATCCCGACGACGGCGCACTGCACCGTGCGGATCACCGGGGCGAGGCTGTCCGCGACGACCGGCAGCCAGTCCCCCTCGGGGATGTCCTCGAAACGGGCGCGCGCGTCGGATCGCGCGCCCCGCCGCCAGGCGTTCGCCACCAGGACGTCGAGCGCGCCCCAGCGCTCCTCGACGGCGGCCACGACCCAGCGCGGCGACGCGGCGTCCTCCAGGGCGTACGGCACGGCGAAGGCCCGGTTGCCGTCCGGGCCCGCCAGCTCGGCGGCCAGCTCCTCGGCGGCCCCGCGGCGGTTCCGGAAGGCGAGCGCCACCCGCGCGCCCTGCGCCGCGAAGGCGCGGCCAGCGGCCTGACCGATGGCGCCGGTGGCGCCGGTGACCAGGACCGTACGCCCGTCCAGACCGAGGTCCATCATGAGCGCGCCACCGCCGCCCGGTCCGGCGCTCCCGCCTCGGCCAGCGGCACGCCGAGCCCACTCGCCCGGGGCGCGGTCGCCGCCGCGAGGGCCGTGGCGGCGGCATCCCGCACGTCCACGAAGTCCCAGCGCCCCGCCGACGGTTCCTTGGCGCGGCCGTACGCGCTGACCGCACGCTGAACCGCGCCGCCCAGAGCGCCGGTGCCGCCCAGCACCACGACGGGCGGCCCGGCTGCGTGTGACACCCTCGGCACCATCGGCGCCCTCCTCGCGGTCGTTCCCGGCGGGGTGCTGGTGAGAACAGCCATGGTCGCCGCCATGACTTGAGCCCGCCTCGATCCGGGTCATGGGCGCCCGGACACCCTGGCATCCATGACGCGGATCGACGGACCGCCGAACGCGATGCGTTGGAGCATCTTGCGGTGCAGCGGGGTGTGGCGCAGCGCCCGGGCGAGATGGGGGCGCACGCGGGTGGCGAACGCGCTGCCCGAGAGCAGGGCCCGGCTCTGCCGGGTCTGCATCCGTATGACGGCCGCGACATCGGGTCCCCGGCGCCCTTCGAAGGCGGCGAGCCGATCCGCGCCGAGGTCGCCCGCGGCCAGGGCGCTGACCAGTATGGGGTGCAGCACCACCGCGTCCTGGATGGCGAGGGTGATGCCCTGAGCGGCGATCGGGCCATGGGTGTGGGCGGCGTCGCCGATCAGCACCAGCCCGTCGTCCACCCAGCGCCGGGCACGGGCCGAGAAGACGTCCAGCAGTCCGAGGTCGCCCAGGGGGCGGACCTGTTCGCGGATGGCCGTCGCGTACGGCGGTACGGCACGCGCCAGCCGCTCCCTGATCCGGTCCGGGCCGAGCGCGGTGAGGGCACGGTGGCCGTGCAGCGGCAGCGTCCAGCCGAGGTGAACGCGGTCCGGCCAGGAGCCGTAGACCACCACCGGGCCGTCCCCGGTGCGGAACACCCGCACCTCGCGGAGCGGCGGGGCGTCCGCGCCGCCCGCCCTGAGGGTGCAGCACAGCAGCACCTGGTGCAGCGCCTCGGTGCGGCCCGCGCCGATTCCGGCCAGCCGCCGGACCCGGGAGTACCGCCCGTCCGCGCCGATCACGGCCCGGGCCCGCACGGTGCAGCGGCCGTCCGGGCCGTCGGCGGTGACCCCGGCGATCCGCCCGTCCCGCCAGACCAGACCGCCGACCCTCCGGCCGGGCAGATAGCGGAAGCCGGGCGAGCGGCGGCAGTGGGTGAGGAGTTCGTCCAGCAGATGCGTCCGGGGCAGGGACAGCAGATGGTCGTACGGGGCGGGGAGGAGGCGGTAGTCGGCCTCCAGCAGCATCCGGTGGCCCTCGAACAGCCGGAACCGGTCGTGCTCCTGGGCGCCGCGCGCCCGCGCCCCGGCGAGCACCCCCAGCTCGTCCAGCAGCGCCAGCGCGCCGGGCTGCAGGATCTCGCCGCGGGACTCCCGCTCGTGCGCGCGGGCGCGCTCCAGCACGGTCACACGCGCCCCCGAGCGCAGCATCAGCAGCGCGAGGACGAGCCCGGCCGGGCCGCCGCCGACCACACAGACCTCGGTGTCGACCTCTTGATGTGCCGTCACCACCGGGCTCACCCCTCGTCGAGGAGGGCCACCGCGCGGGTCCAGCCCGCGCCCGCGCCCGCGATCTTCACGGGGAAGCAGGCGACCCGGAACCCGGTGGGCGGCAGGGTGTCCAGCCGCGCCAGCCGCTCGATCTGGCAGTACTCCCGGCGGCGGCCCGCGAAGTGCGCGGGCCACAGCGCCGACCGGTCGCCGGTGGCGTGGTAGCGGCGGATCATCTGGCGGAAAGGGGCGTCGAGGCTGAACGCGTCGGTGCCGATCACCCGGACCCCCAGGTCGAGGAGGTAGTCGGTGGCGGGGCCGTCGAGGCCGGTGAAGTCGGTGAAGTAGCGCGGCGTACCGGCCCAGCAGGCGGCGCCGGTGTGCAGCAGGACGATATCCAGCGGGCGGGGGCGGCAGCCGGTCCGGGCGAGCGCCTTCTCGATGTCCTCGACCCCGGCGGTGCGGGTGTCCGGGTCGGCGCCGGTGATGTCCAGGACATGGGCCGGGCGCAGGAACCACTCCAGTGGCATCCGGTCGATGACGCGCGACCTCCCGCACGCGCCGGTGGAACCGCCGGGCGCGGGGGCGTCCACCGGTGTGGACAGATCGATGATGCGCAAGGCGCCCCCTCGGCTGGTGTCGGACGGGCGGTGTCGGACGGCTGGTGATCGGACGGCTGGTGATCGGACGGGCGGTGCGGACGGGCGGGCGGGAAACGGGAAATGCACTACGGCTCCGCTTGCCCGCGCGGGGGGATCGGGCAGCGGAGCCGTAGCAGACCCGGCTGAAGGGCGGCGCCGGGCGTTTCGGGGGAGGGTGGACCGTACGGCGGGGCGGGTCAGGCGGCGAACAGGTCGAGCACCGGCCGACGCCAGTGCCCCTCGAGGTCGACGTCGAGCGCGGGGTCGGAGGCGAGCACCGCCTGCTGGAGCTTCTGCAGCCGCGGCGAGGGCTCAAGCCCCAGGTCCTCGACGAGCCGGGCGCGCAGCCCCTGGTAGACCTCCAGTGCCTGCCAGGGCCGGCCCGCCCGGTACAGCGCGGCCATGCACTGGGCGTGCAGCCCCTCGTGGAGCGGATGGCGGGCGGTCAGCTCGGTCAGCTCGGTCAGCAGCTCGGCATGGCGGCCCAGCCGCAGATCGGCCTCGATACGGCGCTCCAGAACGCCCAGACGGCTCTCCTCCAGCCGGGCCAGCTCGATCTCCAGGACCGGGCCGACCCGCACGTCCACCAGCGCCGGACCGCGCCAGACCGCGAGCGCCTCGCGCAGCAGCAGGGACGCCTCGACATCGTCCCCGGCGTCGAGCGCGTCGCGCCCCGCGGCCACCAGTCGGTCGTACTCATGAATGTCAACCGCGCCCGGTTGCGCCTCCAGGACATAACCGCCGTACCGGGTGGCCAGCACGTCCTTCGACGCCTGCGGCGCCTGGGGGCCGTAAGCGGCGGCCAGCCTGCGGCGGAGCTGGAGGATGTACGTCTGCAAGGTGGTGGGCGCGCTGCGCGGCATCTGTGTGCCCCAGATTTCCTCCATAAGAGTGGGCACCGGCAGCATCTGGTTGGCGTAGACGGAAAGCAGTGCAAGGATCTGCCGCGGCTTGCCCGCGCTGGGCACGATCGACTGACCGCACGCCTCGACGCTCAGCGGCCCCAACACCTTGATGTCCATGGTCCTGTACCTCCGTCAACGGTCCGTCAGGTGCCTCCTGGCCGCGCGGCCGTGCCATCGAGGCACAGAAAAGACTCGCGGGTGAGCGGTGCATCCGACCAGTGCCGGAATACCGAACTCGGTATGAGTCCTGGGAGATCGACCCATGACAAATTCACACCCTGGCGATGACGGCGGCACTGACCCGCGGCGGCGGCCCCGCCGCGGCCGCCGGGCCACGACCGCCTCCCACCCCGAGGAGAGCCTGTGATGACGGAAGCCTCCATCCCCCCGCAACCCACGCGGTCCCCGGACGGCACCGCCGTCCTGGAGGGCTTGGACGACCTGGACAGCCTGGACGACCTGGTCATCGAGGACCTGACCGACGCCTCCTGGGAGGCCGTCGCGCCGCGCATCTGCATCTGCACGGTCAGTGGGGAATGAGGGAGCGGGGACACATGGCGGGCGAACTGGGCTTCACCCCGCATCTGCGGGTCGAACCGGTGCCGGGCGAGGCGGTCTACCTGGTCTCCGAGCACGGCGTCACCGCGCTGCACGGGCGGGCGATCGCCGCGCTCGCGCCGCTGCTGGACGGGTCGCGGGACCTCGCGCACATCCTCACCGAGGCCGCCCGCGCGCCCGGCCTGCCGGGGGCGGTGCCCGCCGGGCAGGCCGAGCGGGTCATCGCGCGGCTGCGGGCGGCCGGGCTGGTGTCCGTGCGGGAGCGTACGCACGCCCCTGGGCCGGAAGAGGCGTACTGGGAGCTGGCCGGGCTGGGCGGCGGCGACAGCGGCGGTGACGGGCGCTCCATACGCCCGGCCGGGGCCTCCGTGGCGTCGGTGATCCTCGGTTCGGCCGATCCCGCCGAAGTCGTCCGGGCGCTGCGGGCGGCGGGGCTGCGGTCGGCGGCCGGGGTGAACGAGGCAGATGAAGCGAATGAAGCGGATGGAGCTGACGAGCCGGACGACCGGGCGGCGGCCCCGGCCGCGCAGGGCCGGGAGTGCCGATGGGCCGTTCGTCAAGTCGGCCCGCGTCAACATGGCGCCGCCGAACTCACCCTTGTGGTGTGCGACGACTACCTCGATCCGCGGCTCGCCGCCGTCGACGCCGCCCATCGCGCCGCGGGCCGCCGCTGGCTGCCCGTCAAACCGGTGGGCACCCGGGCCTGGCTCGGCCCGTTCCTCGGCGCCCCCGACGACCCGTGCTGGGCGTGTCTGGCCGACCGGCTGTGGCGGGGGCGGCAGGCCGAGGCGTACCTCCAGCGCAGGCTGGGCCGCCCGGGCCCGGTGCCGCGGCCGCCCGCCTCACTGCCCGCGAGCCGCGCGGCCGCGCTCCAGCTGGCCGCGCTGGAGGCCGCCAAGTGGCTGGCCGGGCACCGGCATCCGGGCCAGCGGGCGCTGTGCACCCTGGACAGCCTCACCGCCACCGTGGACCGCCATCCGCTCGCCCGTCGCCCGCAGTGCGCCGGGTGCGGGAATCCGCTGCTGGTCGCGGAGCGGATACGGGCGCCGCTGGCCCTGCCGTCCCGGCGTGAACCGCGCTACGCCGACGCCGAAGACGCCTCACCGCTGCGCGTCATGGAGCGCTATGGCCATCTGGTGGACCCCGTCACCGGGCTGGTCACCGAGATCCGCCGCGATCCGCGCGGCCCGGCGTTCCTCAACTGCTACCACGCGCGCCACCCTTCGTACGCCGCGTACGCCGCGCACGCCGGAGCGCCCACCCCGCCGAGCGGCCTGGACGCCGTGCGCGCCGGACTGCGGGCCGCCGCCCACGGCAAGGGGCGGACCGCCGAGCAGGCCCGGGCGAGCGCCCTGTGCGAGGCCCTTGAGCACTACAGCGGCCACTTCCAGGGGGACGAGCCGCGCCAGCGCGCCCGCTACCGCGCGCTGGACCCGGCGGAGGCGGTGCATCCGGACACCGTCCAGCTCATGGACGCACGGCAGTTCGCGCGGCCGCTCGCGGGCCAGGGGGCGCCGCGCCACCGCGTCCCCGACCCGTTCGACGAGGACGCCGAACTCGACTGGACGCCGGTGTGGTCGCTCACCGCCGAGCGGCACCGGCTGCTGCCCACCGCGCTGTTGTACTACGGCGCCCCGCAGCCCCCGGGACAGCGCTGCTGCCGGGCGGACTCCAACGGCGCGGCGGCCGGGGCCACTCTGGCCGACGCCGTCGTACGGGGCTTCCTGGAGCTGGTGGAGCGGGACGCGGTCGCCCTGTGGTGGTACAACCGCACCCGTCAGCCCGCGCTCGCCCTGGACGGCTTCGACGACCCGTGGCTGGCCGAACTGCGCCGCGCCCACGCCGGTTTGCGGCGCGAGGTGTGGGCGCTGGACCTCACCACCGACTTCGGCATCCCGGTGGTCGCCGCGCTCTCCCGCCGGACCGACAAGCCCGCCGAGGACATCACCCTGGGATTCGGCGCCCACTTCGACCGGCACGCCGCGCTGTGCCACGCCTTCGCCGAGCTGAACCAGATGCTGCCCGCGGTGGTCGAGGCCCGCCCCGACGGCGGCGGATACGGCGCGGCCGACCCGGAGGCGCTGCGCTGGTTCCGCACCGCGACCACCGCCAACCAGCCCTATCTGACGCCCGGTCCGGACGCGGCGCCACCGCCCGCGATGGCCGCTCCCCCGGACGGCGATGCCCTGGCTGCCGTCCGGGAAGCCGTCCGCGCGCGCGGGATGGAGCTGCTGGTGCTGGACCAGACCCGGCCGGACGTGGGGCTGCCCGTGGCCAAGGTGCTGGTGCCCGGACTGCGCCCGCACTGGCCCCGGTTCGCCCCCGGCCGCCTCTACGACGTCCCGGTGTCCCTGGGACGGCTGCGGCGGCCGACTCCGTACCGCGCGCTGAATCCCATTCCCCTTTTCCTGTGATTCCTCCTGTGATTGCCGGTGACAACCCGTAACTCTGTGTACACCATGAGACTTCTCCGCACCCCCTCCTCCCCCATAAAAGATCGGATACTCTCGGGCAAGCCGCCCAATCCGGCCCGACCATCCGGAGGACGAGTGCAGAGGAGCCTCTTGCCCGACGATGCCGGGAACAAGCCGCCACGCGACCACGACGACTTGGCGCCGCGCCTGGCCGTGGTGATCACGGTGATGGTGCTCCTGCTCTACTTCACCGTCGCCGTGACCTACGTGGTCGAAGGGCTCCCCCCGGGGAGCGCGGTGGACGCGGTGGTGCGGATGCTGGAGATCCTGCCGGTGCTCGCCGTGCTGCTGGGCATCCAGCTGACCCACTCCTTCCCGGCGCTCGCGCCCCGGCTGGCCGCCGCCCGGCACTGGACGCTGCTGCTCCAGACGGTGCTGACCTTCCTGCCGTTCGCGCTCTTCGAGCAGGCGTGGCTGGGCATGCCCGGCTTCCTGGCGGGCTCCGCGCTGCTGGTGCTGGCCCCGGCGGCGGCCTGGCCCGCGTTCGCCGCGATCCTGGTGATCACCGATGTGCTGCTGTTCCAGGTGGGATTCGGCTGGGACAAGGTCGCGTACACCACGGTGTCCACGACGATCACCGGGCTGGTGGTCTTCGGCCTCTCCCGGCTCTCCGGGCTGGTCGCCGAGGTATCCCGGTCGCGCGCGGAGCTGGCCCGGCTGGCGGTCGCCCAGGAGCGGCTGCGGTTCGCCCGGGACGTGCACGACCTGCTCGGCCTCAGCCTCTCCACCATCACCCTCAAGTGCGAGCTGGTGCACCGGCTGGTGCCCCGGCAGAACGACCGGGCCCAGCAGGAGCTGGCCGAGATCCTGCAGACGTCCCGTCAGGCGCTGGCCGACGTACGGGCGGTGGCCAGCGGCTACCGCACGATGTCGCTGGCGGCGGAGGCGGAGACGGCGCGGTCCATGCTGGCCGCGGCGGGCATCCGGGCCACCGCGGACATCGGCTGCGGACCGCTGCCCGAGCGGGTGGACACGGTGCTGGCGAGCGTGCTGCGCGAGGGGCTGACCAATGTGCTGCGGCACAGCAAGGCCGAGCACTGTGCGGTCACCGCCCGGCGGGCGGGCGCCACGGTGCGGCTGACGCTGGTGAACGACGGAGTGGGCAAGCCGTCCACCCTCCTGCGGGCCGACGGCGTCGCGGGCACCGCCGGAGCCGACGGCGGCAGCGGGATCGGCAACCTCCGGGTGCGGCTGGCGGGGCTCGGCGGGCGGCTGTACGCGGACGTACGGGCCGACGGCCGGTTCGAGCTGCGGGCCGAGCTGGAGGTGTCCCCACAGCCGCCGCGGGGCGGGCGGGGGCGCGGCACGGAGGAGGAGTTCGGCCCGGCGGTGACGGCCTAGGGGATGTCGTGCCGATCATGCCGGGCTCCCCGACGCCTGGCACGACAAGACACCCCTAGCGGATCGCTTTACAGCCAGCCCGCCTCGCGGGCGATCCGGATGGCGTCGACCCGGTTGCGCGCGTTGAGCTTGGTGACGGCCGAGGTCAGGTAGTTGCGGACGGTCCCCACCGACAGGAAGAGCCGGGCCGCGATACGGGTGGCCTCCTCGCCCTCGGAGGCCATCCGCAGCACCTCCAGCTCGCGCGGGGTCAGCGGCTGCGGGCCGTCGTCCAAGGCGGCCAGGGCGAGTTGGGGGTCGATGACCCGCTCGCCCCGCGCGACCGCGCGAATGGCGTCGCACAGGGTGGCCGGACTGCTGTCCTTCAGCAGGAATCCGGCGACACGGGCCGCGAGCGCGCGCCGCAGATTCCCGGGGCGCCCGAGGCTGGTGAGCATCATCGTCCGGCATTCGGGAACGGCGGTGTGCAACTCGGCAGCGGCCGTCAGCCCGTCCACTCCGGGCAGGTCGATGTCGAGAATCGCGACATCCGGACGGAGCTGACGGGCCCGGGGCAGAATGTCAGCGCCGCTGGAGAATTCGGCCACGACCTCGATATCGGGTTCGAATTCCAGCAGGGCGACCAGTGCCTTGCGCAGCATATGCATGTCTTCGGCAATGAGCACTCTGACCATTTCGCCCCGCCCCTTCCCCACCGGCCCCCGCCGACGATTATTCCCCCACGTGTCCGGGGATCACGGCTCTTTCCGTCTGATTCCCTCTGTCGAACAGACGTATAGTTTTCCGAGTTGTCATCCCGCCGCAGTTCAGGCCGCGCCGCCCCGGCACGGTTCGGTGGGGACCGGCGCGTACTCCGCGTACAGGGTGCGCAGTTCACCGCGCAGATACCACTCGCGCAGCATCGAACGGCGGACCTTCACCGCTCCGTCCCGGCGCACCGTCCCGGGGCGTACGAGCAGCACCGCGCCGGTGGTGACGCCGAACTCCTCCGCCACCCGGGCCCGGACGCGGGCGGCGAGCCGGGGCAGGCCGGTCCGGGCGGCGCTCGCCGTACGGACCTCCTGGACGACGACCAGCGGCCCGGCGCCGGGCCCCGCGCAGAACACCCGGGCCGACCCCAGGGCCCGCCCGCAGACGAGCAGTTCACGCTCGACGTCCTGGGGGTGCAGGGTGATCCCGTCCACGAGGAGGCCGTCATGAACCCGGCCGGTCATGCGGATGCCGCCGTCCGCCGCGAGGCCGAGGTCACCGGTGCGCAGGAATCCGTCCGGGCCGTCGGCGGCGCGGGCGGCGAAGAGCGGCACGGTGTCCAGCGGCCGCCCCCAGTGGCCGGTGGTGACGGCGGCGCCGCGCGCCCAGATCTCCCCGGCCGCCCCCTCGGGCTGCCGACGGCAGGTCTGCGGGTCGACGACGCCGAACTCCGCGCCGGGCACCGGGGTGCGGCCCTCGGCGATCAGCAGGGGCGTGCCTTCGGCGGGGGCGTATCCGGCGACCAGGGTTCCGGGGCGCAGCCCCGCGGCGGCGTAGCGGCGGGCGAAGGCGGCCATGGTGGCGGGCGAGACCGGTTCCCCCGCGTTGAGCGCGGTCCGGCAGCGGGAGAGGTCGAGCCCGGCGGGCTGTTCGTCGGCGGCGAGCGCGGCGCAGCGTGCGTAGTGGGTGTCGGGGGCGACGGTTTCGGTGATGCCGTGGCGGCTGATGGCCCGCAGCCAGGCGGCCGGGTCGGTACGGAACGGGCGCGCGGGCAGCGGGACGGCGGTGGCGCCCAGCCACAGCGGGTGCAGCACCTGGCCGATCAGGCCGGGGGCGTGGCGGCGGGGCAGCCACCCGCCGATCCGGGAGCGCGGGCCGGTGCCCAGGGTGGCCCGCAGGGCGTGCATGGTGGCGAGGAGGTTGCCGTGGGTGAGCCGGGTGCCGCGCGGGGCGGTGGCGGGTCCGGAGTCGTACGCGAGCAGGGCGAGGCTGTCGGGATCGGTGCGCGCGGGCGGGGCGGGCCCGTCGGCGGCGCGGTCGGCGGCATGGTCCGGCGGCAGCCTGTCGACGGGCAGGCAGGTGATGTCGGCGCGGCCGACGAGCGAGAGGCGGCGGGAGGTCTCGGTGGCGTGCGCGGTTTCGGTGAGGACGAGGTCCACGCCGGCGTCCCGGGCGATCGCCGCGGTGCGCTCGGCGGCGGTGCGGGACGCGGTGGGCGCGGGCACGGGGACGGCGACGGCGCCCGCGTAGAGGCAGCCGAGCAGGGCGGCGGCGATATGCGTGCCGGGGTCCATGACAATGAGCACCCGGCGCCCGGCGGCGTCCCGTCCGCGCAGCCAGGCGGCCACGGCGGCGGCGCGGGCGTCGAGTTCGGCGTAGGAGATCCGCCGCTCGCCGCCGCCTCCGTCCGGGTGCGCCAGCGCGACGCTGTCGGCCCCGCCGCCCCGGGCCCGCTCTCTCAGTGCCTCGGCCAGATTCGCGTGTCGTGGCATGGTCGCTCCCGGGCGCCGGAGATCAAAACGAGGCCACAGTTTCGGAGCGCCACCTCGAACACTGCTTGATCACCGTTCGGACGCGGTGGCGGGCGCTACTGTGCGACGGCCTGGGTGTGGTGTCCGGCGGACCTTCGTGAATCAGGCCGCGGTGTCCGGTGCGGGGGCGCACAGCGGCGCTCGCGGCCCCGCGACGATCCGCCCGGCAGGCCTCACGTGCGCTCGCCGCGGGTGACCTGGACGGCCCAGGAGCCGCCGGTGGCACGGCCGGTGACGGTCACGCGGACCGCTTCCTCCCGGGCCAGCAGGGAGTCGCCGACGCCGAGCGGGGCGTCGGCCAGCTCGGGGTAGACGGACTCGTTCCAGCAGGCGGAGGTGGCGGGGTGGCCGTCCAGCACGCGGACCGGGCCCTCGCCCGAGGCGGCGTCGTTGCGCACCCGGTAGACCAGGACGCCTTCGGTGCAGGTGCCCGCGTCGTTGCCGTACGCGCCGCGTGCCTCGATGGCCAGGGCGGTGGTGGGGCCGGTGCGGACCACGACCAGCCGGGTGCGGGTGTCGGTGCCGGGGCGGCCTTCCATGGGGGCGCCGAGGGGCTGGAGGGTGTACATCTTCGGGCCCAGGGCGCGGGCGCAGGCCACCTGCCGCCCGGTGAGCCAGCCGAGCTTCCACTTGTGCCAGCCGAAGGGGTCCGGGGAGAGGCCGAACTGGCTGCCCATCAGGTCCCAGTCGCCGACGTAGGTGTCCCAGTCGCCGCTGTTGTCGGTCGTGCTGGGCCGGTGGTAGAGGTCGGGCAGGTCGAAGACGTGCCCGGTCTCATGGGCGAGGACGTTGCGATCGGGCGGATGGTGCTCGAAGACGGTCACCAGGCGCCGTAGATCCTTACCGTCGGCGCGCAGGGGCCGTTCGAAGTTGACCACTTTGGTCGCGTCGGCGTCGACGCCCGGGGCGTCGGGGTCGGCGACGAGGTAGACGATGTCGTAGCGGCCGAAGTCCACGTGCGGATCGGCGGCGCGGATGGCGTCGCGCAGATACGCGGCCCGGCGCGCGGAGTGCCAGTCGCGCTGTATGGCGTACGCGGTGGACGCCTTCGGCATGGTGATCCAGCGCCGCATCGGGTGGACGCGCAGCGAGAAGCGTCCGTAGGAGGCGCGCTGGAAGAAGTCGCCGGTCGCGGGGGTGTGGTCGGCGGCCAGCCGGGCGGGGGTGACCTTGGGGGCGGCGTCCGGGAAGGACAGGAAGACCATGGCCGCGCGGAGCGAGCGGACCGGTCGGGGGTAGTTGCCGTTCCAGCCGTCCAGCCCCTCGGAGTGGTGGGCGCCGGTGCGCTCCAGGGCGCACGGCCCGCCCGCGCCCACGGCCGTGGCGGGACCGGCCACCACGGTGGTGGCGATCAGGGCGCTCAGCGAGGTCAGGACGGCCTGGGCCCGGCGCAGCCGCGGCGGCCGCGGCGCCCACGCGGACGCTTGAGGACGCGCCATGCCGACCTCCCGGGCGTAGAGGGAACACCCACTCCACCCTGGGTCGGATTGGCGCGGTACGCCCTGTTCGACTGGACCGGTCGAGTGAAGAGGCCGGGATGCGGGTACGTAACAGACGGTCACATCCGGTCAAGCGGGCAGTGCGCCCGCGCAGAGTCGAACAGATACGACCAAACACCTTGTCAATGCGGCGGTGATCGCGATGGCGTCAATGGAACGCGCGGAGTACGAGCCTCTATGATCGGCACATTTCCAGCGGGGATTACCTATTCAGGCGGGCTCTTGCCGCCTGCCCGGCACCCGGTGTGAGAGATGCACGAGACGTGTACGACACAGATGACATACCTGGACCAGACACACGCCATGCGGGAGCGAGCGGTGAGCGGAACCCCCGACTGGCAGGGCCGCGCGCCCGGCGCGACGCTGCCGACGATCACTGAGCGTAATACGCCCCCCAGCGCTTCCCCCATCGGGGCGAGCGCTGACACGCCCTCGGGCACGCCACGGGGCGCACAGCGGGGCGCACCACTGGGCGCGCCCCCGGGCACACCGCTGGGCACACCCCCGAACACGCCCCCGGGCGCACCGCCGGGTGCCGCGCCCAGCGACTACCGCGCCGCCTTCAACGCCGCGCGGCTCGCCATGGCGGTCATCGACCGCGAGGGCAGGGTGCTCGACGCCAACCCCGCGCTGGGCGCCCTGCTGGGCGCCGACCCCGCCCAGCTGGCCACCCGTGGCGCCGCCGAGCTGGCGGAGCTGCGCGAGGACGCGCGCACCTGGAACGACTACCGCGAGGTGCTGCTCGGCCGCCGCGAGCGGATGACGTGCACTCGTCGGCTCCATCACTCCGACGGCCATGCCCTCTGGGCCGAGATCACCGTCGAACCGGCCCCGGACAGCTGCAGTCTTCTGCTGTCGATGGCCGACATCAGCGACCGCCGGGACCTCCAGGGGAGGCTGCGCCATCTGCAGATGCACGATCCGGTGACCCGGCTGCCCAACCGGAACCTCTTCTTCGAGCGGCTGGCCGCCGCGCTGGAGGCGGGGGCGTACGACCGCGCGGGCACCGGCCGGATCGGGCTGTGCTACCTCGATCTGGACGGCTTCAAGGCGATCAACGACACCCTCGGCCACCGGGTCGGCGACCGGCTGCTGCGGGCGGTCGCGCTGCGGCTCACCGAGTGCGCGGCGCCCGGCGACCATCTGGTGGCGCGGCTCGGGGGCGATGAATTCGCCCTGCTGGTGCGGGAGTCCAGCGGCACCGAGCAGGTGTGCGAACTGGCCCGCTCGGTGCTGGCCGCGCTCCAGCGGCCGTTCGACGTGGGCGGGCAGCGGCTGTCGGTGTCGGCGAGCATCGGCGTCGTGGAGCGGCCCGCGGCGGGCACCCACACCACCTGGCTCATGCAGGCCGCGGACACCACGCTCTACTGGGCCAAGGAGGACGGCAAGGCGCGCTGGACCCTCTTCGACCCCGAGCGCAACGCCCACCGCATGACCCGTCAGGCGCTGTCCAGCACGCTGCGGCCGGCGGTCGAGCGGGAGGAGTTCGTGCTGGACTACCAGCCGCTGGTGGGCCTGGTCGACGGGGTCGTCCGGGGCGTGGAGGCGCTGGTGCGCTGGGACCATCCGCAGTTCGGCCGGCTCTCACCGAATCGGTTCGTCTCGCTGGCCGAGGAGAACGGCGCGATCGTGCCGCTCGGCCGCTGGGTGCTGCGTACCGCTTGCCGCCAGGCCCGCGCCTGGCAGCAAGCCCATCCGCGGCATCCGCTGGTGGTCAGCGTCAATGTGGCCGTGCGTCAGGTGTGGGACTCCGACCTGGTCGCCGACGTGGGCACGATCCTCGCCGAGACGGGGCTGCCGCCGCGGCTGCTCCAGCTGGAGCTGACCGAGTCGGCGGTCATGGGCTCGGCGGGCCGTCCGCTGCAGGCGCTCCAGCAGCTGAGCGACATGGGGGTGGCCATCGCGATCGACGACTTCGGCACCGGCTACTCCAACCTGGCCTATCTGAGCCGGCTGCCGGTCTCCACGCTCAAGCTGGACGGCTCCTTCGTCCAGGGCTTCCGGGCCGAGGAACACCCCAATCCGGCGGACGAGACGATCGTCCGGGCGCTGGTGGAGCTGGCGCACCGGCTGGGGCTCACGGTGGTGGCGGAGTGCGTGGAGAGCGCGGAGCAGGCGGAGCGGCTGGGAGGGATCGGCTGCGACACCGGTCAGGGCTGGTTCTACTCCCGCCCGGTCCCGCCCGACCGCATCCCTCCCATGCTCCCCGCCTGCCCGCTCTCCCCTTAGGCGCTCCCCGTAGGCGCTTACGCGGGCGCGTCCGGTTAGGCGCTTACGCGGGCGCGTCCGGCAGGCCGTACGCGTCCGCGATCATGCCGTACGAACGGATCCGGGCCTCCCGGCCGTGCGCCGTCGTCGTGATCTTGAGTTCGTCCGCCCCGGTCCGCTTGACCAGGTCGTCCAGCCCTTCACGCACCTCGTCCGGCGTCCCGTACACCACGTTGGCCAGCCAGCTGTTGACGAAGTCACGCTCGATCTCGCTGAATTCGTGGGCCTCGGCCTCCTCCGGCGACGGCACCAGGCCGGGGCGCCCGGTGCGCAGGCGGATCATGGAGAGGGCGCCGGTGAGCACCTGCCGGTGGGCCGCCTTCTCGTCCTCGGCCGCGAACGCCGAGACGCCGATCGACGCGTACGGCCGGTCCAGCACCGCGGACGGCCGGAACGACTCGCGGTAGAGGTCGAGCGCGGGGATCGTGTTGGCCGCGGAGAAGTGGTGCGCGAAGGAGAACGGCAGGCCCAGCTGGCCCGCGAGCCGGGCGCTGAAGCCGCTGGACCCCAGCAGCCACACCGAGGGGCGGTCGGCGGACTGCACCCCGCCGGGGACCGTGCCCTGGACGGGGCCGGGCACCGCGTGGATACGGGCGTACCGGTGGCCGTCCGGGAAGTCGTCGTCCAGGAACCGGACCAGCTCGGCGAGCTGCTGCGGGAAGTCGTCAGCGCCCTCGCGCAGCCGCTCGGTGCGTCGCAGCGCCGCCGCGGTCGCCCCGTCGGTGCCGGGGGCGCGGCCGAGGCCGAGGTCGACCCGGCCGGGGGCGAGTGCCTCCAGGGTGCCGAACTGCTCGGCGATGACGAGCGGGGCGTGGTTGGGCAGCATCACCCCGCCCGAGCCGAGCCGGATCCGCTCGGTGTGGGCGGCCAGATGGGCGAGGATGACGGCCGGGGAGGAGCTGGCGACGCCCGGCATGGAGTGGTGCTCGGCCACCCAGAAGCGGTGGAAGCCGCGCTGCTCGGCGAGCCTGGCCAGCTCGGTGGTGGTCCGCAGGGCCTGGGTGGCGGTCAGCCCGCTGCCGACGGTCGCCAGGTCCAGCACCGACAGCGGTACGGGCGCGCTGCCCCGGGGGTTGGCCCGGATGGTCTCGCGCTCTTCGGCGCGGCTTTCGTCGCGCTCGTCGTCTCGCCGGTCCCGCTCATCGGCCACGGTGGCCCGCCTCCCTGATCGCACTGCGGTACTGCATCGTCTACCGCGCACCATCAACCGGATGAAGGCTCCGGTTTATTCCCGGCCCGGGACCCGGGGGTTCCGGGCCCCGAGCCGGGGGCGTGTCAGGCCGTACGGCGGCGGCGCAGCACCAGGACGGTGGCCGCGGTGCCGACTTGTTGGACGTGCTGTACGGGGAGATCACCAGCAGCGGCTGGCGCGGGCCGGGACCACAGCGGTCCTGGTAGCCGCCGGCCGGGCGGGGAGCGGACTGGCAGGCGGGGCTGTCGGTCGCCTGGCCGTTCGAACCGGCCGTGGTGTCGCTGGATCCGTTGGTGGGCTTCGCGTACGCGTGGTCGTACCAGCCGTCGCTGTCGTCGTAGGCGACGACGATCGCGGTGTCCTTCCACTGCGGCGACTTCTGGATCGCGTTGATCTGCTTGACGAGGAAGTGCTGCTCGTCGACCGGGTCCGAGTAGCCCGCGTGGCCGTCCTGGTACTCGGCGGCCTCCAGGAAGCTGACCGCGGGCAGATGGCCGGTCTTGAGGGCGGCGTCGAAGTCGGTCAGGTCGTAGTTGTGGTTGGCCTGACCCTGGTGGCCGATCTCCGAGACGCTCTTGGGCGGCAGGTGATGGGGGTTGGCCGTGGACTTGTAGTACTGGAACGGCGCGTGGTGCGGGCTGTAGTCCACCAAGGAGGCGCCGCCGAACGTTGGTGTGGGTGGTGCCGGAGCACTTGGCGTAGCTGCCCTGCTTGCCGTCCCAGGCGGTGCTGGGCCGGAAGCCGCCCTGGAACCAGCCCCAGCTGACGTCCTCGGCGTTGAGCAGGTCGCCGATGTTCTTGCCCTTGAGCAGGCCGAGGGCGCTGCCGCTGGTGTGGTCCTTGTCCGAGCAGTCGTCGAAGGCCGGGTCCGGGTCGTTGATCATCGTGCCGACGCCGTGGGCGTCCGGCGAGGACACGGTGGCCGGGTCCGGCTTGTCGGTCTGCTCCGGGTCCTCGGTGGAGGACTTCGGGTCGGTGGAGACGATGCCATGGGTCTGACCGGAGACCAGCTCGATGGCGCCCGGGCTGGACGGGCCGTAGCCCGAGCTGAACGAACGGTCACTCAGGGTGTAGTGCTGGGCGTAGTTCCACAGTCCGGTGACCGTGTTGCCGTCGTAGTAATCCATCACCAGACCGGGCTCGCCGAACAGCCCGGTTCAGGTCCTGCTGGGTGACCGGAACGGCGGCCGGGCCGCCGCCACGGCCACCGCGGCGGTGACCAGCAGCGGGCGTTGCGACCGGGGAGGGAGGGAGGGAGGGAGGGAGGCGGCGCACGGCTGCATGCAAGCAGATTCCGGGAAGCGGAATACTGCCGGGATCGTCCGGAGAGAGGGAATTCCCGCCCGGTTCACCGATCCGTCACCACTCGCTCCCTTTCTCCGCCACCGTCGCCGCCCGCTCCTCTGCTTCCCCGCTCTCCTCAGCCGCCCGCGGCGAACAGCGCGCCCAGCCGGTCATGGACCGGCCTGCGGCCCAGCAGCCGCAGCCCTTCCCAGACCGTGACCTGATTCGCCGTGAGCACCGGCTTGCCCAGGTCCGCCTCCAGATCGGGCAGCCAGGCGGCGGTGTGCAACGCGGTGTCCGGCAGCAGCACCGCCTGGGCGTCGGGATGGTCACCATGGCGGGCCATCCGCAGCACCTCGTCCTTCCCCCAGGTGCCGACCTCGGCGGCGGTGATGATGCCGCTGCCCTGGGTGGAGACCACCTCCGCGCCCGCCGCCTTCAGAAACGTCCTGAAGTACTCCGCGACATCCTCCGGGTAGGTCGCGGCGATGGCCAGCCTCTCGACGCCCAGCGCCTGCACCGCGTGGGCGAAGGCGAAGGAGGTGCTGGAGGCGGGCAGCACGGCCGTCTCCTCCAGCTCGCGCACCTGCTCCCGGGCGCCCTCCCAGCCGAAGACGAAGCTCGCACTGGTGCAGGCCCAGATCACCGCCTGGGCGCCGCGCTCCTTCAGCTCGGCGACCCCGGCCGCGAGACGGGCCCCCGAGCCCATTTCCAGCAGGGCGTCCACCCGGTGGGCGTCCTCACCGATGTCGGTGTGGACGAGCGGGAGCCGCACGCTGTCGCCGAGCATCCCCTCCAGGCGCGGATAGTCGTCCTCGGCGGAATAGCCCGGGTAGAGAAAGCCCACCGTGTCCGGCGTCTGGTGCGTCGTCCGCTGCGTCGCGTCCGTCATGACTGCCTCCTTACCTGCGGCCCCCGTGGGCGCCGCCCCTGCACTGTCATTTGTGATACACCGCAGCCGCCCGGCAGGTTCCCTCACATCGCAGACGGACCTCCCGAGTCGTCGAGGAACGGGCCCTCGCCGATCCCCGGCCCGAACCCCGGGTCGAGACCGTCCGCCGGATCGACGTCCGGCCCCGGCGACGCGGCCCCGGCCAGCGCCGCTTCCGGCTCCGGCTCGGCATGCGCCACCGGATTCGCCATCGGGGGCATCGAGGCCATCGGGTCGGCCACCATCGACGACGCCATGCCCGCCGGGCCCCGCCGCGCGGCCGGGTCCAGCAGCGCCTGGTACGGGCCGACCGCCTGGGCACCGATCTCCCGCAGCGCCGCCCAGACCGTCACCTGGTTGGCCGACAGCACGGGCATCCGCAACTCCGCTTCCAGCTGCGGAATCACGTCGTACGTCGGCAAGTTGGTGCAGCTGATGAAGAGCGCGTCGGGCGACCCGACCACCGCCTCCCGCGCCATGTCGACCACGTCGCGGTAGGGGACCTTCCAGATGTGCCGGGTCAGTCCGAGATAGGCCCGGCCCGTCACGGTGATCCCGGCCTCGCCCAGGTACTCCTCCAGCGAGTCGGTCACCGACCGGGTGTACGGGGTCACCACCGCGACCCGCCGGGCGCCGATCTCCCGCAGCGCCTCCAGCAGGGCGCCCGAGGTGGTGAGCGAGGGCAGCTCGCCCGCCTGTGTCATCGCCGCGCACATCGCGCGCTCGCCGGCCACGCCGCCGACGAAGCTGCCCGAGGTGCAGGCGTAAGCCGCCACTTCCGGTGCGACCGCGCTCAGCGCCCGCACCGCGTCCTGCAGGGTTTCGTGCTCGCTCACGAGCCGTGCCAGGTCGAGACTGACCTCGACCGGGACGAAGGGTGTGCGGGTGAGGTGCAACGAGACCTCGTCCGGCACCCAGCGCCATAGTTCGCGATCAAGCGCGAAGTCGAACGGTGCGACGACACCCACGCCACGCTGCGGCTGCGGGCCACCCAGAAAGGAGACGTCCATATATCGAGCCCCAATACAGAAAGGGAGGGCTGGACCATTGGCCAGAGATATAAGAGAGAGCACCGGCCTGATGCCGGGACGTCGGGACAGATCCGTTGTTGACGACGGTAGTTTCCGCTGCCTAGCGTGGTCAATCCCCGCAAACCTTGGCGCCTGCCCCAACTAACGTCAGCCAAACTCACCCACGTTTCGAAACGGTTTCCCGCCTATGTCCGAAAGCACTGTTGTCGTCTTCGGCGAGCAGCCCCCGGTCCGGCTGGACCGGCTGGCCGGCCGGGCCCAGGTCGTGGTGTGCGACGAGAAGACCCTGCCTGACGCCCTGCCCTCCGCCGATGTCCTCCTGGTCTGGGATTTCACCTCCGACGCGGTACGCGACGCCTGGCCCGGCGACGGCCCCCGGCCGCGCTGGGTGCACACCGCGAGCGCCGGGGTGGACCGGCTGCTGAGCCCCGAACTGACCGCGTCCGACACCGTGTTGACCAACGCGCGCGGCGTCTTCGAACAGCCGATCGCCGAGTACGTCGCGGGCCTGGTCATCGCCATGGGCAAGGACTTCCTGGGCAGCTGGGAGCTGCAGCGGCAGCGCCGCTGGCAGCACCGCGAGACGATGCGCCTGGCCGGGACGCGCGCCGCCGTCATCGGCGCCGGGCCCATCGGCCGGGCCATCGCCACCACCCTGACCGCGCTCGGGATCAAGGCCGACCTGGTCGGACGCACCGCCCGCCCGGGCGTACGCGGCAACGACGAGCTGCCCGAGCTGCTCTCGCAGGCCGACTGGGTGATTTCCGTCGCCCCGCTCACCGACGCCACGCGCGGCATGTTCAACCGAGCCGCCTTCGCCCGGATGAAGCCCACAGCCCGGTTCATCAACGTCGGACGCGGCCCTCTGGTGATCGAGGACGACCTCAAGGCCGCCCTGGTCGGGCGGCAGATCGCGGGCGCCGCGCTGGATGTGTTCGAGAACGAGCCACTCGCCCCCGACGACCCCCTGTGGGACGTGCCCGGGCTCTTCGTCTCGCCCCACATGAGCGGCGACACGGTCGGCTGGCGCGACCACCTCGCCGACCAGTTCCAGGACAACTACGACCGCTGGAGCGCCGGAGAACCCCTGCTCAACATCGTCGACAAGCGCCTGGGATACGTACCGGTGGACTGATCGCACGGCCGGACCGGTCAATACGGTCCGCACGATCTGAACGGAGAGCTGGATGACCGACCTGCACGACCTGACAGCGGTTCAACTCCTCGAGCGGTACGGCTCCGGCGACCTCTCCCCCGTCGAGGCCACCCGAGCCGCCCTCGACCGGATCGAGCAGATCCAGCCGAGGGTCAACGCCTACAGCCGGGTGGACGACGAGGAAGCGCTGCGCCAGGCGGAGGAGTCCGCCGAACGGTGGCGGCGTGGCGAACCGGCGGGGCTCCTGGACGGCGTTCCGGTGTCGGTGAAGGACATCCTGCTGATGCGCGGCGGCCCCACGCTGCGGGGGTCCCGTACGGTGCGCACGGACGGGCCGTGGGACGAGGACGCGCCCGCGGTGGCGCGGATGCGGGACCACGGGGCGGTGTTTCTCGGCAAGACGACCACACCGGAATTTGGCTGGAAAGGTGTCACGGACAGCCCCGTGTACGGGGTGACGGGCAACCCGTACGACCCCGGGCGCACCGCGGGCGGCTCCAGCGGCGGCAGCGCGGCGGCGGTCGCGCTGGGGGCCGGCCCGCTGAGCCTTGGGACGGACGGGGGCGGGTCCGTCCGCATCCCCGCGTCCTTCTGCGGGATCTTCGCGCTCAAACCCACCTATGGGCGGGTGCCGATCTATCCCGCCAGTGCGTTTGGGACGCTCGCCCATGTGGGGCCCATGACCCGGGACGCGGCCGATGCCGCCCTGCTGATGGATGTCATCACCGGGGCGGACTGGCGCGACTGGTCGCAGCTCGGCCCCTTCGGGGGGAGCTTCCGGGAGGCTCTTACGGGGGGCGGCGGCGCGGTCGACGGGCTGCGGGTCGCGTACAGTCCGGCGCTCGGTGGTGGGGTTGTGGTCGACCCCGAGGTGGCCGCGGCGGTGCGGCGGGCCGTGGACCTGCTGGCCGAGATGGGCGCGGTCGTGGAGGAGATCGACCCGGGCTTCGAGGATCCGGTGGAGGCCTTCCACACGCTGTGGTTCAGCGGTGCGGCGCGAGTGGTGCAGCCGCTCGGGCAGGAGCAGTGGGAGCTGCTGGATCCGGGGCTGCGGGAGGTGTGTGCCCAGGGGGCCTCGTACAGCGCGCTGGACTATCTGGCGGCGGTGGACGTGCGGATGGCGCTCGGGCATGCGATGGGGCGCTTCCACTCCGCGTACGACCTGCTGGTCACGCCTACGTTGCCGATCACCGCCTTCGAGGCGGGGGTGGAGGTTCCCGAGGGGTCGGGGCACGCACGGTGGACAGGGTGGACGCCCTTTACCTATCCCTTCAATCTGACGCAGCAGCCGGCGGCGTCGGTGCCGTGCGGGATGACGGCGTCGGGGCTGCCGATCGGGGTGCAGTTGGTGGGGGCGCGGCATGCGGATGTGGAGGTTTTGCGGGTGGCGCACGCGTTGTATGGGGCGGGGGTGGCGGAAGCCGTGCCCCCGCCGGTGGGGTGACGGGAACACATCTTGTTACGGGGGCTCCGCCCCCGCGCCCCCGCTCCTCAAACGCCGGAGGGGCTGGATTTGCCGGGCCCGGGGGCACGGAGCCCCGGGCCCGGCGAAGGCTCACGCTCGGCGGAAGCTCAGGGTTTCGCCCAGGGCACCCGCTCGCCAGAGGTCTTGGCAGGCGTCGGCCATGCGGTCCAGGCCGTCTACCACCGAACCCCAGACGATGCCCGGGACCCAGCCCGCGTCGCCGTTGATGAGCAGGTTGTTCCGCTCGTAGAACAGCGCGAGGTCGATCACCTGGCGCTTGCCCTGGTGCTTGGCCTGGGCCTCGTAGCCGTAGGACTTCGTGCCGAGCTGGGTGTCGGAGAACGTGAAGTAGCACAGGTCCCCGGGGATGGGTGTGATCGTGGGGTTCTCCAGCGGTGGCTCCTCGGGGGCGAAGGGTGGCAGCAGCGCGTAGATCTCGTTCCGCGCGTACTTGGCGTGATAGACGTCACCCCCCAGCGGCAGCGCGTTCCAGACGGCCTCGCAGGTGATCGGCGCGCGGTCGTCGAGGAGTTTCGCGGTGCAGGTCACTCCACGCTTGTCGAGCGAGACCTCGATGAACCGGTCGGCTCGGTCAACCATCGACATTCCTCCAGGTCGCTTCGGAACAGTCCTTACCCGTCCCTACCAGTCCTTCCCCAGGGGGCCTACCCCGCATCGTCTGTATCAAGGGCTGGAAACGACCCGCATATATTTCGTGAGTTCGGGTAGCCGCGCGCCCATGGCTCCACCACGTGGGAAAGATATCGATAACAGAGCAAAAGGGGCATCCCGTCGATCGCTTCTGGTCGGCGGCGCGGCCCTTGGCCTACTGGGCGCGGTCGGCTGTAGCCGGGTGTCCAACACGGACGCCAAGGATGGGGGCAATCTGCTGGAGCGCCTGCGGGCGCAGGGCACGGTCCGACTGGGAATTGCGGGGGAGATCCCATTCGGCTACATCGACAAGAACGGCGACTTCACCGGTGAGGCACCGGAGATCGCGAAGGTCATCTTCAAGCGGCTGGGTGTGGACAAGGTCCAGCCGGTGCCGACCGAGTTCGGCTCGCTGATTCCGGGGCTCCGTTCGCAGCAGTTCGACGTGGTCTCCGCGGGGATGTACATCAACCCCGAACGCTGCGCCCAGGTGATCTTTTCCGACCCCGACTACCGCATGCGGGACGCGTTCATCGTCCGCAAGGGCAACCCGAAGAACCTTCACAATTACGACGACATCGTCAAACAGAAGGCCAAAATGGCGACCGGCACCGCTTATGCCGAGATCGATTACGCCAAGAACGCCGGGGTCAAGGAGAGCGACATGCTGATCCTCCCGGACCAGCTGGCCGGTCTGCTGGCGGTGGAGCAGGGCCGGGCCGACGTCTTCGCGGGCACGACCGTGACCGTCCACAACGTGGTCAAGCAGCGGAACAGCAAGCGGGCCGAGGCGACCGAGCCGTTCCAGGCCATGCTCGACGGCAAGCCGGACATCGGGGCGGGTGGCTTCGCCTTCCGGCCGGAGGAGACCAAGCTCCGCGACGCCTTCAACGTCGAGCTGCACAAGATGAAGAAGAGCGGTGAGCTGTTGCGCATCGTGCGGCCCTTCGGTTTCACCGAGGGCGAGATGACCGATCTGACCGCCGAGGAGCTGTGCAAATGACGGCCGGTCTGTGGGAACACTGGCTTCTTCCGGGCGTCTGGATCACGATCCAGCTGACCCTGTTCAGCGCCGCCTTCGCCCTCGCCGTCGCGTTCGGCATCGGCATGGCGCGCACGTCGCGGCTGCGGATCGTCCGCTTCCTCACCGCCGCGTACGTGGAGATCTTCCGCGGTACGTCGGCCCTGGTGCTGATGTTCTGGCTGGCCTTCGTGATGCCGCTGGCCTTCGGCTGGCAGCTGTTCCCGATGTGGGCGGCGGTGCTGGCGATCGGGCTGAACTACGGGGCGTACGGCTCCGAGATCGTCCGCGGCGCGATCGCCTCCGTGGCGCCCGCGCAGGGTGAGGCGGCCATCGCGCTGAGCTTCACACCCGCGCAGCGGATGCGGCGGGTGATCCTGCCGCAGGCGATCCCCGAGATGATCCCGCCGTTCAACAACCTGCTGATCGAGATCCTGAAGGCGACGGCGCTGGTCTCGGCCGTGAACGTCGCCGACATCACCTTCGCCGCCCAGCTCTCCCGGCTGGCGACGGGTGAGAGCGCGCAGATCTACACGATCATCCTGGTCCTCTACTTCGTCCTGGCGTTCATCCTGACCCGGCTGATGCGGCTGCTGGAGCGGCGCGCCAAGGCCAACCTCGGCCAGGCTCCGCCCAAGGCCTCGCTGGTCACGCGCAAGCTGATCGGCAAGCAGGAGACCGAGCAGTCGCGCAACATCGTCGTCGGAGGAGGTGCCCAGTGAAGTGGGACTGGGACGTGGCCAAGGACTTCCTCCCGCAGCTGGGCCACGGGCTGCTGATCACGCTGGAGGCCACCGCCCTCGGCTCGGTCCTGGCGTTCGCGCTGGGGCTGGTGTGGGCGATGGCGCTCCGTTCGCCGACCCGCTTCGTGCGCTGGCCGGTGTCGGCGGTGACGGAGTTCATCCGCAACACCCCGCTGCTGGTGCAGCTGTTCTTCTTCTTCTACGTACTGCCGACCTGGGACATCAAGTTCTCGGCGCTGACCACCGGCGTGATCGCGCTCGGGCTGCACTACTCGACGTACACCGCCGAGGTCTACCGGGCCGGTATCGACGGTGTGCCGGTGGGCCAGTGGGAGGCGGCCACCGCGCTCAGCCTCTCCCGGGGCCGCACCTGGCAGGCGGTGATCCTGCCGCAGGCGATCCGCCGCGTGGTGCCCGCCCTCGGCAACTACGTCATCGCGATGCTCAAGGACTCCCCGATGCTCGCGCTGATCGGCGTCGTCGACATGCTGCAGAAGGCGCGGGGCGAGGCCTCGTCGTCCTTCCACTACATCGAGCCGTTCACGATGGTCGGCATCGCCTTCATCCTCATCGCCTATCCGGCATCTCTTCTCATGCGAGCCCTGGAGCGTCGTCTTGGCCACTGAAACCGACCACACGAATCCTGCCGTGGACGGCAGTGAACTGATCCGCTTCGACAAGGTGACGAAGCGCTTCGGTGCCAATACGGTCCTGGACGACCTCGACTTCTCGGTCTCCTCCGGCAAGCACGTCACCCTCATCGGCCCGTCCGGCTCCGGCAAGACCACGATCCTGCGGCTGCTGATGACGCTGCTCAAGCCCGACGAGGGCACGATCAAGGTCGACGGGGACTACCTCACCCACGAGGACCGGGGCGGCAAGCTGGTCCCGGCGGGCGAGAAGCACACCCGTGAGGTGCGCAAGAAGATCGGCATGGTCTTCCAGCAGTTCAACCTCTTCCCCAACATGCGGGTGCTGCGGAACATCACCGAGGCCCCGGTGCACGTCCTGGGCCTGGACAAGGACGAGGCCGAGACGCGGGCGCGGGAGCTGCTCGACCTCGTCGGCCTCGGCGACAAGTGCGACATGTACCCGACGCAGCTGTCCGGCGGGCAGCAGCAGCGGGTGGCGATCGCCCGGGCGCTGGCGATGCGGCCGCAGGTGATGCTGCTGGACGAGGTGACGTCGGCGCTCGACCCGGAGCTGGTGGCCGGGGTGCTGGACGTCCTGCGGGACATCGCCCATACGACGGACATCACCATGCTGTGCGTGACCCACGAGATGAACTTCGCGCGGGACATCTCCGACGACGTGCTGATGTTCGACGCGGGCCGGGTCATCGAGTCCGGTCCGCCGGAGAAGATCTTCTCGGAGCCGGAGCACGAGCGGACCCGGGAGTTCCTGAGCGCCGTGCTGTAACGGCGCGCCATGGCCCCGCCGAACGACAGGGGGCGATATGGGCGGTCTGACGGTGGCACATGCCATCGCTCAACTTCCGCTCCGTATCGCCCCCTTGGCGGCTATCGTGGAACGAAGCCGCCTCCCGTCGGGCGCCTGTGGGCTACCCCACGGCCGTGACCCGCAGCGACGGCGATGAAGCAAGCGGTCACCACCTGCGAGAGGGGACGCCGTGGTGCTGGGGCCCGAACCGATCGCACCGCTCCGCTCGGTGCGGCACGCCCTGCGCGTCCTGGAGGTCGTCGCCCGGCACTCCAGCGGGGTGAGTCACGCCCGCATCGCCCGCGAGACCCGGCTGCCGAGCGCCCGGCTCACCGAGCTGCTGCGGATGCTGCGCCGCGAGGGGTACGTCGAGCAGATCACCGACGGGGCATACATCGGCGGCGCCTCCCTCACCCTGCTGGACACCGGCGCCCCGGAGCGCGGGCATGCCGTCGAGGACAAGCTGCAGAAGTCACTCACCGCGCTCCGCGACTCGGTGGGCGCGGCGGTCTACTTCAGCCGCTACGTGGACGGCGAAGTCAAGATCACGCAGTACGCGGACGGGCCGCGCACGCCCCGGGTCAACGAGTGGGTGGACTTCCGCTCCGCCGCCCACGCCATGGCCGTCGGCAAATGCCTGCTCACCCAGCTCGACCAGGACGGCCGCCGCGACCACCTCGCCCGCCACAAGACGGTGCGGCTCACCTCACGGACGACGACCAGCGAGAAGGTGCTCTTCCGCAAGCTGGACAGCCAGCCGCCCACCGTGCCCGTGCTCGACCTGCAGGAGTACGCCGTGGGCACGGTCTGCGCGGCCGTCCCGGTGACGGCGGGGCACACCGTCGGCTGTCTGGCCCTCTCCCTCCCCCTGGAGCGCGCCCACCGGCTGCACCGGGCCGCCTACCTGCTCAATCGGGAGGCGGCCCCGATGCTGCTCTCGCTGACCATCTGATGTTGGTCAAAAGCACCCTCCCGGACCAGGTAGTATTTACTTCGTCAGCAGGCGCCGCTAGCTCAGTTGGTTAGAGCAGCTGACTCTTAATCAGCGGGTCCGGGGTTCGAGTCCCTGGCGGCGCACCTGATCGACTGAATGGCCCGGTTGTTCTCGGCTTCGAGAGCGCCGGGCCATTCAGCTTGTCCGGCCGCCCCTGACCTCCAGCGTGCCCAGCAGCTCTCCGGTGGCGGCGGCGATCGCCTCGACCGCCCGGTCGAAGGCCTCGGCGTTGTGCGGGGCGGGCTGGCGGAAGCCGCTGATCTTGCGTACGTACTGCAGCGCGGCGGCGCGCATGTCCTCCTCGGTGACCGATTCGGCATACGGCGGGCGCAGTGTCTTGATGGATCTGCACATACCCATGACGGTACGCCGAGGGTCCGACAACGCGTACGGCTTCACGGGCTGGGCCAGTCCGGGGCGTCGCCGTCCAGCATGAAGGTGCGCATCAGCGCGGCCAGCCGGTGGGGCTGGTCCATCGGGATCAGGGTGTAGCTGTCGGGGATCTCCACATGGCGGCCCTGCGGCAGCATGGCCGCCAGCCGGAGGCCGTGTTCCGGGGGCATCACGCGGTCCTCGGACGCCCATGCCACCAGCGCGGGGCGGTCGAAGCCGCGCAGCCGCTCGGCCCAGCGCAGCAGCTCCGCGGCGGGCGGCACGCCGAGGACGTACTTCCGCAGGTCGCGGCGGATGTCCGGGGACGTCCACAGCGGCCGGAACCAGGCGTCCATGACCTCCGGCGGCACCGGGCGCTTGGTCATCCAGCCCCAGGTCATCGGAAGCCGCCGGAGGGGGTGCAGCTTGAGCAGGGAGAAGGCGGTGCGCAGACCGCCGGGGAGGCGGGCGGAGGTGTGGAGGTTCTTGCCGGGCAGGCCGGGCGGGAAGTTCTCGAACGCCTCGCACGAGGTGATGACCAGCCGCCCGATCCGCTCGTCGCGGCCGTCCGCGACGAGGGCCTGGGCGCCGCCCCAGTCGTTCATGGCGAGGGTGACGTCCGTGAGGTCCAGCCGCTCCAGGAATTCGGCGACCAGCCGGGCCACGCCGAGGACGGACAGATCGGCGTCGGGCCGCATGGGACGGCGGTGGCCGCCCAGCGGCAGGGTCGGGACGACGCAGCGGACGCCGGGGCGGAGCGCGGCGACCACCTCGCGCCACAGCGAGCCGTCCATGGCGACGCCGTGCAGCAGCACGGCGACCGGCCCCTCACCCCCGGTGTCCTCGTACTCGATGGTGCCTGCGGAGAGTTCCACCTCGTCACGATGCGACATATGTCCGAAGGTACCCGACCCGTTCACCCGAGCCGCAGACCGGAGAAGGTCACGGCCGGGGCGGCCTCGGCGCGGACGGCGACGGCGGCGTGGTAGCCGGGCGGGGCGGGCAGGTCGGCGAAGGCCCAGCCGGACGGGAGGGACGCGTCGGCGGGCAGCGGGGCGCCGAACTGGTCCGCGAGGCCGACGTAATGGGTCCGCAGCCCGCCCGGCAGCCCGGTCCCGATGCCCTTCAGATACGCCTCCTTGCGCACCCAGCAGCTCATGAACGCCCGCTCCCGCCGCTCCTCGTCCGGCAGCGCGGCGATCGCCGCCCGCTCGCCGGGGTGCAGCTGGCCGATCAGTCCGTCGAGCCGGTCGCCGGAGCGCCGGGGGCTGCGCTCCTCGATGTCGGCGCCGACGGGCGCGCCGCCCGACACCGCGCACAGCGCGGCGTCCCCGGCGTGGGAGAGCGAGAACGCCAGGGTGGTGTCGCCCGCGAGGGCGGGGCGGCCGTGCGGCTTCTCGCAGTCCGGCATGCCGCAGGTCTCGCGGGTGAACTCGATGTCCGCCGGGTCCGCCCCCAGATATCCGCCGAGCAGGGTCCGCAGCCCCACATGCGAGGTGAGGTAGCGCTCGCGCGCCGTCGCGTGCCGCATCCCCGCGGCGCGCTCCCGCTCGCCCGCGTCCAGCGTCCGGTCCGCGACCGCGGCGGCGGAGGAGGCGTACGGCGGGATGTGCAGCAGCCATACGGCGACCTCGCCGGGGCCGGGGCGGTCCTCGGGGCGGGGCGGGGCGGCGAGCGGCCCCCAGGGATCGGCGGTGTGGGCGGCGGGATCGTCCACCGGGGCGTCGGCCTGGTCGTCGGCCTGGCCCTCAGCCGGGCGTATGAGCGGCACTGTTCCGTTACCTCCGTTGGAGTTCATCCGTGTCCGCCGTCCGGCGTCCGTCCACCGACGACGGTACCCACCCGTCGCGCCCGCAACGCCCGTGCCGCGACGCGACGTTGCCGTAGGGGAACGCCCGGTGACTTCGGACACGTTCACATCACGGCTGGCCCGGGCACCGGGTGACACCACTACGATCGCGCACGACCGGGCACGATCTGTGATGGGGGTTTGCGATATGGCGACGGGATTCCTGACGAAGGCGGCCTCCGCGGCGACTCTCCCGGTGGCTCCGCTCTACGGTGCCTTCCTCTCGTACTTCATCTATCACCCGCCCCGGCGGCCGCATCACAAGAAGCCCGAGGACCTGGGCCTGACCAGCACCGATGTCCAGGTGCCGCTGAACGGGAAGCCGCGCGGGCTGCATGTGTGGCTCTGCCCGGGCGACGCGGCGCGGGTGGTGGTGCTCGGCCACGGGCTGGGGCTGAGCAAGTCGGCGAGCCTGGCCCAGGCGCGGCTGCTGAACGAGGCGGGCTACACGGTCGCCATGTTCGACCACCGCAACCACGGCAAGAGCGTCTCGGACCCGGCGTGCTGGGGCATGAGCGACCGTCACACCGACGATGTGGTGGCCGTCATCAAGCATCTGCGCGCGATGGACGAGTACGCGGCGGCGCGCTTCGCCGTCTTCGGCTTCTCCATCTCCGCCTTCCCCTCCTTCTACCTGCTGGGACGGGCGGCGGAGTGCCCGGTCGACGCGGTGATCTGCGACAGCGGTCCGGCGCTCGAACTCTCCCCCCTGTTCCGCAACTTCGTCGCGGCCGACGGGCTGCCCATCCCCGGCCCGCTGCGCACCGGGCCCTCCCGCAAGGCCCTGGAGCTGGTCGCCGCGTCGTCGGCCCTGGCGATGCTGCGGGTGAAGTGGCCGCCGAAGGCGGAGGGGGCGTACGAGCGGACGCCGATGCTCTTCCTGGCCGGTGAGCGCGACACGATGATCCCGGCCGCGGGGGTGCACGCGCTGGGCGAGCGCTATCCGCTGGCCGAGGTGCACACGCTGCCGGACACCGACCATCTGCAGGGCATCAAGTCCCAGCCGGATGTGTACGCGGACACGGTGCTGGGCTTCCTGGAGCGGACGCTGAAGGACTGATCGGCTCGGAAACACCGGCAGGCCCCTCCCCCGCTGACGGGGTGGGGCCTGCCGATGAGGGGAGCGAGGTGCGGCGTCCGTCCTTGATCTCCGTCAGTCCTTGATCTCGCAGATGACGGCGCCGGAGCTGATGGAGGCGCCCGTGTCCGCGTTCAGGCCCTTGATGACCCCGGCGCGGTGGGCGTTGATGGGCTGCTCCATCTTCATGGCTTCGAGGACGACGACGAGGTCGCCCTCGGCCACGGTGTCGCCCTCGGCCACGGCGACCTTGACGATGGTGCCCTGCATCGGGGAGGCGAGGGCGTCGCCGGAGGCTGCCGAGCCGCCCTTCTTGACCGCCTTGCGCTTGGCCTTCTTCGACCCGGCGGCCGGAGGAGCGGCGGCCACGCCGAGGGAGGCGGGCAGGGAGACTTCGAGTCGCTTGCCGCCGACCTCGACGACCACGGTCTCGCGCCCGATGGCCTCGTCCTCGTCGGTGTCGGCGGGAGCGGCGGCGAAGGGGGCGATGGTGTTGTGGAACTCGGTCTCGATCCAGCGGGTGTGGACCGTGAACGGGTCGCTGGTGAAGGCGGGATCAGTGACCACGGCCCGGTGGAACGGGATCGCCGTCGCCATGCCCTCGACCTGGAACTCCGCCAGCGCGCGAGCGGCCCGCTGCAGGGCCTGCGTACGGGTGGCGCCGGTGACGATCAGCTTGGCCAGCAGCGAGTCCCACGCCGGGCCGATCACCGACCCCGACTCCACACCCGCGTCGAGCCGCACACCCGGACCGGACGGCGGGTCGAAGACCGACACCGTCCCCGGCGCCGGGAGGAAGTTGCGGCCCGGGTCCTCGCCGTTGATGCGGAACTCGAAGGAGTGGCCGCGCACCTGCGGGTCGTCGTAGCCCAGCTCCTCGCCGTCGGCGATGCGGAACATCTCGCGGACGAGGTCGATGCCGGAGACCTCTTCGGTGACCGGGTGCTCGACCTGGAGACGGGTGTTGACCTCCAGGAAGGAGATCGTGCCGTCGAGGCCGACGAGGAACTCGACGGTGCCCGCGCCGACGTATCCGGCTTCCTTGAGGATGGCCTTCGAGGCGCGGTACAGCTCGGCGTTCTGCTCCGGGCTCAGGAACGGCGCGGGGGCCTCCTCCACCAGCTTCTGGTGGCGGCGCTGGAGGGAGCAGTCACGGGTGGAGACGACGACCACGTTGCCGTGGGTGTCGGCCAGGCACTGGGTCTCCACGTGGCGGGGTTTGTCGAGGTAGCGCTCGACGAAGCACTCACCGCGGCCGAAGGCGGCGACGGCCTCGCGGACGGCCGAGTCGTACAGCTCGGGCACTTCCTCCATCGTGCGGGCGACCTTCAGACCACGCCCGCCGCCACCGAAGGCGGCCTTGATCGCGATCGGGAGCCCGTGTTCCTGGGCGAAGGCCACGACCTCGTCCGCGCCGCTCACGGGGTCGGGGGTGCCCGCGACCAGGGG
>NZ_JBVIZF010000013.1:0-221551 GCF_055591805.1 Streptomyces sp. NPDC041200 | reverse complement strand
CCTTGGGGGTGGGGAAAGAACATTAGTTCTTCTTGGTTGGAGAGCTTTCCCATAGATCTTTGTCGCGGGGGGGTGTCTTGTGGGTAGGGCGGGCCCCAAACCGCTTGCGGCTCTGCCCGAACCGCCGAGACACCCCCTAGCCCCCGAGAGTCTAATGCTGCCCCACCGGAAGCCCTGGTTCGCCTCCGGGGCGCCTCCCCCTTTTTGTGTGCTCGGCTCGCCCGCACACAAAGACGCCCCCGGCGGCGGTCAGGTTGCTATCCGCGGCCCGCCGATCGCTGTGTCCTCCGCGACACCGAGTCGATGACCACGGCGGCCAGCAGCACCCCGCCTGTGATCATGTACTGCACGGAGTTCGCGACGCCCAGCAGGTTCATCCCCGACGAGATCGAGCCGATGACCAGCATGCCGAGCATCGCCGACCACACCGAGCCGCGCCCGCCGAAGAGGCTGGTACCGCCGATGACGGCGGCCGCGATGGCCTCCATGAGCAGGTTGCCGGTACCGGCCTGCTGGCTCGCGGAGCCGATCCGGGACGCGATCATGAGACCGCCGAACGCGGCCATGAGCCCGGACAGCGCGAACACCGAGATCCGTACGGCGACCACGTTGATGCCCGCGCGGCGGGCCGCCTCGACGCTGCCGCCCAGCGCGATCACCTTGCGTCCGTACGGGGTGCGGCGCACCACGAAGTCGAGGGTGACCAGCACCACCACGAAGATCACCAGGGCGAGCGGCAGGCCCATGTACTCGTTCAGCCGCCAGGCCGCCGCGTAGACGATCACCGCGAGCACGGCGGTGCGCACCAGGATCTCGCTCAGCGGCCGCGAGGGTATGCCGACCGCCTTGCGGCGCCGGCTGTCCAGGAACTGGGCCAGGAAGAACCCGGCCACCGCGACCGTGGCCGCGCCGTAGGCGGCGATGAGCTGGCTGAAGTAGTGATCGGTGAGCATGCGCACAAAGCTGTCGTCGTCGATGCCGAGGGTGCCGGTGGTGCCGAGCACCTGGAGCATCAGTCCGTTCCAGGCCAGCAGACCGGCGAGGGTGACGACGAACGCGGGGACGCCGATCCTGGCGAAGAAGAAGCCGTGCAGCGCGCCCAGCGCCGCACCGGTGGCCAGCGCCGCGAGCACGGCGATGCCCTCGGGCACGCCCTCACGGATGTTGAGCACCGCGAGGGTGGCAGCGGCCAGACCGCTGAGCGAGCCGACCGACAGATCGATCTCGCCGAGCAGCAGCACGAAGACGATCCCGACCGAGATCATGCCGGTGCCGCCGATGAGGATCGACAGGTCGGAGAGGTTCTTGGGCGAGAGGAAGGCGCTGTCCTTCCACTGGAAGACCGCCCAGATCACGGCGATGCCGACGATCACCGGGACCGCGCCCAGGTCGCCGCTGCGCATCTTGCGGGCGAACTCGTTGAGGTAGCCCTTGAACCCCTCCTGGCGCACCAGCAGCCGCGGATCGACCACGGTGACCGCGTCCTTGGCGACCGGGCTGGCGTCGGCCGGTCCGGCCGGGGCCTTGTTTCCGCCTTCACCACCGCTGGTCTTGTCGAGACGGGTGCTCACTTGGCGGCCTCCCCGCTGCGCGCCTTGCGGCGGGTCACGGCGTTGTCCGTGGCGCCGGTGATGGCGGAAATGATCTCTTCTTGAGAGGTGGTACGGACGTCGAACGTGCCGTTGTTACGGCCCAGTCGCAGCACCGCGACCCGGTCCGCGACCGCCTTGACGTCGGCCATGTTGTGGCTGATGAGGATCACGGCGAGGCCGCGCTCGCGCAGCCGCTCGACCAGGTCGAGGACCTGAGCCGTCTGCTCGACGCCCAGGGCGGCGGTCGGCTCGTCCAGGATGACGAGCCGGGGCTCGCCCAGCATCGAGCGGGCGATGGCGACGGTCTGCCGCTGGCCGCCGGAGAGCGAGGCGATCGGGATCCGCACACTGGGGATACGGATCGACAGGGTGCTCAGCAGCTCGCGGGCGCGGCGCTCCATCTCGACCTCGTCCAGCACCCCGGCGCGCAGGACCTCGCGGCCGAGGAAGAGGTTGCCGACGACGTCGATGTTGTCGCACAGGGCGAGGTCCTGATACACCGTCGCGATGCCCAGGTCCTGGGCGTCGTGCGGCCGGGCGATCGTGACGGGCTTGCCCTGCCATTCGAGGACGCCCTCGTCGGCGGGGCCGACTCCGGCGATCGCCTTGACGAGGGTCGACTTACCGGCGCCGTTGTCGCCCACCAGGGCGACCACTTCACCGGCGCGGACCTCCAGTTCGATGTCGGTGAGCGCCTGGACAGCGCCGAACCGCTTGGAGATCCCGCGCAACGCCAACACGGGTTCGTTTGGCACGATGGCCATCTCCGTTCCGGGCAGGGGCGGCCCCTGCTGTGTGACGGAGGGGAGAGAACTCTCCCCTCGGGTGGGGGTGTTGGGGATCGGCGGACGGGCCGCCGGCGAACGTCACGGCGGCCCGCTCCGGTCCGGCAGGGGGCTACTTGAGCCCGGCCGCGTCGCAGGCGGCCTTCAGCTTCGCCGTGCAGATCTGGCCGACCGTGTACAGACCGTCCTTGACGACGGTGCTCTTGATCTTGTCCTTGGTCAGCGAGACCGGGGGGATGAGCGTGGCCGGGATGTCCTTGGTGGTCGGACTGTCGACCGTGCTGGTCCCGGCGGCCTTCTCGCCGCGGCCGAGGGCGATGGCCATCTTCGCGGCCGCGGTCGCCTCTTCCACGTAGGACTTGTAGACGCTCATGTACTGCTCGCCGCTCACCACCCGCTGCACACCGGCGAGTTCGGCGTCCTGGCCGGTGACCGGCGGCAGCGGCTTGACGCCGCCGCTCTTGAGCGCGGTGATCGCGCCGCCCGCCATGCTGTCGTTGGCGGAGTAGACGCCGACGATGTTGCTCTTGCCGACGGACGAAATGGCGCCCGTCATGGCCTTGTTGGCCTCCTCGGCCAGCCAGCGGTCGATGTCGTACGACTTGGCGATGTCCACCTTGCCCTTGAGGACCGAGAGCGCGCCCTTCTTGAACATGGCGGCGTTGGGGTCGGCCTCCCAGCCGTTGAGCATGACGATCTTGCCGCCCTTGGCCTTGCCGCCCAGGGCCTTCAGCAGCGCCTCGCCCTGGACCTTGCCGACCGTCTCGTTGTCGAAGGAGGTGTAGGCGGAGATCGGTCCCTCGGCCAGCCGGTCGTAGGCGACGACCGGGATATTCGCCTCGGCGGCCTTCTTGACCGAACCGCCGATGGACTTGGAGTCCACCGAATCCAGAATGATGACGTCGACCTTTTTGGTGATCATGGAGTCGACCTGCTGCTGCTGTACCGACGGGTCCGACTTGGCGTTGGCATACTGGATCTTGCAATCGGAGCAGTCGGCCAGGATCTTTTCCTTGATCAGCGGCCGGTCGAAGTTCTCGTATCTCGCCGTCTGATCCTCGGGCAGAAGGAGCCCGATGGTCAGCGGACCGGTCTTCTTCTCTTTCTCGTCTTTGTTATCCGCTTCCTTCGCCGAACCACAGGCGGCGAGCGAGGCGGCCATCGATACGACAGCGGTGGCAATGGCGACGCGACGCATCGTTGCGTTCATAACGGGGGTGACCTCCCTGACGAGGCCGCGTCATTGCGGCCGAGGTGGCGTGAAGTCAACTCGGCCGCCGTCATGGCGTCAAGAAGTAAATCCTTAACGAGATGGCAACGGTGCCATTCGTTATCTGAGTGAACGCAGCCGGACATGCCCGAAGAGACACGGTGCGGCCGGACAAAAGCGGCTAAAGGCGGCGGGACTCAAGGCGCGGCAGTCAGGCGAGCGGAGGGATTCAGGCGAGCGCCGGAGTGCCCGCCGACAGCGCGCCCTCCAGCAGCGTCGAGTCGCCCATCTCGCTCAGCACCAGCGCGAGGGCGCCCAGCACCTCGGCCCGGCCGCCGAGCGCCCCGGGCATCACGGCCAGCTGACGGGCGGCGCTCGGGATGGCGTACCGCGCGACCGACTCACGGATCGGGCCCAGCACCAGCTCCCCCGCCTCGGCGAGGTGGCCCCCCAGCACCATGCGGCTGGGGTTGATCAGGTTGCACAGGTTCGCCACGCCGCTGCCGATGTGCCGGCCGACGTCCGCGATCACCCGGCGGCAGCCGGGGTCGCCGTCCCGGGCGAGCTGCACCATGCGCTCGATGGTGAGGTCGGCGCCATGGCTGGAACGCAGCAGCGGCAGGACGTACCGGGCCGCGGCGAACGTCTCCAGACAGCCGCGGTTGCCGCAGCGGCACACCGGGCCCGACTCGTCGAGGGTGATGTGGCCGATTTCGCCCGCCGTGCCGCCCGGGCCGCGGTAGATCTGGCCGCTGATGACCAGCCCCGCGCCGACACCGTCGGCGACCTTGATGTACGCGAGGTCGCCGACCCCGCGCCCGGAGCCCCACACCAGCTCGCCGAGCGCGCCCAGGTTGGCGTCGTTGTCCACGTGCACCGGCACCCCGAGCCGCTCGGCCAGGTCGTCGCGCGGATTGGTGCCCGCCCAGCCCGGCAGGATCGCGGTCGAGCCGAGCGTGCCGGTCTCCACGTCTATCGGAGCCGGGACACCGAGGCCCACGCCGACGACCTTGTCCCGGCTCAGCCCGGCGCTCGCGATCAGCCTGCTGACCAGCTGCTCCGCGCGGTCGAGGCCCTGCGCGGAGGAGGCGTCCACATCCAGCGGCTCGGCCTCCTCGGCCAGCACCTGGTGGGCGAGGTTCCCGACCGCGACCCTGAGGTGCGTATGGCCGAAATCCACGCCCACGACGATGCCCGCGTCCCCGCTGAGCGAGACGCTGCGCGCCCGGCGGCCACCCGCCGAGGTGGGCGTGACCTCGACCGTTCCGCCGTCCTTCAGCTCGCGCACGATGTTGGAGACGGTGGCCGCGGACAGCCCGGTGGACCGGGCGATCTCCGCCTGGGTGAGCGAGCCCGCCATACGCACCGCGCGGACCACCCGTTCGAGGTTGGCCCGGTGCAGCGACGACTGCGATCCCGGAGTCTCCACGCCCATCCACTCCCGCCTTGTCTCCAATATGTGAACTCTAAGCTGAGCCGCCTCGCTTGTGCCACGTCAAGACCTTGACATGACATTCGTTTCGTTCACATAAAAGACAGTATGCGGAATTTTATTTGAGCGCTCCCGCGGTCAGTCCGGTCTGGACCTGGCGCTGGAAGACGATGTAGGCCGCGAGCACCGGAAGCATCGCCAGCACCAGCCCGGCGAAGAGCGCCGACCAGTCGCCCTTGTATTGCTGGCTGGCCGCGAGCTGCACCAGCCCCTGGGTGAGCACCCGCTTGTCCTCGTCCGTGTTGAGCACCGTGGGCAGCATGTACTGGTTCCACTGGCCGAGGAAATTGAAGATGCCGACGCTGATCAGCCCGGGCTTCGCCATCGGCAGCATGACCTGGAAGAACGTCCGGGTCTGGGACGCGCCGTCGATCAGTGCCGCCTCCGCCACCGAGGTGGGCAAGGTCTTGAAGAAGGAGGTGAGGAAGAAGACCGTGAACGGCAGCGAATAGCCGATATAGACCAGAATCAGCCCGTGGAAGGTGTTGAGCAGGCTCATGTTCTTCATGACGAAGAACAGCGGCACCAGCGCCAGGATGACGGGAAAGCTCATCCCGCCGACGAACATGAAGTAGATGACGCGCTTCCCGGGGAACTCGAAGCGGGCCAGCACATACGCCGCCATCGCCCCCAGCAGCATGGTGCCGACCAGCGAACAGCCCACCACCAGAACGGTGTTGAAGAAGAAGTCGCCGATGTTGGACTTGCTCCAGGCGCGCGACCAGTTGTCGAAATGCAGCGCGGAGGGCAGCCCCCAGGGCGAGGTGAAGATCTCCTTGTCGGTCTTGAGACTGCTCATCACCGCCCACAGCAGCGGCATGGTGACGAGCAGCCCCCAGATCACCAGCATGCCGTGCGAGAAGACGTTGAGGACCTTGCCCTCGCTGCCGATCCGCCCCTCGGGGGTGAAGCGCGGCGGCTGCTTGCCGGCGGGGGCGGCGAGCGGCGGCTCGTCGTCCTTGGTGACGCGGGGGAGTTCCGAGGGCTCTGCTTGCGAGGTCACTGTGGTCCCCCCAGGTCGGCGGTCGAGCGGTGGTTCGCGGGTGCGGTCACGGTCCCCGGCATCAGTACTCCAGCCGTTCGCGCCGCCCGATCCTGCCCACGACGAGCGCGAAGACGAGGGTGACGATCAGCATCGCGACGCCGATCGTGGTCGCCCGTCCGGCCTGTCCGTCGCTGAACGTCTTGGTGTAGACGTAGAAGCCCAGGACCTGGGTGGAGTCGGCGGGCCCGCCCGGACCGATCGTCATGATCTGCACGACGGCGAACGCGTCGAGCGCGATGATGCCCATGTAGATCCAGCCGGTCTGGACCGTGTCCCACAGCAGCGGGATGGTGATCCGGAAGAAGGTGTGCACGCGGTTGGCGCCGTCGAGCAGCGCGGCCTCGTAGTAGTCCCTCGGGATGGCGCTCATCCCGGCGGAGAAGAGCACGACGTAGAAGCCGACGTTGCTCCAGATCATCACGACCATGAGGCCCCACAGCGCGAACGTCGGATCGGCCAGCCACTCCTGCTGCAGCGAGTCCAGGCCGATACCCCCGAGGAAGGCGTTGAGCGCGCCGTTGCGCGGGTTGTAGATGAACTGGAACAGCAGGGCGACGATCGCGATCGACAGCACCTGCGGGAAGAAATAGATCACCTTGTAAACACTCGACCCGCGCACGCCCGTGACGGCCGCGTTCTTCCTGCCGCGGCCGCCGACATTGAGCATGAAGGCGAAGAAGAGTCCGAGACCGAGCGTCACCAGCGGCACGACCAGCAGCAGCAGAACATTGTGGCCGACCGCTTTCCAGAAGAGGTCGTCCTGCAGCAGCCAGCTGTAGTTCCTGAACCCGACCATCTTGAAGTCGGAACTCAGGCCGGTCCAGTCCGTGAACGAATAGTAGATGGCCTGGACGAACGGCGAGATCACGAAGACCGCGTAAAGAATCACCGGCAGGGCCAGGAACCCCGCGATGAACCGGTACTTACCATGCTGCATTTCTACCGACCTCGGACTTCCCTCGCGGATAATGCCGCCGGTGACGCATCGAATCCCATCAGATGTGCCTCGGTCAGACGTGCTTGTACTTCTTGACGGCGTCATCCTTCGCGGTGTCGTCGGCAGCCTTCTGACACTTCTTGACCGCCTCGGCCGGGGTCATCCGGCCCGCCATCATCTCGCCCAGCACACCCACGCCGATCTTCTGCTTCTGCAGCGTCCCGTACCAGTCCTGCATCCGCGGGTTGACGACGTTCTTGCCCGCCTTCTCCAGCGCCTCCTGAGCGGACGCCAGACCGGACGGCAGGGTGAGGCCTTCGGTACCGCCGTTGAGGGAGGAGAGCGAGGAGACCTGCTTGATGAAGTTCTTGGTGGACTTCTCGCCGAGCATGATCCGCAGCAGCTCCATGCCGCCCTCGGGGTTCTTCGCCGACTTCGGCACGATGAAGGGCTCACCGCCGGAGGCCCAGAGGGTGCCGAACGGCATCTTGTCGCTCTTGTCGAGGCTGGAGGGCGCGCCCACGGCCATCTGGAAGTCCTTCGGCGTGGTCTTCGACGCCTCGTTCTCCACCCAGGAGCCGTTCGGGAGGAACAGCGCCTTCCCCTCGTTCCAGGCGGTCTGCGACTCGATGTGGGTCAGCCCGGGGGTGCCCTTGAGGATGTAGCCCTTCTTGTACAGCTCGTAGTACGCCTCGAAGGCGGCCTTGACGGCCGGGTCCTTCCAGGCGTTCGGCTCCAGGTTGTCGATGGCGTTCAGGACGTCGTTGCCACCGATCTTGCCGATGAACGGGTAGAGGCTGAACGGCACGTAGTACGGGTACTTGCCCGCGTACGTCCAGCCCGCGACGCCCTTCTTCTTGGCCTTCTCGCAGACCTTGAGCATGTCGTCCCAGGTCTCCGGGTACTCCTCGTCGAGCTTGCCGAGGTTGGTCTTGGAGTACCAGACGCCGTAGACGGTGTACGCGTAGTAGAGAACCCACACCGGCTTGCCGTCGAACTGGCCCATCTCCGCCACACCGGGGCGCAGCGTCTCGCGCACCGTCTTGTTCGGATCGTCCACGGACGGCGCGTCGAGCAGCGGAGTCAGATCGGTGAGCTGGTTCTTGCCGACCAGGGTGCCCATGTCCATCTGCTCGGCACCGTTGTTGTCCACGAGGTCCGGTGGGGTGCCACCGTTGAACCGCGGCTGAAGGACAGTCTGGATCTTCTGGGTCGCCGAGTGCTTGACCTTCCCCTTGACCTTCGGGAAGGCCGCGGCATACTCGGCCTCGGCGTCCTTGGCGTACTGCTGCCCGAAGCCGCCGTCGAAGATCATGACGTCGAGCGCGGCGCTCTCGTTGACGGCGAGCGGGTTCTTGGCGCTCTTCTTGCCCTTGTCGACCTTCTTCTCGCTGTCGCCACTGCCGCTGGCACAGGCGGAGAGCGCGCCCATCGCCGGCACGGTGATCAGTCCGAGGGCCGCCGACCGTTTGATCAGGTCACGCCGACCGAAATCTGAGATGGATCCCATGCTCAAGTCCTCGCCTTCGTCAGGACTCAGGCGGTGTAACGGTCTCCCGTACATGCTCGCCTCCGGGCGAGGGGCCCGACACCGCGGGTCAGTTGAAGCGTGAAGCGGGGTGGTGCTGGGTGTGCGCCGGGAGGGCTCAGAACCGCCGAGGCCAGCTCGGCACGGCCGCGGCACGGCCTCCCCCTCAGGCGAAAGGTATAGTCCACTGGGTATCGAGAGGGCAAGATCGAATGGTCATCGGGTGGGCATCTTTCCCGAGTTGAGACCTGTCCGACATACCGTGGGGGGCCCAGCCCGTACGGCACTCAGCCGTGCGCGCGACCCTCGAAGGGCGGTCCTCGTGTCCCGGAAGCAGCTCCCCCTCGCCACCAGTGTTGTCGTGGCCGCGACACTCACGCTCGCCGCAGGCTGCGGCACGGACCGAGGCGGCTCACCGGCCGGGGACACCAAGGGCGGTGCCGCGATCGGCAAGGGCATGGCCCGGCTCCCGGTGGAACCGACCGAGGAGCCGACGGAGGAGCCGACCGAGGACCCCACCGACGATCCGTCGGACGGGCCCACCGGCGGCTCCGGGCTGATATCGGCGGACGCCAAGATGGGCACGTGCGGCTGGAGCCCGGACGGCAAGCCGTACGCCAACGTGACGATCACCAACTCCAGTTCCTCCACGGCCTCTTACTTCCTCCTCGTCGGGTTCGTGGACAGCTCCGACGAGGTCGTGACCACGGGCTCGGAGTCCGACGCCTCGGTGGCGGGGAACTCCACGAAGACGGTCAAGGTCTCCGCCCTCCAGGCGGACTCCTCCAAGAAGGCGAAGAAGTGCCGTCTGTCGATGGCCACCAAGTCCGACTCTCCCGGCTGATCGCGACTGGTCCCGGCGGGCCCCTGCTGGTCCCGGCTGATGGATTATTGACCGCCCGTCATGAACAGGGGCCGCATCCCGGCGCGGGTGCGGCCCGCGTCGCGCGGTCGCCACCCCAAGATCACTCGCATGGAGTGCTCACCCGCACGGGTCGCACACTGCCGTCACCTTGACACCGCCCTCCCCACGGCGCCCTACTTATCCGTGCCCCACCCAATCGACAACGTTGTCAGACTCGTTGAGAGGCTGAGGAAGTATGCGACAGAGACGGCTCAGACGGAGACATACGTCCGGTCGAGCGGCCGCCCTGGTGGCGGCCGTTTTGCTGGCGGTGACCGCCCAGGGCGCGGCGACCGCCGTTCCGCGCGGGCCCGGAGCGGCCGCGGACCGCACCGCCGCGGAGTTCGCCTCGTCCTTCGAAGCGGACGATCCGCGGCCCGACTGGCGCAACACCGTCGAGACCACCCCGGATGGCGGGAAGAAGGCCGACGGGGTCGACGGCGGCTACAGCTCCGGCATCCCGGGGAACGTGACCGACAAGGTCACCGACGTCCGGGCCAGCGGCGAGTACGCCGACGCGGGCGAGACCAAGGAGAACCTGGTCGACGGTGACGTCACCACCAAGTGGCTCGCGTTCGACAAGACCCCCTGGCTCGAATTCGACCTCTCCGAGCCCGTCGAAGTCGTCCGGTACGCCCTCACCTCCGCCAACGACGCCCCGGAGCGCGACCCGGCCGACTGGACCCTCAAGGGCTCCGCCGACGGCTCCGACTGGACCACGCTGGACACCCGTAAGGACGAGGTGTTCGACAGGCCCCACCAGACCCGGGAGTTCTCGGTCGAGGGCGCCGCCGCGTACCGCCACTTACGCCTGGAGATCACCCGGAACAAGGGCGCTGACGCCACCCAGCTCGCCGAGACGCAGTTCGCGAACAGTGACACCACCCCGCCCGTCCCCGCCGATATGCGCAGCCTGGTCGACCGGGGCCCGGTCGGCTCCCCCACCGCCAAGGGGAACGCGGGCTTCACCGGCACGCATGCCCTGCGCTACGCGGGCACCCACAAGCCGGACGGCCGGGCGTACTCGTACAACAAGGTCTTCGACGTGAACACGGCCGTCACCCGCGACAGCCTGCTCTCGTACCGGATCTTCCCGTCGATGACCGAGACGGATCTGAGCTATCCCGCCACCCACGTCTCCGTCGACCTCGCCTTCACCGACGGCACCTACTTGAGTGACCTGCCCCGCGCGGTGGACCAGCACGGAGCCCGGATGAGCCCCCAGGGGCAGGCGGCCTCCAAGACGCTGTACGTCAATCAGTGGAACCACAAGGAGTCCCTGATCGGGGCCGTCGCGGCGGGCAAGACCGTCGACCGGATCCTCGTCGCGTACGACTCCCCCAAGGGCCCCGCGAAGTTCCGCGGCTGGGTGGACGACATCTCCCTCGCCCCCCGGGCGCCCGAGAAGCCCCTGAAGCACCTCTCCGACTACGCGGTGACCACCCGCGGCACGAACTCCAGCGGCAGCTTCTCGCGCGGCAACAACTTCCCCGCGACCGCCGTCCCGGGCGGCTTCAACTTCTGGACGCCGGTGACCAACGCGGGCTCCACCGACTGGCTCTACCAGTACGCCCGCGCCAACAACGACGACAACCTCCCCACCATCCAGGCGTTCAGCGCGAGCCATGAGCCGAGCCCGTGGATGGGCGACCGGCAGACGTTCCAGGTGATGCCGTCCGTCGCGTCCGGCACCCCGGACGCCTCCCGCACCGCCCGCGCGCTCCCCTTCCGGCACGGCGAGGAGACGGCCAGGCCACACCAGTACGGCGTGACGTTCGAGAACGGCCTCAAGGCCGACATCGCGCCCACCGACCACGCGGCGGTCATGCGGTTCACCTATCCGGGTGAGGACGCGAGCGTCATCTTCGACAACGTCAACAACGACGGCGGGCTCACCCTCGACCCCGAGCACGGCGTCGTCACCGGCTACTCCGACGTCAAGAGCGGAGGGTCCGCCGGCGCCACCCGGATGTTCGTCTACGGCGTCTTCGACGCGCCCGTCAGCGCGAGCGGCAAGCTGCCCGGAGGCGGCGGCAAGGACGTCACCGGCTACTTCCGCTTCTCGCCCGGCAAGGACGGTACCGTCACCCTCCGGATCGCCACCTCGCTCATCGGCGTCGACCAGGCGAAGACCAACCTGGAGCGCGAAATCCCCGCCTCGGCCTCGTTCGAGCAGGTCAAGCGGCATGCCCAGAGCGCCTGGGACGACATCCTCGGCCGTATCGAGGTCGAGGGAGCCAGCCGCGACCAGCTCACCACGCTCTACTCCAGCCTCTACCGGCTGTACCTCTATCCCAATTCCGCTTACGAGAACACCGGGACCACGCGGAAGCCGCGCTACCAGTACGCGAGCGCCTTCTCCCCCGCCGCCGGGGAGAACACCCCGACCCGCACCGGCGCGACGATCGTCGACGGGAAGGTGTACGTCAACAACGGCTTCTGGGACACCTACCGCACCACCTGGCCCGCCTACTCGCTGCTGACCCCGAAGCGCGCCGGGACGATGGTCGACGGCTTCGTCCAGCAGTACAAGGACGGCGGCTGGATCTCCCGCTGGTCCTCCCCCGGCTACGCCGATCTGATGACCGGCACCAGCTCCGACGTGGCCTTCGCGGACGCGTACCTCAAGGACGTCGACTTCGACGCCGAGGCCGCGTACGAGGCGGCGCTCAAGAACGCCACCGCCGTGCCGCCTTCGTCAGGGGTGGGGAGGAAGGGCATGTCCACCTCCCCCTTCCTCGGCTACACCAGCACCGAGACCCATGAGGGCCTGTCCTGGGCGCTGGAGGGCTACCTCAACGACTTCGGCCTGGCGAAGATGGGCAAGGCGCTCTACGCGAAGACGAAGAAGGCGCGCTACAAGGAGGAGTCCGAGTACTTCCTGCACCGGGCCCAGGGCTATGTCTCGCTCTTCGACGACAAGGCGGGCTTCTTCCAGGGCCGGGACGCGGCCGGGAAGTGGCGCGTGCCGTCCGAGAAGTACGACCCGCGCGTGTGGGGCTACGACTACACCGAGACCAATGGGTGGGGCTACGCCTTCACCGCCCCGCAGGACAGCCGGGGCCTGGCCAACCTCTACGGCGGCCGGGCCGGGCTGGCCAAGAAGCTGGACACCTACTTCTCCACCCCGGAGACCGCCTCCCCCGAGTTCAAGGGTTCCTACAGCAGTGTCATCCATGAGATGACCGAGGCCCGCGACGTCCGCATGGGCATGTACGGGCACAGCAACCAGGTCGCCCACCACGCCACCTACATGTACGACGCGGCCGGACAGCCCTGGAAGACCCAGGAGAAGGTCCGCGAGGTGCTGAACCGCCTCTACACCGGAAGCGAGATAGGCCAGGGCTACCACGGCGACGAGGACAACGGCGAGCAGTCCGCGTGGTTCATCTTCAGCGCGCTCGGCTTCTACCCGCTGGTGATGGGCGGCTCCGAGTACGCGATCGGCTCGCCGCTGTTCACCAAGGCCACGGTGCACCTGGAAAACGGCCGCGACCTGGTCATCAAGGCGCCGCGCAACACTCGGTCCACCATCTACGTCCAGGGTCTGAAGGTCAACGGCAAGGCCTGGAACTCCACCGCTCTCCCCCACTCGGTCCTCGCCCGGGGCGGCACGCTGGAGTTCGCGATGGGCGCCAAGCCGTCGAAGTGGGGCACGGGGAAGAACGCCGCCCCGTCCTCCATCACCCAGGACGACAAGGTGCCCACCCCGCGCCACGATCTGACCGTGCCGAGCGGTGGCACCGCGCTGCTGGACGACACGTCGGGCACGGAGACGGCGTTCGAGTCGGTGAACCTGCCGGTGACGGACGCGGGCCGCGCCGTCCAATACACCCTCACCTCCGCCGACCGCGCGAAGGCCCCCACCGGGTGGGTCCTCGAAGGCTCACACGACGGCGAGAAGTGGCAGGACTTGGACCGACGGTCGGCCGAGTCCTTCACCTGGGACAAACAGACCCGCGTCTTCTCGGTGCGGACGCCGGGTACGTACGAGCACTACCGCCTTGTGCCGGACGACAAGTCGACACTGGCAGAGGTCGAACTGCTCGGCTGAGCCAATGGGGATGGGTCGAGCCGGGCTCAGTCCCGGCGCGGGCACGTGGCCGGCGACGACGCGCCATCGGACGACGCGGCCCGGTCCCCTCCCCCGCCGTCTCGCGCCTGCGGCGCCTGGAGCATGCGGCGGCCCGGGGCCGGGTAGCGCGCCGTCGCCGTCGGGCGGGCCGGACGGGGCTGAGCGCCGTGCGCTCGGCCCATTGCGGTGAGTCTGGGCCGCCCGCTGGCCGCATGTGAACGAACCGACGGCGCATACTCACCGCAAGCGCGGCGACAGCCCGCCGGACGGCGCGGGCCCGGGGCGGGGCCCCGCCGCTGCTCCATGCGCCGCAGGCGCGAGACGAAGCCCGCGCCTGACAGCCGGTCTCAGGCCGCCTCGGCGCGCTCGAAGGCGGGTGCCGAGGGCGCGGCGAACCACACGATCCGCGCGGTGATCCCCTTCTCCCGCCCGAACCACCACGTCGCTCGTTCGGGTGAAGTGAGGCTGAGCCGGTGCTGCCCGTTGGCGGTGACCACGTGCGCGCTCCCGTCCTCGTACGCCATGCCCCACGCGGCGATTTCCCCGTCCAGGGCACCTGGTTCCACCTCGTATTGCACGGCCACGGCGAAGACGCGGGGCGCCGTGTCGAGTGCGAGATCGCGGAGTTCTTGGTCGAAGTCGAAGGCAGCCATGGAAGTCTCCCGTCAGGAAGGGGAATTGGGCCATGCACGCACAGTGACGTGGTTCACACCGTAGCGTGAAACATGGACTTCATCCCATGCTTTCAGCGCATGGAGACCAATAACCCCCATTAGGGTGACACCGTCCCGCCCAAACCCCGCAGGGAGACATCACTCATGGCCCCGACCAAGTACCCGCCGACCGTGCGACAGCGGCGCTTGGGCGCGGAGTTGCGACGGCTCCGCGAACGAACCGACCTGTCCGCTACCGACGCGGGTCGCCTCTTCGGCGCCAGCCAGTCACGCGTCAGCAGCATCGAGGCAGGGCGCTACGCCGTGAGCGCCGACCGGGTCCGACACTTGGCGAGCCTCTACAACTGCGCGGATCAGGCGCTAATCGAAGCCCTCGTGGAGATGACCGGGAGACAGACCCGAGGCTGGTGGGAACAGCAGCGAGAGGTCCTGCCCGCCGGACTACTCGACCTGGCCGAGCTGGAGCACCACGCCGCCTCCGTACGCGTCGCCACAATGATCCACGTACCGGGCCTTCTACAGACCAGGGACCACGCCCGAGCGCTCTTCGACTCGACGGTCCCACCTCTTCCGTCACACGCGGTGGAACATCGCCTCTCGCACCGGATCAAGCGGCAGGGAATCCTGTACGAGGGCAAGCCGACCCCGCTGACCGCGATCATTCACGAAGCCGCCCTACGGATGGGCCTCGGCGGTCCGGCCGTGGCCCGCGCCCAGCTTCAACACCTCATCGAGATGAGCGAACGCGCGAACATCACCGTTCTGGTGATCCCGTTCGGCACGGGGCCGCTCCCCGGCTCCGGCCAACCCATCAACCACTTCGGCGGCTCGACCCCACGACTCGATACGGTCCAACTCGACACCGATCACGGCAGCGAGCTACTCGACGCCGAAGCACACCTCGTGAAGTATCGGAGTGTGCTGGACCGTTTCGAGAGCTACGCCCTCAAGCCGACCGCGTCCCGCGACCTCATCCATCGCATCGCGCAGAGCATCTGAGAGGAAGCGCAAAGTGTCCGATCACGTCTGGCAGAAGTCGTCCTACAGCCACGAGGGAGCCAACTGCCTCTACGTCGCTACCCCGGCCCCCCACACCATCGCGCTCCGGGAGAGCGACGAACCGGACGTCATCCTCACCACCACCCCCGCAGCCCTCGGCACCTTCATACGCGCGGCGAAGGCCGGGGCGTTCGACCGCCTCACCGAGAGCCAGTAGGACTCGAAGACTGTGTGGGGCGGGTGATCGCGGTGAGGCCGTGGCGGAGGGTGGCATCGCCCGGTGGGCGGTCGCGCCAGCGGGCGCCGATGTGGCCGTCGGGCCGGATGAGCAACGCACCCTGCGGGCGGATACCGCAATGGTCGGCGTGTTCGTCGGGAAGGGTCTCGAAGCGCAGCGGCCATGGTGCGGGGGTGCGGGGTGCCCAGTGGGTGGGGTCCGGGGCGAGCAAGGTGAACCATTCGCCCAGGGCGTCGAGCGTCGATCGGTTGTGTGTGAGCCACAGGTGTGGCATACGACGGCCTGGTTCTGCGGTGGGGACATAATCCGTGGTCGTCTCGGATGGCTCGGGTGGGGCGTCGGTGAGGACGGCGTGGGAGCGGTAGGTGACACCGAGCACGAGACCGAGCTGGGCGAAGTACCGGTCCGACCAGGGCGGTTCGACGGGGGCCGGTGACGCATCGCTGAGTTGGCGCTTCTCGCGGCGCCGGTTCTGTGCCTGGAGCATGAGCCGGGTGTTGGCCACTGCTTGGCGGAGCGTCCGGTGGGCGACGGGTTGCCGCTCCGCCTCGTAGGCCTCCAACAGGCCGGGATCGGCCCACCCGTGGAGAACGCCCGCCAGCTTCCAGCACAGGTTGTGCACGTCGGCGATGCCGACGTTCATGCCCAGGCCGCCGATGATGGGGATCGCGTGGGCGGCATCGCCGGCCAGCAGGATCCGGCCGTGACGGAAGCGTTCGGCGACGAACGCGTTCATCACCCAGTGCTCGACCCGCAACGCGTCGGCTCGTACGTCGGCGCTTGGGCCGAGGGCGCGCGAGAGGAGTTCGGGCCAGTCGGCGTGCGCGGCGTCTTCGGGTGTGGGGATGGACCAGGCCCAGCCTCGTTCGGGGTACAGCGGGGCGAATAATCCGTGGGCGGTGAAGTAGACCCCGGCGGGCTGGCGGGCGCACCAGCGCTTGAGGTCGGCGTCGAACAGGACGGTGGTGAAGCCCCCCATCGCTCCGGGGCCGGTGGTGTCGATTCCGAGCAGTTGCCGGACGGTGGAGTTCGCACCATCGGCGGCGAGTACGTAACGGGCACGTACGGAGGTCGTGCCACCGCGTCGATGGTCGACGAGCGAGGCCACGACGCTGTCGGTTTCCTCAGTCAGGCCGATGAGCTCGACCCCGAACCGCACGTGCGCGTCTGCTGCGGCGAGCAGAGTGGGTTCCAACCGATCCTGCGAGGTGACCACACCGATCACGGGGCTCCCGGGTACCGGCGCGTTGACCCCGACCATCGCCGCCGTGGCGAAGTCGCGGTCGTGCAGGGTGTCACGGAAGCGGATGGGGCGTACTCCGGTGGGAACGCGTTGCCCGTGATCTCGGCGGCGAGTCCGAGCTGACGGTAGATCTCCATCGAGCGCACGTTGACCAGCCGGGCCCGGGGAAAGGGCGACAGCCCGCCGTGTTTCTCGACCAGCAATACCCGCACGCCCCACCGCTCCAGTAGCGCTCGGGCGGTGAGCCCGACTGGCCCAGCGCCGACGATCAACACAGCTACCTCGGTGTTTGCTACGGGCATGTCGAGCTCCTGCTGCTCACCTCGGATCCATCGGGGCACCCGGTGAGGTCAATCTGCCGCACCCGGTGGCCGGCCGCAATGCCAGCGCGTCGGCGTACGCCCGAACGTGCTGCGCGGCCACCAGTAGGGCACGCCGCGCCCTTCGCCGACTGGGCATCCGCGATACCGCAGCTCTCTGACGCCCGACGAATGCCAGGATGGACCGCATGGCTACCGTCCTGGCATTCCACGCCCACCCCGACGACGAAGCGCTGCTGACGGGCGGCACGCTCGCCCGGCTCGCCCACGAGGGGCACCGGGTGGTGGTCGTGGTCGCCACGGACGGGCTGATGGACGCCGCGCCAACGGAGGCCGAATCACCCCGCCTGCACGAGCTGCGCACCAGCGCCGCTCTGCTGGGCGTCGACCGCGTCGTCCACCTCGGCTACGCGGACAGCGGCCACGGCCCGCTGCTCTACCCCGACCCGCCGGACCGTGCGCGCTTCGTCCGCGCGAAGACGGAGGAGGCCGCCGAGCGGCTGGCCACGATCCTCCGCGACGAGGACGCGTCGATGCTGCTCCACTACGACCCCCACGGCGGCTACGGCCACCGCGACCACATCAAGGTCCACCAGGTCGGCCGCCGCGCCGCCGAACTGGCCAAGACGCCGAGGGTGCTGGAAGCGACGATGCCGCGCGACGCCGCCGAGCGCCTGATCCGCCTGGCCCACCGGCTGAGGATCCCCCTCCGCTTCGACCCCGAGGAGCTGAGCACCCGCTTCAGCCCCCGGTCGGACATCACCCACCGCCTCGACGTCCGCCGCTACGCCCGCCAGAAGCAGGCGGCCCTGGCCGCCCACCGCTCCCAGATCGACGGCACGGGCCGCATGAGCGCCGCCATGCGGACGATGCTCCGGCTCCCGGCCCCGCTCTTCGGCCTGCTGCTGGGCCGGGAGTGGTACATCGACGTCTCTCCCATCCGCTCTCCACAGTCCTAACCGTCGGCGAACAGATCCTCATCACGGGAGGCGGTCACGGCTCGGTCCAGCCACGTGTCGAGGACATCCATGTCCTTGCACGACTGGATGCGCTCACGCGTCTCGGCAGTGACCTCAAGCCCCCGAGCCTTGAGGATGCGCAGGATGTTTTCGGCGCACGCCTCAGCCCGAACCTCGGCGAGGGCTCGCTGGGCATGCTCGGAGCGGAAGAAGTTGAGCAGCACGCCCATCAGTCGAACAATTCCTCTGCACGAGAGACGGTCGCGGCCCGGTCCAGCCAGGTACCGAGGACGTCCATGTCCTTGCACGACTCAATGCGCTCACGCGTCTCAGCGGTGACCTCAAGCCCCCGAGCCTTGAGGAATCGCAGGATGTTCTGGGCATCCCTTTCAGCTCGGACCTGGGCAAAGGCTCGCTGGGCGTGCTCGGAACGGAAGAAGTTCAACAACGCGGACATCAGGTCGCTCCAAGTCTTTCGTGCCTGGGTGTTCCCGAGTCCCGCTGCGACGAGCTCGGCGTAGATGATCGCCTCTTCGAGAGGAAGGGTCTTGGTGAGTGTGGTCCCCAGCACCTTCAGTATGTCATCGACGTTTTCATCCCTACTATGCGTCATCGCAGAGAAGGCAGCGATCGGGATATCCCGGGCCACCTCTTTGGCATCAATGATGACGGGAACGTTACCGGGACCGAGAACGAGTGGGCGGACCGTCAGGGACGGATGGTCGGGGATGCCGAGCGAGATCGGACGGGCGGCCCAGCGGGCCGTAGCCTCATCCGGACAGAGCACGATCAGCACCGGCTGGTGACCGAACTTCGCGTGCATGTGCGAGAGATAGTAGGCCCAGGCCGCGGGCTTCTTCGGATCCCTCCTGCTCTGCGACTCGATGGCGAATAAGTAGGTGCCGTCATCCTTGGTCTCGACCTGGAGAAGGGTGTCCACCCGTCTTTCGATCGGCGCGATCTCGGTGAGGTCAGGGCTGACAACAAACGCCCTGCTCGCCTCCGGGAAGGGGACACCGAGCAGTTGATTGAGCGCCCGGATGACGGCCCTCGTGTCCTCCTGGAAAATCCGGTGGAGGGCTTCATGTGAGGAACTGACCATTCGTTGAACGCTAAAGTCACGACGGTATGTGCCGACGGCATTTGCCATCGCATCACCCGAACGAATGCAGTCACTATTTGCATTGACGTTGGGCGGCCAGCACCTCCGCCTCCCTCTCCGGCGCGAGGCCCACCGTCGGGCGGTCCGCACGCTGCGGCGCCCGGCCACCCTCGCCGCGCAGCCAGGCCCACGTATCGGCCACCGTGTCCCGGACCGGACGGCACCGCAGGCCCGCCGCGAGGGCCTTCGAGACGTCGGCGGCGTGCAGGGTGTCGTACAGGTCGCCCGGGGGGAGCCAGATGGGGAGGTCGGTCCAGGGGGCGATGTCGGCGGCCAGGATGCGGTCCGGGTCGGTCCAGCGCAGGTCGGCGTCGGCGCCGGTGGCGCGTACGCAGGTCTCCAGGAGTTCGCCCATCGTGGTGTGGCCCGGCGGGCTGACCAGGTTGTACGGGCCGCCGAGGCCGCGTTCGGCGGCGTCCAGGAGCCAGGCGGCCAGGTCGCGGGCGTCGATGTACTGCAAGGGCAGGTCGCGCGGGCCGGGGGCGAGGACCGGGCCGCCGCGGGCGATGCGGGTCAGCCACCAGGGCAGGCGGCCGATGTTCTCGTACGGGCCGAGGATCAGCCCGGCGCGGGCCAGCAGCGCGTGGTCGCCGAAGACGGAGAGCGCGGCGAGTTCGCCGCCCCGCTTGGCGCGGGCGTAGTCGGTGTCATCGGTGTCGTCGGGGGACGCCTCCACCAGCGGGCCGTCCTCGGCGAGTCCGGCCGGGGCCGGGTAGGTGTAGACGGAGCGGCTGGAGACGTACGCGTAGTGGCGTACGCGGTCGGCGAGGAGACGGGCCGTGTCGCGGACGGCCGAGGGGGCGCCGGACCAGGTGTCCACGACGGCGTCCCATACGCCGTTTTCGAGGGCGGTGAGCCCGTCGGGTGCGGTGCGGTCACCGTGCAGCGCGGTGGTCCCCGGCGGCGGGGCGTGGTGGCCGCGGTTGAACGCCGTGACCTCCCAGCCGCGGGCCAGGGCCTCCTCCGCGATCGCGCGTCCTACGAATTCCGTTCCGCCCAGCACCAGAAGTCTCATGACGGGGACTCTGCCCGCTCCGGGCGGCGCGCGCCCGGTGTCTTAGCCAGCAGCAGATTTCGCGCCATGATGGTCCGCATGATCCTCCGCCAGCTACGTGACACCCAGGGGGACGCCGAGGCGGTGAGGACCGTGGCCTCGGCCGCCTTCGACACCTCACGCGCCCTGCGGGGCGAACCGGCGGCCGACCGGCCGCCCGACCGGCTCGCCCGCATCGACAGCCGCAACCGCCATCTGGCGCGGACCGATCCGGGCGGCTGCTGGCTCGCCGTGGACGATGCCGGGATGCCGGTCGGCACGGTGCTGTCCACGCGCCGCGAGGGCACCTGGGGGCTCGCGCTGTTCGCCGTACTGCCCCGGGCCCAGCGGCGCGGGATCGGCCGGGAGCTGATGGCGGCGGCGCTGCTGTACGGGCGGGCCTGTCTGCGCGGGATCATCTGCGGGTCCCGGGATCCGCGCGCGGCGGCCACCTACCGGCGGGCGGGCTTCACCCTGCATCCGTCGATGCGGCTGCGCGGCATCGTCGACAAGGAGCTGAAGACCCGGCTGCCCCCGCTCGACGGCGCCGTCCACGAGGGAACGGAGCGGCACCGGGACCTGATGGACTCCGTCGACCGCCTGACCCGCGGCGGGGCCCACGGCCCCGACCACGAGGAGATGCTGCGCCACTCGCGGCTGCTGGTCGTCGACGACCTGGCCGGGAGCGGCTACTGCTACGTCGGCGCGGACGGGGATGTCGAACTGCTCGCCGCGACCTCCCGCCGTCTGGCGGCCCGCCTGCTGACCGCCGCCCTGCTCAGCCTCCCGTCCGGCACCGAGGCGTCGGTGGGGAACCTGACGGCCGAGCAGGAGTGGGCGGTGGACGTCGGCCTCGCGGCGGGGCTGGAGCTGTCCAACGCGGGCTACGTGTGCCTGCGCGGGATGCGGCCGCCGTCGCCGTACATCCCCTCCGGGGCGTTTCTCTGAGACATGCGGACGGGCCGCACCCCGGCGTGGGGTGCGGCCCGTCCGTGACGCGGAAGCGCGGAGGCGCGGAGGCGTCTCAGTTGCGGATCAGCGAGCGCAGCACGTACTGCATGATGCCGCCGTTGCGGTAGTAGTCCGCCTCGCCGGGGGTGTCGATGCGCACCTTGGCGTCGAACTCCACCTCACCGGCCTTGACCTTCACCGTCTCCGGGATGCCGCCGTCGTTGAGCGCGGTGACGCCGGTGATGTCGAAGGTCTCCTCGCCGGTCAGGCCCAGCGACAGCGCCGAGGCGCCCTCGGGGAACTGGAGCGGGAGGACGCCCATGCCGATGAGGTTCGAGCGGTGGATGCGCTCGTACGACTCGGCGATGACGGCCTTGACGCCGAGCAGCGCGGTGCCCTTGGCGGCCCAGTCGCGGGACGAGCCCGAGCCGTACTCCTTGCCCGCCAGGATGACCAGCGGGGTGCCCGCCGCCTGGTAGTTCTGCGACGCGTCGTAGATGAAGGAGACCGGGCCGTCCGCCTGGGTGAAGTCGCGGGTGTAGCCGCCCTCGGTGCCGGGCGCGATCTGGTTGCGCAGCCGGATGTTGGCGAAGGTGCCGCGGATCATGACCTCGTGGTTGCCTCGGCGGGAGCCGTAGGAGTTGAAGTCGCGACGCTCGACACCGTGCTCGGTGAGGTACTTACCGGCCGGGGTGTCGGCCTTGATCGCACCGGCCGGGGAGATGTGGTCGGTGGTGACCGAGTCGCCCAGCTTGGCCAGGACGCGGGCGCCGGTGACGTCCTCGACCGGGCTCGTCTCCATGGTCATGCCCTCGAAGTACGGGGGCTTGCGCACGTAGGTGGACTCGGTGTCCCACTCGAAGGTGTTGCCGGTCGGGACCGGCAGCGCCTGCCACTGGGCGTCACCGGCGAAGACGTCCTGGTAGGACTTGTTGAACATGTCCTCGCCGATGGCGTTGGCCACGACGTCGTTGACCTCGGCCTCGGTCGGCCAGATGTCCTCGAGGAAGACCGGGTTGCCGTCCTGGTCGGTGCCCAGCGCGTCCGTGGTGATGTTCACCTTCATCGAACCGGCGATGGCGTACGCGACGACCAGCGGCGGGGACGCCAGGTAGTTCATCTTGACGTCGGGGTTGATCCGGCCCTCGAAGTTCCGGTTGCCGGAGAGCACCGAGGTGACGGCGAGATCGGCCTCGTTGACGGCCTTGGAGACCTCGTCCGGCAGCGGGCCGGAGTTGCCGATGCAGGTGGTGCAGCCGTAGCCGACGAGGTTGAAGCCGACCTTGTCCAGGTAGGGGGTCAGGCCCGCCTTGTCGAAGTAGTCGGTGACGACCTTCGAGCCCGGGGCCAGGGTGGTCTTGACCCACGGCTTGCGGGTCAGGCCCTTCTCGACCGCCTTCTTGGCCACCAGGGCGGCGGCGACCATGACGTACGGGTTGGAGGTGTTGGTGCACGAGGTGATCGCGGCGACGGTCACGGCGCCGTGATCGATCTCGTACGTGGACCCGTCGGGGGCGGTCACCAGGGTCGGCTTGGTGGGCACGCCGTTGGAGACGGCCGGAGCGTCGGAAGCCGGGAAGGACTCCTTGCCCGCCTCGTCCTCCTCGGCGTCGGGGACGTAGTTGCGGACGTCCTGGGCGAACTGCTGCGCCGCCTCGGCGAGCACGATGCGGTCCTGCGGGCGCTTCGGACCGGCGATCGACGGGACGACCGTGGAGAGGTCCAGCTCCAGCTTCTCGGAGAAGTCGGGCTCGGCGGCCGGGTCGAGCCAGAGGCCCTGCTCCTTGGCGTACGCCTCGACGAGCGCGACCTGCTGCTCGGAGCGGCCGGTGAGCCGGAGGTAGTTCAGGGTCTCGTCGTCGATCGGGAAGATCGCGGCGGTGGAGCCGAACTCCGGCGACATGTTGCCGATGGTGGCGCGGTTGGCGAGGCTCGTGGCCGCCACACCCTCGCCGTAGAACTCGACGAACTTGCCGACGACACCGTGCTTGCGCAGCATCTCGGTGATGGTCAGCACGAGGTCGGTGGCGGTGGTGCCGGGCTTCAGCTCACCGGTGAGCTTGAAGCCGACGACGCGCGGGATGAGCATCGAGACCGGCTGGCCGAGCATCGCGGCCTCAGCCTCGATGCCACCGACGCCCCAGCCGAGCACGCCGAGGCCGTTGACCATGGTGGTGTGCGAGTCGGTGCCGACGAGGGTGTCCGGGTAGGCCTGGCCGTTTCGGACCATGACCGTGCGGGCCAGGTGCTCGATGTTCACCTGGTGGACGATGCCGGTGCCGGGCGGTACGACCTTGAACTCGTCGAACGCGGTCTGGCCCCAGCGCAGGAACTGGTAGCGCTCCTTGTTGCGCCCGTACTCCAGCTCCACGTTCTGGGTGAAGGCGTCGTTGGTGCCGAACTTGTCGGCGATCACGGAGTGGTCGATGACCAGCTCGGCCGGGGCCAGCGGGTTGATCTTCGCCGGGTCGCCGCCCAGCTCCTTGACGGCCTCGCGCATGGTGGCGAGGTCGACGACGCAGGGCACACCGGTGAAGTCCTGCATGATCACGCGGGCCGGCGTGAACTGGATCTCCTGGCTGGGCTGGGCCTGGGAGTCCCAGCCGCCGAGCGCTCGGATGTGGTCGGCGGTGATGTTCGCGCCGTCCTCCGTGCGGAGCAGGTTCTCCAGCAGGACCTTCAGGCTGTAGGGGAGGCGGGCGGCCCCCTCCACCTTGTCCAGCCTGAAGATCTCGTACGACTCGTCGCCCACCTGCAGTGTGCTGCGGGCATCGAAGCTGTTCGCCGACACGACAGTCTCCTTCATGCATGAATTACGCGCGTACCACCGCAATGCTGCCGCGACATGCCCGCGCCGATCCGCTAAGGTAGGGCTAAGTTAGGCAACCCTTACCGATGTGGCGCGACGGTGTGCCCGCCGACAGATATCTCGATGTCGAGATAACTCTAATACATGGCCCTCGCGGTGGTCAGCTCAGCCCTGCCACCGGGGCCGCGTCACGCCGGTGTGCGGCCCCTCCCCGAACGGGTGGCGGACCGCGGTCACCGGCGCCCGCCCAGCCGCCCCGCCACGATGCCCGGAGGCCCCTGAACGCTCCCGAACCCCCATGAACGCCCCCGCCGAGCCGCGATACTTGCCCCCATGGATCCGCATCTGCTCCGCACTTTCGTCTCCGTGGCCCACTGCGGCTCCTTCTCCGACGCCGCCCACCGGCTCGGCTCCACGTGGTCGGCCGTAGACCGGCAGATCGCGACCCTCGAAGCCGACCTGCGCACCCCGCTGCTGACCCGGCGGCCCGTGACACTCACCACAGCCGGGGCGCGGCTGCTGGAGCACGCGGGTCCCCTGCTGCGGCGGCTTGACGCGGCCCGGGCGGACGTCGAGCGGCTGGCTGGGCCCGCCGCCGCACGGCTGGCCCTCGGCGCCTCGCCGCTGGCCATGACGCCCGCGGTCGCGGCGGCACTGGACGAGACGCGCCGCTCCTGCCCTGACGCGGGCACCGCCGTACGGATCCTCGGCCGCCGGGAGATCCCGGCGGCCGTCGCGACCGGCGCGCTGGACCTGGGCCTGCTGGACGGCCCGGCGGCCCCCGGCGCCCCGCTGCCGCTGCCGCCGCCCGGCGCCGGGGCGCTCACCGCGGTCGCGGTGGCGGAGACGCCGCTGGTCGTGGCCCTGCCGCTCGGCCACCCGCTGGCCCGCCGCCTCGGTCTGCGGCTGGCCGACCTCGCCGACGCCCGCTGGCTGGACGCCCCGGACACCGCGATGCCGCTCGGCCCGCTGCGCGCCGCGAGCGGCACCGGCGGCTTCCGTGCCTCGCTGACGTACGAGGGCACCGACGTCCGCGCCCTCCTGGCCCTGACCGCGGCGGGCCACGGCCTGGCCCTGCTCCCCCACGCGGCCGCCGAGGACGCCCCCGGCATCGCCCCGATTCCCCTCACCGCACCCCGCCTGGTCCACCGCACCGAACTCCTCCACGGCCCCGCCGTAGACGGCCCGGCCCGCACCCTGGCGGCGGTCCTGACGGGAGACGGTCACCGGTACGGGTGATCACTGGGCAGATGTGCCCGGCCCGGTCAAGGATTGCGATAGACGTTGCGCTGTCGCCATGCTGCGATTGCGACGCCTGGTGGAGGACCGATGAGCGCGCAACCCCATGAATACACGGCTTCGTATGCGGTCGACGACCCCGAAACCGCACTGAAGTACGCGATCCAGCATGTCCGGGGGGACCGGATGCAGATCGTCGAGGGGGTCATCGAACAGTTGTCTCCGATCTGGGACCACGAAAACGCGGCTGATCTGATCCGCGAACAGATCGGCCCGATCATGCGCAAGCTCGACTGCAGAGCGGGCTCGGGAAACCTTGACCTGCCGGGCAGCAGCAACTGGTACGTGCCGGATCTGGCCGTCGTGCCGCGCGAGCTGGCAAAGGGCGGCGGAGCGCTCGTACCCGATCAAACCCTCCTCGTCGTCGAGATCACCTCGGACCCCAACAGGGACACCGACCACATCGTCAAGCGCCGCCGCTACGCCGAGTACGGCGCCCCGCTCTATCTGCTGGTCGACCGGCAGGAGCGCACCTGCACGCTCCATGCCGCGCCCGGGCCCCTCGGCTACACCAAGGTGGACGGCCCGCACCCCTTCGGCACTCCTCTGGCGCTCCCCGAGCCGTTCAACCTGGAGCTGGACACCTCGGAATTCTGACCCGGCTCAGCCGCCCGCCAGCCGGGTGCGCACCAGGGACAGGACCTCCTCGTCCGACAGGCCGAGCGACCGAGCCTCCTCCACCAGGTTCTGGACGCCCTCCAGGAGCCGGGCGCGGGCGGTGGGCTGTTGGCCGGTGACCACGGCGCCGCGGCCGCGGCGGAGGTCGATCAGGTCCTCCTCGCGGAGGCGCTGGTAGCCGCGGAGCACCGTGTGGACGTTGACACCGAGGGAGTCGGCGAGGGTGCGGGCGGCGGGGAGGCGCTCACCGGGGCGGAGGGTGCCGTCGGCGATCGCGCCACGGACGGTGGCGGCGATCTGGTCCCCCAGCGGGACCGGGGAGCCGAGGTCGACACGGAAGAGCATGGTCAGCCTCGCGCTCCGGTCGCGGTCCGGCCGCGCTCGACCAGGGTGTTGAGCAGGGCGGCCGCGGTGGCGGCGTCGTCCACCGTCACCACGAACTCCTTGCCGGTGGCCAGCCGCAGGAACAGCGCGTCACCCGAGCGCAGCACCAGGGCGCTGCGGCCCGGCTGGATGCGGTAGCCCCAGCCACCGAGACCGAGGGCTCGGGCCTCGCGGCTCGTGGCCTCCTCGATCCGGGCCAGCGATATCCGCAGCCGCGGGCGCGGGGTGAACCACGGCGCGACGGAGAGGCCGCGGCGGTCGACGGTGACCCGGCAGCGGCACAGCGCCGCCGAGATCAGCCCGACGACGATCAGCGCCGACCCCGCCCCCGTGTCCGTGACCACGGTGAGGATCACACCCAGCAGGGTGGTGCCCGCCCCGATGACGGCCAGCACGGGCGATCCGACACTGCGCGTCCAGACGGCGGCCTCGCCCTCGGCGAGCGGGAGCCGGGGCCCGGCCTCCTCCCCGGGCTCTCCGGCAGGGGCCGCCTCCCGGCCCGCCACCAGCCAGCCCACCCACCCGACGGCACCGGCGACGGCGAGGGACACCGCCAGGTGCCACAGGGGGAAGGTCACCTCGGCGGCTCGGGCGGCCCCGGCGTGGGCGCTCAGCAGCGCGACGAAGTCGTAGCCGAGCATTGCGGCCGTCCCGTATCCCATGGCGACTGACCCCCGCCGCGCGCCGAGTGCCGTACGCGAACGGAGGGCGAGGACCGCCGCGATGAGGCCGGGAAGCAGCAGAAGGGTGGTGACCACCGGGAGGAAGGCACCCAGACCGGTGAATCCGTCGACCTGCCCGCCGGGGCCGAAATGCGTGGCGAGCCGATCCGGCAGCCGGTCGCGCAGCGCGGCGAAGACGGCCAGCACAGCCGCCCAGGCCAGCACAAAGGGCAGAGCGACGACGGCCGCGCGCCGCCAGGCTCGGGCCACGACAACCTCCATTGTTCGCGTACTACTAGAACAATACCCGGCTGGACAGCGGCCACACCTCCCCTCCCCCCGGTCGCGTGCGCATCTCATATCTGAGATAGCCTCTTCTGCATGACTGACGACTACCTCTCCCGCATCGGCAAGCTCATCCGTGACGCCCGACAGCACCGTGGCTGGACCCAGTCACAGCTTGCGGAGGCGCTCGGCACCAGCCAGAGCGCGGTCAACCGCATTGAGCGCGGGAATCAGAACATCAGCCTTGAGATGATCGCCCGTATCGGTGAGGCGCTGGACAGTGAAATCGTCTCCCTTGGGTACGCGGGCCCGATGCATCTGCGTGTGGTGGGTGGCCGCCGGCTGTCCGGCGCCATCGATGTGAAGACGAGCAAGAACGCGTGTGTGGCGCTGCTGTGCGCCACCCTCCTCAACGCGGGCCGCACCACCCTGCGGAGGGTCGCCAGGATCGAGGAGGTCTACCGCATCCTCGAAGTGCTGGGCAGCATCGGCGTCCGCACCCGCTGGATCAACGACGGCAACGACCTGGAGGTCGTACCGCCCGCCGAGCTGGACCTCGGTTCCATGGACACCGAGGCCGCGCGCCGCACGCGCAGCGTCATCATGTTCCTCGGTCCGCTCCTGCACCGGATGGACCGCTTCCGCATCCCCTACGCGGGCGGCTGCGACCTCGGCACCCGCACCGTGCAGCCCCACATGACCGCGCTGCGCCCCTTCGGCCTCGAAGTGACCGCCACCGACGGCATGTACCACGCCCGGGTCGACCGCTCCGTCTCCCCGAGCCGCGCCATCGTACTGACCGAACGCGGCGACACGGTCACCGAGAACGCCCTGCTCGCTGCCGCCCGTCACGACGGCGTCACGGTGATCCGCAACGCCTCCTCCAACTACATGGTCCAGGACCTGTGCTTCTTCCTGGAGGAGTTGGGCGTGAGGGTCGAAGGCGTGGGCACCACGACCCTCACCGTCCACGGCGTCACCCACATCGACCGCGACGTCGACTACGCGCCCTCCGAGGACCCGGTGGAGGCCATGAGCCTGCTCGCCGCCGCCGTCGTCACCGAGTCGGAGCTGACGATCCGCCGGGTGCCGGTCGAGTTCCTGGAGATCGAGCTGGCCATCCTTGAGGAGATGGGACTCGACCACGAGCGCAGCCCGGAGTACGCGGCGGACAACGGCCGCACCCGGCTGATCGACCTGACGGTCCGGCCGTCCAAGCTCCAGGCACCCATCGACAAGATCCATCCGATGCCGTTCCCCGGCGTCAACATCGACAACGTGCCCTTCTTCGCCGCCATCGCGGCCGCCGCACAGGGCTCGACGCTGATCCACGACTGGGTCTACGACAACCGCGCCATCTATCTGACGGAGCTGAACCGCCTCGGCGCCCACGTCAAACTCCTCGACCCGCACCGCGTCCTGGTCGAGGGCCCCACCCGCTGGCGCTCCTCCGAGATGATGTGCCCGCCCGCCCTCCGCCCCGCCGTGGTCGTCCTGCTGGCCATGATGGCCGCGCCGGGCACCTCCGTACTGCGCAACGTGTACGTGATCAACCGCGGTTACGAGGACCTGGCCGAGCGGCTGAACTCGATCGGCGCGCAGATCGAGACGTTCCGCGACATCTGAGCAGAGCCGGACGGGGGCACCGCGACACCGCGCGCCCCTCCCTGCTCGTCATCGACTGCCGTCGCCTCGTCGCTCCAGGCGGAAGTCGAACGGCACCGTGCCGCCGTCGAGCGCCGTGACGCCGCCGTCCACTGTGAGGGTCGCGCCGTTGACGAAGGACGCGGCGGGGGAAAGCAACCAGGCGATCGCCTCGGCGACTTCGGACGGGTCGCCCGGGCGGCCCGCGGGCACCAGTTGGGTCGCCTCTTCGTACGCCTCCTCGATGCCGCCGTCCAGGTCCGACTCCTCGGCGAAGCGGGCCATGCGGCGGTCGGCCATCTCGGTACGCACCCAGCTGGGGCACACGGTGTTGGCCCGCAGCCCCTGGCGGCCGTAGTCGACGGACAGCGAGCGGCACAGCTGGAGCAGCGCGGCCTTGGAGGTCGCGTACGCGGCGTTGCCCGTTCCGTTGCGCAGTGCCGAGACGGAGGCGACGGCGACCACCGAGCCCCGGGCCTTCAGCAGGTGCGGGAGAGCCGCTCGCATCAGCAGGAAGGGGGCGGTCAGGTTGGTGCGGAGCACCAGCTCCCAGGTCTCGTCCGAGAGGTCGCCCACCGCTCCGCCGCGCCCGGCGCCCGCGTTGAGGACCAGTCCGTCGAGCCTGCCGTAGCGGGAGACCGTGATGTCGACCAGCTCGCGGACGGCAGCCGGGTCGGTGAGATCGGCGGCGTGGGGCAGGGCGCCGGTTTCGTCGGCGATCTGCTGCAGCGGCTCGGGTCGTCGGCCGCCGATGACGACGTGGTGTCCATCAGCGCGCAGCAACCGGGTGGTTGCCGCGCCGATGCCGGTGCCTCCACCGGTGACAACGACGACGCGCTCGTCAGCCATGATCGTCAGGGCTCCTCACCGGCTGGGGGAAAACTGGCGGTGCGATCTTACGCAGCGCCGCCCCCTCCCCGCCGTGAGGAGCCCTGATCCCATGGCTCAGGCCGCGGAGTCGAGGGCGCTGAGCAGCCGTACGGTGAGCGGGACGATCGGGTACGGCTTGCCATCGGCACCCCGGCCGAAGGTGTTCACCATCGTCACCGCGGCCGTCCCGCTGTCCCTGCAGAACGCCGCGAAGGTGGTGAAGCCGCCGGTGCCGCCGTCGTGCAAGGCCATGGTGCGGCCGCTGGGCAGCGGGGTGAGGTGCCAGGCGAGGCCGAGCCGGGTATCGCCGTCGGTGAAGTGGAGCCGCTGGGTCAGCTCGATGGCATCGCGCAACGGGGAGTGCTCGGGGCGGAGTTGGGCGGCCAGGAAGCGCAGCATGTCGTTGGCCGTGCTGTAGATGGAGGTTCCCGCGCCGCTGAGCACGCGGTCGCGCCAGTCGGGAACCGGTATTCCCCCGACGTGGCCCACGGCCTTGCGGAGGAGCATGTCCGGCCGCAGTGTCGTCGTGGTGTCGGTCAGCCGCAGCGGCGCGGCCACCCGGTGCCGCAGCATCTCGTCCACGCGGTCGAAGGCCAGCGCCTGGCCGAGGAGCCCGAAGCCGAGGTTCGAGTAGGCGTATGTCTCGCCCGGTTCGGTGGCCAGGGTGGTCTTGCCGAGGTCCGTGGCCAGGTCGTCCAGCGTGTAGTGCGCGTACGGGTTGTACGGGTCCGCGCCGTCGAGGAGGCCCGGCGGCAGCTTGGGCAGACCGGAGGAGTGGGTCGCCAGATCGGCCAGGGTGATCCGCCGGGAGCCCTTGCGGGGTATGGGGAACCGGGCGGGCAGGGTGAGCGGTGCGTCCAGCCGCGTTTCACCCCTGCTGACGGCGAGCGCGAGGGCGGTGGCGGTGAGCGTCTTGCCGATCGAGCCGAGCTGGAAGACTGTCCGGCCGTCCGGGGTCCGCTTCCCCTTTCCGGCCGCGCCCGCCACGTACGTCCGTCCGCCCTGGATGACGCCGCACACCGCGCTCGGGGCCCCGGCGGCCAGCGCCTGGTCCAGGGTGTCCCGCACCCGTGCGGGCAGGGCGTCGTCGGCCGCGGCGGCGGTGCCGGACAGGAGTGAGGCGCTCGTAGCCGCGGCGGTGGCGGCGGTCGCGGTGATGAATTTACGTCGGTTCATACGTCATTCCCCCGTTGTCGGATGGCCTGGTGGCACCACCGCGGACAGCAGCACGAGCAGCGGGACGACGCGGCCCGCGGGCACCTGGTAGTGGCCGCGCCCCTCGGCCTGGAGCCAGCCGGTCGCCGTGAGCTGCTTGAGGTGGTGGTAGAGCTGACCGGTCGTGTTCAGCCCGGCGGTCTCCTGCAGTTCGACTGCGGAGCGGGTGCCGCCCAGCACGGCGCGCAGCAGGGTGAGCCGCACCGGGTGGCCCAGCGCGGCGTAGGGCGCGGCGTGTTGGGACCAGTCCGCGTCCAGCAGCCCATCGGTCGTGGCGCCCTGCTGCCATTCGTAGCGCTGCCCGGTGGGCAGTTCGACGGCACCGGTGAACAGCACCTGCCCGTGTCCCGTGATCCGCCGACGCAGCCCCTCCAGGGCCCAGAACACCTCGTCCCGGGGGGTGTCCGGCGCTTCGGACTCCAGTCGCGACACCCGTTCCTCAAGTGCGGCGACCCGCTCGCGCAGGGACTCGTCGGCCATGGACCGCACACTACGTTATTCCGGAATAACGGAGCAGCCTTGATGGCCTACGGGAGCACCGCGATGCCGTCCAGTTCGACCATCGCCTCCTCGTCCCACAGCCGGACGATGCCGATGACCGCCATCGCCGGATAGTCGCGACCGGCCATCTCCCGCCAGATCCGGCCGAGTTCGGGGGCGCGGTCGCGGTACTCCGCGACATCGGTGGCGTAGACGGTCAGCCGGGCGAGGTCGGCGGGGCTGCCCCCGGCGGCCTGCAGCGCGGTGAGCAGATTGGTGAGCGCCCGGCGGAACTGGGCGGGGAGGGTGTCCCCGACGACCTTGCCGTCCTCGTCCAGCGCGGTCTGACCGGCCAGGAAGACCAGTTGTCCGCCGGTCGCGGTGACGGCGTGGCTGAATCCGGTGGGCGGGGACAGCTCGGCGGGGTTGATCCGCTGCAGGGGTTCGGTCATCGGTACAGCTCCTTCGCGATGATCGTGCGCTGGACCTCGGTGGCGCCCTCGTAGATCCGGGGCGCACGCACCTCACGGTAGAGGTGTTCCAGCACATGGCCACGGCGCAGCGCGCGGGCGCCGTGGATCTGGACGGCCGTGTCCACGACGTACTGCGCGGTCTCGGTGGCCAGCAGCTTGGCCATGGCCGAGCGCCGGGCGATGCCGGGCTCGCCGTCGTCGTACGCGGCCGCCGCCGCGTACACCAGCAGCCGGGCGGCCTCGGTGCGGGTGGCCATCTCGGCGAGCTGGTGCGCGACGGACTGCAGATCCTTCAGGGGCCCGCCGAAGGCGGTGCGGCTTCCCGCGTGCGCCAGCGAGGCGTCCAGCGCGGCCTGCGCCATGCCGACGGCGAACGCGCCCACGCTCGGCCGCAGCAGGTTGAGGGTGCGCATGGCGACGCGGAAGCCCGCGTCGGGCACGCCCAGCACGTCCTCGCTCGTGACCGGGACGCCGTCGAAGACGAGGCGGCCGATGGGGTGCGGGCTGAGCATCTCCAGGGGTTCGCCGCCGAGTCCGGGGCGGTCGGCGGGCACGAGGAAGGCGGTGACGCCGCGCGAGCCCGCGCCGGGGGTGGTGCGGGCGAAGACGGTGGTGACGTCGGCCTCGGGCGCGTTGGAGATCCAGCACTTCTCGCCGGTGAGCCGCCAGCCCCCTGCCCCGTCCCGATCGGCGCGCAGGGTGAGCGCGGCCGCGTCCGACCCGGCGTCCGGCTCGCTCAGCGCGAATGCGGTGACGGTGCGACCCGCCCGGACGCCGGGCATCCAGCGCTCGTACAGCTTCTCGCCGCCGGACAGCACGATCGGGTACGCGCCGAGCCCCTGGAGGGCGAGCGCGGTCTCGGCCTCGGTGCACTCCATGGCCAGCGACTCGCGCAGCAGACACAGGTCGAGCGCCCGGACCGGACCGTCCTTTGGGAACAACCGCTCCAGCAGGCCGAGTTCGCCCAGCGCCGCGGTCAACGGCCGGTTGATCCGCCCCGGCGCACCGGCGTCGGCGAGCGGACGCAAGCCTTCGCGGGCCAGCGCGCGCAGCCGCGCGCACCAGCGCCGCTGCTCCGGATCGAGTGCGAATGACGGCATCGGGCCCTCCCTCGGCCTCGGCGCGACCCATGTCTATCGCGAGATATTGACTGTCGTCACCATCACGTTACGCTGACAAAGCGGCTTCAGACAGCCATCCGGCAGGCACATCGGGCAGGCAGGGGGCGCATCCTCGATGAAGCTCAGCCCTTCGGCACACGTCGACACCTTCGCCCGTGACCATCTCCCGCCCGCGGACCAGTGGCCCGGGCTCCTGCTCGACCAGCCGGGGCCCCGCCGCCCCGACCGGCTCAACTGCGGGGCGGAGTTACTGGATCGCACCGTGGAGCGGTACGGACCGGAGCGGGCCGCCGTGCGCGACGGCTCCGGAGCGGTGTGGACGTACGGGCAGCTGCGCGCGCACGTCGACCGCATCGCGCACACCCTCACCACCACGCTCGGCGTCGTTCCCGGCAACCGGGTGCTGCTGCGCGGCCCCACTTCCCCCTGGCTGGCCGCCTGCTGGCTTGCCGTCATGAAGGCGGGCGCGGTCGCGGTGACCGTCCTGGCCGCCCAGCGGTCCCGCGAACTGGCCACCATCTGCGACATCGCCCGGGTCGGGCACGCGCTGTGCGACGCGCGGTGCGCGGACGACCTGGTCAGGGCGGAGGTGCCGGGGCTGCGCACCCTCACGTACGGCGGCGACGCGCCGGACGACCTGCTGCGGCTCGCGGCCGCCGCGCCCGCCTCGTACGAGGCCGTGCCGACCTCCGCCGACGATGTCGCCCTCATCGCCTTCACCTCGGGAACCACCGGGCGGCCCAAGGGCTGTATGCACTTCCACCGCGACGTCCTCGCCATCGCCGACACCTTCTCGGCGCAGGTGCTGCGGCCCACCCCCGACGACGTGTTCGCGGGCAGCCCACCGCTCGGCTTCACCTTCGGCCTCGGCGGTCTCGTCGTCTTCCCGCTGCGCGCCGGGGCGTCGGCGCTGCTGACCGACCGGGGCGGCGGTCCTGAGCGGCTGCTCGGCGACATCGCACGGCACCGGGTGTCCGTGCTGTTCACCGCGCCGACCGCCTACCGGGCGATGCTGCACCGGCTGCGTGCCGAACCCGGGGCGTACGACATCTCCTCGCTGCGCCGCTGCGTCTCCGCCGGGGAGAACCTGCCCGCCGCCACCTGGCACGACTGGCACGAGACGACGGGGCTGCGCGTCATCAACGGCATCGGCGCCACCGAGCTGCTCCACATCTTCCTGTCCGCCGCCGACGACGCGATCCGCCCGGGCACGACCGGGGTTCCGGTGCCCGGCTACGAGGCGCGGGTGGTCGACGCCGACCTGCGCCCGGTCCCCGACGGCGAACCGGGCCTGCTCGCCGTGCGCGGCCCGACCGGCTGCCGCTACCTGGCGGACGAGCGCCAGCGCGGCTACGTACGCGACGGCTGGAACCTCACCGGCGACACCTATATCCGCGACCCGGACGGCTACTTCCGCTACGTGGCACGCGCCGACGACATGATCATCTCGTCCGGGTACAACATCGCCGGACCCGAGGTCGAGGACGCCCTGCTGCGCCACCCCGACGTGACCGAAGCCGCGGTCACCGGGCAGCCGGACGCGGAGCGCGGCACGATCGTCGTCGCCCATGTGGTGCTGCGGGCGGGCGTCCCGCGCACCGAGGAGACCATAGCCGCCCTCAAAGCCCACACCACCGCCGAACTCACCCCCTACAAGTGCCCGCGCCGCTTCGTCTTCCTCGACGCACTCCCCCGCACCGCCACCGGCAAGCTCCAGCGCTACCGCCTACGCGACGGCTCTACAGTGACCCCGTGAACGGCCAGCACACCCCGCGCTCCCTCATCGTCACCCACTACGGCGCCTACGGGCGCGGCACCCCCGGCCGCCCGGCCGAGCCGGTGCCCGTCGCCGCCCTCATCCGGCTGCTCGGCGCGGTCGGCGTCGACCCGCCCTCGGTGCGCTCCGCCGTCTCCCGCCTCAAGCGGCGCGGCCTGCTGGTCGCCGACCGCACCGCCACCGGCGCCGCCGGGTACGCCCTGTCCGCCGACGCCCGCCAGCTCCTCGACGACGGCGACCACCGCATCTACCCCCGCCCCGCCGCCGGGCCCGACCGCTGGCTGCTCGCCGTCTTCTCCGTCCCCGAACAGGAGCGCAACAAGCGCCACTTGCTCCGCTCCCGCCTCTCCCGCCTCGGCTTCGGCACCGCCGCCCCCGGCGTCTGGATCGCCCCGGACCGCCTCTACGACGAGACCCGCCACACCCTGGAACGCCTCGGTCTCTCCTCGTACGTCGACCTCTTCCGCGGCGACCACGCGGGCTTCACCCCCACCGCCGAGGCGGTCAGCCGCTGGTGGGACCTGGACGAACTCGCCTCCCTCCACCACGCGTTCCTCACCACCCACGAACCGGTCCTCACCCACTGGATCCGGGGGCACACCCCCGCCCCCGAGGCCGCGTACCGCGACTACCTCCTGGCCCTCGACTCCTGGCGCCACCTCCCCTACGCCGACCCCGGCCTTCCCCCATCGCTGCTCCCGCCCGACTGGCCGGGCGCCCGAGCCGCCGAGGTCTTCACGGCCCTGCACGAGCGGTTGCGCGACGCGGGCGCGGAGTACGCCGAGGCCGCACTGCACGGGACGATCGACGCAATCCGCTAAGTCCGTTGATTTAATAAGACGATCGTCTTACGGTGCTCAGAGGTCCCCGACACCGGAGGAGTCCCCCCATGACTGAAGCCATTCCTGACTACCCCTTCGAGCAGCCGAACGTGCTGGAGCCCCCGCGGGAGTGGGCCGAGACGCGGGCCGGGTGTCCCGTGGCGCATGTGCGGATGCCCAGTGGGGATGTCGTCGGTCTGCTGACCGGATACGACGAGGTGCGCGGGCTGCTGACCGATCAGCGGTTCAGCCGGAACCTCGACCGGAAGGGCGCGGCGCGCATGTCGACCACCGAGGACGGTGGCATGTTCAGCCGTCCCTCGCCGGGGGAGGTGGACAACAAGGAGGGGCCGGGGCACCGGCGGTGGCGGCGGCTGATCAGCCGGGCGTTCACGGTGAAGAAGATGGAGGCGTGGCGGCCGCGCGTGCAGGAGATGGCCGACGCGCTGGTGGACGACATGGTGGCCAAGGGGTCGCCCGCGGATCTGCGCGCGGCGCTGGCGCTTCCGCTGCCGGTGCAGGTCATCTGCGCGCTGCTGGGCGCGCCGAGCGAGGACCAGGACCGGTTCGCGCGCTGGTCTGAGGTGCTGCTGACGCTGACGCGGTACACCCAGGCCGAAGTGGACGAGGCGCAGCGGGACTTCCACGCCTATGCGTCGGATCTGGTCGAGCGCAAGCGGGCGGAACCGGGCGATGACCTGCTCAGTGAGCTGACGCAGATCTCCGACAGCGAGGACGGGCGGCTCAGCCACGACGAGCTGATCTCCACCGCGGTCGGCCTCCTGCTGGCGGGGCACGAGACCACGTCCAACATGATCCTGAAGATGACGGCGATGCTGCTCTCGGAGCGGGAGCGCTACGAAGCGGTGCTCGCCGATCCGGGGCTGGTGCCGGGCGTGGTGGAGGAAGCCCTGCGGATGGACGCGAACGGCGGGGTGGGCATCCCCCGGTTCATCACCGAGGACACGGAGGTCGGCGGGGAGCCGGTGGGCGCCGGGAGCACGCTGTTCGTCAATCTGCACGCCGCCAACCGGGACGAGCGCAAGTTCCCCGAGCCCGACCGGTTCGATCCGCGCCGCGAGAACAATGCCCAGCACCTCGCCTTCGGCGCGGGACCGCACTTCTGCGTCGGCCAGACGCTCGCCCGGGTGGAACTCCAGGTGGTGCTGGGGACGTTCGTCAGGCGGCTGCCCGAGCTGCGGCTGCGGGACGCTCCGGAGACGCTCCGCGTCCGCGAGGGGGTCGCCGCGGGCGGGTTCGAGGACATGTGGGTCACCTGGTGACGGAGGGCGAGGAAGGTAGCATGAAGGTCACTGCTGACGAGGGGCTCTGCTGCGGCAGCGGGATGTGCGCGGTCAGGGCCGACCAGGTCTTCGACCAGCGGGAGGAGGACGGAATCGTGATCGTGCTGGACGGCGCTCCGCCGCCGGAACACCACGAAGCCGTCCGTGAGGCCGCCTCGGTGTGCCCGACCGGGGCCATCAGCCTGTCGGAATGATCCCCTCCAGCGGAATGACTCCTGCGGAATGACGCTTCCCGGCCCGGCTGCCCCGCCGTCCGCACGCTCGGTGCTCGCGCGGGACAAACTCATGCGCACCGCCGAGCGGCTCTACGCCGAGCGCGGCTTCGCCAACGTCTCGGTCAGGCAGATCAGCGAGGCAGCCGGGCAGCGCAACAACTCCGCTGTGCAGTACCACTTCGAGAGCCGTGACGGGCTCATCAGGACGATCCTGTCGACGCATACCGCTCTCGTCGAGAAGCACCGCATCGCCATGGTGGAGGCGCTGCGCGGGCAGGACACCGTGTCCTTGGAGGAGCACTACCGCTGCCTCATCCTGCCGACCGTCGAGACCCATATCGAAGCGGGCACCCCCACGTGGAGCGCGCGCTTCTTCGCCCAGGCCCTGGTCGAACCCGCGCTCCGCGACTATGTCGTACGGGAGCATCTGGACACGCCGTCGCTCCGCCTCCTGGGCGAGATCGGAGCCATTCGCCGGGACGACATCCGCCCCGATCTCTTCGCGCGGCACGGTGCCATGGTGCGCCAGCTCTCGGTGCACGCCTTCGCCGAGCTGGAGTACGACCTGGCCAACGGCCGCGTCGACCCGGCCGGGGCGGAGGAGTCGTGGCGCGTGCTGAGCCAGGACCTGATCACCGCGCTGTGCGGGCTCACCACCGCCCTGCTCGGACCCCTCTAGAGCGCGAGTCGAGGCCGCGGGGCGTCCGTGCGGCCCGTCGGGGGTGTGCGGCTGCCCGCCTGGTACGGGAGGGGCCATGGGGCGGCGGGGCCGGTGTAGTTCTGGTCGGCGGCGGCGTGCAGGGTCCAGTGGGGGTCGTAGAGGTGGGGGCGGGCGAGGGCGCAGAGGTCGGCGCGGCCCGCCAGGATCAGGGAGTTGACGTCGTCCCAGGAGGAGATGGCGCCGACGGCGATGACGGGGACCCCGAGTTCGTTGCGGACGCGGTCGGCGTAGGGCGTCTGGTAGGAGCGGCCGTAATCAGGGCTCTCGTCGGGGACGACCTGGCCGGTGGAGACGTCGATGGCGTCGGCGCCATGGGCGGTGAAGGCGGCGGCGATGGCGACCGCGTCGTCCGCCGTGGTGCCGCCATCGGCCCAGTCGGTGGCGGAGATACGGACCGTCATGGGGCGGTCGCCGGGCCAGACGGCGCGGACGGCGTCGAAGACCTCCAACGGGTAGCGGAGGCGGGCGTCGAGGGAGCCGCCGTAGGCGTCGGTGCGGTGGTTGGTGAGCGGGGAGAGGAAGCTGGAGAGCAAGTAGCCGTGCGCGCAGTGCAGTTCGAGGAGGTCGAAGCCCGCGCGGGCGGCGCGCTCGGCAGCGCGGACGAACTGGTCGCGGACGGCGGCGAGACCGGCGGCGTCGAGGGCGCGCGGGGTCTGGTTGACGCCGGGGCGGTACGGGAGGGGCGAGGGGGCGACGAGGGGCCAGTTGCCGTGCGGGAGGGGCGCGTCGATGCCCTCCCACATGAGCCGGGTGGAGCCCTTGCGCCCGCTGTGGCCGAGCTGGACGCCGACGGCCACGCCCGGGGACCGCTCGTGCGCGAAGTCGGTGACGCGGCGCCAAGCGGTTTCGTGCGCGTCGGCGTAGAGGCCGGTGCAGCCGGGGGTGATACGGCCCTCCGGGCTCACGCAGACCATCTCCGTCATCACCAGCCCGGCCCCGCCGAGCGCCCGGCCGCCGAGGTGGACGAGGTGGAAGTCGCCGGGGGTGCCGTCGTGGGCGGCGGAGTACATGTCCATGGGGGACACGACGACGCGGTTGCGGAGGGTGAGGCCGCGGAGGCGGAAGGGGGTGAACATGGGCGGGGTGGCGGCCGGAACGGCGGCCTCGCGCTCCACTCCCTCGACGAACTCCGCGTCACGCATCCGCAGGTTGTCGTGGGTGACGCGGCGGCTGCGGGTGAGGAGGTTGAAGGCGAACTGCCGGGGCGGCTGGTCCAGATACAGCTCCAGGTTCTCGAACCACTCCAGGCTGGCGCGGGCCGCCCGCTGGGTGGACGCGACGACCGGGCGCCGCTCGGCCTCGTACGCGGCGAGCGCGTCAGGGAGGGCGGGGTGCTCCTCGAGGCAGGCGGCGAGGGCGAGGGCGTCCTCGACGGCGAGTTTGGTGCCGGAGCCGATGGAGAAGTGGGCGGTGTGGGCGGCGTCGCCGATGAGGACCGTATTGCCGTGTGACCAGCGCTCGTTGACGACCGTGCGGAACGCGGTCCACTGGGAGTGGTTGCCGCGCAGCGGGTGGCCGCCGAGGGCGTCGGTGAAGAGCTTGGCGCAGCGCTCGGTGGACTCGCGCTCGGCGCACTGGTCGAGCCCGGCCCGCCGCCACACCTCTTCGCGGGTCTCGATGATGACGGTGCTGGCGCCCGACTCGTACGGATAGCCGTGGAGCTGCATGACGCCGTGCTCGGTCTCGGCGATCTCGAAGCGGAAGGCGTCGAAGGCGATGTCGGCGGCGAGCCAGATGTAGCGGCAGCGGTGGGTGGTGACGCGGGGGCGGAAGGCGTCGGCGAAGGCCTGGCGGGTGGCGCTGCCCGCCCCGTCGGCCGCGATGACCAGGTCGTACGTACGGGACAGCTGCTCGGCGGGCGGCGCCGGGGTGCGGAACCGGAGCCGTACGCCGAGGGCCTGGCAGCGTGCGTGGAGGATGCGCAGCAGACGGCGGCGGCCGAGGGCGGCGAAGCCGTGGCCGCCGGAGGTGAGGACGTGGCCGCGGTGGGCCACGTCGATGTCGTCCCAGCGGACGAACTCCTCACGGAGGGCGGCGTAGACGGCCGGGTCGGCGTGTTCGATGCCGCCGAGGGTCTCGTCGGAGAGGACGACTCCGAAGCCGAACGTCTCGTCGGGACTGCCCCGCTCCCAGACGGTGATCTCGCGCCGCGGGTCGAGGCGGGCGAGCAGGGCCGCCGCGTAGAGGCCGCCGGGGCCGCCGCCGACGACGGCGACACGGAGCGGGCGGCCCTGCTCGACGCGGCCCTGCTCGACGCGGCTCGGCGCGGTGGTCATCGGCCCTGCCAGCGCGGGGCGCGGCGGGCGGTGAACGCGGCGTGGAACTCGGCGTAGTCCGCGCCGGTCATCAGCAGCGCCTGCGTCGACGCGTCCATCTCGATCGCGGCGGACAGCGGCATGTCGAGTTCGGCGGTGAGCAGCGCCTTGGTCTGGGCGAGGGCGAGGGAGGGCCCGTCGGCCAGCCGCCGGGCGAGCGCCGCCGCCTCGTTCCCGGCCTGCCCCTCGTCGGCCAGCACGCTGATCAGGCCGATGCGCTCGGCCTCGGGGGCGCGGACCGGTTCGCCGAGCATCAGCAGCCGGGTGGCGTGGCCGAGCCCCACCACGCGGGGCAGCAGATAGGCGGCGCCCATGTCGCCGCCGGAGAGCCCGACCTTGGTGAAGAGGAACGAGAAGCGGGCGGAGGGGTCGGCGACCCGGAAGTCGGCGGCGAGGGCGAGGACGGCGCCCGCGCCCGCGGCGGCGCCGTGCACGGCGGCCACCACCGGGAAGGGGCACTCCCGCAGCGCGCGGACCACCTGCCCGGTCATCCGGTTGAAGTCGAGCAGCTGACGGGTGTCCATGGCGAGGGTGGCGCCGATGATCTCGTCGACGTCGCCGCCGGAGCAGAAGCCGCGGCCCTCCCCGCCGAGCACGAGGGCCCGTACGGAGCCGTCGCGGGCCAGCTCGGCGAGGAGATCGCGCAGATCGGCGTACGCGCCGAAGGTGAGCGCGTTGAGCTTCTCGGGGCGGGCGAGGGTGACGGTGGCGACGCCTTCGTCGAGGGTGAGGCGCAGATGCCGCCAGTCCTCGGTGCGGGGCGCGGAACCGGTGAACGGACTCATGGGGGCCATGGCCTCCTTCAGCCGGAGGGCTGGGTGTGCCGGGTGCCTTGCCTGGGTGTCTGCCTGGCTTGCCCTTCGAAGTTATCACCGCTCTGTGACTGTCGTCACGAGTGCGCGATAGGGCGAAAGTCCTCCCAAGAGTGGTCCGTGGTCCCTTCCGGCACTATCGTCCGCTTCATACCGTCAAGGGCTGCGGTATTTCCGCTCCACGCCGACCGTCTGGAACCCGTACGTGCCCGAACCCCTGCACGCCGCCACCTGGCGCTTCGCACTGCCGCACACGACGGCCGCGGTGCCGCTGGCCCGTGCCCTGATCCGCAACACGCTGGCGGACATCGGCGCGCCCGTGAACGGCGACACGGCGGAGCTGCTGACGGCCGAGCTGGTCGCCAACGCGGTGCAGCACACGGCCGGGGACGAGCCGATAGAGCTGGTGGTGGAGCTGGTGCCGACCGGCGACTGGCAGGTCGAGGTGCACGACCAGGACCCGACGCCGCCCGGCGGATTCAGCGGCGGGGACGGCACCCCCGTCCTCGACGGGAACGGCCCTGCGCCCGGCCGGGACGCCCCTGCGCCGGACGGGGACGGCCCCGCGCCCGAGGGGGAGGTCCCGGGGCGCCCCAAGGGCCCCAAAAGACCCGACAGCCTCGCCGAAAGGGGACGCGGGCTGCTGCTCATCCGCGCCCTCAGCGCGGACACCGGCTACCGCCCCACCCCCTACGGCAAGGCCGTCTGGTTCACGCTCCCTCCGGCGGAAGCCGCGGAACCCACGGGACCCACGGACGCCACGGAGGGCTGACCGCTACGCCCCGCCGAGCGTCGCGACCAGCACCGCCTTGATGGTGTGCATACGGTTCTCCGCCTCGTCGAAGACGACCGAGTGCTCCGACTCGAAGACCTCCTCGGTGACCTCCAGCTCGGTCAGCCCGTGCCGCTCGTAGATCTCCCGGCCGACGTCCGTACCGAGGTCGTGGAAGGCCGGGAGGCAGTGGAGGAACTTCACGGCGTCGTTGCCGGTGGCGCGCAGCACGTCCATCGTCACCGCGTACGGCCCGAGCAGCGCTATCCGCTCGTCCCACACCTCCTTCGGCTCGCCCATGGACACCCAGACGTCGGTGGCGACGTAGTCCGCGCCGCGCACGCCCTCTTCGACGTCCTCGGTGAGCGTGATCCGGGCGCCGGAGGCCGCGGCCATCTGGCGCGCCAGCTCCACGATGGTGTTGTCCGGCCACAGCAGCTTGGGCGCGACGATCCGGACGTCCATGCCCAGCAGGGCGCCGGTGACGAGGTAGGAGTTGCCCATGTTGTACCGGGCGTCGCCGAGGTAGGCGTAGGCGATCCGGTCCAGCGGCTTCTCGCTGTGCTCGGCCATGGTGAGGATGTCGGCGAGCATCTGGGTGGGGTGCCACTCGTCGGTGAGACCGTTGTAGACCGGCACTCCGGCGTGGGTGGCCAGCGCCTCGACGACGCCCTGGCCGTGCCCGCGATACTCGATCGCGTCGTACATCCGGCCGAGCACCCGCGCCGTGTCCTTGACCGACTCCTTGTGGCCGATCTGCGAGCCGGTCGGGTCGAGGTACGTGGTCGAGGCGCCCTGGTCGGCGGCGGCGACCTCGAAGGCGCAACGGGTGCGGGTGGAGGTCTTCTCGAAGATCAGGGCGATGTTCCTGCCCTGGAGCCGTCGCACCTCCGTGCCCGCGCGCTTGGCCGCCTTCAGCTCGGCCGACAGGTCGACCAGGTGCCGGAACTCCTCCGCTGTGAAGTCCAGCTCCTTGAGGAAGTGGCGGCCGGTGAGGTCAATCGCCATGGGGTGGGCTCCTAGATCGCGGCGGTCGAGCGGGTCGAGAGGGCCGCAGCGCACACCACTGCGGCCGAAAAACTATGGAAGCATATACGAGACACTGTATATATGCGGAGGCCGTGGGGTAACCCCCGGGTGGCGAGTCCGGTGATGCTTCCCTGGGGCTCCCCGTTACCGCTCCACGGCGTCCCGCTCGACGGGGCAGCTCATACAGCGCGGCCCGCCCCGGCCGCGGCCCAGCTCGCTGCCCGGGATGTCGATGACCTCGATACCGCGCTTGCGCAGGAAGGTGTTGGTGGTCGCGTTCCGCTCGTACGCGACCACCACGCCCGGCTCGACCGCGAGCACGTTGCAGCCGTCGTCCCACTGCTCGCGCTCCGCCGCGTGCACGTCCTGGGTGGCGGTGAGCACCCGGATGGCGTCCAGGCCGAGGGCGGCGGCTATGGCCCGGTGCATGTGCTCCGGCGGATGGTCGGTGACCTTCAGCTCCCGGCTGCCCGCGCCCGGCTCGATGGTGTACGAGCGGAGCATCCCGAGCCCCGCGTACTGGGTGAAGGTGTCCCCGTCGACCATCGTCATCACCGTGTCGAGGTGCATGAACGCGCGCCCCTTGGGCATGTCGAGCGCCACGATCGTACGGGCGGAACCGGCCTCGAAGAGCCGGTGCGCCAGCATCTCCACCGCCTGCGGGGTGGTCCGCTCGCTCATGCCGATCAGCACCGCGCCCTTGCCGATCACCAGGACGTCGCCGCCCTCGATCGTCGAGGGGTACGCGGCCTGGCCCTCCGACCAGACGTGGAAGTCGTCGTCCGCGAAGAGGGGGTGATGGCGGTAGACGGCCTCGTAGTGCACCGTCTCGTGCCAGCGGGCGGGCCAGCGCATCGCGTTGATGGCCACCCCGTCGTACACCCAGGCGGAGGCGTCCCGGGTGAAGAGGTGATTGGGGAGCGGGTTCACCAGGAAGTCGTCGGGCTCCATGGCGTGGAAGCGGATGGAGACCGGCTCGGGGAACCGTGCCAGATACTCGCGCTTCGTCATGCCGCCGATCAGCGCCTCGGTCAGCTCCGGGGCGGTCAGCTCGTCGAAGGCCTCGCGGAGCCGGTCGGTGGCCAGCGGGCCGTACTCCTTCTCGTCGAAGACCCGGTCCAGCACCAGGGAGCGCGCCACCGGCAGGGCCAGGCTCTCGGCCAGCAGGTCACCGAACAGATGGACCTCGACGCCCCGGTCGCGCAGCACGTCCGCGAATCCGTCGTGCTCCTGGCGGGCCCGGCGCACCCACAGCACGTCGTCGAAGAGGAGCGCGTCCCGGTTGGTGGGGGTGAGCCGCTTCAGCTCCAGATCGGGACGGTGCAGAATGACGCGGCGCAGCCGCCCGGCCTCCGAGTCCACATGGAATCCCATGATTCCATCTTCGCCGCTCCGGGCCCGGTGCGGATGACCCGCGACACAAGTCGTGACCAAGGCCCTGCCCGGGGCCCCGGCTAGACCGCGGCCAGGATGACGATCAGGACGAGGGCCACGGCCAGGAAGCCGAGCAGGGCCGAGACCCAGAGCTGACCGGGCTGAAGATCGATACGGCCGCCGTCCTCCGCCCCGCCGCGGCGGCGGGCAGGCCGCCGGAGGGGGCGAGGGAGGGGCCGACGGGCGTCGCGGGAGGCGGTCGCCGCGCGGGAGGCGGCTTCCGCTGGCTCCCGGCACTTCTCATGCTCCCGGCACTCCTCGGCCAGGCCGCCGAACAGCGCCTTCCAGCCCTTCTCGCCGAAGCCGGTGACCTGCCGCGTGGCGACGATACGGCGCACCACCTCGCGCCCCGCGCCGTCGCCCGCCGCCCACAGCCCGGGCAGGACGCACGCCATCAGCTCGGGGACGGCACCCCGGTCGGCGTACGGGCGTACCAGGCCCTCGTACAGCATCAGCGCGTTGCGCACCCGCAGCCGGCCGCCCCCACCCGGCTGATCGAGGTAGAGGTGGGCGATCAGCACCTTCTCGCAGACCGCGTCGGCGAGCCGTGGCCCGCGCTCGGGGGCGCGGCGCACCAGTTCGACGACGACGCGGGTGGCCCGGTCGGCGGGCAGCCCCGCGTCGAGCGCGCTCAGCAGCAGCCCGTCGTCGGCCTCGCGCAGCGCCGCGGGGAGGGCGTCGCCGCCGTGGCGCAGCGCCTCGTGCAGGGTGCGCAGGGTGCGTACGGCGCTCACCGGCGCGTGGTCGCGTTGCGTGTCCTGCGTGTGCTCGGTGTCCTGCGTGTGCTCCGTGTCCTGCGTGTACTCCGTGTCCTGCGTGTACTCCGTGTCCTTCACCATCGACGTCCCTCTCCTCACAGCGCTTCCAGCACCTCCTGGATCCGGGTGGCCGCCCGTACGTCGAGCGGTTCGTCACCGTCGTGCGCCAGCCGGGGCAGGAAGCCGTACAACACCGCCAGCTGGCGGTCGTCGCGGGCAGCCTGCCGGATCCAGCCGACCAGCGCGTCTTCGGCCGCGGCCGCCGACCGGGCCCAGGTCAGGGCGGCCCGCAGGAGTTCGGCGAGCCGCGGTGTGCTGTCCGGGCGGGCGGCCAGCAGCGCGGTGGCCAACGGCCAGGTGGCGTACGGCTCCAGCTCCGGCACCTCGCCCAGCCCCCACAGATGCGAGGTGCGGGTGGTGACGGCGCGCAGCACCGTCAGCAGCGCGAGGTCCCGGCGCGGCCGCCGGGTGTCGTGCAGCCAGTCGATGAGCACGCCGAGCACGGCGTCGGACTCCGTCCCGGCCAGCAGGCGCAGCACGCTGTACGAGGTGATCCGGCCGTCGTCCTCGTCCGCCAGCCGGGCCAGCTCCTCCAGGGACGCCTGGACGGAGCCAGCGGCGAGGCCGTAGCCGTGGGCGAGGACCGCCGTCTCGCGCTCGCGTGCGTCGTCGCCGAGCGCCCAGCCGCGCAACAGGCCGTCCACGGCGGGCCGTACGCCGTCGTCGCGGGACGCCTCGGCGAGCGCGGTGGCGGCCGCCATCCGCTGCACCGGGCTCTCGGCGCGGGCCAGCGGCAGCAGCAGTTCGACGAAGCCGTACAGATAGTCGCGGGCGCAGAGCACGCCCGCGGCGACCGCCGCGCGCACCCACACCTGGGGGCGCGGGTCGTCACACAGGGCGCGCAGCCAGCGGGCCATCGGGCCGCGGACGTTGTGGTGGCCGTCCCACGCCTCGTACAGCACCGCGGACGCCAGCCGCCGCCCCTGGAAGCGGACGGCGCGGACCGGGACCGACGCGTCGCCCAGGTCCTCCACGCCGTCGCCGCACACCGCGCGCGCCGCGGCGAGCCCGGCCCCGGGGCGGGCGGCGAACAGCAGGCGCCCGGGCGCGTACTGGGGGTCGAGCGTCACGGCCAGCTCCCAGGTCAGCAGCTCGGCGGCCTCGGCGGTGAGGCTGTGCGCTGAGCCGTTGAAGACGGCGAGCGCGATCCGCAGCGCCGCCGTCCGCAGGGCGGGCAGCGCGGCGGGCAGGGTTCCGGGGCGCCCCGCGCCGTCGAACCACGCGCGGGCCTGGTCCGGGGCGAAGGCCCGGCAGCGCTCCAGCAGCCCTTCGTCGGACAGCCGCCCCTCGGCGTGGGCGGCGAGCTGCCGGGCGAACCGGGCGGCCTCCCCGGGACGCGGCTCGTCCAGCCCGAGAGCGTCGGCCACATCGGGACGGGCGGCGGTGGCGCGGGCGAGGACCAGCAACTCGGCGGGCTTGTCGGCGAGCAGCTCGACCAGCTGCCGGTCCAGCACCTCGGCGGCGTCCGGGGGCTCGTACGGTACGGCGTGACGGCGGGCACTCAGCAACCGGTCGGCGACCGGACCACCCGCGACCAGAACGACGCCGAACGCCCCGCGCTCGGCGAAGCGGGCGCACAGCCGGTCCACGAGGGGCCCGAGGCGATCGGGGACGTCGTCGGCGGGGAGTTCGAGCAGATAGCCCCGGCCGCGCTCGACCTGCCGCCCGCCGGGAAGCCCCTCGGAGAAGAGGCCGAGGAGATCGCCAGCCCCAAGCCGAATGACGAGCGGTTCGGCCGGGTCGGCGGGTGCGGCGTGCCCGGCGGGTGCGGCGGGTGCGGCGGGTGCGGCGGGTGCGGCGGGTGCGGCGGGTGCGGTCGAGTCAACGGGCCCGGCCGCGCCAGACGGCCCAGCGGGCCCGACCGAGACGGCCGATTCGGCGGGCCCGGCCGACACGGCGGATGCGGCCGGGCCAGTCAGCCCAGCGAGCCCGACCAAGGCGGTGGGCGCGGCCGAGCCAGTCGGCCCGGCCGGACGGGCCAAGGCGGCGGCCACGTCCGCCGGTCCTCCGTGGCCCGTTGCCTCGGCGAGGAGTGCGAGGCCGGTCCAGGTGCGGCCGGTGCCGGGCTCGCCGCACAGGGCGAGGAGGTGGGTGCGCCGCAGCAGCTCCCGCATGTCGGCGTAGCCGGGTGCGGGCCGGTAGACCCGGCGCAGCAGCGCCAGCTCCTCGCGGGTGACCGGGCCTTCGGGGAGCGGACGGTGTTCGTCGCCGCCGAACGAACGCGACGGGCCGTCGGTCAGGCGCAGATGTGCGCGCGCCTCGCGCGCCGTGCGGGCGCCGCCCGCCTCGCCCACGCCGTCCAGTGGGCCGCCCCTCGGGAGGTCCAGCCGCCGCGGGCCCGGGTCCGCCGGGATGCCGATGCCGTCCGGTCCGCTCATCGCCCGCCGCCCTTCATGCCGTGGTCCCCGTACGTCCTCGGGGGTGGCGTCCTGGAAGGAGACCCGAAGCGGGCGGCGAGACCTCTCCCCCGATCCGTCCCGCCGCCCTTCTCCGGTGCCAGGCGCTGGGCCGTGTGCACCCCCGTCGCACACGGTCCCGTTCGCCTGTGCCTCCACCAGGGTGGGCCGGGGGCGGGACGGGGGCTGTAGCCGTTTACACAGTCGCGCGTATTCGCGGGACGTGCGCGCCCGCGCTCATTCACAGGGGCGCGCCGGGATGTGCTCCCCGGTCGCGCGCCCCTCGGCCAGCAGCCGCAGCAGTCCGATGTCCTGCACCTCGAAGCGGCGCGAGGCGGTCCGTACGACGCCCTGGTCGCGCAGCAGCCGCAGCGCCTTGGCGACGGCCTCCCGGGTCGACCCCACGGCGGCCGCGATGTCGTGCTGCGGCAGCGGCAGATCGACGGCGATGGCCCCGCCGGGACCGGCATGGCCGGTGCGTTCGGCGATCTCGACCAGCCGCGCGGCCAGCCGCTGGAGCACCTTCTCGGAGGCGAGGGAGCGCCGTTCGCCGTCGGAGCTGCGCAGCCGGGAGCTGAACTGACGCATGATCAGCACGGTCGCGACCGGCCGCGCGGCCAGATAGGCGCGGAACCGGTCGCCGGAGACCACGACCGCCTCCATCCGGCCGAGCGCGGTGACGGTGGCGCTGCGCGAACCGTGATCCACCGCGGCCTGGTCCCCCACCACCTCACCCGCACCCCGCAACGCCAGGATCAGCCGCACCCCGCGCTCGGTCTCCACGGAGACGGTGGCCCAGCCGGAGACGATCGCGACGACGAAGGTGGTGCGGTCGTGCTCACGCAGAACGACCTCGGAGGGGCCGTACGTCCGCGGGCTGCCGAGCGCGAGCAGGGCGCGCCGGTCGTCGGCGGGGAGCGCGTACAGAAAAGGCCGACCGTCCTCGAAAAGACTCATCCGCCCTCCCGCCTCACTGGGACACTCGTCAGGTTGCGGAGAACCGATGGGTATGGCGAGCACGCTAGGCAGATGGCACGGGCACGTCAATGGCCCCGGACGGAACCAGCACCCCCGGACGGACCTGCGGCGGAATCCGTTCGAACACCCCTGCAATCCCGGCGCTGTTCGCCGAGCGCCATCCGGACACCCACACCCGCCCCCGAACGCCGGCCCGGCGCTTCGAACGGCGCTTCGAGGCCGCCGCCGGGACGACGCCGCGGCGCTGGCCGCCGCGCTGGCCGCGGGGCTACAACCGTGGGTCCACCGGTTCCGACTCCAGGGCCAGCACCGCGAACACCGCCTCGTGCACCCGCCACAGCGGCTCACCGTCCGCCAGCCGGTCCAGCGCCTCCAGGCCCAGCGCGTACTCCCGCAGGGCGAGCGAGCGCTTGTGGCCGAGGTGACGCTGGCGCAACCGGTCCAGGTTCTCCGGGCGGGTGTACTCCGGGCCATAGATGATCCGCAGATACTCCCGGCCCCGGCATTTGACGCCCGGCTGGACCAGTCGGCCGTCACCCTTGCGGACGAAGCCCTGGAGCGGTTTGACGACCATGCCCTCGCCACCCGCCTCCGTCAGCTCCAGCCACCACGCGACGCCCTCGGCCACCGACGCGTCGTCCTCGGTGTCGACGACGAGGCGGCGGGTGGGGGCGAGCAGCGGACCGCCCTCCGGCACGGGCCTCTCCGCCTCGATCATGCGGTCGACCAGGGCGAGTTGCCGGTCGTGCGGGAGCGAGGCGAGGCTGCGGCCCTGGGCGGCCAGGATCTGGAACGGAGCCATCCGTATCCCGTCCAGCCCGTCGACCGGCCAGCAGTAGCGCCGGTACGCCTCGGTGAACGCGGCCGCGTCCACGGCCCGCCCGCGCTGCTTGTCGAGGAGCGCGGACACCTCGACGCCGCGCGCCGCCGCGCCCTCCAGCGCCGAGAGCACCCCGGGGAAGACCGCGCCCGAGGCCGCGCCCACCGCCGCGTACTGGTTGCGCAGCAGCCCCGCGGCCTTGAGCGACCACGGCATCAACTCGGTGTCCAGCAGCAGCCAGTCGGTCTCCAGCTCCTGCCACAGACCGGCGCCCTCGATGCCGCCGCGCACCCCGCCGAGGACGGACTCGGCCAGCCGCGGGTCGTCGAAGAAGGGCCGCCCGGTGCGGGTGTACACCATGCCGGATACGCCCTCGGGCGCCCCGAAGCGCTCCTTCGCCACCTCCGCGTCGCGGCAGACCAGCGCCACCGCCCGGGAGCCCATGTGCTTCTCCTCGCAGATCACTTGGCGCACCCCGTCCGCGCGGTAGGCGGCGAACGCCTCCGCGGGGTGCTCCAAGTAGCCAGCTTCACCAGAGGTGGCGGCGGGCGCCATGGTCGGCGGGAGGTAGGCGAGCAGCCGGGGGTCGACGGCGAAGCGGCTCATGACCTCCAGGGCGGCCGCCGCGTTCTCCTCCTTGACCGCGATCCGGCCCATGTGCCGGGTCTCGACGACACGGCGGCCGCGCACATCGGCGAGGTCGAGCGGACGGCCCTCGGTGCCGCCCTGGGCCTCGTTGCCCAGCGGTCTGACCGGCTCGTACCAGACCTGCTCGGCCGGGACGTCCACGATCTCGCGCTCCGGCCAGCGCAGCGCGGTCATCCGGCCGCCGAAGACACAACCCGTGTCCAGGCAGAGGGTGTTGTTGAGCCAGGACGCCTTGGGGGTGGGCGTGTGGCCGTAGACGACCGCGGCGCGGCCCCGGTAGTCCTCGGCCCATGGGTAGCGCACCGGCAGGCCGAACTCATCGGTCTCACCGGTCGTCTCCCCGTACAGCGCGTGCGAACGCACCCGCCCCGAGGTGCGGCCGTGGTACTTCTCCGGCAGCCCGGCGTGACAGACCACCAGCGCCCCGCCGTCCAGCACATAGTGGCTGACCAGCGACTCGATGAACTCCCGGGCCCGGTCGGCGAACTCCGGGTCCGCGGTGTGCTCGCGGTCCAGCTGCTCGACCGTCTCGGCGAGACCGTGGGTGAGCTTGACCTTGCGGCCCTTGAGGTAGCGGGCGAGCTTGTGCTCGTGGTTACCGGGAACGCACAGCGCCGTCCCGGAGGCGACCATGCCCATCACCAGGCGCAGCACCCCGGGGCTGTCCGGCCCGCGGTCGACGAGGTCGCCTACGAAGACGGCGGTGCGCCCCTCGGGGTGGACGGCGTCGGCCGGGCGGCCCTGCCCGTCGCGGCGCAGGGCGTATCCGAGCTTGCCCAGCAGGGTCTCCAGCTCGGAGCGGCAGCCGTGGATGTCGCCGATGACATCGAACGGACCGGCGAGGTGGCGCAGATCGTTGTAGCGGCGCTCGGTGACGATCTCCGCGGCCTCGACCTGCTCGGCTCCGCGCAGGATGTGCACCTTGCGGAACCCCTCGCGCTCCAGGGACTTCAGGGAGCGGCGCAGCTCGCGGCGCTGGCGCGGGATGACGTGGGTGGGCATACCGGCCCGGTCGGGGCGGGCCGCGTTGCGCCGAGCGCATTCGCCCTCGGGGATGTCGAGGACGATCGCGACCGGGAGGACGTCGTGCTCGCGCGCCAGCTGGATCAGGCTACGGCGGGCCTCGGGCTGGACGTTGGTCGCGTCGATCACGGTCAGCCGCCCGGCCGCCAGCCGCTTGCCCGCGATGTAGTGGAGCAGGTCGAAGGCGTCGGAAGTGGCGCTCTGATCCTTCTCGTCGTCGGAGACCAGGCCCCGGCAGACGTCGGAGGAGACGATCTGGGTGGGCAGGAAGTGGCGCCGGGCGAAGGTGGACTTGCCGGAACCGGTGGTGCCGACGAGGACCACGAGGGACAGGTCGGGCACGCCGAGGCTGGGCCTGTCGAGCGTCATGGTGTCGGTCATGCGGCGGCCTCCTTCGGTGTCGTGGTCGGTGTCGTGGTGGTGCTGGTCCGGGTCTCCTCGCCCTCCCGCCGGAAGAGCGCGAGCTGCGTCGGCGGCCCCACCTCGGGGTCCTCGGGGCCGACGGGGCGGAACTCCACCGCGTAGCCGTGTCGTTCGGCGACGCCCCGCGCCCAGTCGCGGAACTCCTCGCGCGTCCACTCGAAGCGGTGATCGGGGTGGCGGACCTGCCCGGCGGGCAGGGTCTCCCAGCGAACGTTGTACTCGACGTTCGGCGTGGTCACCACGACGGCCGTGGGCCGGGCGGCGCCGAACACCGCGTACTCCAGGGCGGGCAGCCGGGGCGGATCCACATGCTCGATCACCTCGCTGAGCACCGCCGCGTCATAGCCGGTCAGCCGGGAGTCGGTGTACGCGAGCGAGCCCTGCGTCAGCTTGAGCCGCGCCGACTGCCGCTCGGGCATCCGGTCCAGGCGCAGCCGCCGCGCCGCCTCGTTCAGCGCGCGTATCGACACATCGACACCGACGATCTCGGTGAACCGCGCGTCCCCCAGCAGCTCGCCCAGCAACTGGCCCTGGCCACAGCCGAGATCGATCACCCGGGATGCCCCGGCTTCCCGCAGGGCGCGGAGGATCGCCTCGCGCCGCCGCACCGCCAGCGGCACCGGCCGCGGCGTACTCCCCTCCTCCGGCTCCACTCCGTCCCCCTCCCCCTGCTCCGGCCGCTCGGGCTGCCGCGTCCACTCCGGCTGCCCTTCCTGCTCGGCGAACACGGCGGCGGACTCCTCCGTTCCGCCACCGATCACCGCGTTGTCGATCTCCTCCACCTCGGCGTCGTCCGTCTCCGCGAGCCGCGCCAGCTCCAGCCGCTCCATCGCGCTGCGCGTCAGCGACCAGCGGCGGGCCAGATAGCGGTTGCTGATCAGCCGCTGCTCGGGGTGGTGCTCCAGCCAGCCCTCGCCGGAACGCAGCAGCTTGTCCACCTCGTCCGGGGCGACCCAGTAGTGCTTCGCGTCGTCCAGCACCGGCAGCAGCACATACAGATGCCGCAGCGCGTCGGCGAGCCGCAGCGCGCCCTCCAGCACCAGCCGTACGTACCGCGAGTCGCCCCACTGCGGGAACCGCTCGTCCAGCGGCACCGGCTCGGCCGTCACCGCCCAGCCCAGCGGCGCGAAGAGCCGCTCGACCAGGGTGACGCCGCCGCGGGCGGGCAGGGCGGGCACCTCGATCCGGAGCGGAAGCAGCCGCTCCGGCAGCTCGGGCCGCGCCTTGCACTGTCCCCTCAGGGCGCTGGAGAAGACGGTGCTCAGCGCGACCCCCAGCAGCGAGGAGGCCGCGTACGGACGGTCGTTGACGTACTGGGCGAGCGCGGAGTCGGGCGCGCCGCCCCGCCCCTTGCCCCGGCCCCGCCGCACCAGCGCGACGGGATCGACCTCCAGCAGCAGCGCCGCCGTGCAGCGCTGCTCGTCCGCCTCGGGGTAGAGGACGTGCGCGGTGCCATGGGAGGTCGAGAACCGCTGCGCCTTGTCGGGGTGCTTGTGCAGCAGGAACCCCAGGTCGGTCGCAGGGCGCTCACGGGTGCCGGTGGTGGTTATCGTCAAGAACACCCGTCCGAGTATCGCCGGGTGGACTCCCCCTCACCTAATGGTTTCCCACCACGCCCGCCAGCTCCGCGATCCGGTCCGGACCCACCCGGCAGCAGCCGCCTATGAGCCGTGCACCCGCGTCCCGCCATGCCTTCACCCGTGCCGGGTCGAAGGTCGACCGCCCGCGCCAGCTCCGGGCCGCCGCGTCCCACTCCTCTCCGCTGTTCGGATACACGATCACCGGCTTTCCGGTGGCCTCGGCCGCTATCTCCACGGCCCGGTCCGCGTCGCCCGGCTCACAGCAGTTGACGCCGACGGCGATCACTTGCTCGTTCCCGGCGGCCAGGGCGAACGCGTCCCGGAGCGGCTGCCCGGCCCGGGTGGCCTCCCCCGCGATGCTGTACGACAGGTAGACGGGCACCCCGCAGCCCTCGACAGCCCGCAGCATGGCCGCCGCCTCGTCGGCGTCCGGCACCGTCTCCAGGGCGAGCACATCGGGCCCGGCCGCGACCAGCGCCTCGATCCTCGGCCGGTGGAACCGCTCCAGCTCGGCCACGCTCAGCCCGTACCGCCCCCGGTACTCGCTGCCGTCGGCCAGCATCGCCCCGTAGGGCCCCACGGAGGCCGCCACCCACACCGGGGCGGCGGGGTCGGCCGCTTCCCCGGCCGCGCCGCGCGCCAGCTCGACGCTGCGTCCCAGCAGCGCCGTGGCGTCCTCGCGCGCCACGCCCCGGTGGGCGAAGCCCTCGTAGGTGGCCTGGTAGCTGCTGGTGATGAGCACCCGTGCGCCCGCCCGCACATAGGCGGCGTGCGCCGCCTTGATCTGCCCCGGATCATCGGCGAGCAGCCGGGCCGACCACAGCTCGTCGGACAGGTCGCAGCCCTGGGCCTCCAACTGGTTGGACAGCCCGCCGTCGAGGACGAGGGGGCCACCTTCCATCGCGGTGGCCAGTGGCGTAGGTGGGACAGACATCACGGGTAACTCCTGGTGGTTCTGGTATAGCCGGTCAGGCCAGCTGGGCCTGGACCTGGGAGGAAATCAGCTCAAGGTGATCGAGGTCGTCGAGGTCCATGATCTGGAGGTAGATCCGGGACGCCCCGGCCTCCGCATAGCGGCCGATCTTGTCGACGACCTCGGCCGGGGAGCCCGTCAGCCCGTTCTCCTTCAGCTCCGGGACCTCGCGGCCGATCGCCGCGGCACGGCGGGCGACCTCGGCGTCGTCCTTACCCACGCAGGCGATCAGCGCGTTCGAGTACACCAGGTCGTCGCCCTTGCGCCCGGCCTCCTCGGCGGCCGCCCGCACCCGGCCGAACTGGCGCTCGGTGTCCTCGACCGACGCGAACGGCATGTTGAACTCGTCCGCGAACCGCGCGGCCAGCCGCGGGGTGCGGGTCGGCCCATGGCCGCCGATCAGCACCGGCACCCGGTCCTGGGCGGGCTTGGGCAGCGCGGGCGAGTCGGTGAGCTGGTAGTGCGCGCCGTCATGGCTGAAGGTCTCGCCGACCGGCGTCTTCCACAGGCCGGTGACGATGGCCAGCTGCTCCTCCAGCCGCGCGAACTTCTCCTTCGGGAAGGGGATGCCGTACGCGGTGTGCTCCTCCTCGTACCAGCCCGCGCCCAGGCCCAGCTCGACTCGTCCACCTGACATCTGGTCGACCTGCGCGACCTGGATCGCGAGGACGCCCGGCAGCCGGAAGGTGGCGGCGCTCATCAGGGTGCCCAGCCGGATCCGCTTGGTCTCGCGGGCCAGCCCGGCCAGGGTGAGCCACGCGTCGGTCGGGCCCGGCAGCCCGTCGACGTCCCCCATGTGGAGGTAGTGGTCGGAGCGGAAGAAGGCGTCGAAGCCGAGATCTTCGGTGGCCTTCGCGACGGACAGCAGAGTGTCGTAGGTCGCCCCCTGCTGGGGCTCGGTGAAAATGCGGAGATCCATGCCCCCCATCCTGCCTTCTCATGCCGCACCACCCCACTCCCCACCCCACTCCAGCCCCGTGAGATGCCTCAGCATCCCGTGCACCCGGTCCCTGGCCTCGTCCGCCGCGTCGATCGCCTCGACGCACTGCCAGTACAGCGCCTCCTCCTCTGTGCTGGAGGCGACGCCCACCAGCGCGAATCCCGCCTCCGCCAGCAGATCCCCCAGCGCCAGCAGCACCTCTCTGGGGTCCCGCACCTCCGACAGCTGAGCCGCCCGTAACCCCCCGCCGCGCAGCGCGGGATGGTGCAGCGCCGGGTGAAACAGCGCCCCGCGTGCCCTGCCGCCCGCCTCGCACAGGCCGCGCGCCTCCGCCCGCGCCGCCGCCGGGCCGCTCACCATGAAGTATCCGCCGACCGCTTCCGCCAGCGCCTGGACCTGCCAGGCCTCGGCCACGATGTCCTGCACGCCCCCGGCCTTCGCCAGGGCGTGCCGGGTGACACCGATCAGCCGCATCGCGTCCATGCCCCGAACCCCTCTCAACGGACTTTCCGCACCCGTTACTCCTCCACTACCCAGAGTGATGACTAACAGGCCGAAAAGCTAGGGGAATTCAGGAATCTGTTGACAACAGTTGCGCTGTGGATAACTCAATCACTACTGAGAGTGACGAATCGGGCCTCCAGGCGCCGCAACCGGGAACCGGCCCTCGTTGCGGTCGATCTTCGCGGCCAGCGCGGCGAGCGCGTCGATCCCCAGCACCTCGCAGAACTGGAGCAGATACGCCAGCACATCGGCGACCTCGTCCTCGACCCGGGCCGCCTTCCCCGGTTCCTCCATCACCCGCGCCGACTGCTCCGGCGTCAGCCACTGGAAGATCTCCACCAGCTCCGACGCCTCGACGCTCAGCGCCGCCGCGAGGTTCTTCGGGGTGTGGTACTGCTGCCAGTCGCGCACCGCCGCGAAGGCCGCCAGCCTGCGCTGCAGGCCCGCCACATCAAGGTCATCGGATCGTCGCTCACACGCCGCGGCACGCGCACCGGACTCGGGTTCAAGAGACTCGCTCACGCTCCAGGTTTACCACCGTGACGGGGGCGCCCCCGACCGCCCCCGTCACGTCCCCCACCGTCCCCACCAGCCGGATGTGCCCCCGTGCGCACATCCGGGCCGCCACCCCCAGCAGCTCCCGCGCCTGCCTCCGGTCCAGGCAGCGGTCGAAACCGTCCGCCAGCACCGTCAGCACCTGCCGCGCGGGAAGCACATCCGCCGCCGGTTCCATCGCCAGCACCCCCGGGCCGGTCAGCAGCACCAGCGCGAGCGCCAGATAGCGCAACTCCCCGTCGCCCAGCCGCTCCACGGGCATCGCGCCCAGCTCCCCCTGCTCCACCAGGGCCCGCACCCCGCCGCCCCCGGACCCCTCGGTCACCAGCCCCTCCACCGGCCCCGCGCACCCCGCCCGGACCGCCGCGACCAGCGCCGCGTGCCGCGAGACGCACTCCCGGCTGGTGCGCCGCAGCACCGCAGCCAGGTTCTCGCAGCCACCGCGCAGCCGCCCGTCGCGCGGCGCCGCCGGTGCCCGCATCCGGTCCGGCCGCGGATCACAGGGGAACACCGAGCGCAGCGCGATCACCACCTGCTCGGCGGCGGCCAGCGCGAGCCGCTGCCCCTCGGTGATGCCCGCCACCCGCAGCGGCAGCAGCGAGGTCGCCAGCCGGTCGTCGGGCAGCGGAGCCCGGGTGACCGCGACCGCCCCCGCCGTGTGCCAGGCCGCCTGGACGCAGCGCCGCCCCGGATCGCGCAGCGCCGTCTCCAGCAGCGTCTCCCCCGCCCCCGTCAACCGCTCGCCCACGATCCGCAGTTCGGGCTCGGCCTGTACGGCGACGTCGAGCCGCACCGGCCCGACCGGGCCGTCCACGGTGCACCCGATACGGAACCCGCGCCGCCCCTGCCGGTCCGGCCGCGCCCGGCGCGGGATGTACGACGCGGGCTCGCGGAACACCTCCGCGAGCCGGGCGCCGCCCGCCAGGCGCGCGAGCGCCCCGTACGCCTCCAGCACGCCCGACTTACCGCTCCCGCTCGGCCCGGCGAAGAGCGTCAGCGGCCCCAGGGAAAAGACCGCACGTCGATGGGACTTGAAGGCGGACAGCCTCAACTCGGTCACGGCGGGCCGCAGCCCGGATGCGCTCATGCCCGGAACATATCTGTGGCGCATACCGCCGAACCGTTACTCCTTCCGTATCTTCCTACCATCGGGGGATGGTGGCAGTGACTGAAGATGACCACGGGGGCACATGATGTTCGACAGCACGTTCTGGATCGCGGCCCTCACCGGTGGCACCGCCGTGCTGGCCAGTTGGGTCACCAGTCGCGGCAACACCCGGGCCGCCCAGATCCAGGCCGACACCGCGGCCCGCGCCCAGCAGGCGGAGCGGCTGCGCGACAGCAGGCGGACCGCGTACCTGGAGCTGATCGAACAGGTCCACAGCATGGGCGAGTTCTACTGGCAGATCTCCGCCGCCCAGCGCGCCGGAGACTTCCGGAGCCGCCCCGCCCTGCTGGACGAAACCCTGGAGCGCGAGCGCGACCACTACGGCAAGCTGCGGCGCTGCGCGCGCGTGGTCGAGCTGGAGGGCCCCGCCGCCGCGGGCGAGGCAGCCCACAAACTGCAGAAGTCGACCGGCCGCTTCCACCGCTCCCTGCAGGCGATGACCACCGGCGACGCGGAAGCGATACGCCGCTTCGACGACGCCTACAGCCCCTTCTGGGCCGCCCTCACGAACTTCGTCGACACCGCGAAGACGGCCCTGCAGGAGCCCTAGGCCGGATCGCCCGGCAGTGCGGCCTCAAGGGGGCAACCTTCACCTGGACTTGACTGTCTGTTTACGGTGAGCCGCGCTTCCTGTTGATCGAGATTCGGGGGACCCCGCATGAATCGCACCATCCGTACCGCCGTCTTATCCGTCGCCCTCACCGGCCTGGCGTTCGGCCTCTCCGCCTGCTCGGAGGAGGAGACCGTCGACACCGTCGACAAGGTCGTGGACCAGACGTACGAGGTCACCTACGAGGTGACGGGGAAGGACATCGAGTCGATCGAGTTCAACGGGGGCGGTGGCAAGGCCATGGCCCCCAAGACCGCCACGGTGAAGAAGCCCGCGCTGCCCTGGAAGAAGACGGTGACGCTGCGGGGCGTCATGCCGTCGGCGGTGATGCCGGTCTCCACCGACCCCACGGTGAGCTGCAAGATCGTGCACAAGGGCAAGGTCATCGCCGAGGAGAAGGGCGAAAGCCTGATCAACGCCGGTGGCTGCGTCGGGGAGTCCCCGATCGGCAAGTAGCGGGCCAAGACTGCCAGATCGCGTCTGCCCTCCGCCTGCCCGGGCTTGACTTGCCATGACGGCCTGGGTGGGTGCGACGGACCCTCCCTGCACCTCGCCCGTGGCCCTAACGTCGAGTCATGAACGATGACCAACTGATCGCGGACCTGCACGTCCGGTGGGTGTTCGGCTGGGAGCGCGACGAGGGGGACACACCGTTCGACTTCCGGCGCACCTTCGGCGAGTTCTACGACTTCAGCTCTCCGGACGTCCGTCTCTACGACGACTTCGCCCCCGAGCAGCGGGTGGCGACGACAGCCGCCGGGTACGGCTCGATCTGGGAGCCCGCCTTTCGCGAGATGGTTTCCGCGCATCATGTCGTCGACGACGGCCCGCACGTCATCACGGGCCACGATCTGGCCGCGTCCACCCTGACATTCCTCGCGCGGATCACCATGCCTGACGGCGCCACGAACGTGCGTACCACGACCTCGCTGGTCTGGCACCGAACGCCGGACGGCTGGCGGATCGTCCGCGAACACAACTCGACCAAGGCGCTGCCCGAAAGGGCCCTCAAGGAGAGGACTCGATAGCGCCGCCGCCTTCGCTGAGGCCGTACCGCGTGTGGAGTCCGCCCAGGAAGCCGGGTGCGTACCAGGCCGTGTGCCCGAGCAGACGCATCGCGGCGGCTGCACGATGCAGCCGGTGAACAGGAAGAGCAGCAGGAAGGTGGTGAGGACGATCGGTGTCAGGCTGCTCACCACGCTGATCCGCTGTGCCTCGGGCCGACCGAGAGCGGAGTTGGCCGGGCCGGTCGCCGCGGACTGGCCGATGACGATGTGGAGGGCCGACGATGTTCAGCAGCGGGCTCGCCGCCAGCAGCAGCACGGCGAGGACGGGCAGGGCCGTGAGCACGGGCCGCCGCATGACGGTCCGGGCGACGACACCGACTCCGGTGAACCCCATCGAGCGACGCTGGCGCTGCCGGAGCTGCTGATGCCGGTTCTGACGGCAGAGCCGGGCAGCGCGTCGGCGCGGGGTGTCCGGGCGCTCGGCGACTGGGCCGACGCCGCGGACGCTCAGTGGAAGCGGCGCGCCCTGCGGCTAGTCGGCAGCGCGGACGGCAGGGTGGGTGTCCTCGGTGGCCGCCCAGGCGGACAGCAGGCGCAATCCGTCGTGGGCCGCGGTGCCCGGCTCGGCGCTGTACGCGGTGAGGGTCAGCCCGGGTTGTGCGGGCAGGGCCATGGCATCGAAGTCGAGGACGATATCGCCGATCTCGGGGTGGTGGAACCCTTTGCGCCCGGTGTGGTGCAGACGCACGTTGTGCTTGGCCCAGGCGATGCGGAACTCGTCGCTGCGGGTGACCAGCTCCCCGATCAGCCGGGTGAGCTCCGCGTCGTGCGGGGCGCGTCCTGCCTCGGTGCGCAGCAGCGAGACGGTGGTGTTGAGCGAGGCGTCCCAGTCGGGGAAGAACCCGCGGCCGGTGGGGTCGAGGAACTGGAAGCGGGCGATGTTGACCGGGCGCGGGGTGCCGGAGGTGAAGAGCGGCGCGTAGAGGGCGCGGCCGAGCCGGTTGATGGCCAGGATGTCCAGGCGCCCGTTGCGGACGAAGGCCGGGCTGTCGGTCATGGAGTCCAGGACGCGCTGGATGCTGGCGGGGAGGGGCCCGCGCGGCTTCTTGCTGCGGCGGGCAGGGCGCGTGCGCTGGGCTGCGGCCAGGTCGTAGAGGTGGGCGCGTTCGGCCTCGTCGAGCTGAAGGGCGTTCGCGACGGCGTCGAGGACCTCCTCAGAGGCCCCGGCGAGGTGGCCGCGCTCCAGGCGTACGTAGTAGTCGATGCTGACACCGGCCAGTAGGGCGACCTCCTCGCGGCGCAGGCCCGGGACACGCCGGTTGCCGCCGAAGGCGGGCAGGCCCGCCTGCTGGGGGGTGATCTTCGCGCGGCGGGTGGCGAGGAACTCGCGGATGTCGTGGGCGGTGTCCATACAGCCAGGCTAAGCACGCTTCACCCGGCCAGGGGAGCCCTGTCAGTACCTGTAACGACAGTACCTTCCGCACGCCTGTGCCCTGCGGTTTCCTCGATATCGAAGGCAGCCGGTAGACGCCCCGGACCAGACCACGGAGCGCGCTGCGGCTGCCGGGCAGGCCCTTCCCCACAGAGCGGAACGGCCGATTACGCGTTCGCATCATTGCAAGGAGTCACCGTATGGCGAAGCAGTCCGCCCCCCAGGAGCTGACACAGATCGCGCCGAAGCTCGTCGAGATCACCGACAACGTGCTCTTCGGCGACGTGTGGGAGCGCCCCGGGCTCTCCCCCCGCGATCGCAGCCTGGTCACGGTGAGCGTGCTGGCTGCCCTGTACCGCAGCGAGCAGCTCCCGTACCACCTGGGCAAGGCCCTGGAGAACGGGCTGAGCGTCGAGGAGCTCTCCGAGGCCATCACCCACCTGGCGTTCTACGCCGGATGGCCCAACGCCATGACCGCGATCACGCTGCTGAAGAAGATCGCCGACGAGCAGTCCGCCTGACCGGCCCCTCCGCCTCACCCCCACACCGTCCCCCTTCGCATCCAGGAAGAGCCCGTGGAACACATCACGTCCACCCCCACCGCCAAGGCCCCGTCCGAGCGCTTCACCGGTGACGTCTACCTCAACCCGATCGGGGCGCCCTCCGCCCCCGCCCACCTGGTCGCTGCTCTGGTCCGCTTCACCCCCGGCGCCCGCACCAACTGGCACTCCCACGTCAAGGGCCAGACCCTCTACATCACCGACGGCGTCGGCCTGGTCGGCACCCGCGACGGCGATGTCGCGCTGGCCACCGCCGGTGAGACGGTCAAGTGCCCAGCCGGTGAGGAGCACTGGCACGGCGCCACCGACACCACGCTCATGGCCCACATCGCCATGCTCGTCGGGGACGAGAGCGGCGACGGCACCACCTGGCTGGAGCCGGTGACCGAGGAGCAGTACGCCGCGGCGCTGAAGTCCGCCGGCCGCTGACCATCCCTTCGAAGGCCACGGCGCGGGCCGGGCAGCCCCCGTATCCAGCTTGTGAAAGGTTTCCTGATGCGTGGAGCAATCCTTTACGCCCCCGGCGATGTGCGTTTCGAGGAGCGCGCCGAGCCGAAGATCATCGATGCGACCGATGCGGTCATCCGTACCGTCGCCACCTGTGTGTGCGGCTCGGACTTGTGGGACTACCGCGGCATCAACCCGGTTGAGCAGCCCGTGCCCTTCGGCCACGAGTACGTCGGCATCGTCGAGGAGGTCGGCGATGAGGTGAAGGCCATCAAGCCGGGACAGTTCGTCGTCGGCTCGTTCTTCGCCTCCGACAACACCTGCGTCAACTGCCAGAACGGCTACCAGAGCAACTGTCTGCACCGCGAGTTCGTCGGCGCCGAGGGTTGCCAGGCCGAGCGGCTGCGGGTTCCGCTGGCCGACGGCACCCTGGTCGCCACCCCCGAGGTTCCTGACGAAAAGTTCGTGCCGAGCCTGCTGGCCTGCTCGGACGTGATGGGCACCGGTTGGTACGCGGCCGTCGCCGCCCAGGTGCGGTCCGGTGACACGGTCGTCGTGGTCGGGGATGGCGCGGTGGGCCTGTGCGCGGTCATCGCCGCCAAGGAACTGGGTGCGACGCGGATCATCGCCATGTCCCGGCACGAGTCCCGCCAGAAGCTGGCCCGCGAGTTCGGCGCCACCGACATCGTCCCCGAACGCGGGGACGAGGGCGTGGCCCGCATCAAGGAGATGACCGGCGGGATCGGCGCCGACCGGGTGCTGGAATGCGTCGGCGACAGCGAGTCCACGCAGCAGGCCCTGCGCTCGACCCGGCCCGGCGGCAACGTCGGTTTCGTCGGCGTCCCCCACGACGTCGCCTTCGACGGCGAGGAACTGTTCTACTCCCACGTCGGCCTGCGCGGCGGCCCCGCCCCGGTCCGCGAGTTCCTGCCCGACCTGATCAACCGCGTCCTGTCCGGCCGCATCAACCCGGGCAAGGTCTTCGACCTCGAACTCCCGCTGGAGCAGGTAGCCGAGGGGTACAGGGCCATGGACGAGCGGCGGGCCGTCAAGGTCCTCCTGCGCCCCTGAGACCGGCGAAAAGGAAGTTTCCATAGTGAATCCGCAGTACCACTTCGAGGGCCAGGTCGCCCTGGTCACCGGTGCGGCCTCCGGCATGGGCCTGGCCGCAGCCCATGCCTTCACCCAGGCCGGCGCCGCCGTCGTCCTCGCCGACATCAACCTGAGCGCCGTCGAGAAGGCCGCCAAGGACTTGACCGAGGCCGGTCACCAGGCCCTCGGTGTCGCCTGCGACATCACCGAAGAAGACCAGGCGGCAGCGATGGTCGAGCGCGCGGTGAGCGCCTTCGGCCGCCTGGACATGGCCTTCAACAACGCCGGCATCCAGGCCCCGCCGAGCGACGCCGCCAGCTTCGTCGTCGGCGTCGCGCTGCCCGTCGACGGCGGGTACACGAGCCACTGAACCAGCCGCTCGCGGCTCTCACCACCTACTTGGACCAGCGCTGAACAGAGGAGATCGACCATGCACACACGTACGTTGGGCCAGGGTCTGCGGGTATCGGCCATCGGCCTGGGCTGCATGGGCATGTCCCAGGGCTACGGCCCCAACCCGGGCAGCCGCACGGACATGATCGGCGTGCTGCGAGCAGCCGTCGACCGCGGCGTCACGTTCTTCGACACCGCGGAGGTCTACGGGCCCCACGTCAACGAGGAGTTGGTGGGGGAGGCTCTCGCGCCGGTGCGGGACCAGGTCGTGCTGGCCACGAAGTTCGGCTGGCGCATCGAGAACGGCAAGTCGACCGGCCTCGACAGCCGCCCCGAGCAGATCCGGCGTGTCGCCGACGCCTCGCTGCGCCGGCTGCGCACGGAGACGATCGACCTCTTCTACCAGCACCGGGTGGATCCCGCCGTGCCGATCGAAGAAGTCGCCGGCGCCGTCGGTGAGCTGGTGCGGGCGGGCAAGGTGCGGCACTTCGGTCTGTCCGAGGCGGCGGCGTCCACGATCCGCCGGGCCCACACGGTCCACCCGGTGACGGCCGTGCAGAGCGAATACTCACTGTGGACCCGCGACCCCGAGCCCGAGGTCCTGCCGACACTGACCGAACTCGGCATCGGCTTCGTGCCGTTCAGCCCGCTCGGCAAGGGATTCCTCACCGGCACCGTCGACGCCGCCACCCCCTTCTCCGACGGCGACATCCGCACCACGATCCCCCGCTTCAGCGAGACGAACCGCGCCGCCAACCAGGCACTGGTCGACCACGTCGCCGCCCTGGCACAGGCAAAGAACGCCAGCCCAGGACAGGTGGCCCTGGCCTGGCTGCTCGCCCAGCACCCCTCGATCGTGCCGATCCCCGGCACCCGTCGTATCGAGCGGGTCGAGGAGAACACCGCCGCCACACACGTTGCCCTCTCCGCCGACGAGCGGGCGGACCTGGACGCGACAGCAAGCCGCCTCGGTGTGCACGGTGACCGCTACAACGAGACCCACATGGGCCTGGTCGGCAAGTGAACCGGCCACCGCCGCCGCCCCGGACGGCCACAGGCGCAGGCCGAGGCGGACGGCGGTAACCGGGCGCGCGCGGCCTGCTCAGCGCCGAAGTGGGGGCCTCCACCCCGACACCGACACCGACATCGACCTCACCAAGCCAGTCGACATCCCCGCCTTCGAAACGGCCTGGCACCAGTTCTTCGAGGGCAGCCCGAACCGCACCCGCCTCGGCGGCCCCTCACTCGTGATCGCGGCAGAGAACGACACAGTGGTCCCCGCGGAAGCGATCCGCCGCAGCGCCGCCCACTTCGGCTCCGACTACCTTTTCGTCCCCGGACGCTCCCACAACGTGCTCCTCGAACCGGGCTGGCGCGAAACCGCAGAGCGCATCGACACCTGACAGGCTCCGAGACAGCGGCGAGAAGGCGCATGGCCTGTCTCTGGAGACAGGCCATGCGCCTGGCGAAGCGGAGCAACGATGGCCCAGGACGCCACACCACCAACTCCCAGCAGCACTGACCGGCGATCACGCCGCCGCGTAACTCGCCCGGAACAGATCCTGGGCCCGCTCCACGTCCCTCACCGCCCGTGGCAGCGCACCGTCGATCAGGCCCGTGCGGCCAAACCTGCCCCACAGAGTGGCCATCAGAGCGCCTGAGCAGCGGCATAACGGGCCTGACGCCCCATCAGAACGAGCGTCACGAGCGTCATTTCAGCGTCAAGATGTCGCCCGCGACGCCCACACCGCACGTAATGCGCACGGGTGAATCCGCAGGTCAGGAGCCCTTCGCGGCCGGTTCGAGGATCGCCACGCACTCCACGTGGTGCGTCACCGGAAAGGTGTCGGCCTGAGCGATTCTCGGAAAAGGCCAGGTCAGGGCTCGTTTTTGGGCTCGTGGTACCGCGTGCTGGCGCCCAGAGCGTCAAACGAGCGTCATGACCAACAGTGAACGTTTTCAGCGTTGCCTCTCCAGGGTGAGGACGGCTTTGGCGATGACGGTCATGCGATTGAGGCTGATGCGGGATCTGCGGAAGATCTGCCAGCACTTCAGCCGTGCCATGGTGCGCTCGACCGGATCGCTTGCCTGGGCGAGTGCCCGGCTGACGGTGCGCTGGGGCGGGGTGAGTTTCCCGCCGGGTGGCCGTTCGCGTCCGGTAGTGCCCCAGGGACCGGCGCCGTGGCGCCGTGTAGGCGCGGTCGGCGAGGACGGGGACCCTGGCGTTCTCAGATCCGATGATGCGGTGGGCGCGGGCTGCGGTCAGGTCGTGGGGCGGCCCCCGGCTACGCTGGCGAGATCCGCAGCCGTCACAGTCGCCGTCTCTGTGCCATTCGGAGTGAAACGTGCGTGGGCGGGATCGCCTCGATCAACGGGCGCCGCACAGGCGCCCGTCGCGGGCTCACGGTCCGGGCTGGGCTGCGCCCACCTCTTGGGCCAGCTCTCGGAACCGAAGCCCGGCCTGGCTCTCGTAGCGGGGGTTCCAGGCGACCGCGAGGCCAAGTGGGGGCTGGGGACCCGTGGTGATCAGGTCCCGGAACTCCACGCCGTCGCGGCCTTTGCGGGCGGCGCTGGAAGGGATGAGGGCGACGCCCATTCCGCTGCCGACCAGGAAGAGGACCGTCTCGACCTGCACGGCCTCCTGTGCCACTTTCGGCGTCACCCCGGCCTGCTGGAACAGCATCGTGGACAGGGCGTGCAGGCCGGGGATGGCGTGCTGGGTGTAGTCGATGAAGGGCTCGTCCGCGAGGTCCTGGAGAGTGATTCGCTTCTGGCGGGTGAAGCGGTGTCCGGTGGGCAGTGCGAGGACGAAGCGGTCGGCCTCGACGGTGACGTACTGCAGGTCGCTGCGCCGGGTGAGGGGGACGCGGACGATGCAGACGTCCAGCGTGTGGCGTTCCAGGGAGTCGATGAGGCCGGTGTTGGTGTCCTCGGTGAACTTCAGCGCCACGCCCGGGTACGTGCGGCGGAAGGCGGGGAGCAGCCGCGGCAGCAGCCGGTTCTTCGCGGAGCCGACGAAGCCCACGCGCAAGTTGCCGGTGGCCCCCGCGGCGGTGGACTCCGCGACCCGTGCCAGTTCCGCCGAGTGGAAGATGACGGCGCGGGCGTGCTCCAGGGCGGCCTCGCCGGCCGCGGTCAGCTCGACGCTGTGGGTGGAGCGCTGGAAGAGCTTGGCGCCGATCTCGTCCTCCAGTTTGCGGATGGAGACCGATAGCGGGGGCTGTGTCATGTGCAAACGCTCGGCCGCCGTACGGAAGTTGAGTGTTTCGGCCACCGCCAGGAAGTGTCTGAGCTGCCGCAGCTCCACGGTGATACCTCACATGTATCAAGTATTGGCGATTTACCCTCGGGGATTGTATGGCCGTGACGGGGTCGGCATGGTGACTCGCACCACACGCACTGACAGAGCACCAAGGGAGCCGCCCCATGTCAGCCGTGCCGTCCACGCCCGTACCAGCGGGCTTCGAGCAGGCATTCCGCCCACGTTCGGTCGCCGTGCTCGGCGCTTCGGACGACCCCAGCAGGATCTCCGGCCGGGCACTGCACTACCTGCTCCGCGCTGGTTACCAGGGCGCCATCTACCCGGTCAACCACAAGCGGGCGACGGTGCAGGGACTGGACGCCTACCCGTCGCTGGACGCGGTGCCCGAGGTTCCGGACATGGTGCTGATCGGCCTCCCCTCGGGGCTGCTCAAGCAGGCGATGACGGACTGCGTGACGAAGGGCGTGGGTGCCGCGGTCATCTACGCGGCCGGCTTCGCGGAGACCGGCGAGGACGGCCAGACGCTCCAGGAGGAGCTGGCCGATATCGCGCGGCGCGGGAATCTGCGGCTGTTCGGCCCCAACTGCCTGGGTCTGCTGCACGCGGCCAGCGGTTTCGTCGGCACCTTCAGCAGTGCCTTCGACGAGGAGATCCCCACCGGCGGCGGCGTCGCGGTGGTCAGCCAGAGCGGCGCCTACGGCGGTCACCTGGCTTATCTGTGCCGCCGCCGCAACGTCGACATCGGGTACTGGGTGTCCACCGGCAACGAGGCGGGCACCGACGTCGCCGAGTGCGTCCACTGGCTCGCCCTGCAGGACGACGTCTCGGTGATCCTCGCCTACGCCGAGGGTGTGCGGGACGCCGGGCGGCTGCGCACCGCGCTGGCGGTGGCGCACGAACGGCGCAAGCCGGTGGTCTTCATGAAGGTCGGCGCCTCCGACACCGGTGCCGCCGCCGCGCAGTCGCACACCGCCTCCCTGGTGGGCAGCGACACCGTCTACGACGCGCTCTTCCGCCAGTACGGTGTGCACCGTGCCCGGACCACCCAGGAGCAGGTCGACCTGGCCTACGCGTGCAGCCGGGGCGTATTGCCGGCCGGACGCCGGGTGGGCATCGTCACCGTCTCCGGCGGCTTCGGCGTGCAGCTGTGCGACGCGGCCGAGCGCTACGGGCTCGATGTCGCCGGGCTGCCCGCGGAGGCCCGCGCCCGGCTGCGCGCGATCAACCCGATGGGCAGCGACGACAACCCGTGCGACACCACGGCCGGCTGGCTCAACGACATGAGTCTGATCACCGACACCTTCGGGGTCATGTACGCCCAGGGCGACTACGACAGTGTGATCGGTTCGTTCACGATGCTGCCGGACTCCCCCACCTACGGCGAGGGCATCAAGGAGGCCATCCGCAAGGGCACCTCCGACTTCATGGACCGGCCGACCGTGCTGTGCATGGAGGCGCGCCCCGAGGTGGTGCGGTCCTACGAGGATGCCGGCTTCCTCGTCTACGACGACTCCGAGCGGGCCGTCGCCGCGCTCGACGGGCTCGCCCGACTGCGGGAGGGGTTCGAGCACCCACTGCCCGCGCCCGGTGGGACGGACGCGCTGCGCCGCGAGCTGCCGGGCGGACCGCTGTCCGAGGCCGCCGCGCGGGAGCTGCTGGCCTCGGTGGGCGTACCGTTTCCCAAGTCCCGGGTGGTGACATCGGCCGCGGAGGCCACCGAGGCCGCGGCGGAGGCCGGCTTCCCGGTCGTCATGAAGATCGTCTCGCCCGACATCCCGCACAAGACGGAGATCGGCGGCGTGGTGCTCGGCGTCACGGACGCGGACTCCGCCGCGGCGGAGTTCACCGCGCTCACCGCGCGCGCCGCCACGGCCCGGCCCGACGCCCGGGTGGAGGGGGTGCTCGTCTCGCCGACAGCGCCGCGCGGAGCCGAGATCATCGTGGGCGCGCGGCGCGACCCGGTCTTCGGCACGGTGGTGATGTTCGGGACCGGCGGGGTGCAGGCCGAGCTGTTCCGCGACGTCGCTACCCGGGTCGGCGCCGTCGACCGGGACGAGGCGCTGCGGATGATCGCCGAAACCCGCGGGCACGCCCTGCTGACCGGCTTCCGCGGTCTGCCCGAGGCCGATGTGGAAGCCGTCGCCGACCTGCTGGTCACCGTCTCCGCCTTCGCCGTCGCCAACGCCGACCGGATCGAGACGCTGGAGCTGAACCCGGTGATCGTCCGCGAGGCGGGCCGGGGTGTGCTGGCGCTGGACGCCCTGGTGGTGCCGCGGGAGGGGACCTCATGACGATGGACCCGCACGCGCTGCTGCGGCGGGAGTTCACGCCGGTCCCGCAGCGGTACACCGCCCAGGACTCCCGCCTCTACGCCCTGAGCCTCGGGCTCGGTGCGGATCCGCTGGACGCCCGTCAGCTGGCATACGTCTACGAGGAGGGTCAGCGCGCGTTCCCCACCATGCCGAATGTCCTCGGTTACGCCGGCTTCTGGGCCCGCGAGCCGGACACCGGCATCGACTGGCGGCGGCTGCTGCACGTCGAGCAGTCGCTGACGCTGCACGCACCACTGGCGCCCGAAGGCGACGTCGTGGGCCACACCCGCGTCGCCGGCGTCGTGGACAAGGGCACGGAGAAGGGCGCGCTGCTCTACCAGGAGCGGCAGGTCCTGGACGCCGGCAGCGGGCGGCTCCTGGCCGAGGTGGGCCAGGTCAGCCTGTTGCGCGGGGACGGCGGCTGCGGCAGCACGATGGACACCGCTCCCCGGCCGCACCGGATGCCCGACCGGGCGCCGGACGCGGTGCACGACCTGCCGACCCTGCCGCAGGCGGCGCTGCTCTACCGGCTGAACGGCGACACCAACCCAGTGCACGCCGACCCCGCGACCGCACGGGCGGCCAGGTTCGAGCGGCCGATCCTGCACGGACTGTGCACCTTCGGCGTGGCCGTGCACGCGCTGCTGGCCGGTGCCCTGGACTGGGACGAGTCCAGGCTGCGCCGGCTGCGGGTCCGCTTCACCGCCCCCGTCTTCCCCGGGGAGACGCTGCGGACCGAGTCCTGGACCGATGGCGACGTCGTGTCCTTCCGCACCACCGCGGTCGAGCGCGGCACGGTCGTCCTGGACTCCGGCCGCGCCGACCTGATCTGACCTCACACGCAGGAGCCGCACCATGGATCTGGAACTCAAGGACAAGACCGCGATCGTCACCGGCTCGGCCCGGGGGCTCGGCGCCACGACCGCCCGCCGCCTGGCTCGGGAAGGCGTCCGCGTCGTCGTCACCGATATCGACGGACAGGGTGCGGAGGCGACCGCGAAGGAACTGACCGGAGACGGCCACCGCGCGATCGCCGTGCGCGCGGACATCACCTCCGGCACGGACGTCGATGCCCTGGTGGCCGCCGCCACCGAGGAGTTCGGCGGGGTGCACATCCTCGTCAACAACGCCGGCTTCCCCCGCGACACGCTGCTCACGAAGATGACGGACACCGACTGGGACTCGGTGATCGAGGTGATCCTCAAGGGATCATTCCTGGTCACCCGGGCCGTCATGCCGCACCTGATCGAGCAGCGCTGGGGACGCGTGGTCAATATCTCCTCACGCAGCTACCTGGGCAACGCGGGCCAGGCGAATTACTCCAGCGCCAAGGCCGGCATCCTCGGCTTCACCCGCGCGCTCGCCGCGGAGCAGGGGCGCTACGGCATCACCGTCAACGCCGTCGCCCCCGGCTTCATGGAAACCGAGGCCGTCCGCTCCCTGGACCACTACGAGAAGATCCGGGAGAAGGCAGTCGCCGCCCAGCCGCTGCGCCGCACCGGGCAGCCCTCGGACATCGCGGACGCGGTGGCGTTCCTCGCCTCGGAGCGCGCCTCGTTCATCACCGGCGAGACCCTGCACGTGACCGGCGGCCGCTTCGGCTGACCGGTCCGGCTCGGCCCGCACCCGGCCCGCCGCCCCCACAGCGGCCCGAACCCGTACTCCGCTCCCCGCTCCACCCGCCGGCCGAACGGCAGACGATCCCGCCCGACGGCCCCCGCGCGGCCCCACCGCTCCGGCCGCCCCGGCGGCCCCGCATCCCCCGGGCCGCCCGCACAGCTCAAGTCCGCCCCCGCACATCCGCAGGTCTCACCGCTTCCACCTGCCCCCGATGCACGCGATGTGCCGACTCCCCAGGCTTGCCCACAGATGTCAACGGAGATATCCCATGACCGCTTCCCGTGAAGCCGTCGCCGGGGCAGTACGTCCCGCCGGCTCCTCGCTGTCCCCCGGCCGCAGCAGAGTACGCTTCATGATCGTCGCACTGCTGTTCGTGGTCTCCACGCTCAACAACGCCGACCGCGCCATCCTGTCGATCACCGGTACGGAGATCCAGGGCGACATCGGGATCAGCGACGTCACTCTCGGCTACCTGTTCTCCGCCTTCTCCTGGGCCTACATGCTGGCCCAGCTGCCCGGCGGCTGGATCGTGGACAAGTGGGGCGCCCGCAAGGTATACGCGGGCAGTATCTTCCTGTGGTCGCTGGCCACACTGTTCCAGGGCGTGGTCCCGCTGTTCGGCATCGCCTCGGCGATGATCGCGCTGTTCGTCCTGCGGCTCGCAGTGGGCCTGGCCGAGGGCCCGGCCTACCCCACCAACGGCCGGGTCGTGGCCACCTGGTTCCCCACGGCCGAACGCGGCACCGCCTCCGCGATCTTCAACTCCTCGCAGTACGCGGCGCCTGTCATTTTCACCCCCTTCATGGCGTGGCTCACCCACGGCTGGGGCTGGCCCTCGGCGTACTTCGTGATGGGCGGCATCGGCATCGTCCTCAGCGTCTGGTGGTGGCGGGCCTACCGCCAGCCCCGTGCGCACCCGCGCGTCAACCAGGGCGAACTGGGCCACCTCGTCGAGGGCGGCGCGCTCGTCGACATCGAGGAGGCCGCTTCGGTCGGCACCAAGACCGGGGTCAACACCTGGTCCGTGGTCCGGCAGCTCCTCAGCAGCCGGATGATGATCGGCCTCTACATGGGCCAGTTCTTCATCGCCACGTTGGTCTACTTCTTCCTCACGTGGTTCCCGATCTACCTGATCAAGGAACTCGGCATGCCGCTGCTCGAGGCGGGCTTCACCGCGTCCATCCCGGCGCTGTTCGGCTTCATCGGCGGCATCCTGGGGGGTCTGCTCTCCGACGCGCTGCTGCGCCGGGGCAGGTCGGTGACCGCGGCCCGCAAGATCCCGATCGTCGCCGGTCTGGCCCTGTCCACCTGCATCATCGCGTGCGCCTGGACCTCGAGTAAGACCGTGGTCATCGTCGTGATGGCGATCGCGTTCTTCGGCAAGGGGCTGGGCAGCCTCGGCTGGACCGTCGTCTCGGACACCTCCCCGAAGGAGGCCGCGGGGCTCTCCGGCGGCCTGTTCAACGCCTTGGCCAATCTGGCGGGCATCACCACCCCGATCGTCATCGGCTACGTCGTCGACATCACCGGATCCTTCGACGGCGCGCTGTACTTCGTCGGCGCCTCCGGCCTGGCCGCGGCGCTGTCCTTCCTGCTGGTCGTCGGCCGCATCGAGCGCATCCAGCTGAAGGAGGTCACCCCGTGACGGACCTGAGCGATTACGCCTCCTGGACCGGCCGGCGCGAGGAGGCCGAGGACACGCTGAGCGCGGACACCGCCCTCGGGCTGAGCGCCGTCCTGGACCGTGTCCCGGACGGTCCGGACGCCGCGCCGCCCCTCGCCCACTGGCTCTGCTTCCTGCCCCGCACTCCGCACAGCGATCTCGGCCCCGACGGGCACCCCCGGCGCGGCGGCTTCCTGCCACCCGTCCGGCTGCCTCGCCGGATGTGGGCCGGCGGCGACCTGCGTTTCTCCGAGCCACTGCGCACCGGCGTTCCGGTCCACCGCACCTCGGTGATCGCGGACGTACGGGAACGAGAGGGACGCAGCGGGCCACTGGTCTTCGTCACCGTCGACCACGCACTGCGGCAGGAGGGCGTCCTCGTCCTCACCGAGCGGCAGGACATCGTCTACCGCGCCGCCCCCGACCAGGCCCCGGCGGCGTCAGGGAGCGCACGGGAACGGCCGGAGGAGCCGCCGCCGGGAGTGTGGCAGCGCGCTCTCGTCCCGGATCCGGTCATGCTGTTCCGCTACTCGGCGCTGACTTTCAACGCACACCGCATCCACTACGACCGCACCTACGCCCAGCAGGAGGAGGGCTACCCCGGGCTGGTCGTCCACGGACCGCTGACGGCGACACTGCTGCTCGACCTCTGCGTACGGCAGCGGCCCGGCGCCCGCGTCACCGGTTTCCGGTTCCGCGGCCTGCGCCCGGCCTTCGACAGCCGGAAGCTGACCCTGCACGGCACCCCGAGCACCTCCGGCGCGTCCCTGTACGCCGCCGACGACCGGGGCCGGACCGTGATGAACGCGGAGGTGGACGTCACATGAGCCACCGTACGAACACCCCCCACGTCGCGGCCCTGCACTCGCTGCTGTTCGTGCCGGCCGATGACGAGCGGCTGCTGTCCAGAGCACATCTGCGCGGTGCCCACGGGCTGATCCTCGATCTGGAGGACGCCGTACCGGAGTCGGACAAGGAGTCGGCACGGTGGGGGCTGCCTGCCCACATCGACCGGCTGGCCGCCGAAGGCCAGTACGTGGTGGTTCGGACCGGCTCGACGCGCGAGAACTGGGAGACGGATCTGAGGGCCGCGGTCCGCCCCGGCCTGCGGGCAGTGATGCTGCCCAAGACCGAGCGTCCAGGGCAGCTCACGGAGGTGGCCACGTACCTCGACGGCCTGGAGCGGGAACGCGGTCTACCGGCCGGCTCGGTCGGGCTGATCGCGCTGATCGAGTCCCCGGCGGCGCTGTTCGCGCTGACCAACCTGGCGGCGGCACCGCGGGTGTGCGCTCTGGCGCTCGGCAGCGAGGACTTCTCATCGGCACTGGGTGTGGCGCCGACACCGTTCATGCTGACCGAACCGTGCCGCTGGATCGCGCTCGCCGCCTCGGCGGCCGGAATCGGCTCTTTCGCGCTCCCGATGTCCCTCGCCGTCCTGGACCGTCCCGAGGACCTGGCGGACGCCGCCCGGCAGGCGCGGGAGCTGGGCGCCACCGGAGCCCTGTGCGTCCACCCGGCGCAGGTCGCCGCGGTCAACGCCGCGTACGCGCCCGGCGACGCGGAGATCGCCTGGGCGCGCCGGGTGACCGAGGCATGGGACGCCGCCGACGGCGAGGGGAGTGGCCCGGGCGTCATCCGCGTCGACGGCCTGATGGTCGACGCGCCCGTCCTGCGCCGCGCGCGCACCCTGCTGTCCTCGCCGAATGCCACCGGCCAGGCAGTGACCACCGACCATGGAGGTGACCGATGAGCGGCGCACATGTCCGCCTGGAGACAACGGGCCGGGTGGCGACCATCGTCTTCGACAACCCACCGCTGCACGTGTGGAACGCGGCCATGACCCGCGGCCTGACCGAGGCGCTGGACGCCGTGGAGGACGACCCGTCCGTCGGCGTGGTGGTACTCACCGGCGCCGGGGACAGGGCGTTCTGCGCGGGCTCGGACATCCCCGAGTTCGCCGCGATGCGCGCTCCGGGCGAGGCGGTGGCGAAGAAACTCCGCCCGCAGCAGGAGCTGTTCGCACGACTGGCGTCCTTCCCGAAGCCGACGATCGCCGCGCTGAACGGGCACACGCTCGGCGGCGGCCTGGAGATAGCGGTCTGCTGCGACCTGATCGTCGCCGAGGAGCACATCGGCATCGGCTCCCCGGAGATCAAACTCGGCGTCTTCCCCGGCAGCGGCGGTACGTTCCGGGTCGCCCGCCGCATCGGGGCCGGGCGCGCAAAGGAGATGCAGCTGCTGGGCGAACCGGTGGACGCGGCGACGGCGCTCGCCTGGGGCCTGGTCAACCGGGTCGCGCCACGCGGCGACGCACACGCCGCCGCACTGGAACTGGCGCACGTCCTGCTGCGCCGTCCGCCCCGGTCGATGGCGCTGTGCAAGTCCGTCATCGACGCCGCGCACGATCTCACCGAGGAGGAGCTGATCGAGACTTCGCTGACCGCCAGCGACGAGGCGTTCACCTCCGCCGAAAGCGCCGAGGGCGTACAGGCTTTCCTTGCCAAGCGCGCCCCCGACTTCCTTGCCGCGTCCCGGACGTCCGAGAACACCGTCGAGAAAGAGACCCTCGTATGACCCGCGCGGCGATCGTCGCCCCCGTCCGTACCCCCATCGGCGCCTTCGGCGGCAGCCTGCGCCCGGTTCCCGTCGAGAAGCTGGGCGCCGCCGTCGCGACGGCGGTCGTGGAGCGCGCCGGTATCGACCCGGCCCTGATCGAGGACGTGGTCTTCGCGCAGTCCTACGCCAGCAGCGAGACGCCGTGCGTCGGCCGCTGGATCGCGCTGGAGGCCGGTTTCCCGGTCGAGGTCGCCGGGATGCAGCTGGACCGGCGCTGCGGCAGCGGCCTCCAGGCCATCGCCACCGCGGCGATGATGGTGCAGTCCGGAGCGGCCGACGTCGTCATGGCAGGCGGCGTCGAGAGCATGAGCAACGTCGAGTACTACACCACCGACATGCGCTGGGGCGGACGCTTCGGCTCCACCACCTTCCACGACCGGCTCGACCGGGGACGGGAACGCGCCCAGCCGGTGGAGCGGTTCGGGGTGATCTCCGGCATGATCGAAACCGCGGAGAACCTGGCCCGCGACTACGGAATCAGCCGCGAGCGGGCCGACGCCTACGCCGTCCGCAGCCAGCGCCGGGCGGCGGCGGCCTGGGAGTCGGGCGCCTTCGCACATGAGGTCGTCCCGGTGACGGTGCCTCAGCGCAAGGGCGACCCGGTCGTCTTCGCCCGCGACGAGGGAATACGTACGGACAGTTCGGCGGAGAAACTGGGCCGGCTGCGCCCGGTCGAGCCCGGCGGGACCGTCACGGCGGGCAACGCCTGCCAGCAGAACGACGCCGCCGCGGCCTGCCTGATCGTTGCCGAGGAGCAGGCGGAGCGGCTGGGCCTGACCCCGATCGCCTACCTGAGCGGCTGGGCAGCGGCCGGATGCGAGCCCTCCCGCATGGGCATCGGCCCCGTACCCGCCACCGCCAGAGTACTGAAACGCCTCGGACTGACTCTGGCGGACATGGATCTGATCGAGGTGAACGAAGCGTTCGCCTGCCAAGTCCTCGCGGTGCTCGAGGAGTGGGGCATCGACGACGCGGAGCGGGTCAACGTCAACGGTTCCGGGATCTCACTGGGCCACCCCGTCGGCGCGACGGGCGTGCGCATCATGACCACGCTGTTGCACGAACTGGAGCGCCGTGACGCCCGGTTCGGACTGGAAACCATGTGCATCGGAGGAGGCCAGGGCATTGCAGCCGTCTTCGAACGCGCCTGAAGAGCACCGCGGTCCGCTGACCGGGCTGCGCGTCGTGGAGGTCTCGGCCTTCGTCGCCGCCCCCTTGGCATCCATGACGCTGGCCCAGCTGGGCGCCGAGGTGATCCGCATCGATCCCGTCGGCGGGAACATCGACTACCACCGCTGGCCGGAAACCGAGCACGGGGAGAGCCTGTACTGGGCCAGCCTCAACAAGGGCAAACAATCGGTCACCCTGCCGCTGGACACCCCCGAGGGGCAACGCGCGGCGGCCGACATCATCTGCGCGGGAGGCGACGGTGCGGGCATCCTGATCACCAACCTACCCGCCCGGGGCTGGCTCGACTACGAACAGCTCTCCGCGCGACGACCCGACCTGATCATGATGCGCCTGCTGGGCAACCCCGACGGCTCCCCTGCCGTGGACTACTCCGTCAACTGCGCCAGCGGCTTCCCGCACGCGACTGGCACCGGCCCGGAGCCCGTCAACCACGTACTGCCGGCCTGGGACGTGGCCGCGGGACTTTACCTGACGGTCGGTCTGCTGGCCGCCGAGCGCAGACGCCAGGCAACCGGACACGGCCAGGAAGTCACCCTCGCCCTGTCCGATGTCATGCTCGCCACCGTCGGCAACCTGGGCTACCTCGCCGACGTGCAGATCAACGGCGCGTCCCGGGAGCCGATCGGCAACAGCCTCTACGGCGCCTTTGGACGCGACTTCAGCACCGCCGACGCACGCTCGGTCATGGTCGTGGCCATCACCACCCGGCAGTTCCGCGCCCTGGGCCGGGCCACCGGGCTCACCGAGAAGCTGGAGATGACCGGTCCGCTGATGGACGTGGACCTGACGACGGAGGGCGGCCGGTACGCCGCCCGGCACGCCATCGCGGCGGTGCTCGAACCATGGTTCGCGGCAAGGACGCTGGCCGAGGTGCGCGCGGTGTTTCACGGCTCCGGGGTGCTGTGGGGCCCGTACCAGACATTCCGCCAGCTCGTCGAAGAGGACCCACGCTGCTCGACGCAGAACCCGCTGTTCTCATGGATCGACCAGCCGGGCATCGGCACGCTGCTGGCTCCCGGCTCACCGCTGGTGTTCTCCGGTGACCCGGCACCGGCGGCCGCTCCGGCACCCCGGCTCGGTGCGGACACCGATACCCTCCACAGCCCCGTTCCGCAGCCGGTCAGCGGCTGACGGGCGGGACAGCACCCGATAATGATGGGAGGGCCCACACCGCCCGGACTCCGCGGAGAAAGGGATCGCGGCCCGGCAGTGGCCGCAGCGGGCACAAGCGCATGTACTCGCGCTTCGTGGCCCGCGAATGCACGGAACGGCCACCGACTGCCTCACGTGGCTGCCGACGCCGAAACGGGGCGTGCCCTCTTCGTCCGGACGCCACAGGACTGACGGGCAGCCAGAAGAGCCTCAACATGGCCTGCGGCCGTGCGGGCCTCGATCGGCGCCCACTCGCCAGGACAGCCCCCTGGCAGTTCGCCTTCGGGCTGACGGAACGACAGCAACCTCTCAAAGTGCCACCGCTCCGTCGGGTATGCAAGTTGAGGTCAACCGATCCCGTAGAGGCCCGGCAGGTCGACCAGGAGCAGATCGTCGCGGCGGGCTGCGGACTCGATCAGGTCCGGGTAGAAGCCGTGCAGGGAGAAGAGAGCCAGGGTGGTGCCCGTGGTGTCGTAGCCCTGGTCGGTGAGCAGGCCACGGATGTGCTCCAGGCGGTGCAGGTCGCCGGTGCCACGGCGGGCGGCGGTGGCCTTGGCCTCGCCGATGAGGGCGATCCTGGCTCGGGGAGCTTGCGGGCGCTCGCCCAGGGCCAGGGCGATGACGTCGACCTCGTGCTTGGTGCGGGCCGCGGGGTCTGCCACTTCGGTGGTACCGACCGGGCCGGGCAGGCCGCCGGTAAGCAGGGTGTGGGCGTACCGGCGAGTGAAGGTGCGGGCGAGGTCCTCGAAGTGCGGGCCGAGGATCTTGGAGTTGAAGGTCGGTGCAGCGGCCTGCCATGCCTGTTCGGCGAAGCCCTGCTCGACGGTGGCTGCCTGCGGCAGTGTGATCAGTTGATTGAAGCGGATGATGGGGTCGGCCAGGGTGATGACGGGGTGGCGGGGACGCAGGATGTCCTGCTCGCGCCGGACATAGCTGGTGGACTCCAGGACGTCGAGCGGGTGGGTGACTGCGTTGCGCTGTCGTTCCAGGGCCGCCCCGATCTTGGTGGGCGTGGAGGCGCCCTGGGCGATCGCGGTGAGGATGTCGTAGTACAGGGTGTGCTGGGTGATCCGCGGATCCTCGCGCAGCAGGTACTCCGTCTCCGTCCGCGAGTACACCGCCCGCCCCGGGTCCAGGAGCGTCTGCGCAAGCCAGGAGGCGAAGCCGTCGTTCGGGTGCGGGCGGGCCGCCACCGGCCGGTAACCGGGAGCGCCACCGAGGACGGCGTGGACCTGCAGGGCGGTCAGCGGGTCGTCGATCTGCCAGAACTCACGGCTGGCCCGGTAGTCGAAGGCCCCCAGCCTCAGATCGATCACCGCACGGCCGCGCAACGGTTTCGTCCCCGACAGCAGTTCGTGCATGACGCTCATCGCGGACCCACACAGGATCACCCGCGCTCCGCGACCGGCCCCGGTGCCCCGCTGGCGCTCGTCATAGAGCTGCTGCAGCAGGCCAGGGATCTCAGGAGAGTGCTGGAGGAGATACGGCAACTCGTCGATCACCAGCAGCGGAGTCTGTGAACGCGCGGTGACATCAAGCGCGTTGGACAGGACCTCACGCCAGTCCGTCAACCGCAGCGTGCCGGGCCGCAGACCCGCGTGGGTCGCGATGGCGTCGCTGAACCGCTGGATCGCCGGCAGCCGTCCTTCCTCCCGCACCGCGGTGACGTACAGACCCCCGACCCGTTCCGACAGCGCCTGCAGAAGATACGACTTCCCGTGCCGCCTGCGCCCCGACACGATCCCGAGGCGCATCGCAGGATCCGGGTCGGTGACGAACTCCGTGAGCAGATCCCACTCACGATCACGGTCGACCACATCGTCAGGCTTGGCAAGCATGCTCTCGGCCACCGGCACTCTCCCTCGCCCTGATCCCTACGGCTTGTCTAACTCTACCTCGACAGAAATCGTCCAATCTCACTTGCTCGAATCGGGGCAACCGAGTTCGCTAATTACTCTGGGTGATCGCGGCAGCGCCGCGTCAGCGGGTTCCAGACAAGGCCATGAAGGCGAACGGCCCCCTCAAGCCGGCCTCACCGGTAGAGCGTTGAGCGTCGTACGAGCGTCAAAAGCGCCGAAAGCCGAGCACCCGTCCTGCCGCCCTACCCGTCACCCCACACAAAAACCGCAGGTGAGCCCGTGGCGAGGAACTCGACCTGTTGGACACGGTGAAACAGGTCGAGAAACGCCCCCGAAACAGAAACCCGAAGGTCAGGCACCCTTCCCCGCAGGCTCAAGCACCGCAACGCATTCCACGTGGTGCGTCACCGGGAACAGGTCGAACGCGCGCAGGCGGCGCGGGACGTAGCCCGCGTCGCGGAAGTAGGCGAGGTCGCGGGCCAGGGCGGCCGGGTCGCAGGCCACGTAGGCGATGCGGCGGGCGCCCAGGGAGGCGAGGTGGGCGACCGTGTCCTTGCCCGCGCCGGCGCGGGGCGGGTCGAGGACGATCAGGTCGGCCTCGGTGATGCCGGTGCGGGGCAGCACCTGCTCGACCTTGCCGTGTTCGACGCGGACCCGGTCCAGGTCCTCGAGGTTATGGCGGGCGTCCTCGGCCGCGCGCTTGCTGGACTCGATGCCCAGCACCGCGCCGCGCTCGCCGACCCGCTCGCCGAGGGCGCCCGCGAAGAGGCCGACGCCGCAGTAGAGGTCGAGCGCGGTGTCGCCCTTGCGCGGCATGAGGCCCTGCATGACGGCCTCGACCAGCAGGTCCGCGGCCTGGGGGTGGACCTGCCAGAAGCCGCCCTCGCCGACGCGCCAGGTGCGGTCCGCGGCCCGTTCGCGGACGAAGGGGCGGCCGTGGACGCGGTGCACGAGGCGGTGGCGTTCGCGGCCGCGGGACTCGCCGATGCGCAGGACGGAGACCGGGCGGTCGAGTTCGACGATCGGCAGCCGGCCGCCGGGGCGGGGGGTGAGGACGACCTGGCGGTCGGAGGAACCGGTGGCGGCGATGGCCTCGACGGTTTCGATCTGCGGCCATTCCCGCTTCTCGATGCCGAGTTCGGTGACGCTGGGCGCGGCGATCAGGCAGTGGTCGACGGGCTCCACCTCGTGCGAGCGGTGGCGGCGCAGCCCGGCGTGGCCCTGCGCGTCCACCGCGTACTGGAGCCGGGTGCGCCAGGCCGGGACCTCGCCGCGGGCCACCTTGTCGCCGGGAGCGGGTTCGACGGTGCCGTCCCAGCGGGCGTCCTCGGGGGTGAGCCCGGCCAGCCGCTGGAGCTGCTCGGTGATCACCTCGGCCTTGAGCCTGCGCTGGGCGCCGGGGGCGACGTGCTGCCAGTCGCAGCCGCCGCACCGGCCGGGGCCGGAGAACGGGCAGGGGGCCTCGACGCGGTCCTTGGCGGCGTCCAGGATCCGGACCGCGTCGGCGCGCAGGAAGCGCGCGCCCTCCTCGCCCTCGGTGACCCTGGCGACGACCCGCTCGCCGGGCAGGGTGTGGCGTACGAAGAGCACCTGGCCCTCGGCGGTCCGGGCGATGCAGTGGCCGCCGTGGGCCACCGGGCCGACCTCGACCTCGTACTCCTCGCCGACCAGCGACGCCTTGGGTTCACTTTGCATGGCGGGCTCGGCTCCGTAAGGGGGTGAGGGGGCAGTGCGGGAACAGCAGCCCACCAGTCTACGTCCCCGCACCCCCGGCCCTCACAGGGCTACCGCCCCGGCGTCCGGACGCCCGTCTTCTCGACCTTGCGCTCGCCCTTCGGCCGCTGCGGCACCACGGGCCCGCGCCGCACCGAGCCCGGGGCGTTCCACTCGGCGCGCTTGCGGGCGCGCTTGCGGGCCAGCTCGGAGGAGTCCAGCTGCCAGGGCACGGAGGTCACCATCACGCCGGGGGTGAACAGCAGCCGCCCCTTGAGCCGCAGTGCGCTCTGGTTGTGCAGCAGGTGCTCGTACCAGTGGCCGACCACGTACTCGGGGATGTAGACGGAGACCACATCGCGCGGGCTCTCCCGGCGCAGCCCCTTGACGTAGTCGATGACCGGGCGGGTGATCTCGCGGTACGGCGAGTCGAGGATCTTCAGCGGGACGTCGATGCCGCGCTCGCTCCACTCGGACTGCAGCGCCTTGGTCTCGGCGGGGTCGACATTGATGCTCAGCGCCTCCAGCCGGTGGGAGCGCATCAGCTTGGCGTAGGCCAGGGCGCGCAGCGTCGGCTTGTGGATCTTGGAGACGAGGACGATGGAGTGCACCCGGGAGGGGCGGACCTCGTCCTCGTCGTGCTGCTCCTCGGCCGCGGCCAGCTCCTCGGAGACCCCGTCGTAGTGGCGCCGGATCGCGGTCATGGTGATGTAGAAGACGGCCATGCCGAGCAGCGCCACCCAGGCGCCGTGGGTGAACTTGGTGAGCAGGACGACGACCAGGACCAGCCCGGTGAAGAAGGCGCCGAAGGTGTTGATCGCGCGGGCGCGGATCATGCGGCGGCGCGCGGCCGGGTCGCGCTCGGTGGCCAGATGGCGGTTCCAGTGCCGCACCATGCCGGTCTGGCTGAGGGTGAAGGAGACGAAGACACCGACGATGTAGAGCTGGATCAGCCGGGTCGAGTCCGCGCCGTAGACGTAGACGAGGACCGCGGCGGCCCCGGCGAGCAGCACGATGCCGTTGGAGAAGGCGAGCCGGTCGCCGCGGGTGTGCAGCTGGCGCGGCAGGTAGCGGTCCTGGGCGAGGATCGAGCCGAGCAGCGGGAAGCCGTTGTACGCGGTGTTGGCGGCCAGGAACAGCACCAGCGCGGTGGCCGCGGCGAGCACGACGAACAGGAACGAGCCGTCGCCGAAGACGGCGGCCGCGACCTGCGAGATCACGGGGTTCTGGGTGTAACCGGAGCCGAGCGCGGCGCCGTCCTTGAACAGGTCGCGCGCCGGGTCCTCGGCCATCTTGACGTTGGTGACCAGGGCGAGGGTGATGATGCCGACGAACATGGCGACGGCGAGGCCGCCCATCAGCGCCAGCGTCGTCGCCGCGTTCCGGCTCTTGGGCTTGCGGAAGGCGGGCACCCCGTTGCTGATGGCCTCGACGCCGGTGAGCGCGGCGCAGCCGTCGGAGAAGGCGCGCAGCAGCAGGAAGACCAGCGCGAACCCGGCCAGCCCGGTCTGCTCGGCGTGGACCTCGAAACCGGCGGTGGGGGCCTTCATGTCGTCGCCGAGGACGAGCCCGCGATAGGCGCCCCAGAGGATCATCACGAAGACGCCGCCGACGAAGACATAGGTGGGGATCGCGAAGAGCTTGCCCGACTCGCGCACACCGCGCAGGTTCATCAGGGTCAGCAGCAGGATGATCGCGACCGCGACGAGCGTCTTGTGCTCGACGATGAACGGGACGGCGGAGCCGAGGTTCTCCACACCGGAGGAGATCGACACGGCCACCGTCAGGACGTAGTCCACGAGCAGGGCGCTGGCGACGGTAAGGCCCGCCTTGGGGCCGAGGTTGGTGTTGGCGACCTCGTAGTCACCGCCGCCGCTGGGGTAGGCGTGCACGTTCTGGCGGTACGAGGCGACCACCGTGAACATGAGCACGATGATCGCGATCGTGATCCACGGTGAGTAGTGGTAAGCCGACGCACCCGCCACAGAAAGGACGATCATCACCTGCCCAGGCGCATACGCGACGGAGGACAGGGGGTCGGAGGCGAAGACGGGGAGCGCGATGCGCTTCGGGAGGAGGGTCTCCCCCAGCTTGTCGCTGCGCAGCGCGCGCCCGATCAGGATCCGTTTCGGGACGTCGGTCAGTTTGGACACGCTGAGGATCGTAAAGGGTGGGCGGGGCGCCCGCCCAGCCGCCCGCCCACCCGGAGACGGGCGGACGGCCGGGCGGCCCGTACCGCGGTCAGGACAGCCGCACCGGCAGGGCGCGGTGGCCGTTGGAAATGAAGGATTCCACCGGCTCCAGCGCCCCCTTCCCGGGCACGAGCGAGAGTCGAGGGAAGCGGTCGAACAGGGCCGGGAGCGCGATCGCGGCCTCCAGCCGGGCCAGCGGTGCGCCCACGCACAGATGGACGCCGTGCCCGAAGGCGAGATGGCTCTTGAGCTGCCGGGTGACGTCGAAGGCGGCGGCGTCCTCGCCGTGGATCCCGGGATCACGTCCGGCGGCCGCGTAGGCGGCGAGGATCGCGTCGCCCTTGCGCAGCACGACCCCTTCCTCCAGCTCGATGTCCTCGACGGCGTAGCGCAGCGGCAGGTTGGCGACCGGGGCGGAGTGCCGCAGGGTCTCCTCGATCACGTCCTCCCACGTGGCCCGGCCCTCGCGCACGTGGGCGAGCTGCTCGGGGTGGGTGAGGAGCGCGTGGATGGCGTTGTCCAGGAGGTTGACCGTGGTCTCGTGACCGGCGGTGAGCATCAGCGCGAGGGTGTCGCACAGCTCCCGCTCGCTCAGCGCCGAGTCCTCCTCGCTCCGCACGGCGATCAGCCCGCTGGTCAGGTCGTCGCCGGGCTGCTCGCGCTTGGACGCCACGAGCGCCGCCATGATGGCGTCCATCTCGGCGGAGGCGGCCGCGACCTCCTCCGGCGTGGTGGTCGTGCGGAAGGAGCTGTCGGCGAACCGGCTCATCCGCGCGCGCAGCCCCTCGTCGGTGAGCCCGAACAGCTCGTAGATCACCTGGAGCGGCAGGGGGTACGCGTACCCCTCGCGCAGATCGGCCGGCTCCCCGGGCGGGGTGGCGGCCAGCCGGTCCAGCAGGTCGGCACTGATCGCCTCGATGCGCGGCCGCAGGGCGGCGGTGCGCCGCGCGGTGAACGCCTTGGAGACGAGGGTGCGCAGCCTGCGGTGGTCGGCGCCGTAGGCCGTGAACATGTTCTGCACGGCCACCCAGTTGATCAGCGGCCAGTCGGAGGTGACCTCACCCTCGTTCCAGGCCCGCCAGTGCAGCCGCGGGTTCTTGGACACCCGCGGGTCGGTCAGCAGCTTCTTGAGCAGGCTCTGGCGGCTTACTGCCCACGCCACCAAGCCCCCAGGAAGCTCCACAGGCGTCGCGGGCCCTTGGGCTCGGACGCGGTCGGCTTCGGCGTTGATGTCGCTGCCGGTGGGGTCGAGGACGAGGGGACGGGGCTCGTGGACCACTGGTTGTCTCCCTGGGGCTCGGCGGGCTGTCGTGGAGCGGGCACGGCCGCGGCGGGCGGCATGGAGGAGGGTCCGGGGGTCGGCTTCGTGAGGACGGGGAACCGCACGGGCAGCGACGCCAGGGCGCGGTTGAAGGGGCCGGGGCGCCAGGTCAACTGATCCGCCGTCACCGCGAGTCGCATGTCGGGGAGGCGGTCGAGAAGCCGTTCGATGGCGACGGAGGCGATGACCCGGGCGGGCCCCTCGGCGGGGCAGCGGTGAGCGCCCACGCTCCAGGCGAGGTGGGCCCGGTTGCCCGCGCGGCCCTGCGAGGTCAGCTCGGGGTCGGTGTTGGCCGCCGCGTAGCTGGTGAGCACCGCGTCGCCCTTGCGCAGCCTCACGCCGCCCATCTCGACGTCGTAGCGGGCGAACCGGGTGCCGAAGTTGGCCAGCGGCGGGTCGGCCCACAGCACCTCGTCCAGGGCGTCCTGGACGGGCAGGCTGCCGCCGGACAGCTCACCGGCGAACCGGTCGTCCGACAGCAGCAGCCGCAGCGCGTTGCCGATCAGGTTCACCTGGGGTTCGGTACCGGCCGCCATGAGCAGCGCGATCTGCTGCATCAGCTCGTCGTCGGCCAGCCGCGAGGGATGGGCGATCATCCAGGAGGTGACGTCGGCGCCGGGCTTTAGGCGCTTGGCGTCGACGAGGCCCGCCATGTAGCGCGACAGGTCCTCGTTGGCCTGCGCCGCGTCCGCGGTGCTCGCGTCGAACATGATCGTGAGGATCCGGATCAGTTCGCTGCTCTGCTCCGGAGGGGCTCCGAAGAGCCGGTTGAACACCATCAGCGGGATGATCCCCGCGTACTCGCTCAGCAGCTCGGCCTCGCCCCGCTCCACGAAGGAGTCGATGAGCGTGTCCGCGCTGCGCTCCACGTAGTCGCTCAGCGCGTGCGAGTCCACCCGGCTGAGGCTGTCGGTGATCGCCCCTCGGTAGCGGGCGTGCTGCTCGCCGTCGGTGAACAGGGCGTTGGGCCGGAACTCCATCATCGGCAGCACGGGGCTGTCGGGCGGGAGCCGGCCCTCGGTGAGGGCGGCCCAGTTACGGGGGTCCTTGGCGAACCGCTCGGTGTCGCGCAGGACCTCCAGCGCCGTGGCATAGCTGGTGACCAGATACGCGTCGACCCCCGGGGCCAGCTCCACCGGGGTGATGGGCCCGGCGGCGCGCATCCGCGCGTAGAACCCGTGCGGATCGGCGGCGAAGGCGGCGCCGTACATCGGCACCCGGCCCCCCGGCCCGAGGGAGCCGACGGAACCGCCGGGGGCCACACCGCCTTGGTGCGCGGGACAGCCCGGCGGTGGTGCGGTTCCGGTGGCTGCCTCGAGGTCTGGACGGTGGATCACACATTCTCCTGGGACGTAACGCGAGCGTGCCGGGCCTGCAGATACTGGACGAGGGCGATCAGCGCGTGGGTGGAGGAGACCCGGTCCCTGGCGTCACAGGTGACCAGCGGGGTCTCCGGCAGCAGATCGAGCGCCTCCCGGACCTCCGTCTCGGCGAAGCGGGGCGCCCCCTCGAAGTGGTTGACGGCCACCGCGTACGGCAGCCCCTGCTCCTCCAGGACGGCCATCACCGGGAAGGACTGCTCCAGCCGACGGGTGTCGGCGAGCACCAGCGCGCCCAGCGCGCCGCGCGTCATGTCCTTCCAGATCCGGGTGAAGCGCTGCTGTCCGGGCGCGCCGAAGAGGTACAGGACCAGGGATTCGCTGAGGGTGAGACGGCCGAAGTCCATGGCGACCGTGGTGGTCGTCTTCTCCTCGATGCCCGCGAGGTCGTCGATGAGCGCGCCGGCCTGAGTCATCGTCTCTTCGGTGCGCAGCGGGCGGATTTCGGACAGCGAGCCCACGAAGGTCGTCTTGCCGACCGCGAAGTGCCCGACGACCAGCAGCTTGGCCGCGGTCCGTACGGTCTGGGGCAGATAGACCGCACCCCGGTCAGAGGCGAGCGCGGAGTCCATCGAGCACCTCCTGCAGCAGCTGGGTCTCGGGGAGTTCGGCGGGCGGGATGGGGGCCCGGGTGCTGATGTGGCCGCTGTCGACCAGATCGCCCAGCAGGACCTTGGTGACGCTCACCGGCAGCTCCAGATATCCGGCGACCTCGGCGACCGACAGCGCGCCGCCGAGGCAGAGTTCCATGACCGCCCGCTTCTCCGGGCTGAGACCGGCGAGCGGCCGGTCGGGGTGGGCCATGACCAGGGTCACCAGGTCGAAGGTGTTGCGGCTCGGGTAGGCACGGCCGTCGGTCACGACATACGGCCGTACCAGTCCTCGTTCGCGCCTGCCCGGACTCATGCGTGGCTGCCGATCCCCTGCCGGGTCACGCCCTGCCGCGGCGGGCTGGTCAGCTCCTTGCCCAGCCGGTCGACCAGCTTCTGCATCCGGTAGCTGACGCCTTCCATGTCCACGTTCTCGGTGGCGGAGACGGCCAGGTACGCGCCGGGTCCGGCGGCGATGAGGAAGACATAGCCGCCGACGAACTCGACCAGCGTCTGCTGCCAGGGGGTCTCCTCGCGGTCGCAGAACTCGGAGGTGCTGCGGCTGATCGACTGCAGCCCGGAGAGCGCCGCGGCCTGGCGCTCGGCCTCGTCACGCGCGATGCCCGCGGAGTGCGCCCGCAGCATGCCGTCGGCGGAGAGCAGGATCGCGTGCCGTGCCTCCGGCATCTTGACCACCTCGTCGAGCATCCAGCCCAGCTCGTTGTTCATGTGGTCGTTCATGCCTGGCGATTCCCTTCTTCGGTGTGAGGGGCGGCATCCTGTGTGACGCCACGGCCGGAGCGCGTACCGCGCGCGAACGCGCCCATACGCTTGGCGGTCTCTTCGGCCGAGCGGACACGGTGCGAGCCCGTGTCGGTTCCGGTGGCGCCGGACGGCTGTCCGGGCGCGGTGGGCCAGTCGTCCACCGGTGGGGCGGCGGTGGGCTGGCGGCGGCGGCGCTTGGGCAGGCCGCCCGCGGTCTCCCCGTACACGCGCGTCGCCTCGTCCTCCTCGGCGGGCGCCGGAGCGGGGGCGGGCGCCGGAGCGGGAGTGGGCGCCGCGGCCTGGACCGGGGGTGCGGAGGGCTCCGGGGCCTGTGCGGGGTCCTGGGGCGCGGCCCTGCGGCGGGTCGGGCGGGACGGGATGGTACGCAGCGGGGCGGCGGCCTCGGCCTCGTACGCGTCCTGGGGCGCGGGCGCGGCGGGCGCGTCCGCGTCGATGTGGGTGAGCAGCGCGGTGGGGAGGAACAGGACGGCGCGCACACCGCCGTACGGGGACCGGGTGTCCACCGAGACGCTGAAGCCGTACCGGGCGGCGAGCAGGCCCACCACGGCGAAGCCGAACTGCGGCGGGTCGCCGAGCCGCGAGACGTCCACGGCGCGCTGGCCGGAGAGCAGCCCGGCGGCCCGCTGGACCTCCAGGCCGTCCATGCCGACCCCGGCGTCGTCGATCACGATGCAGGCACCGTTGTGCACCGGCTGCAGGCTGACCTCGACGTTGGTGTTGGGCTGGGAGTGCCGGGCGGCGTTGTCCAGCAGCTCGGCCACCGCGAGCACCACGGGCTCCACCGTGCGGCTCACCACGCCGATGTCGATCAGGGCGTGCACCTGGACCCGCCGGTAGTCGCGGATGCGCGACTTGGCGCCCCGGACGACGTCGGTCATCGGGGAGGCGGTGCGCTGACGGCCGGGCCAGGAGCCGCACAGCACGGCGATGGCCTGGGCGCGCCGGCCGAACTGCGCGTTCGCGTGGTCGATCTCCAGGAGGTCGCGCAGCACATCGGGGTTGTCGTGCCGGTCCTGCATGTCCGAGATCGAGACCTGCTGCTCGTTGGCGAGTCCCTGGAGGGCGCGCATCGACGCCTTGAGCGCGGCCTTGGCGGAGGCGTCGGCCCGCGACTGCGCCTTGTCCACCGCGCGCGCGAAGTGCTCCATGACCGCGTGCAGGCTCTGCGCGTAGGCGGTCCCGGCCAGCTTCTCGTCCCGCAGCCCGGGCAGCGGGGTGGGGTGGCTCAGGGCGTCCGCGATCGCCGGGAGGCGGATCTCGACCAGATGCTGCACTTCCTCGTCACGGGCGCGCAGACTGTCCTCGAGCGTGGCGTTACGCCTGCGTACCCCGGCGGTGATCCGGCGCTGGCGCGTCAGAAGGACCAATACGACCAGGAGGACGACGGCCAGGCACCAGCTCACCGCCTCCGTTATGTGATCTGTCATCAGGAACCTCGTACAGAGAACGCGGGCGCGGAAGGAACGATTCAGTGCCCTGATGTCCCGTCCGGAAACGGAATACGGCGATCATCTTAGCCACGCCGTGACCTAGTGTCCGACGGCCGTAACAAAGTTCGAACTCATGGGACTCTATTGCCATTTCCCGTAACAGTTCAGTGAAGATCCTGGATATCGGGCAAAGATGAGGGGGACCCACCCCCGAAGGCGGCGCTCGGCGCCCGCCTCCCGACGATGGCCGCCGGGCCGCCCGCACCCCCTGTTTCCTCCCGGCCGGCGCACTCGGGCGCGGAATCGCCCTATGGGTATGGATACGGTGGGAACAGACGCCGTGGCGGACGACCTCCGTCGCCGCGCGGCACCGGCATCGGGGCCCTTGCCCCGCTGTCACCCCGTAGGTCCTGGAAGGAAGATGTGAGCAGGGTGTTTGCGCAGGTCAGCACGGTCATCAGGAGTGCGGGGTAAGACGCATGCATATCGTGATCATGGGCTGTGGCCGGGTGGGCGCGGCGCTCGCCCAGACCCTGGAGCAACAGGGACACACCGTCGCGGTCGTCGACCAGGACCCCACCGCCTTCCGCCGCCTCGGCGCGGGCTTCGGCGGCCGCCGGGTGACCGGCGTCGGATTCGACCAGGACACGCTACGCGAGGCGGGCATCGAGGAGGCCGGGGCCTTCGCCGCGGTCAGCAGCGGCGACAACTCCAACATCATCGCGGCCCGGGTGGCCCGCGAGATGTTCGGCGTGGAGAACGTGGCGGCCCGGATCTACGACCCGCGCCGCGCCGAGGTCTACCAGCGCCTGGGCATCCCGACCGTGGCCACCGTGCGGTGGACCGCCGATCAGATGCTGCGGCGGCTGCTGCCGTCCGGCGCCGAGCCGCTGTGGCGGGACCCGAGCGGCGGGGTGCAGCTCGCCGAGGTGCACACCTCCCCCGCGTGGGTGGGACACAAGGTCAGCAAGCTCCAGGAGGAGACCGGGGTGCGGGTCGCGTTCCTGACCCGGCTCGGCGAGGCGATGCTGCCGACGTCGCAGACGGTGCTGCAGGAAGGCGACCTGGTGCATGTGATGATGCGCACCGACGAGGTCGAGAAGGTCGAGGCGGCCTTCGACGAGGGGCCCGAGGAGACACGATGAGGGTTGCCATTGCCGGAGCGGGCGCCGTGGGGCGCTCCATCGCGGGCGAGCTGCTGGAGAACGGGCACGAGGTCCTCCTCATCGACAAGGCCCCCACCGCCATCTCCGTGGAGCGGGTGCCGCAGGCCGAATGGCTGCTGGCCGACGCGTGCGAGATCACCTCGCTGGACGAGGCGGCGCTGCAGCGCTGCAACGTGGTCATCGCGGCCACCGGCGACGACAAGGTCAATCTGGTGGTGTCGCTGCTCGCGAAGACCGAGTACGCGGTGCCGCGGGTGGTCGCCCGGGTCAACAACCCCAAGAACGAGTGGCTGTTCAACGAGGCGTGGGGCGTCGACGTCGCCGTCTCGACGCCGCGGCTGATGTCGGCGCTGGTCGAGGAGGCGGTGAGCGTCGGCGATCTGGTGCGGCTGCTGCGCTTCAGCCACGGCGACGCGAACCTGGTCGAGCTGACACTGCCGCCGGAGGCGGCCCTGGTCGGGACCCGGGTCGGCGATGTGGAGTGGCCGGAGGACACCACGCTGGTCACCATCATCCGGGGCACCCGGGTGCTGACCCCGAACAAGGACGACGTCCTGGAGGCGGGCGACGAGCTGCTGTTCGTCGCGGCCCAGGCGCGCGAGGAGCAGCTGGAGCAGCTGCTGTCCGTCCAGCGCCAGGACGCCGCGGGCTAGGCCACCGCGGGCCGGTCGTACGAAGCCCCGGGCTCCCTGTGCGGGAGCCCGGGGCTTCGTCGTACTCGGCGTCGTCAGAGCCGGGGCGCGCGCTCGCGCTCGCGCTCCTGCTCCGCCTTCTCCTCGGCCTCCATCTCGGCGATCACGTCGATCGGCGGCGGGGCCTTGGCGAGGAAGATCCACGTCAGGTAGACGCACAGCAGGAACGGCGGAATGCCCAGCGCCACCTTGACCCAGCCCAGCTGGGTGGCGTCCCCCCACCAGTAGAGCGGGAAGAGGATCGCCGACTTGGCGAGCAGGATCAGCCCCCACGCCCAGGTGGCCCGGGTGTAGGCGCGGAACCGGCCGGGGTTGCGGGTGCGCCAGGAGAGGTTCTCCTTGAGCATCGGCCCGAGCAGCACGCCGATCAGCGGATAGCGGAAGATCGCCGAGAGCACGTACGCGATCGCCAGGCCGAGCGTGTAGAGCATGCCCGGCAGGTAGAAGTTCTTGGCGTCGCCGGACATCATCGCGAAGATCGCGCCGAACGCGACTCCGAAGACCCCGCTGAAGGCGTGCTTCAGCGTCTCCTTGCGCGCCAGCCGGATCAGCCCCAGCAGCACGGTCAGACCGAGCGCGGCGATCGCGGCCAGGTGGATGTCGCGCTTGATGGTGTACAGCAGGACGAAGACCAGCCCGGGGACGGTGGTGTCCACCATCCCCTTCACCCCGCCGAACGCCTCCAGGAGCGCGGTGTCCGCCGCCGCCCTGCTCTGCGGGGTGCCGACGGCATCCTGATGAGCGGCGTCCTGATGGTCGGTCGGGGTCGTCTTGTCGTCAGACGTCACCGGCTACTCCTGTCCGAGCGGTCGGAGTTCGTACTTCGGATTGAACAGAACGCGGCGCCCGTGACTCATGGAGATCCGGCCGGTGGCGATCAGCTTGCGGCCCGGTTCTATGCCGATGATGGAGCGGCGGCCCAGCCACACCACGTCGAGGGCGGCGGTGCCGTCGAAGAGTTCTGCCTCCAGCGCGGGCACCCCGGCCCGCGGCCGCAGCGTGACCGTGCGCAGTGTACCCGTCACCTTGACGATCTGGCGGTCGCCGCAGTCGCCGATCTTGGTGCAGCCCGCGTCCTCAGCGTCCTGCTGCAGCTCGGCGGAGTGCAGCTCCTCCTGGGAGCTGGACAGCCGGTCGATCATCCGCCGGAAGCGGCCGACCGGCTTGTCACGCTTCCCGGGGGGCTGGGGTACGGAACTCATACGGCCAGCGTACCGGTGAGCCCCCGCCGAATCGTCGCGCTCACCGTTCGAAGCGGTACCCCATCCCCGGCTCGGTGACGAAGTGCCGGGGATGCGAGGGGTCGTTCTCCAGCTTGCGGCGCAACTGCGCCATATAGACGCGCAGGTAGTTGGTCTCGGTGCCGTACGAGGGCCCCCAGACCTCCTGGAGCAACTGCTTCTGGCTGACGAGGCGGCCCTCGTTGCGCACCAGCACCTCCAGCAGATGCCATTCGGTGGGCGTCAACCGGACGTCGCGGCCGTCGCGGTGCGCCTTCTTGGCGGCCAGGTCGACGCTGAACCCCTGGGTCACGACGACCGCCGCGGCGTCCGACGGACCGGAGGGCTCGGCGCGGCGGACCGCGGCGCGCAGCCGGGCCAGCAGCTCGTCCATGCCGAAGGGCTTGGTGACGTAGTCGTCGGCCCCGGCGTCCAGGGCCTCGACCTTCTCGTCGGACGTCTGGCGGGCGGAGAGCACCAGGATCGGGACCCGGGTCCAGCCCCGCAGCCCCTTGATCACCTCCACCCCGTCCATGTCGGGCAGGCCCAGGTCGAGCACGACCACATCGGGGTGGCGGGTGGCGGCGAGCTTCAGGGCGGTCGCGCCGTCCCCGGCGGCGTCGACCTCGTACTTGCGCGCCTTCAGGTTGATCACGAGGGCGCGTACGATCTGCGGCTCGTCGTCCACCACGAGCACCCGGTTCATCTGACGGCCTGCCTCTCCGTTGTCCCGTGCGGGTCGTGTCCCGGGCGGCCGGGGGCGGCCCTGAGGGTCAACACCATGGTCATCCCGCCTCCCGGGGTGTCCTCGGCGGCCAGCGATCCGCCCATCGCCTCCACGAAGCCACGGGCGACGGCGAGTCCGAGGCCGACCCCGGAGCCGCGCGGGGCGTCCCCGTAGCGCTGGAAGGGTTCGAAGATACGGTCCTTCGCGGCGTCCGGCACACCGGGGCCCCGGTCGGCGACGCGCAGTTCGACCCGCTCGCCCAGCGCGCTCGCGGAGACCAGCACGGGCCGGTCCCGCGGGCTGTACTTCACCGCGTTCTCGACGATGTTGGCGACGCTGCGCTCCAGCAGCCCCGGGTCGACCGCGACCATCGGCAGATCCTCGGGGATCTCCAGGGTGACGCCGGACTCCGGGACGCCGACGAGCGCCATCGGCACCACCTCGTCCAGGTCGATCTCCCGGATGAGGGGGGCGACGGTGCCGGTCTGCAGCCGGGACATGTCGAGCAGGTTCCCGACCAGGTGGTCGAGGCGGTCCGCGCCGTCCTCGATGCCCTCCAGCAGCTCGGCCTCGTCCTCCGCGGACCAGGCCACGTCGTCCGCGCGCAGGGACGTCACGGCCGCCTTGATGGCCGCGAGCGGGGTGCGCAGATCGTGGCTGACGGCGGCCAGCAGGGCGGTACGGATGCGGTTGCCCTCGGCCAGCTCGCGGGCCCGCTCCGCCTCCCCCACCAGCCGCTGCCGGTCCAGGACGACGGCGGCCTGGGCGGCGAAGGCGGCCAGCACCCGGCGGTCCTCGGCGGGCAGCACCCGGCCGGAGAGCGCGAGCGCCATATGGTCACCGACCGGCATGTCCACGTCCGCCTCCTCGGGCCGCTCCGGCGGCGGTACGCCCGCGGTGCCGCCGGCGCTGCCCGCGCAGGTCCAGGGCGCCACGTCGCCCTCCCGCTCCAGCAGGGCCACCGTGTCCATGCCGAAGGTCTCGCGGACCCGCTCCAGCAGCGCGTCCAGGCTGGTCTCCCCGCGCAGCACGCTGCCCGCCAGGAAGGACAGCACCTCGGACTCGGCACGCAGCCGGGCGGCCTGATGGGTGCGGCGCGCGGCCAGGTCGACGACGGAGGCGACGCTGACCGCCACCGCCACGAAGATCACTATGGCGACGATGTTCTCGGGGTCGGCGATGGTCCAGGTGTGGGTGGGCGGGGTGAAGTAGTAGTTGAGCAGCAGCGATCCGACGGCCGCCGAGGCGAGGGCGGGCAGCATCCCGCCCAGCAGGGCCGCCAGCACGTTGAGGAAGAGGAACAGCAGCACCTCGTTGGCGAAGCCGGGACCGGCGTCCGCGGTGAGCGTGGCGCCCGTACCGGTGAGCCCCAGGGTGAGCAGGACGGGCCCGGCGACCCCGACCAGCCAGCCCGCGATCAGCCGGGAGCGGCCGAGCCGGGCGCCGCGCGCGACCGGCAGCCCGCGCCCCTTGGCGACCTCGTCGTGGGTGACGATGTGCACGTCCAGATCGGGCCCGGAGTCCCGGGCGACGGTCGCGCCCACCCCCGGCCCGAAGACGTGACTCCAGGCCTTGCGGCGGCTGGAGCCCAGCACGATCTGGGTGGCGTTGACGCCGCGCGCGAACTCCAGCAGCGCGCCGGGGATGTCCTCCCCGATGACGTGGTGGAAGGTGCCGCCCAGGTCCTCGACCAGGGTGCGCTGGACCGCCAGCTCCTTCGGGGAGGCCGAGGTGAGGCCGTCGCTGCGGGCGATGTAGACGGCCAGGATCTCGCTGCCGGAGCCCTTGGCCGCCATCCGGGCGGCGCGCCGTATGAGCGTGCGCCCCTCGGGGCCGCCGGTGAGCCCGACGACGATGCGCTCGCGCGCCTGCCAGGTGGAGCGGATGCTGTGCTCGTCGCGGTACTGCTGGAGGTATTCGTCGACCCGGTCGGCGGTCCACAGCAGGGCCAGTTCGCGCAGCGCGGTGAGGTTCCCGGGCCGGAAGTAGTTGGACAGCGCGGCGTCGACCTTGTCGGGCGCGTAGATGTTGCCGTGCGCCATGCGGCGGCGCAGCGCCTGGGGCGACATGTCGACCAGCTCGATCTGGTCGGCACGGCGCACCACCTCGTCGGGCACGGTCTCCCGCTGCCGGACACCCGTTATCGACTCGACGACGTCCCCCAGCGACTCCAGGTGCTGGATGTTGACGGTGGAGACGACGTCGATCCCGGCCTTCAGCAGCTCCTCGATGTCCTGCCAGCGCTTGGTGTTGCGGGAGCCGGGGACGTTGGTGTGGGCCAGCTCGTCGACGAGCGCGACGCCGGGGCGGCGGGCGAGCACGGCGTCCACGTCCATCTCGGTGAAGGTAGCGCCCCGGTACTCCAGCTCCCGACGGGGCACCTCCTCCAGGCCGTGCATCATCACCTCGGTGCGGCGGCGGCCGTGGTGCTCCACGAAGCCGACCACCAGGTCGGTGCCCCGCTCGGCCCGCCGGTGCCCCTCGGACAGCATCGCGTAGGTCTTGCCGACGCCCGGCGCCGCGCCGAGGTAGATCCGGAGTCTGCCGCGTCCCATGCCCCTATTTTCCCCGTTCGCTCATTTTTCCTTGTCGGCGTCTATCCGCTGCGCGGCGCTGTCAGCGCCGGGTGAGCTGCCGCAGCGCGATGTTCAGCTCCAGGACGTTGACGTGCGGCTCGCCGAGGAAGCCGAGCTGGCGGCCGGCGGTGTGGTCCTCGACCAGCCGGGCGACCTCGGCGCGGGGCAGCCCGTTGGCCCTGGCCACGCGGGTGACCTGGAGACCGGCGTACGCGGGCGAGATGTCCGGGTCGACGCCGGAGGCGGAGGCGGTGACCGCGTCCGGGGGCACGGCGGCGGGCGGGACCCCGTTGAAGGCGGCGATCTGGGCGCGGCGGTCGTCGATCTGCCCACGCAGCACCGTGCTGTCGGCGGCGAGGTTGGAGCCGCCCGAGACGATGATCTTGTATTGGGTGTTGACGGTGTTGGTACCCGCCGCCGAGGGGCGGGGCTGGAAGTACGCCGGGTCCGGCAGCGGGTTCCCGTCCTTGTCCTTCCGGTCCAGGGTGTACGTCTGGCCGATGAGCGAGGAGCCCGCGGTCCTGCCGTCCGCCCGGACCTCCGAGCCGTTCGCCCGGTGCGGGAAGGCGGCCTGGGCGATGCCGGTGACGGCGAGGGGATAGAGCACCCCGCAGAGCACCGTGAGGGCGAGCAGGGCGCGCAGCGCGGCGCTCGCCAGCCGGGCGGTGGAGCGTGCTGTGCCGTTCAGAAGGGTCATGGTCGTCACGTCACCCGATGCCCGGTATGAGGGAGATGAGCAGGTCGATGATCTTGATGCCGATGAACGGGGCGATGAGCCCGCCCAGGCCGTAGAGCGCGAGGTTGCGCCGGAGCATCCGGTCGGCGCTCATCGGGCGGTAGCGCACGCCCCTCAGGGCCAGCGGCACCAGCGCGACGATGATCAGCGCGTTGAAGATGACCGCGGACAGGATCGCCGACTGGGCCGAGGCGAGGTGCATGATGTTGAGCGCGTCCAGGCCCTGGTAGCCCGCCACGCCCGCGAACATCGCCGGGATGATCGCGAAGTACTTCGCGACGTCGTTGGCGATCGAGAAGGTGGTCAGCGCGCCCCGGGTGATCAGCAGCTGTTTGCCGATCTCCACGATCTCGATGAGCTTGGTCGGGTTGGAGTCCAGGTCGACCATGTTCCCGGCCTCCTTGGCGGCCGAGGTGCCGGTGTTCATGGCCACGCCGACATCGGCCTGGGCGAGCGCCGGGGCGTCGTTCGTACCGTCGCCGGTCATCGCCACCAGCTTGCCGCCCGCCTGCTCGCGCTTGATGAGCGCCATCTTGTCCTCGGGCGTGGCCTCCGCCAGGAAGTCGTCCACCCCCGCCTCATCGGCGATCGCCTTCGCGGTCAGCGGGTTGTCACCCGTGATCATCACGGTCTTGATGCCCATCCGGCGCAGTTCGTCGAACCGCTCCCGCATGCCCTCCTTGACGACGTCCTTGAGGTGGATCACGCCGAGCACGCTCGGGCTGCCGGCGCCGTCCGCCGCGACCAGCAGCGGGGTGCCGCCCGCCGCCGAGATCGCGTCGACCTTCTCCTGGGCGTCGGAGGGGACGTGTCCGCCGCGTTCACGGACCCAGGCGATGACGGCGCCCGCCGCGCCCTTGCGCACCGCGGTGCCGTTCACGTCGACGCCGGACATCCGGGTCTGGGCGGTGAAGGGGACGAAGGTGGCGTGGCCCAGTTCGCCCTCGTGGCGGGCCCGCAGGCCGTACGCCTCCTTGGCGAGGACGACGATCGAGCGACCCTCGGGCGTCTCGTCGGCGAGCGAGGACAGCTGGGCGGCGTCCGCCAGCTCCGCCTCGGTCGCGCCGTCCACCGGGACGAACTCGGCGGCCTGCCGGTTGCCGAGCGTGATCGTTCCGGTCTTGTCGAGCAGCAGCGTCGACACGTCGCCCGCCGCCTCGACCGCGCGGCCGGACATGGCGAGGACGTTCCGCTGCACCAGCCGGTCCATGCCCGCGATGCCGATCGCCGAGAGCAGGGCACCGATGGTGGTCGGGATGAGGCACACCAGCAGCGCGGCGAGCACGATCATGGTCTGCTCGGCGCCCGCGTAGATCGCGAACGGCTGGAGGGTGACGACCGCCAGCAGGAAGACGATGGTGAGCGAGGCCAGCAGGATGTTGAGCGCGATCTCGTTCGGGGTCTTCTGCCGGGCGGCGCCCTCGACCAGGTTGATCATCCGGTCGATGAAGGTCTCCCCCGGCTTCGCCGTGATCTTGATGACGATGCGGTCGGAGAGCACCTTGGTGCCGCCGGTCACCGCGCACCGGTCGCCGCCGGACTCGCGGATGACCGGCGCGGACTCGCCGGTGATGGCCGACTCGTCGACGGACGCGACGCCCTCGACGACATCGCCGTCGCCCGGGATGACCTCGCCCGCCTCGCAGACCACCAGATCCCCGACGCGCAGCGCGGTGCCCGGGACCCGCTCCTCGCCGCCGTCCGCCAGCCGCCGGGCCTCGGTGTCGGTCTTGGCCTTGCGCAGGGTGTCGGCCTGCGCCTTGCCGCGCCCCTCGGCGACGGCCTCGGCGAGGTTGGCGAAGATCACGGTCAGCCACAGCCAGGCCGCGATCGCCCAGCCGAACCAGTCGCCGGGGTTCAGGGCGGCCAGCACGGTGGTGAGCACCGAGCCGATCTCCACGACGAACATCACCGGGGACTTCGCCATCACCCGCGGATCGAGCTTGCGGACGGCGTCCGGCAGTGAGGTGAGCAGTTGCCGCGGATCGAAGAGACCGCCGGAGACCCGGCCGCCGTCCGCGTCGTGCTGGTGCGGGCGCTCGCCGCCGGGAGCGGGGCGTACGGGGGTGGTCGTGCTCATGAGAGTCCCTCCGCCATCGGGCCAAGGGCCAGGGCCGGGAAGTAGGTGAGACCGGTGACGATGATGATCGCGCCGACGAGCAGCCCCGCGAAGAGCGGCTTCTCGGTGCGCAGGGTGCCCGCCGTCTCGGGGACGGGCTTCTGCTCGGCGAGCGAACCGGCCAGCGCCAGGATGAAGACCATCGGCAGGAAGCGGCCGAGCAGCATCGCGAGGCCGAGCGTGGTGTTGTACCAGTCGGTGTTGGCGTTCAGGCCCGCGAAGGCGGAGCCGTTGTTGTTGGCGCCGGAGGTGAAGGCGTACAGCACCTCGGAGAAGCCGTGCGCCCCGCTGTGGCCCGTCGCGTTCCCCGCGGTGTTGAGGATCGAGTCCGGCGGGGTGGACAGCACCACGGACAGCGCGGTGAAGCCGAGCGCCAGTGTCGGAGTGACGAGGATGTAGCAGGCGGCGAGCTTGATCTCGCGGGAGCCGATCTTCTTGCCCAGGTACTCGGGTGTACGGCCGACCATGAGCCCCGCGATGAAGACCGCGATCACGGCCATGACGAGCATGCCGTAGAGGCCGGAGCCCACCCCGCCGGGGGCGATCTCGCCGAGCATCATGCCCAGCAGCGCGATGCCGCCGCCGAAGCCGGTGAGGGAGGAGTGCATGGCGTCCACCGCGCCGGTGGAGGTCAGCGTCGTACTCGTCGCGAAGATCGAGGACGCGCCGATCCCGAACCGCTGCTCCTTGCCCTCCATCGCCCCGCCCGCGGCCTGGAGCGCCGGGCCGCCGTGGTGGAACTCGCTCCACATCATCAGCGCCGTGAAGCCGAGCCAGATCAGGCCCATGGCGGCGAGGATCGCGTACCCCTGGCGGACGTTCCCGACGAGCACGCCGAAGGTGCGGGTCAGCGCGAACGGGACGACCAGGATCAGGAAGATCTCGAACAGGTTGGTGAAGGCGCTGGGGTTCTCGAACGGGTAGGCGGAGTTGGCGTTGAAGAAGCCGCCGCCGTTGGTGCCGATCTCCTTGATGGCCTCCTGCGAGGCGACCGCGCCGCCGTTCACCTGCTGGCTGCCGCCGGTGAGCTGCCCGACCTCGTGGATGCCCGCGAAGTTCTGGATCGCGCCGCACGCCACCAGCACGACCGCGGCGATCACCGCCATCGGGATCAGGACGCGGACGGTCGTGCGCACCAGGTCGGCCCAGAAGTTGCCCAGCTCGCCGGTGCGGGAGCGGGCGAAGCCCCGGACGAGCGCGATGGCCACCGCGATGCCGACGGCGGCGGACAGGAAGTTCTGCACCGCGAGCCCGGCCGTCTGGACGACATGGCCCATGGCCTGCTCGCCCGCGTACGACTGCCAGTTGGTGTTCGAGACGAAGGACGCGGCGGTGTTGAACGCCTGCGCCGGGGTGATCGAGGAGAAGCCGAGCGAGAGCGGCAGGGCGCCCTGGACGCGCTGCAGCAGATACAGGAAGAGGACGCTGACGCCGGAGAAGGCGAGCACTCCGCGCAGATACGCGGGCCAGCGCATCCGGGTGTCCGGATCGGCGCCGATGCAGCGGTAGATCCACCGCTCGGCGCGCAGATGGTTCCCGGAGCGGTAGACGGCGGCCAGGTAGTCGCCGAGCGGCCGGTACACCAGGGCGAGCGCACCGATGAGCGCGGTGAGCTGGAGCACCGCGGCGAGTTCGGAACTCATGACGCCCTCAGAACCTCTCGGGGAAGAGGAGGGCGAGGACCAGATAGCCCAGCAGCGCGACGGCCACGACCAGGCCGACGACGTTCTCGGCGGTCACAGCTTCGTCACCCCTTTGGCGACGAGGGCCACCAGCGCGAAGACCGCGAGCGTGGTGACGACGAAGGCCAGGTCGGCCATCGTGGGCTCCTAGAGGATCGGTGGAGTGCTGACCTCTAGAGGAAACCCCTGTTCGGAGCGCGTGAGCCCGCCGTTGACGGCTCCCTTACGGCGGGGCCCGCCCTCTTGACGCCTCCCTGACGCCGGGGGCCGCGCGGGTGCCATCACGCGTACGTCCATCGGCGCACGCGCAATAGCCGGTGGGCCGTACTCCGCAGAGAAAAGTACGGCCCACCGGTAGAACGCTCACATCAGCCGAGCCTTACGCCGGGGACTCAGCCGGATGCGAGCGAGCAGCCCGCCAGGGCGTCAAGACCGGAGGGGGCGGTCGAGCCCTGGCGGGAGAATGAGATCTTGATGCGGTCGATCGTGGACTTCCGCTTGTCCGCCAGCGGGCCCAGGATCGCGTTCTGTACGAAGTTCGGGCCGCCCTGGCCCACGGAGGTCTCGAGTCTCTTGTTGGCCTCGCTGAGCTGGGTGTCCAGCAGCGCGAGGTTGCGGTCCACCTCCGCCTGGGCGGCGGCCGGCACCTCGCCGATCTCACCGGCGACGTCCGGGCAGCTGATCGTCTGGCCGGAACCGGCGCCCGCGCCCGCGTCCGCGCCTTCGTCGGCACCGGCGCCCGTGTCCGCACCCGCGCCGGTCTCCGCCGCGGGGTCGGCCGAGGCCGCGGCCGTCGGGTCCGCCCCGGCGCCCGACTCGGCACCCGCGCCGGCGTCTCCGCCGGACACCGAGCACTCGGCGAGCGCGTCCAGCCCGGTCGGCTTCTCGGCCCGCCGCCCGATGGAGATCGCGATGCGGTCGAGGGTGGACTTCCGCTTGTCCGCCAGCGGACCGAGGATCGCGTTCTGCACGAAGTTCGGGCCGCCTTCGCCCGCGCTGGTGCTCAGCCGCTTGTTCGCCTCGGCGAGCTGGGTGTCCAGGAGGGCGAGGTTACGGTCCACCTCCGCCTTGGCCTCCGCAGGGATCTCCGGGAGGGATCCCTCCACGGCGGGGCAGCTGATGGAGGACGCGGCCTTGACCGACGCCTTGTCCGTGCCGCTGCTGTCGTCCTGCCCCGCCATGGCGGCTCCCACCGCGACGGACGCACAGGTAATACCGCCGATCACACCGGCGACGACGATCCGCCGACGATGAAGTAACGGAAGGCCTCGGGACATTGATCACTCACCTCGTTGAGGTCGGACAGGGGTTGTCCCTCGTCGCGCCCGCTCTCCCACTACCGCGGGGCGCGCCGGGGGTCTCTCGCCCATCAGTACGCCCCGGACGGCACAGGTGTTCAACGTGGTGCGAAAAAAAGTCGAAGGGGCCCGGGGAGTCTCCCCCGGGCCCCTTCGGACCTCGGCTCACGCGCGTTGACAGGTGGCCTGCGCGCATCGGCCCGCGCGCGGCGCGGGCCTGGCGGTCAGCGCACCTCAGTGATCTCCGGACCACGCTGGAGCTGGTCGGCGCCGCCCGCGAACCGCGAGCCCTGCGCCTCGTCCTGCTGCACCCCGTCGGGCACCATCTGCGCGTCGTTCGGCAGCTTGAGCACGATCGGGTCGCGCGGGGCCATCGGGCCCTCACCGCGCACCACGACCGTGTCCTGGAAGATCGCCTCCAGCAGACTGCCGGTCTCGGGCTGCACGGCGCCCTGCCCGGAGATCACTCCGCGCAGGAACCAGCGGGGCCCGTCGACGCCGATGAAGCGCACCACCTGGACGCCGTTCTTGCCGTCCGGCAGCTGTACGGGCACCTGGGCCCGCAGCTCCCAGCCGAGCGGGCCCTCGACCTCGTCCACCACACCGCCCTGCTGGGTGATGCCCGTGGCGATCTCGTCCCGCACCTCGCCCCAGATGCCTTCCTTCCTGGGCGCGGCGAACGCCTGCAGCTGCACGGCGCTGTCCCGCAGCACCACGGTCGCGGCCACGATCGCGTCCCCCGCGACCTCGACCCGCAGCTCCATGCCCTCGACCCCGGGCACGAACATGCCGCCGAGGTCCACCCGGCCCTCGCCGGGTTCCCGCACCTCGGACACATCCCACGGGCCGTCGGGGCGCGGCGCGGGAGGCAGGCTCACCCTGGTGGCCTCCGCGTCGCCCTCGTCGAGGGCCGCCGCGTCTTCCGCGTCCTCCGCGTCCTCGGCCAACTCCTCGGAGGTCACGTCGAGCGACTCGACGTCCTCCTCGCTGCGCTTGCGGCGACGTCCGAACACGTCATCGTCCTTCCCGGTCGGAACCGACCGAAGCGTATCCATTCCCACCCGTTGTGCCGTCCACGGCGGCATGACCGCCGGTGGACCCGAAGCCCCCTTCGGCCCGCGCCGACCCGGGAAGCTCCGCCACCTCCTGGAAGCGCACCTTCTCGACCTGCTGGACGACCATCTGGGCGATCCGGTCGTAAGCCTCGAACCGCACGCTCTCGCGCGGGTCGAGATTGACCACGATCACCTTGATCTCTCCACGGTACCCGGCATCGATGGTCCCCGGGGCATTCACCATGGCGACCCCGCAGCGGGCGGCGAGTCCGGACCTCGGATGCACGAAGGCGGCATACCCCTCCGGGAGCGCGATAGACACTCCGGTGGGCAGAACCGCGCGCTCGCCCGGGGCCAGATCCGCCGCCTCGGTGGTGACGAGATCGGCACCGGCGTCCCCCGGGTGGGCATACCCCGGGATCGGCACCTGGGGGTCCACCCTGCGGATCAGCACGTCCACCGGTACGGGAGTCACGGATTCACCTCGAATGCGCGCGCGACCTTCACCTGATCCGGGTCGGAGAGCGCCGCGTTGATCTCCTCCGACCGGCCGTTCTTGATGAAGTGGTCGACCGGCACCTCTATGAAGAGGGCTTCCGCGCGCACCGCGACGGGCCCCTCGGGGCCCCCGATACGGCCCGTGGCCGCACAGTAGATCTTGCGGCCGTGCACGGCGGTCACCCGTGCCTCCAGGTGCAGCACGGTGCCGACGGGCACCGGCCGGACGAAGTCCGTCTCCAGCCGCCCGGTCACCGCGATCACGCGCTGCAGCCAGTTGAGTGCCCCGAGCGCCTCGTCCAGCGCCGCGGTCAGCACCCCGCCGTGGGCGAGGCCCGGCGCGCCCTGGTGGGCGGTGTCGACGGTGAACTCGGCCGTGAGGCCGACCCCCTCGCCCGCCCGCACCCGAAGGCGCAGGCCGCCGCTCTGCTCACCGCACCCGAAGCACTGCTCGTAGTGCGCGCCGAGCAGCTCCCCGGGCGCGGGCGCGTCGGGGTGGCGTACGGGTGCCGTGGCGCCGTCCGGCGGCTTCAGCACTGTCGTTCTTCCACTCACAACGGCTGACCTTACCCGCGCGAACAGCCCCGGCAGGCGGCCATGCCAAGCTGATACGCATGCAGCCTTACGACGAACGTCTCACCGCGCCCCGTTCATGGTGGTTCATCGCGATTCTGATCGGGTTCGCGACGGCGTTGATCATGCTGCCGTTCGGCACGCTGCCGATGCTCGGCGGCCTGATCGCGGGCGGGGCGCTGGCCTGTGTCGCGGTGAGTTCGTACGGCTCGGCCCGGGTGCGGGTGGTGGCGGACTCGCTGGTGGCGGGAGAGGCCAGGATCCCGGTGTCGGCGCTCGGGGCCGCCGAGGTGCTGGACGCCGACGAGGCGGCCGCCTGGCGGACGTACAAGGCTGATCCGCGGGCCTTCATGCTGCTGCGGAGCTACATCCCGACCGCGCTGCGGGTCGAGGTCACCGATCCGCAGGACCCGACGCCGTACGTGTACGTCTCCACCCGGAACCCGGAGGGGCTGGCGGCGGCACTGACGGCCGTACGCGCCTAACGGCCTTCCTGAGGGGGCTCAGGGGGCCCGGAGAGCTGAGGGGGCGGCAGTTCGCCGGGGGTGTCGCCGGGGGCTTCCAGGGACGGGGGAAGGGCGTCCCAGGGCACCTGGCGGTCGCGCAGATCCTTGCGGATCTTGTGCGCGAGTCTCTTGGTGTCGCGTCGGTTCATCGCGGCGCCGATGGCCGCGCCGACCATGAAGGGCGCGAGGACCGGCAGGTTCCGGAAGCTGCGTCTCACCACCTGCTGGCGCAGCTCGCGCTTCATCCGGACGTTCAGCGCGGCGTTGACGCTGCCGGGGACGGTGGGGTCGACACCGCGCTCCTCGGCCCATGCGCTGAGGTAGAACGTGGCCCGCTGCCGCACGGCCCCGGGCGCCCGCAGCCCGTAGACCTCATGCAGCTCGGCGATGAGCTTGAACTCTATGGACGCCACGCCGACGATCTCGGCGGCCAGCTCGGTGGGCATGGCGGGCGGGGTTGGCAGCATCGCCGCGGCACCGACGCCCGCGCCCACGGTGGAGGTGCCCTTCACCGCACCCGCCACCAGTTTGTCCGCGATCTCCTCCGGGCCGAGCCCGGGGAACTGCTTGCGGAGTGCCGCGAGGTCGCGGACCGGAATGCGTGGTGCGTTCGCCACGATCCGGTCGGCGACCGCGTATACCCCCGCCCTGGCGCGGCCACCGCCGTACCGAACGCCGCGGCCGAGGGCGGCCGCGAGCGAGGCCACCCGGCCCCGCTCGACATGCGCCTCGTCCGCCTCGTTCACGCCGCCGTGCCCCGCGTCCACGCCGCCGTGCTCCGCGTCCACGCCTGGCCTGCGGCTCAGGCCGCGCAGTCGCGGCAGATCGGCTGGCCGTTCTTGGTCTCGTTGGCCAGCTGGCTGCGGTGGTGCACGAGGAAGCAGCTCATGCAGGTGAACTCGTCCGCCTGGCGGGGCAGCACCCGCACGGACAGCTCCTCGTTGGAGAGGTCCGCACCGGGCAGTTCCAGGCCCTCGGCCTGCTCGAACTCATCGACGTCGACGGTCGACGCCGACTTGTCGTTCCGCCGGGCCTTGAGTTCCTCGATGCTGTCCTCGTTGACGTCATCGTCGGTCTTGCGTGGGGTGTCGTAATCCGTTGCCATGTCGCTCTCCCCCTCTGGGTGTCTGCGGTGTCTCAGCGCTCGTAACGCGTGAGAGGCCGGACTTGTGCCCGACCTGAGGCGGAGATTTTGCCTCACATCAAGGTCTGTTACTCAATCGACACCCAACCGCACCCCTGAAGAGGTGATCGGGTTGGATGGCCATCGGGACCGTACACGGTCCGAATGTCGCACTCTCGCGCGCCATGACGTGTACTTCCCGTGATCACGGTGCCTGAAAACCCGGATTTTTACGGCTTTCCGGCAACCTGCACGATCACGCAGAGTGTATGGCTTGAAAATCGCCCATGTGATCGATCACACACGATACAGGCGGTGGGCGGATCACGAAAATTCCGCCCAAAGCGAACACCCCACGAGGGTACTCCCCCTTTCGCCGTTCCGCGCTCAGACCGGGAGCACCACCCGCATCACCAGGCCACCGCCCTCCCGCGGCTCGGCCGCGATGCGCCCGCCGTGGGCGCGCGCCACCGAGCGGGCGATCGAAAGCCCGAGGCCCACGCCCTTGTCGCTGCCCGTGCGCTCGGTGCGGAGCCTGCGGAAGGGCTCGAAAATGTTGTCCATCTCGTAGGCCGGGACCACCGGTCCGGTGTTCGCGACCACCAGCACCGCCTGCCCCTGCCGTACCTCGGTGGTCACCTCCACCCAGCCGTGGTCGGGAACGTTGTACCGCACCGCGTTCTGTACCAGATTCAGCGCGATCCGCTCCAGCAGCACTCCATTGCCCTGGACCACCGCGGCCGCCCGGTCGCCCCGGATCTCCACCCCCTTGGCCTGGGCCTCGGCCCGGACCTGTTCGAGGGCCTGGGAGGCGACCTCGGCGAGATCCACCGGCTTGCGGTCGACGATCTCGTTGTCGCTGCGGGCCAGCAGCAGCAGACCCTCCACCAGCTGCTCGCTGCGCTCGTTGGTGGCCAGCAGCGTCTTGCCGAGCTGGACCAGCTCCGGGGACGCCTGCGGATCGGACAACTGCACCTCCAGCAGGGTGCGGTTGATCGCCAGCGGGGTGCGCAGCTCGTGCGAGGCGTTGGCGACGAACCGCTGCTGGGCGGTGAACGCCCGGTCCAGCCGCTCCAGCATCTCGTCGAAGGTGTCCGCCAGCTCCTTCAGCTCGTCGTCCGGCCCGTCCAGCTCGATCCGGCGGGACAGGTCCGAGCCCGCCACCTGACGCGCCGTACGGGTGATGCGGCCCAGCGGCGAGAGCACCCGCCCGGCCATGGCGTAGCCGAACGCGAACGCGACCACGGCCAGCCCCAGCAGCGCCAGCAGCGAGCGGCGCAGCAGCCCGTCCAGGGCGTAGTCGCGCTGCTGCGACATGCACTGGGCCACCGCCCGGTTGAACGCGTCGTTGTTGCCCTGGCTGGGCAGATGGCACGTGTCGGAGGGCTTGTAGTCGATCCGCACGATCTGCAGCGGGAACTCGCTGCCCCGGCGGATGGCGTCGGCCGCCAGCAGATAGATGATCGTCAGCAGCAGCACCCCGGCGATCAGGAACATCCCGCCGTACAGCAGGGTGAGCCGTATCCGGATGGTGGGGCGCAGCCAGGGGTTGGGCGGTGAGGTGTGCCGCGGGTCCCAGCTGGGCTTGGGCGGGGCCGCCGGGGGGAGTGGGGTCGTGGCCATGCCCGTCAGATCCGGTAACCCGAGCCGGGGACCGTGACGATCACCGCGGGCTCGCCGAGCTTGCGGCGCAGCGTCATGACGGTGACCCGGACGACGTTGGTGAACGGGTCCGTGTTCTCGTCCCAGGCCTTCTCCAACAGCTGCTCGGCGGAGACCACGGCGCCCTCGCTGCGCATGAGGACCTCCAGCACCGCGAACTCCTTCGGCGCCAGCTGGATCTCCTTGCCGTCCCGGAACACCTCGCGGCGGTTCGGGTCCAGCTTGATCCCGGACCGCTCCAGGACCGGCGGCAGGGCGACGGTGGTACGTCGGCCGAGCGCCCGCACCCGGGCGATCAGCTCGCTGAACGCGAACGGCTTGGGCAGGTAGTCGTCGGCGCCGATCTCCAGCCCCTCGACGCGGTCGCTGACGTCGCCGGAGGCGGTGAGCATCAGGACGCGGGTGGGCATGCCGAGTTCGACGATCTTGCGGCACACGTCGTCACCGTGGACGAGCGGCAGGTCACGGTCGAGGACCACGACGTCGTAGTCGTTGACGGCGATGCGCTCCAGGGCGGCGGCACCGTCATACACGACGTCGACAGCCATGGCCTCCCGGCGCAGTCCGGTGGCCACCGCGTCGGCGAGCAGCTGCTCGTCCTCGACGACGAGTACACGCACGTCGTTCGTCCTTCCCTCATGGCCGCAGCGGGCTCTCATGCTCCACGGCGTTCGGCGCCTCCATCCTGCCTCGAAGTCTCATAAACCGGCGGTAAGAGGTGCCCTGGCGGCCGACTTCAAGATCATCGAGAAACTTTTCGTGCCGGAGGTTTCCGCTCCGAGTGGGGTGGGGAGGACGACTGCACACCCCGCGATCACGCCCTGTATGTGGCTATCCCATGATGCCGCTGCCACCCTCAGGGATTCACGTACGTGATCGCTCCCGCCGTCGGCACACCCCCGTGCCACCGACCCACGACGAGGGGGCGCACCATGGACGCGTTCACCGCAGGCATTCTGCAGCGTATAGAGACCACCCAGTCCGACCTGACCCGCGCCCGTGAGACGGGCGACGAGTTCCTCGCCGATGTGGAGCTGGCGGAGCTGGAAGACCTCCGTCGGCTGGCCGCCGAACACGGCGTCGAAGTAAGCGCCGCTTGATCCAGGCTGCTTGATCCTGTGCGCCGCCCGGTGTTCCCGGCGGCTTGATGACCCGGTGTGACGGAGACCGATCCAGCTCCGGCATGCCGAACCATGAGCACAACCGGCACAATCCACGCCGAAGCGCCCCGGTGCCCTCCTGGCACCGGGGCGCTTCGCGTGCGCGAGGGGTCCGGCTCAGTCGTGCCAGGCGCCCAGGTCCTCCAGCAGCGCCCGTAGCGGCTCGAAGAGACCGGGGGCGGCGGCGATGGTCAGCTCCGTCGAGGCGGGTACGCCCGGCCGTCCGCCGGTGAGCGCGCCCGCCTCGCGGGCTATGAGCGCGCCGGCCGCGTAGTCCCAGGGGTTGAGCCCGCGCTCGTAGTACGCGTTGAGCCGGCCGCAGGCCACGTCGCACAGGTCGATGGCGGCCGAACCGCCGCGGCGGATGTCGCGCACCTGGGGCAGCAGCTCGTTCAGGACCCTGGCCTGCCCGACGCGCCGCTCGCGCACATAGCCGAAGCCGGTGCCGATCAGCGCCTGCTCGAAGGGCGGCGCGGGGAGCACCCGCACCGGTTCCCCGTTGGCGTACGCCCCCTGGCCGAGCACCGCGTGGTACGTCTCGCCGCGCATCGGCGCCGCCACCACGCCGACGACCGTCTCGCCGTCCCGCTCGACGGCGATGCTGACCGCCCAGGACGGGAGGCCGTAGAGGTAGTTCACCGTGCCGTCGATCGGGTCGATCACCCAGCGGACGCCGCTGGTGCCCTCGCTGCTCGCACCCTCCTCGCCCAGCACCCCGTCCTGGGGGCGGTGCTGGGCGAGGAAGTCGGTGATCAGCTTCTCGGAGGCGACGTCCATCTCGGTGACGACGTCGATCGGGCTGGACTTGGTGGCGGCCACGCCGAGATCGGCCGGGCGGCCGTCGCGCAGCAGGTCCCCGGCCCGGCGGGCGACCTCCAGGGCCAGATCGAGCAGTTCGGCGTTGAGCGAGTCGGTCATCGTGCTCCTTAGCGGATTACCCGTGCGTACTGCGTGTGGGCGTGCGACGGCGGTGGCACCGGCGCGGACATCGCCTGGTCCGGCCCGGCGGCTCGTCCGGCCCGGCGACTAGTCCGACCCGGCGGCGGCGGGGCGGGGCGAGCGGGCCGGACAGCAGCCCACCGGGCAGAGGTCGTGGCTGGGGGCCAGCGTGCCCAGCGCACAGCGCTCCGGGGCCGCCGGGGCGTCGCCCGCGGCGAACCGCTCGGCGGCCGCCCGCTCCAGCAGCAGATCGCGCACCGCCGCCGCGAACCGCGGATCGGCGCCCACCGTCGAGGCCCGGGCGACCGGCAGGCCCAGGTCGGCGGCCTTGGCCGCCGCCTCGGTGTCCAGGTCGTACTTGACCTCCATGTGGTCCGAGACGAAGCCGATCGGGACCATCACGGCGGCGGGCGCCCCCTCGCCGTGCAGCTCCTCCAAGTGGTCGCAGATGTCCGGCTCCAGCCAGGGGATGTGCGGGGCGCCGCTGCGGGACTGGTAGACCAGCCGCCAGGGGTGCGCCGCGCCGGTCTCCTCGCTCACCGCTTCGGCGATCAGCCGGGCGACGTCCAGATGCTGGGCGACGTACGCGCCGCCCTCGCCGTGCTGCTCGACCGGGCCGGAGGTGTCCGCGGCGGCAGTCGGGATGGAGTGGGTGGTGAAGGCGAGGTGGGCGCCCGCCCGCAGCCCCTCGGGCAGTTCGGCGAGTGCGGCCAGCGTCGCGTCCACCATGGGCCGGACGAAGCCGGGGTGGTTGAAGTAGTGCCGGAGCTTGTCCACGCGCGGCAGCGGCATCCCCTCGCCCTCCAGGGCGGCGAGCGCGTCCGCGAGGTTCTCGCGGTACTGGCGGCAGCCCGAGTACGAGGCGTACGCGCTGGTGGCGAGCACCGCGACGCGGCGGTGGCCGTCGGCGACCATCTCGCGCAGGGTGTCGGTCAGGTACGGGGCCCAGTTGCGGTTGCCCCAGTAGACCGGCAGGTCCAGCCCGTGCTCGGCGAAGTCCTTGCGCAGTGCGTGCAGCAGCTCGCGGTTCTGCGCGTTGATCGGGCTGACACCGCCGAACAGGAAGTAGTGCTGCCCGACCTCCTTGAGCCGCTCCCGGGGGATGCCCCGCCCCCGCGTGACGTTCTCCAGGAACGGCACGACGTCCTCCGGGCCCTCCGGCCCACCGAAGGAGAGCAACAGCAGGGCGTCGTACGGAGCGGGGGATGTCTGCGCTGACTGTTCGGGCATGGTCCCGATCCTGCCACCAGCCCCGGACAGGCGGGAAATGCCCCTGTGCGGGCCCCGGGGTGACCGTAAGCTGTATCAGCTTCAACGTTCCTTACCCGGCTTCGCCGACCTGCCTCTCCTCCACTTCCGCCGTCCTTCCGCCGTCCCGTCCTGCCGCTCTGCCCGCTCGCGGAGGCCCCTGCCATGCCCGGACCCAGTCCGTACCGTGTGATCTTCGCCGCCCCCGGCGCCAAGGCGTTCTCCGTGGCCGGGTTCATCGCGCGGATGCCCGTGGCCATGACGAGCATCGGCGTGGTCACGATGGTCTCCCAACTCACCGGCCGGTACGGGCTGGCCGGTGCGGTGGCGGCGACCCTGGCGCTCTCCGTCGCCGTCATCGGCCCGCAGATCTCCCGGCTGGTCGACCGCTACGGGCAGCGCCGGGTGCTGCGCCCCGCGGCCTTCATCACGCTCGTCTCGCTGACCGGGCTGCTGCTGGCGGCCCACCGGGGCTGGCCGGACTGGACGCTGTTCGCGTTCGCCGCCACGGCCGGGTGTGTGCCGAGCGTCGGGTCCATGGTGCGGGCCCGCTGGGCGGCGATCCACCAGGACGCCCCGCGCGAACTGCACGCCGCGTACTCCTGGGAGGCGATCGTCGACGAGGTCTGCTTCATCCTCGGGCCGGTGATCTCGATCGGGCTCTGCACCGGCTGGTTCCCGGAGGCGGGCCCGCTGGTCGCCGGGGGCTTCCTCGCCGTCGGCGTCTTCTGGTTCACCGCGCAGCGGGCCACCGAGCCCGCGCCGCATCCGCGCGGGACGCACACCGGCGGCTCCGCGCTGCGCTCGCGCGCGCTCCAGGTGCTGGTGCTCACCTTCATCGCGGTCGGCACGATCTTCGGGGCGGTCGACGTGGCGACGGTGGCCTACGCCGAGGACCAGGGGCACAAGGCGGCGGCGAGCCTGGTCCTGGCGGTGTACGCGCTGGGCTCGTGCGCGGCCGGAGCCGTCTTCGGACTGCTGCCGCTCAAAAGATCACTCTCTTTCCGCTGGTTGCTGGGTATTTGTGCGATGACCGTGAGTATGATCCCCCTCCAACTGGTCGGGAACCTTTCGTTTCTGGCCGTGGCGCTCTTTGTCGCGGGCCTGGCCGTCGCACCGACGATGGTCACGACCATGGCCCTCGTCGAACAGCACGTACCACGCGCGCATCTGACCGAGGGCATGACCTGGGTGAGCACGGGGCTCATGGTCGGCGTGGCGCTCGGCTCGTCGGCCACCGGAGGGGTGGTGGACGCCGCCGGGGCCCGCGCGGGGTACGCGGTGCCGGCCGTGGCCGGGGCGCTCGCGGCGGCGGTGGCGTTCCTCGGGTATCGCCGGCTCCGGCCGGCGCCACAGCGGGAGGGGTCGGGAGCGGATGGCCGTCAAGACCGTAAGAACCGAGCGAAACAGCGTGTGGCGTAACTGGGCGGGGAACGTCATCGCGCGTCCGGTACGGAGCGTGGCCCCCTCCTCCACCCAGGAGCTGGCCGAGGCGGTGCGCCGGGCCGTGGCGGACGGGCTGCGGGTCAAGGCGGTGGGCACCGGCCACTCGTTCACCACCACGGCCGCCACCGACGGCGTGCTGATACGCCCGGACCGCCTGGTGGGCGTGCGGGAGGTGGACCGGGAGGCGGGCACGGTGACCGTCGCGGCGGGCACCTCGCTGCGTCAGCTGAACGAGACCCTGTCGGCCCACGGTCTGTCGCTGACCAACATGGGCGACATCATGGAACAGACGGTGGCTGGGGCCACCTCCACCGGCACCCATGGCACGGGGCGCGACAGCGCCTCGCTCGCCGCCCAGATCAAGGGGCTGGAGCTGGTCACGGCGGACGGCTCGATTCTGCGCTGCTCGGCGACCGAGCACCCGGAGATCTTCGCGGCCGCCCGGGTGGGCCTCGGCGCGCTGGGCGTGGTCACGGCGATCACCTTCGGAGTGGAGCGCGAGTTCCTGCTCACGGCGCGCGAGGAACCGATGCCCTTCGAGCAGGTGATGACGGACTTCGAGCAACTCGTCGCCGAGAACGAGCACTTCGAGTTCTACTGGTTCCCCCACACCGGCAACTGCAACACCAAGCGCAACAACCGCAGCACCGGCCCCGCCTCCCCGGTCGGCCGGGTGAGCGGCTGGGTGGATGACGAACTGCTGTCCAATGGCATCTTCCAGGTGGCCTGCACGGTGGGCCGCGCGGTCCCCGCCACCATCCCCGGGATCGCCAAGATCTCCAGCCGCGCACTGTCAGCCCGCACGTATACGGACATCCCTTACAAAGTCTTCACCAGCCCGCGCCGGGTGCGCTTCCTGGAGATGGAGTACGCGGTGCCGCGCGAGGCCGCCGTCCCGGCACTGCGCGAACTGAAGGCCACCGTCGAGCGGTCGGGCCTGCGGGTCAGCTTCCCCGTGGAGGTGCGGACCGCCCCCTCCGACGACATCCCCCTGTCCACCGCCTCCGGCCGGGACACCGCGTACATCGCCGTCCACCTCTACCGGGGCACCCCGCACCGGGCGTACTTCACGGCCGCCGAGCAGATCATGACCGCGCACGGCGGACGCCCGCACTGGGGGAAGCTGCACAGCCGCGACGCCGCGTATCTCTCCGGGGTCTATCCGCGGTTCGGCGAGTTCACCGCGCTGCGCGACCGGCTCGACCCGGACCGCGTGTTCGGCAACGACTACCTGCGGAGGGTGCTCGGCGGCTGACGGGGCCGGGCGGGAGCGGACGCGATCCGAGCGGCGCGCCTCCCGCCCTCGCGTGGACATTCGTTCCCGCTCACAGAGGGAAGGGGACTATAACCGAAGCCGATCGTTCCGATTCTGACGTTTCTGTGAAAGTTGCCACCCAAATTGCGCCCCACTTCGAAGGATTCGGCGCCGGATCACCACGCCACGCCCGAAGTCTGCTGGCGCGCCGCTCCACCTGAGCGGCCCGAATGGAGTACTGTGGCGAGCCCTGGCCCCGCTTTCCCGTCCGGCCGCCCGGACCCAACGGGAGGGGCAGAGGGCGGCAACCAACCGGCCCGGGCAACTCGGCAAAGTTGTGGCAGGCTGCACCCGGGCAGGCCACACTCGTCTAGCGGGAGAGCAGCGACGCAACCGTGACGTCGGCAGGCACCACCCGGGAGGTCCCCATGCCCGAACTGCGTGTCGTGGCCGTCAGCAACGACGGCACACGGCTGGTGCTCAAGGCTGCGGACAGCACGGAGTACACACTTCCCATCGACGAGCGACTGCGCGCCGCGGTGCGCAACGACCGCGCTCGGCTCGGCCAGATCGAGATCGAGGTCGAGAGCCATCTCCGGCCCCGTGACATCCAGGCCCGTATACGCGCAGGCGCCACGGCCGAAGAGGTCGCGCAGATGGCCGGCATCCCCGTCGACCGTGTGCGCCGCTTCGAGGGCCCGGTGCTCGCGGAGCGCGCGTTCATGGCCGAGCGCGCCCGTAAGACACCCGTGCGCCGCCCCGGCGAGAACACCGGACCGCAGCTCGGCGAGGCTGTGGCGGAGCGGCTGCTGCTGCGCGGCGCCGAGAAGGACACCGCGCAGTGGGACTCGTGGCGGCGTGACGACGGCACCTGGGAGGTGCTGCTGGTCTACCGGGTCGCCGGTGAGCCGCACTCGGCGAGCTGGACCTACGACCCGCCCCGGCGGCTGGTCCAGGCCGTGGACGACGAGGCGCGGACGCTCATCGGCGAGGCCGACGACACGCCGGAGCCCAGCTTCCCCTTCGTGCCGCGCATCGCCCGGCTGCCGCGCGACCGGGACAAGGACAGAGACCGCGACCGGGACAGAGAAAGAGACTGGGAGCGGGGGACGTCCTCCGACCACGGCAACGACGAGGACGAGTCCGCGCTGCCGGTCCCGGCGTCCGCCTCGGTGGACGACGGCCTCGGCGGCGAGCGTGACTCGCTGACCAGCCTGCTGGAGGCCGTGCCCAACTTCCGTGGCGACATGGTCGTGCCCGAGGCACCGGTCGTGGCGCCGCCACCGCCGCCGGACGAGCCGGTGGAGGAGGCCGAGGCCGTCGAGCCGCCCGCCCCGGCGGCGAGCGCGGGTTCGGCGTACGCGGATGTGCTGATGCCCCGTTCGGTCGCGGGCCACCGCGACCGGCTGACCGGTACGACGGACCGCCAGGCGGAGGCGGACGGTGTCCGTCCGGGCCGCCGGGCCGCGGTGCCGAGTTGGGACGAGATCGTCTTCGGGACGCGCCGCAAGAAGCAGGAGTAGCCTCGCGGCCACTCGCTCTCGATGGGTTCCGGGCCCGTCACCGCAGGTCGGTGACGGGCCCGGAACGCTGTGCGGGTCAGCTCAGCCGCGCTCGGGGCCGGTGGCCACCGGGCGGCTGCCGTCGGCGGACCACTCGCTCCACGACCCCACGTACAGGGCCGCCGGAATGCCCGCCTCCGCCAGCGCCAGGACCTGGTGCGCGGCCGAGACACCCGAACCGCAGTACACCCCGACCTCGGTGTCCCCGGTGGCGCCGAGGCCCGCGAAGCGCTCGGCCAGCCGCTCGGCGGGCAGCAGATGGCCCTCGGCGGTGACGTTCTCGGCGGTGGGAGCGGAGACCGCGCCCGGGATGTGGCCGCCGACCCGGTCGATCGGCTCGACCTCACCGCGGTAGCGCTCGCCCGCCCGGGCGTCCAGCAGCACCCCGCGCCGGGCGAGCGCGGCCGCCTCGTCCGCCGTGAGCAGCCGCAGGGCGCCGGGCTCCGGGACGAAGTCGCCCTCGGGCTCGCCCGGGAGTTCGGTGGTCAGCGTGCCACCGGCCGCGGTCCAGGCGGGCAGGCCGCCGTCGAGCACGCGTACATCGGGGTGGCCCGCCCAGCGGAGCAGCCACCAGGCGCGCGCCGCCGCCCACCCCTGTCCGCCGTCATATGTCACCACGCGCCGGTCCCGGCTGACCCCGGCCCGGCGCATCGCGGCCGCGAACGCGGAAAGATCGGGCAGCGGATGGCGTCCCGCCGCCCCGGCCGGACTCGCCAGCTCGGTGTCGAGGTCGACGTATACGGCGCCGGGCAGATGTCCGGCCTCGTAGGCGGGGCGGCCGGGCGGGCCGCCGAGCTGCCAGCGCACGTCCAGCAGGAGCGGGGGACGCTCCCCCGCCTGTGCGTTCATGAGATCGGGTGCGGTGATGATGGCATTCATGGGAACCATCCTTGCGTAGATACCGCTGCGACGTTTGGACCCCCCGATCACCCACCGCACAGCTGATGGTCACTCAACGGCAAGCAAAGGGAAACGGATGTGCGGCAGTAAACCGGGCATTCTTCTTGCCGGGCGCGCATCGTGCGGCGCGGCCGGGGCGCTTGCCGCGGCAGGTGGTGCAAATATCGTTCGGGCCCCCCACAGCAGCACCTCCGCATCACCGCCCCGCGCCGCCGGCCGGCCGGGGCCGCACGGCCACGACGATGGTCCGAGGAGAGAGTGACGTATGACCGAGGCAGCGACTCGGCGCACACCGGGCACGCCCTGCTGGACGAGTTTGATGGTGCACAGCCTTTCCGCGACACAGGACTTCTACCACGCCCTGTTCGACTGGGAGTTCACCCCGGGACCACAGCAGCTCGGCGCCTACGTCCGCGCCGTACGGGACGGCCGGCCGGTCGCCGGACTGGGCGAGCTGCCTCCGGAACGACAGCTTCCGGTCTCCTGGCTGACCTATCTGGCCTCGAACGACGCCGACGAGACGGCGGAGATGATCCGCGCCTGCGGCGGCACCGTGGCCGTGGGCCCGCTGGACGCGGATGAGGCGGGCCGGATGCTGATCGCCGCCGATCCGGAAGGCGCCGTGTTCGGCGTGTGGCAGGAGGACGAGCACGCCGTCCTCCGGGAGGCGGGAGCGCCTGGCACCCCGGTCTGGCACGAGCTGACGGCCCGCGAGTCCGGGGCGGTCGCGAAGTTCTACCAGATGGTCTTCGGCTACGAACCGGACGGTACGGAGAGCGTGCCGCCGCCCGGTCCCGGCCGCCGGACCCTGCGTCTGGACGGGCGGCCGGTGTGCGCGATCCGGAGCGTGGGCCAGGCCCTGCCGCGCGACCGGGGCGCCCACTGGATGACGCACTTCGCGGTGGCGGACGTGGACGAAGCGGTGCGCCGGGTGGCCGAGTTGGGCGGCCGGGTCGTCGAGCCGCCGTCGGACCGGGCGACCGGGCGCGCGGCCCTGGTCACGGACCAGGAGGGGGCGGCCTTCACCGTCGTACAAGCCGCTGGGGCCTGCCCCTAGGGGACCTTCGGCCGGGCGGCGGGCCCGTCGACCGGCAGCACATCGGGTGACAGGCTGGCGGCCCGCGCTCCGGCGGCCGTCATCCGGCGCCGGTGGTGGCGGCGGCACAGCACCTCGTAACCCACCTCGCTCTCCGGGCGGTTGACGTCGCCCACGACGACCTGGGCGCCCTCGACGACCATCTCGCCGCCGACCGTACGGGCGTTGTGCGTCGCCCGGGCACCGCACCAGCACAACGCCTCGACCTGGAGCACCTCCACCCGGTCCGCGAGTTCGACCAGGCGCTGGGAGCCGGGGAAGAGCTTGCTGCGGAAGTCGGTGGTGATGCCGAAGGCGAAGACGTCCAGGTCGAGGTCGTCGACGATCCGGGCGAGTTGGTCGATCTGGAGCGGGGTGAGGAACTGCGCCTCGTCCACGATGACGTAGTCGGCGCGGCCCCCGGCCGTCAGCACGCCGACCACATGGGCGTAGAAGTCCAGGTCCGCCACGGCCTCGACGGCCTCGGTGACCAGCCCGAGCCGCGAGGAGAGCTTGCCGTGGCCCGCCCGGTCGTCCCGGGCGTAGATCATCCCCTGGAGCCCGCGGGCCGAGCGGTTGTGCTCGATCTGCAGAGCCAGGGTGCTCTTTCCGCAGTCCATGGTTCCGGAGAAGAACACCAGCTCGGGCATGGGGGTGGTGGAGCCTTTCGTACGGAAGGGGTCACGGAGAGGCGGGTGGCGGCCGGCGAGGCGGCCGCGCGGGGCAACGCGGTCGCTCAGGAGCGTACTTCGAGCAGGGGGACGAGCTGCTCCACCGGGGTCATCGAACCGTGCAGCCCGACCATCGCGGACTCCTTCGGCTCGGTCTCCGAGGCGACGATCGCGACATCGTCATGGGCGGCGGCCACGATGTCGCCGATGCGCCGGTAGACCCGGTCGTCCACGCCGCCGGTGCCGCCGGGCGGCCCGAACCAGCCCGCCTCGATGGCCTCGTCACGGCTGGCCACCCACATCCGCTCCCCCACCACCTCGCGCCATACGGCGAGCACATCACCGGCCGCGCCGGGGACCGCGTACAGATGGCGGGCCCGGCCCTCACCGCCCAGCAGCGCGACGCCCGCCCGCAGCTCCCAGTCGGTGTCGAAGTCGAGGCGCGACTCCGGGTCGAAGGGGATGTCGATCATGCCGTGGTCGGCGGTGACGTACAGCGCGGAGCGGGGCGGCAGTTGCTCGGCGAGCCGCTGGGCCAGCCCGTCGACGTAGCGGAGTTGGTCACGCCACTCGGCGGAGTCGACGCCGAAGCGATGACCCTTGCCATCCACTTCGCTGTAGTACGTGTAGACGAGCGAGCGGTCCGCGGCGCCGAGCTGCTCGGCCGCGAGGTCCATCCGCTCCTCACCGGAGAGCCGCCCGTGGAAGGTGCCGCCGCTCAGCGCGATCTTGGTGAGCGGGGTCTCGGCGAAGGTCGGCGCGGAGACCTGGCAGGTGTGCACGCCCGCCGCGTCGGCCAGCTGGAAGACCGTGGGATACGGCTGCCAGGCGTGCGGATCCGTCCAGGGCTGCCAGCGCAGCTGGTTCATCAGCTGGCCGGTGGCGGGGTCGGCCACCGTATAGCCCGGCAGTCCGTGGGCGCCGGGCGGCAGCCCCGTGCCCACCGAGGCCAGCGAGGTCGCGGTGGTGGACGGGAAGCCCGCGGTGAGCGGGGCGCCGGTGCCGTTCAGCGAACTGGACAGCAGGGAGGTCAGAAAGGGCGCCTCGGCGGGGTGGGCGCGCAGCAGCTCCCAGCCCAGGCCGTCCACCAGGAAGACGCAGACCCGGTCGGCCGGGGCGAGAGCAAGCCCGGACGCCAGCCCGGGGACCCCCTGACCTGCGGCGATCGCGGGCAGCAGATCGGCGAGCGACCCCGTGCCGTAGCGCGGCAAGGGAGCGGCGCGGGGGTCGAGGGGCACCGGCTCGGGCCAGGCGGAGTCGGCGGCGGTGGTCGGGCCGGTGGCGGAGCCGGGCATCAGCGGCCGGCGTCCGGGGTGGCCGCGGTGGCCTCGGAGAGCGCCTGGGCGAAGGCGAGGGTCTGGCGGACGGTGTCGGGGCCGTCGCCCGCCTCACTGACCCGCAGGCTCAGGTCGTCGGCGGTGGACGAGCCGGTGTAGCCGTGGTCGGCCTCGCAGTTGGGGTCGCCGCAGGCGGCGGGCTCCAGGTCGAGGCGGTTGACGGCGCCCCAGCCGATGGTCAGCACGACCTCGCGGGGCAGCGTGCCCGGGGTGTACGACTCGGGGTTGGCGACGACCCGGCTGAGCACGACCGAGGAGATCCGCTGGAGCTTCACGGACTCGGTGGAGGTGGTCGCGTACGGCGACGGTGAGGTGCCGTCCGCGGCCTGCTCGTCGGTGTGGCTGACGATGAAGCGGTTTCCGGTGAGGACCAGGACCGTGACATGGCGGCGGACCTCGTTCGCGTCGAACGTGGTCTCCTGATGGACCAGGTACGACACGATCGGCTCGCCGCCCACGGCGGCCTCCACCGCCTCGGCCACGAGTGCCGGGTAATAGCCGCTGCGCTCGATCGCCGCGCGCAGCCCCTGGGTCGTCGTACCGGTCTTCGCCATGGACACCATCCTACGGGGCGGCGCCGACACCGGCTCCCATGCCCGCTCCGGTCCGGAGCCGTCAGTAGGCGGGCAGATGGCGGGGGCCGAGATCGGTGCGCACGGGCGGCGGCGCCAGCCGCGCGGACGCGCCGAGCACGGAGAGGCCGCGCTGGGCGACGACCACCGGCTCCAGATCGACGGCGACCACCTCGGGATGGTCGTCCACCAGCCGCGACACCCTCAGCAGCAGCTCTTCGAGGGCCGCGGTGTCCACCGGTTTGGAACCCCGCCAGCCGAAGAGGAGCGGGGCGGTCCGGATGGACCGGATCAGCTCGGCCGCGTCCCGGTCGGTGGCGGGGACGAGCCGGTGGGCGGTGTCGCCCAGCAGTTCGGACGGGGCACCGGCGAGCCCGAAGGAGAGCACGGCTCCGGCGCCGGGGTCTATCGCGGCCCGGACGACGGTGTCGACGCCGCGCGGCGCCATCCGCTGAACGACCAGGCCCAACTCCTCGGCGGGGCCGAGATGGGCGGTCAGTTCGGCGTGGGCGCGGCGCAGTTCCGTCTCGCCGCCGAGGTCGAGCCGTACCCCGCCCAGGTCGGTGCGGTGGCGCAGATGCGGGGCGGTGGGCTTCAGCGCGACCGGATAGCCGAGCCGCCCGGCGGCCCGTACGGCGGTGCCGGGGTCGGTCGCGGGCAGCGCGGGCAGCACGCTGACGCCGTAGCGGGCCAGCAGGCGCTGGGTGTCGGCGGCGGACAGCTCGGTGCCGGTGCCGCCGGGCCCGTCCGGCGCGGGGGCCTCGGGCGGTGGGATGTCCTGGCGCGGGATTCCCCCGGGCGGGGCTCCCTCGGGCGGGGCCAGCAGCACCTCGATGTCGGCGGCGGCCCCGGCCTCGTCGATGTCGTCGTACTCCGGCACCCGGCCGGGCTCCCCGGCCTCCCGCCGCCAGCGCGCGTACCGCACGGCCTCGGCGAGCGCCCGCACCGCGCGCTCGGCGGCCGGGTAGGCCGGGATCCGGCGGGCCTCGGGCGGTGGTGCGGCGTCGGGCTCCGAGGCCGGGTCAGCGGCGCCCGCGAGGGCCTCCGCGAGGCCGGGGATCTCCAGGTGGACCACCGCCACCGGCTTGGCCGCGCCGTGCCCGGGCGCCTCGGCGGCCGCCGTACGGACGGCCGCGGCCAGGTCCGCGGCGCGGGCGTCACCGACCCAGGGGATAGCGGTGACCACGACCGCGTCGCACGCGTCGTCGCCGAGCGCCCCGGTCAGGGCACGGTGGAAGTCCTCGGGGGCGGCGGCCGTGGTCAGATCGCGGGGCGGCAGCGGGCTCAGCCCCTCGGTGAGGCAGGCGTCGTAGGTGAGCAGGCCGAGGGATTCGGAGTTGCCGAGGATGGCGACGCGCGGCCCGTCCGGGAGCGGCTGTGAGGCGAGCAGCACCCCGGCGTCGGCCAGCTGGGTGACGGTGTCCACGCGCAGCACGCCCGCCTGGCGCAGCAGGTCGGAGACGGTGGCGTCGGGGATGCGGGTGGTGGGCACGGCGTGCCCGGTGGGGGCGCTGCCGCTGTGCCGTGCGCCCTTGACGACCACGACGGGCTTGACGGCGGCGGTGCGGCGGGCGAGCCGGGTGAACTTGCGGGGGTTGCCGATGGATTCGAGGTACATGAGGGCGACATCGGTCTGCGGGTCCTCGTACCAGTACTGGAGGAGGTCGTTGCCGGAGACGTCGGCGCGGTTCCCGGTGGACAGGAACGAAGAGAGGCCTGCCAGACCGACCATGCCCGCGAGGCCCGCGAGACCCGCCGTCCCCTCGGCGCCGGTGGGCCGGGTGAGTCCGGCGCCGCGCCGGTGCAGCCCGGAGAGCAGGGCGATGCCGATCGCGCCGGACTGGGTGAACAGCCCGATGCGGCCGGGGACCGGCAGCCGGGGCGAGAGGGAGGCGTTCAGCCGCACGCCCTCGGCGGTGTTGATGATGCCGAAGGCGTTGGGGCCGATGACGCGCATGCCGTAGGTGCGGGCCTGGCGGACCAGGTCGCGCTGGCGGTCGCGGCCCTCGGGGCCGCTCTCGGCGTATCCGGCGGAGAGGACGACGAGCCCCTGGACGCCGTGTTCGCCGCAGTCGGCGACGACGGCGGGCACCTGCGCGGCGGGCACGGCGACGACGGCCAGGTCGACCGGTCCCTCGACCTCGCGCAGGGAGCGGTGGGCCGGTACGCCCTCGGGGTCCAGCCGTGTCCAGTCCTCGGGGAAGGCGTGGTTGACGGCGTGGACCCGCCCGGTGAAGCCGCCGTCGAGGAGGTTGCGCAGCACGGTACGGCCGACTCCGCCGGGGGCCCGGCCGGTTCCGATGACGGCGACGGAGCCGGGGGTGAGCAGCCGCTGCACGGAGCGGGCCTCGGCGCGCTGTTCGCGGGCGCGCATGACGGCCAGGGAGCGGTCGGTGGGTTCGAGGTCGAATTCGAGGCGGACGACACCGTCGTCGAAGCTGCGCTTCTGGGTGTAACCGGCGTCCGTGAACACCTTGATCATCTTGGTGTTGGCGGGCAGCACCTCGGCGGCGAAGCGGCGGATGCCGCGCTCACGGGCGACGGCGCCGATGTGTTCGAGGAGGGCGGAGGCCACGCCGCGGCCATGGTGGGCGTCCTGGACCAGGAAGGCGACCTCGGCCTCGTCGGCGGGAGCGCGACCGGTGTCACCCTCGGAGGGCGGCGGGAGATGGGCGGGCAGGCCGTTCTCGTCGATGCGGTCGTAGCGGACGGTGGCGATGAACTCGTCGCCGACGATGGCCGCGAGGCCGACCCGGTCGACATAGTCGTGGTGGGTGAAGCGGTGGACGTCCCGGTCGGAGAGCCGGGGGTAGGGCGCGAAGAAGCGGTAGTACTTCGACTCGTCCGAGACGCGTTCGTAGAAGCTGACCAGGCGCTGCGCGTCATCGGGGGTGATGGGGCGGATCTGCGCGGTGCCCCCGTCCCTGAGCACCACGTCCGCCTCCCAGTGGGTGGGGTACGCGTGGTGATCCGATGGGCTCGGCATGGGGACAGGGTACGGGCTGAGGACCGGGACGGAAGGGTCCGCATGACGGACACCCTTGCGTGAACGGGGGGTGTCGAGGGAAAGTCCGTATCGGACCTGTTCGGACATGACCGGACCCACTCGGGCCCGACCCGGGCGAGACCGGACACCGTATGATCTGGTCTAGACAACAGCACCCGCAGATCTGAAGGGCAACACCATGGCTGAGCGCCGCGTCAACATCGGCTGGGCCGAGGGCCTGCACGCCCGCCCGGCGTCGATCTTCGTCCGTGCGGCGACCGCCGCCGGCGTCCCCATCACGATCGCCAAGGCGGGCGGCACCCCGGTCAACGCCGCTTCCATGCTCGCCGTGCTCGGCCTGGGCGCTCAGGGCGGCGACGAGGTCGTGCTCACCTCCGAGGCCGACGACGCGGAGGCGGCGCTCGACCGCCTGGCGAAGCTGGTGGCCGAGGGTCTCGAGGAGCTTCCGGAGACCGTCTGATTCCGTCCGAATCGCATTTCGGCGCGGCGGGGCCGCGGTGAACCATTACGGGTCACCGCGGCCCCGTTGTTTTTCCGGAGACGGAATTCCCTTGAGCGCTTTACCGGGCGGCTGTTAATTCCGACCGCTCGCCGTGTTTACGGAGTGTTTCGAAGTCCTCACCTGGGCCGCGTTTCGCAGCCGGAATTCGGACAGCGAACGCTCGGTGTGCGCGGCGGCGAGCGCCCGCGCCCGCTCGGCGTCACCGCGCGCGACCGCGTCCACGATCGCCCCGTGCTCCGCCCAGGCCTCGACGGCGCGCACCGACAGGTCCCCCGCAGAGCCCGGTACGGCCTGCGCGGCCTGCCGGGCCGGATCCACCGCGTACACCCACGCCGTCTTGCGCCGCAGCTGCACCAGCAGACCCGACAGGCTCGGGCTGCCGGACGCCTGGGCGAGCGTCTCGTGGAACCAGTCGCCCAGCGAGCGCAGCTCGCCCAGCCGACCGCGCTGGGCCCGCTCCTGGCCGAGCCGGACCAGACCGCGCAGCACCTTCAGATGCCCCTCGGTGCGGCGCTGGGCGGCCTTGGCGGCACCCAGCGGCTCCAGCAGCGCCCGGATGTCCAGGAGGTCGGCCGCCTCCTTCTCGGACGGCTGCGCGACGCACGCGCCCGCATGCCGCCTGGTCGTGACGAAGCCCTCGGACTCCAGGGTGCGCAGCGCCTCGCGGACGGGCACCCGGGAGACCCCGTAGCGCCGGGCCAGCAGCTCCTCGGCCAGGCGGCTGCCGGGCGGATAGGCACCGGAGATGATGTCGTCACGGATCGCCGCGCACACCGCATGCGCCGAAATCCGGCGACCGCCCTGGAGTGCGGCCGTATCCCCGCTCATTTCCGGTCCCGCATTATCGAACCTCCGCCTCAACCCCGCGAAACGCATCCGCTTGACGCGCGTTCAGCGACTCTATTCGAAGCTGCCGGGATTTCCGATGGGCGAAGGAAATTCAGGGATATTTTTTGGTCACAGCGGCGCATCACGCCGAAGGCCCCGTCCGGAGCGGACGGGGCCTTTCGACAAGAGTGGGCGACGGGTCAGAGGTTGACGCCGTGCGAGCGCAGGTACGACAGCGGGTCCATGTCCGAGCCGTACTCCGCGGTGGTACGGGCCTCGAAGTGCAGGTGCGGGCCGGTGACGTTGCCGGTGGCGCCGGACAGGCCGATCTGCTGGCCGGGGGTGACCTTCTCGCCGACCGAGACGCCGACCGACGAGAGGTGGCCGTACTGGGTGTAGGTGCCGTCGTTCATCTTGATGACGACATTGTTGCCGTAGGCGCCGCCCCAGCCCGCCTCGACGACCTCGCCGGAGCCCACCGACTGCACCTCGGTGCCCGTGGAGGCCTGGAAGTCGATCCCGGTGTGACTGCCGGAGGACCACAGGCCGCTGGACGCCGCGTAACCGGTGGAGACGGAGGAACCGTCGACCGGCGAGACGAACGTGTTGAGGCGCTTGCGCTCGGCCTCACGCGCGGCGCGCTCCTTGGCATCGCGCTCCGCCTTGGCCTTCTTCGCGGCGGCCTCGGCCTTCCGAGCGGCCTCCTGGCGGGCCACGGCCTCGGCCTTCGCCTTGGCGGCGGCGGCCTCGGCGGCGCTCTCCTGGGACTGGGCCTGCGCGTCGATCTGGTCGGAGAGACCGTCGCCCATCACCATCGCCTGGCGGAGACCGGTGTCCTGGGCAGACGCCTCGCCGGTCGCGGCGAGGGCGGGGCCGGCGATCCCGGCTACGACGCCCGAGGCGACCGTGGTGATGCCAGCGATGTTCGCGCCGGTGCGGACGGCGGTCTGGCTGGGACGTCGGTGCTTCCCGGCGGCACGGGTGAACGCCATGGTGTGGCGCACTCCTTTCCTTCCTCTCGCCTACCGGGTTAGCTGACGGGTTCGGAGCAGGAAGGTCTCCTACGGGCCCCTCCCCCGGCCGGGGAAGGCGTCCGATTCACCCCAGGGACGTTTGGGTCCCCGGCTCCCCTGGCACTCGCACCATGGGACTCGGCGATGGCTGTCCGTGCCGCGGGTGCGGCGGTATCCGGCGAACAGCCGCACTGACGCTAGACGGGCCGTGTTTCGATCACCAAACGGTTACGGGTTTTTGTTGTTCTCGCCACAAACCAAACGCCCCGCGAATCGGACATATGGGAGGACCCCGGCGTCTCACTTGACGCCAGGGTCCTTGTGGGGGTGGTGCGTTGAGCGGCCTCAGCCGGCGATGACGGTCACCTCTCCGATGCCGAGCGCCTTCACCGGCTCCTCGATCCGGGAGGCGTCACCCACGAGCACCGTCACCAGCCGGTCGGCCGGGAAGGCGCTCACGACCGCCGCGGTCGCCTCCACCGTCCCCGCGTCGGCGAGCCGTGCGTACAGCTGCGCCTGGAAGTCGTCCGGCAGGTGCTGCTCGACCTGGTCGGCGAGGGTGCCCGCGACGGCGGCGGCCGTCTCGTACTTGAGCGGGGCGACGCCGACGAGGTTCTGCACGGCGACATCGCGCTCGGCGTCCGTCAGCCCCTCCTCCTTCAACGTCCGCAGCACCGTCCACAGGTCCTCCAGAGCCGGGCCGGTGACCTCGGTGGCCACCGAACCGCTGATCGCCAGCAGCGAGGCGCCCGCCGAGCCGCCGCCGGCCGGCGAGGGCGGCGTCGAGCGCAGCACCTGGCCGAAGGCGCGCACCCCGTAGGTGTAGCCCTTCTCCTCGCGCAGCACCCGGTCCAGCCGGGAGGTCAGGGTGCCGCCCAGGCAGTAGGTGCCCAGCACCTGGGCGGGCCAGACGCGGTCGTGGCGGTCGGCGCCGACGCGCCCGAGGAGCAGCTGGGTCTGGACCGCGCCGGGCCGGTCGACGATCACCACACGGCCGGTGTCGTCGGCGATGACCGGCGGGACCGACCGCTGCGGGGCGGGGCCGCCGGTCCAGGCGCCCAGGGTGTCGGCGAGCGCCTGGTCGAGGTCGACCCCGGCCAGGTCACCGACGATGACCGCGGTCGCGGTGGACGGCCGGACATGCGCCTCGTAGAAGGCCCGCACCGCCGCGGCGTCGATGCCCTCGATGGTCTCCTCGGTGCCCTGGCGCGGCCGGGACATCCGCGACTCGGTCGGGAACAGCTCCTTGGCCAGGGCCATCGAGGCGCGGCGGGCCGGGTTGGCCAGCTCGTGCGGGATCTCGTCCAGCCGGTTGCGCACCAGCCGCTCGATCTCGCCGTCGGGGAAGGCGGGGGCGCGCAGGGCGTCGGCGAGCAGACCGAGCGCCTTGGGCAGCCGGGAAACCGGCACCTCCAGGGAGACCCGGACGCCGGGGTGGTCCGCGTGGGCGTCCAGGGTGGCGCCGCAACGCTCCAGCTCGGCGGCGAACTCCTCGGCGGTGTGCTTGTCGGTGCCCTCGGACAGGGCGCGCGACATGATCGTGGCGACGCCCTCCAGACCGGCCGGCTCGGTGTCCAGCGGGGCGTCCAGGTTGATCTCCACCGCGACGACCTGCTGGCCGGGGCGGTGGCAGCGCAGCACGGTCAGCCCGTTGGCCAGCTCACCGCGCTCGGGCGCCGGGAAGGCCCACGGCTTGGGGGCGCCACCCTGCGGCTGCGGGTGGAAGGTCATGGTGGCGGTGACGGCGTCGCTCACTGGGCCGCCTCCCCTTCTGCGTCGGTGTCGGCGGCTTCTGCGGCATCGGCCTGGTCGGCGTCGTCGGCGCCCTGGACGGGCTCGTAGACCAGCACGGCGCGGTTGTCGGGGCGCAGCCGCGCCGCGGCCACGGCCCGCACCTCCTCGGCGGTGATGTCCAGCACCCGGCCCACGGCGGTCAGGGCCAGCTGCGGGTCGCCGAAGAGCACGGCGAACCGGCACAGCTCGTCGGCGCGGCCGCCGACGGTGGCCAGCCGGTCCAGCCACTCGCGCTCGATCTGCGCCTGGGCGCGCTCCATCTCCTGAGGGGTCGGACCCTCCTCGGCGAAGCGGGCCAGCTCCTCGTCGACGGCGGCCTCGATGCCGGGCACCTCGACCCCGCCGGAGGTCTTCACGTCCAGCCAGCCCAGCGACGGCGCGCCCGACAGCCGCAGCAGGCCGAACCCGGCGGCGACGGCCGTACGGTCACGGCGCACTAGGCGGTTGTGCAGCCGGGAGGACTCGCCGCCGCCGAGGACGGTCAGCGCCAGGTCGGCGGCGTCGGCCTCGCGGGTGCCGTCGTGCGGCAGCCGGTAGGCGGCCATCAGGGCGCGGGCCGGGACCTCCTCCTCCACGACCTCGCGCAGCTGCCCGCCGATGACCTCGGGGAGCGTGCCGTCGCGGGGCGGCCGCTTGCCCTCGTGGGAGGGGATGGTGCCGAAGTACTTCTCGATCCAGGCGAGCGTCTGCTCGGGGTCGATGTCACCGACGACGGACAGCACCGCGTTGTTCGGCGCGTAGTACGTGCGGAAGAACTCCCGGGCGTCCTCCAGGGAGGCGGCGTCCAGGTCGGCCATCGAGCCGATCGGGGTGTGGTGGTACGGGTGGCCCTCGGGGTAGGCCATGCCGACGAGCTTCTCGAAGGCCGTGCCGTACGGCACGTTGTCGTACCGCTGGCGGCGCTCGTTCTTGACGACGTCCCGCTGGTTCTCCAGGCTCTCCTCGTCCAGCGCGGTCAGGAGGGACCCCATCCGGTCCGCCTCCAGCCACAGCGCCAGCTCGACCTGGTGGGCGGGCATCGTCTCGAAGTAGTTGGTGCGCTCGAAGCTGGTCGTGCCGTTGAGCGAGCCGCCGGCCCCCTGGACCAGCTCGAAGTGACCGTTCCCCGTCACCTGGGCCGAGCCCTGGAACATCAGGTGCTCGAAGAGGTGGGCGAGGCCGGTACGCCCCTTGACTTCGTGGCGTGAGCCGACGTCGTACCAGAGGCAGAGCGCGGCGACCGGGGTCAGGTGATCCTCGGAGAGCACCACCCGCAAGCCGTTGGCCAGACGGTGCTCGGTCGCTTTCAGGCCGCCGGAGCCGGCCTGTTGCGTGGCCGTGTGACCCATGGGCATGTACGTCCCTTCGATCGCGTGATGGAGCGCGTGCGAACCGCTGTGATGAGCGCTTCTGTCACTGTATGCAACCGCACGGACATCTGGCGAAGTTCCCGTCACGCAAAGGTCCGGCCAAGGTCCCGCCGGGCTCCCGCGGACGGGCCGGGACGGCCGCCGGGGGGTGCTCACGGAGCCGCTGGGGGATGGCCCGTTCCACAGTTGTCGGCGGACGGGGCCACAATGGTCCGCGTCAGATCCCGCTCTGCCGTTGAAGGAGCCGCAAGCGCGATGGCCCGCCGCAGCACGAAGAGTCCGCCGCCGGACGACTTCGAGGAGCGCATCCTCGACATCGACGTCGTCGACGAGATGCAGGGCTCCTACCTCGAGTACGCCTACTCGGTCATCTATTCGCGCGCGCTGCCCGACGCCCGCGACGGGCTCAAGCCCGTACACCGCCGCATCCTCTACCAGATGAACGAAATGGGGCTGCGCCCCGAGCGCGGCTTCGTCAAGTGCGCCCGCGTCGTCGGCGAGGTGATGGGTAAGCTCCACCCGCACGGTGACGCGTCGATCTACGACGCCCTGGTGCGCATGGCGCAGCCGTTCTCGATGCGCCTGCCGATGGTCGACGGCCACGGCAACTTCGGCTCGCTGGGCAATGACGACCCGCCCGCCGCGATGCGGTACACCGAGTGCCGGATGGCCTCGGCGACCTCGCTGATGACCGAGTCCATCGACGAGGACACGGTCGACTTCTCGCCGAACTACGACGGCAGCGAGCAGGAACCCGTCACCCTGCCCGCCGCCTATCCGAACCTGCTGGTCAACGGCACGTCCGGGATCGCGGTCGGCATGGCGACCAATATGCCGCCGCACAACCTGGGCGAGGTGGTCGCCGCCGCCCGCCATCTGATCAGGCACCCGAATGCCGATCTCGACACGCTGATGCGGCATGTGCCGGGCCCCGACCTGCCGACCGGCGGTCAGATCGTCGGGCTCGCCGGTGTCCGGGACGCCTACGAGACGGGGCGCGGCACCTTCAAGATCCGCGCCACGGTGGCCGTGGAGGACGTGACGCCCCGCCGCAAGGGCCTCGTCGTCACCGAACTGCCCTTCACCGTCGGCCCCGAGAAGGTCATCTCCAAGATCAAGGACTTGGTCGGCGCGAAGAAGCTCCAGGGCATCGCGGACGTCAAGGACCTCACCGACCGTGCGCACGGCCTGCGGCTGGTGATCGAGATCAAGAACGGCTTCAACCCGGAGGCCGTGCTGGAGCAGCTCTACAAGCTCACGCCGATGGAGGAGTCCTTCGGCATCAACAACGTGGCGCTGGTGGACGGCCAGCCGCTCACGCTCGGGCTCAAGGAGCTGCTGGAGGTCTACCTCGACCACCGCTTCGACGTGGTGCGGCGGCGCAGCGAGTTCCGGCGCACCAAGCGGCGCAACCGGCTGCACCTGGTCGAGGGGCTGCTGGTGGCCCTGCTCGACATCGACGAGGTCATCCGCCTCATCCGGTCCAGCGAGAACTCGGCGCAGGCCAAGGAAACGCTGATGAACCGCTTCGACCTGTCGGACATCCAGACGCAGTACATCCTGGACACTCCGCTGCGCCGGCTGACCAAGTTCGACCGGATCGAGCTGGAGTCGGAGCGCGACCGGCTCAACGCGGAGATCGAGGAACTGACCCGGATCCTCGACTCGGACGCCGAGCTGCGCAAACTGGTCTCCTCCGAACTCGCCACGGTGGGCAAGAAGTTCGGCACCCCGCGCCGCACGGTGCTGCTGGAGTCCGCCGACGCCCCGGTGGCCGCGGTGCCGCTGGAGGTCGCGGACGACCCGTGCCGGGTGCTGCTGTCCTCCACCGGGCTGCTGGCCCGTACGGCGAACGGGGAGCCGTTCGCGGGCGAGGGGCAGACCAAGCGCAGCAAGCACGACGTGATCGTCTCGGCGGTCCCGGCGACGGCCCGCGCGGAGGTCGGGGCGGTGACGTCGACCGGGCGGCTGCTGCGGCTCCAGGTGATCGACCTGCCCCAGCTACCGGAGTCCTCCGCGACCCCCAATCTGGCGGGCGGGGCGCCGATCGCCGAGTTCCTGTCCCTGGAGGACGACGAGGAGCTGATCTGCCTCACCACCCTGGACGAGTCCTCTCCGGGGCTCGCCATCGGCACGGAGCAGGGCGTCGTCAAGCGCGTGGTCCCGGACTATCCGGCCCACAAGGACGAGCTTGAGGTCATCGGCCTCAAGGAGGGCGACCGGATCGTGGGCGCGGTCGAGCTGCGCACGGGTGAGGAGGATCTGGTCTTCATCACCGACAACGCGCATCTGCTGCGCTATCCGGCAGGGCAGGTACGGCCGCAGGGGCGCGCCGCGGGTGGCATGGCGGGCGTCAAGCTCGCTCCCGACGCGAAGGTGATCTCTTTCACCGCGATCGACCCGGCGGCCGACGCGGCGGTGTTCACCGTCTCCGGTACGCACGGCACGCTCGACGACTCCGTACAGCAGACGGCCAAGCTCACCCCCTTCGACCAGTACCCGCGCAAGGGGCGGGCCACGGGCGGGGTGCGCTGTCAGCGGTTCCTCAAGGGCGAGGACTGTCTGGTGCTGGCCTGGGCGGGCGCGACCCCGGCCCGCGCGGCGTCGGCCACGGGCGCCCCGGTGCCGCTGCCGGAGCCCGATCCGCGCCGGGACGGCTCGGGAGTGCCGCTCGACAAGCCGGTGGCGGTGGTCGCCGGGCCGGTGTAGGACCGGCGAGGAACGAATCGTCAGGGGCGCGGCACCGGATGGGTGCCGCGCCCCCGCGCATGCGGCCACCGGCGAAGGCGCGGCGCGCGGCTCAGTGTCCGGCTCCGTTGCGCCGGGCCCGCAGCTGCTGGAGCGCGAGCCGGGCGCCGGGGTGGCCGCGGTCGGCCGCCTTCCGGAAGTGCCGCTCCGCCCCGGCCGGATCGCCGCGGTCCAGGTGCAGGGTGCCGAGCACCACCAGCGCGGTGAGGTCCCCGGCGGCGACCGCCTTGCCGAGCCAGTGCAGGGCCTCCGGGTACGCGCCGCGGTTGCCGAGCCCGATCCCGTAGACCGTCATGCCCTCCCGGTCACCGGCGAGCGCCGCCTGCCGGGCGAGTTCCTCGGGGATCGGCCGCCCCTCTGCGTACGCCGCCCGCACCCTCGCCTTCAGCCCCGCGTCCAGCCGCCGCGTCCCGCGCTTCCCACGGCGTGCGCGCCACCGCGCCCACAGTCCGCGCATCAGACCCCCCTCCGCCCCCGGAGCGCCATTCTCCCGCCGTCCCCGCCCCCGCGGAACAGGCCGCGCCCCCCGGGGGAACCGGACCCTCTCGCTCCCCCGTCACCCGGATTCACCCGCCCGTGCGCGAAGCTGATCGACAGAGGTTAGGCTTACCTTCGTGAGCACGTGCACGACCGCTTCCCGGGATCTGTCCGAGCCGCTCGCCGGGACGGCGGCCACCGCCCCCACCTGGCTTCTTGTCGAGCAACCGGGCCCCTGGGGCACCGAGGCCCTCACGGCCAGCCGTCTGGACCCGGCCGTGGGGCGCGCCCTAGAGCGCGCCGCCGAGGGCACCGGTGTCCGGGTGGCGCTGATCCGCCGGCCAGGCCGCCACGCCGACCTGCACGCGGGCAGCCGTCACCGGGTGTTCGTGGCGCACACCCGGCCCGGCCGCTCCTGGATCCGTACGACAGCCCTCGCCGACCCGGGGCGGCTGCTCGGCCTGGACTTCGCCGCGCTGGGCGCGGGCGACCCGGGCGGGCTGGCCGGTGCGGCCGACGACGCTCCCGACGGCCTCTCCGACGACGTCCCCGGGACGTGGGAGGCGTACACCGGCGATCCGCTGGTGCTGGTGTGCACCAACGGAAAGCGCGACCGCTGCTGCGCGCTGCTCGGCCGCCCGCTGGCCGCCGAGCTGACCGCCGCCGGGGTGGAGGGCACCTGGGAGATCACCCACATCGGCGGCCACCGCTTCTCGCCGACGCTCGTCGTCCTGCCGCACGGCTACGCCTACGGCCGGACCACCGCCCAGGACGTCAAGGACACCCTGGCGGCGCTGCGCGAGAACCGGGTGGCCACCGAGGGCTGCCGCGGCCGCTCCGCCTGGGAGCGGCCCGGCCAGGCGGCCGAACTGGCGGTCCGCGAGCTGACCGGTGAGGACGGGGCCGACGCGCTGACCGTCATACGGACCGAGAGCGCCGCCCCCGCCTGGTCGGTGACCGTGGCGCACACCGACGGCCGGGTGTGGCGGGTGAGCGTGGCGCAGGTGGCCGCCGCGCCGCCGCGGCAGCAGAGCTGCGGTTCGCCGCTGGGCTCCCCGGCACGTATGGACGTGGTCGGCATCCACGCGGTGCGGCCCGCGCGCGACGGACGGACGGTGACCGTCGGCAGGCGCTGAGCGACCGCCCCCGGCCTGCCAAGGGCCGCCGGGGGTCCTGGCGGCGTTCCCGGGTCCTGTCCTTCGTTACCCTTCGTTGCCATGAGCGCCGCGATACCGCCGGGGCCGCCCTCCGCGGCCACAAGGTGGCGCATCGGCTGGCCCCGACGCGTCTTCTCCCAGGTGCTGCTGATGCAGCTGGCCATCGCCACGGGCGTCACCGTGCTCGCGACCGGGCTCTTCCTGCGCCCGCTCGGCTCCCAGCTCGACGACCAGGCCATGCGCCGGGCGCTGTCCATCGCACAGACCACGGCCTCCGAACCGCGGCTGGTCACGGCGCTGCAGCACACCCGCCCCTCCCCGGACGGCCCGGTCCAGGCCGCGGCGGAGCGGATCCGCCGGTCGACCGGCGCCGAGTACGTCGTGATCATGGACCGGCGCGGGGTCCGCTGGTCGCACACCTCCCCGGAGGAGATCGGCAAGCACGTCTCCACCAGCCCGGACGACGCCCTCGCGGGCCATGAGGTCATGCAGATCGACAACGGCACGCTCGGCCGCTCGGCCCGCGGCAAGGTGCCGCTGCGCGACCGGGACGGCCGCATCGTGGGCGCTGTGTCGGTCGGCATCGCGTACGAGACCGTGCGCGGCCGATTGCTCGGCGCGCTTCCCGGGATGCTCGCGTACGCGGGCGGCGCGCTCGCCATGGGCGCCCTGGCGGCCTATCTGGTCTCCCGCAGGCTGCAGCGGCGCACCCACGACCTCGCCTTCTCCGACATCTCCGCGCTGCTCGCCGAGCGCGAGGCCATGCTGCACGGCATCCGCGAGGGTGTGGTCGCGCTCGACAAGCACGGCCGCATCCGGCTGATGAACGATGAGGCGCAGCGGCTGCTGGATCTGCGCGCCGAGGACACCGGACAGCCGCTGGAGGCGGTGCTGCCGCCCGGCCGGACGACCGATGTGCTCGCCGGGCGGGTCACCGGCGCCGATCTGCTGACCGTCAGCGGCGGCCGGGTGCTGGTCGCCAACCGGATGCCCACGGACGACGGCGGCGCGGTGGCCACCCTGCGCGACCGCACCGAACTGGAGCGGCTGGGCCGCGAACTGGACGGCACCCGCGGGCTGATCGACGCGCTGCGCGCCCAGGACCATGAGCACGCGAACCGGATGCACACCCTCCTCGGCCTGCTCGAACTCGAACTCCACGAGGAGGCGGTCGAGTTCATCACCGAAGCGGTCGGCGTCCACCGGGCCACCGCCGAGCAGGTCACCGAGCGGGTGCACGATCCCCTGCTGGCCGCCCTGCTGGTCGGCAAGGCCACCGTCGCCACGGAACGCGGGGTGGCCCTGCGCATCGCCGGGGGCACCCTGCTGCCGGACCGGCTGGTGGACCCGCCGGGCCTGGTGACGATCGTCGGCAATCTGATCGACAACGCGCTGGACGCGGCGGTCGGTTCGGTTGGGCCGCTGGTCGAGGTGGAGCTGTGCGCGGACGACCGTACGGTGCTGCTGCGGGTCTCGGACACCGGACCCGGCGTCCCCGCCGACCGGCGCGATCTGGTCTTCACCGAGGGCTGGTCCACCAAGAAGCCGCCCGCGCACGGACAGCGCGGCATCGGGCTGGCGCTGGTGCGCCGCCTCGCCGAACGCCAGGGCGGCAGCGCGCGGGTGGCCGACCGCGACGGCGGCGGTGCCGAGTTCACCGTCGTCCTCCCCGAGGCGCTGACCGAGGAACCAGCCGAGGGACCGGCCGGGGACCCGGCCGAGGCGCCGCTGACCGCGACAGGAGAGCCCCGATGACATCGGACACCGGCCCGCGCGGCCTCATCGAGGTACTGGTCGTGGACGACGATGTGCGGGTCGCCCGCGTCAACGCGGCGTACGTCGGGAAGGTGCCGGGCTTCCGCGTCACCGGGCAGGCGCACACGGCCGCCGAAGCGCTGACCTTCCTCGAGCGCGGCCACGCCGATCTCGTCCTGCTCGACCATTACCTGCCGGACGAGACCGGGCTCGCGCTGGTGGGGCGGCTGCGGCAGCTGGGCCACCACACCGACATCATCATGGTGACCGCCGCCCGCGACATCGGCACCGTCCAGGCCGCGATGCGCCACGGCGCGCTGCAGTACCTGGTCAAGCCGTTCACCTTCGCCGGGCTGCGCGCCAAGCTGGAGGGCTACGCGGCGCTGCGCCGCGCCCTGTCGGGCGGCGGCGAGGCCGGGCAGGACCAGGTGGACCGGATCTTCGGCGCCCTGGGCGGCGCCTCGGCCGGCCCTGCCGAGCTGCCCAAGGGCCACTCGGCGCTCACCGCCGACCTCGTGCGGGAGGTGCTGCGCGGCGCCGACGGCCCGCTGTCGGCCCAGGAGGTCGCCGAGCGCGCCTCGCTCAGCAGACAGACCGCCCAGCGCTATCTGAAGCTCCTGGAGCGCACCGGCCGGGTGCGGCTCAGCCTCAAGTACGGCGAGACCGGCCGCCCGGAACACCGCTACGACTGGGTCTGAACCCGGGACCCGGCCAGGGCGCCCGCTCAGGCCGCTCCCGCCCCCGTGAGGGCCCGTACCTCCGTCTCCGCGTGCCGGGCCGCGTGCCCGCGGGTGTCCGCCGCCCCGCCGGAGAGGACCGTGCCGAGCCACCCGGCGAGGAAGCCGAGCGGGACCGAGACCAGACCCGGGTTCTGCAGCGGGAAGACATGGAAGTCCACCCCGGAGAAGATCGCCTCGGGGCCACCGGAGACCACCGGGGACAGCACCACCAGCACCACCGCCGGAACCAGCCCGCCATAGACCGACCACACCGCACCGCGCGTGGTGAACCGCCGCCAGAACAGCGAGTACAGCAGCACGGGCAGGTTCGCGGACGCGGCGGCCGCGAAGGCGAGCCCCACCAGGAAGGCCACATTGAGGTCGTCGGCGAGCAGCCCGAGGCCGATCGCCGCCGCCCCGATCCCGACCGCCGCGACCCGCGCGACCGCGACCTCACTGCGCGGTGTGCGGTCCTTGCGGCGGCTCAGCGAGGCGTACAGGTCGTGGGCGACGGAGGCCGAGGAGGCGAGGGTGATCCCGGCGACGACGGCGAGGATGGTGGCGAACGCGACGGCGGCGACGATCGCGAACAGCACCGTCCCGCCCGTCGACCCGGCGCCCCCGCCGAGGTCGAGCGCGAGCAGCGGCACGGCCGTGTTGCCCGCCGCGTTGGAGCTGCGTACGGCATCGGTGCCCAGCACGGCGGCCGCGCCGAAGCCCAGCACGATCGTCATCAGGTAGAAGCCGCCGATCAGCCCGATCGACCAGATGACGGACCGCCGGGCGGCCGGGGCGGTCGGCACGGTGTAGAAGCGCGAGAGAATGTGCGGCAGCCCGGCGGTGCCCAGGACGAGGGCGACGCCCAGGCTCACGAAGTCCAGCCGGGCGGTCCAGCCGTCCCCATAGGCGAGGCCCGGGGCGAGGAAGTCGGCGCCCTGCCCGCTGTGGAGCGCCGCGGTGCTCAGCAGGCTGTCGATGTCGCCGTGGAAGCGGACCAGAACGAGCACGGTGAGCGCCACCGCGCCGCCCATCAGCAGGACGGCCTTCACGATCTGGATCCAGGTCGTGGCCCGCATCCCGCCCAGCGCGACGAAGACCACCATCAGGGTGCCGACGCCGATGACCGTCCAGGACCGGGCCCGGGACCCCGTCTCGTCCAGCAGCAGGGCGACCAGACTGCCCGCGCCGACCATCTGGGCGACCAGGTAGAGCACGCAGACCGTGACGGAGGAGACGCCCGCGGCGATCCGGACCGGGCGCTCGCTCATCCGCGCGGCCAGTACGTCGGCGAGGGTGAACCGGCCGCAGTTGCGGACGAGTTCGGCGACCAGCAGCAGCACTACCAGCCAGGCCACCAGGAAGCCGACGCAGTAGAGCACCCCGTCGTAGCCGAAGAGCGCGATGAGGCCGGAGATGCCGAGGAAGGAGGCGGCCGACATGTAGTCGCCCGCGATGGCGAAGCCGTTCTCCATCGGGGAGAACAGCCGCCCGCAGGCGTAGAACTCCTCCGGGGAGCCCTGCCGCCGGCGGCTCGCCCAGGTGGTGATCGCGAGGGTGGCGGCCACGAAGACGCCGAAGAGCAGGAGCGCGAGGCTCTGCTGATTGCCGGTCACCGCCCGTGCCCCCGCATCATCTCCTGCGTCACCCAGCGCAGCTCCAGCGCGACCCGGTCCCTGCGCAGCCGTGCGTGGCGGGCGTACGCCCACGTCAGCAGGAAGGTGGTGGCGAACTGGGCCAGGCCCGCGACCATCGCGACATTGAGCGATCCCGCCACCGGACGGGCCATCACGCCGGGCGCGGTGGTGGCCGCGACCACATACGCGAGATACCAGAGCAGAAAGGCGGCGGCCGCGGGGAAGACGAAGCGGCGGTAGCGCCTGCGCACCTCCTGGAAGGCGGCGCTGCCGTGCACCTCCGTGTAGACCTCCTCGGCGGCGGGCGGGCGGGCGCGCCGGGGCGGGGCGGCCGTCTCGTCCGGCCCACCCCAGCCGGAGGCGAGCGCGTCGTACCAGGGATCGTCCAGCCGGGCCGCCCCGGCATCGCGCGCGTTGTGCATGTCCACCCGAAAGCTCCTTGTTCACTGCCGCGTTGGCGTGCCCAAGGATGGACAGAGGGAGAAGATCCCGGATACTCCAATACCGGACGTTCACCCCATCAGGTGACTGAGGTGATGAACAACCCGGAATCGGTGTCAGGTGGATTCCTGGTGGAAGCCGTCCCTCCACCCGGGGATGGAGAGACGGCCGCCTCAGGCGCCGGGCGGCTCAGACGTCGATGCGCGACCGGTCCAGGGTCGCCGCCGAGTTGGTGATGAACTCCTTGCGCGGCGCGACCTCGTTGCCCATGAGCAGGTGGAAGGCGTGCTCGGCGGCCTCCAGGTCGCTGATGTTGATGCGCCGCAGCGTGCGGTGGCGCGGGTCCATCGTGGTCTCCGCGAGCTGATCGGCGTCCATCTCGCCGAGACCCTTGTAGCGCTGGATGCCGTCCTTGTAGCGGACCCCGCGGCGCTCCAGGTCCAGCAGCGTCTCCCGCAGCTCGTTGTCGGAGTACGTGTAGATGTACTTCTCCTGGCCCCGCTTCGGGTTGACCAGCTCCACCCGGTGCAGCGGCGGCACGGCCGAGAAGACCCGCCCCTGCTCCACCATCGGCCGCATGTAGCGCTGGAAGAGGGTGAGCAGCAGACAGCGGATGTGGGCGCCGTCGACATCGGCGTCGGCAAGGAAGATCACCTTGCCGTAGCGCGCCTGGTCGATGTCGAACGTACGGCCCGAACCGGCTCCTATGACCTGGATGATCGATCCGCACTCGGCGTTCTTCAGCATGTCCGAGACGGACGACTTCTGAACGTTGAGGATCTTGCCGCGGATCGGCAGCAGCGCCTGGAACTCGGAGTTCCGGGCGAGCTTGGCCGTACCCAGCGCCGAGTCGCCCTCGACGATGAACAGTTCGCTGCGGTCCACGTCGTCGCTGCGGCAGTCAGCCAGCTTCGCGGGCAGCGAGGAGGACTCCAGCGCGGTCTTGCGGCGCTGCGCCTCCTTGTGCTGACGGGCCGCGATCCGGGTGCGGGCCGCGGCGACGATCTTCTCCAGGACGGCGCGGGCCTGCTGCTTGGCGTCCCGCTTGGCGGAGGTCAGGAACGCCTTCAGCTCCTTGGCGACCACGTTGGCCACGATCCGGGAGGCGGCCGAGGTGCCCAGCACCTCCTTCGTCTGACCCTCGAACTGCGGCTCCGCGAGCCGCACGGTCACGACGGCGGTCAGGCCCTCCATGACGTCGTCCTTGACGACGTCGTCCTCGGCGACGCGCAGCAGCTTGGCGGAGCGCAGCACCTCGTTCACCGTCTTGGTGACCGAGCGCTCGAAGCCGGAGACATGCGTGCCGCCCTTGGGGGTGGCGATGATGTTCACGAAGGACTTGGTGGTGGCGTCGTAGCCGGTGCCCCAGCGCAGCGCGATGTCGACGCCCAGCTCCCGGGTGACCTCGGTCGGCGTCATGTGGCCGCGCTCGTCGAGGACCGGCACGGTCTCCTTGAAGGTGCCCTGGCCGGACAGGCGCATCACGTCACAGACGGCCTTGTCCTGGGCGAGGTACTCGCAGAACTCGCTGATGCCGCCGTCGTAGCGGAACGTCTCCTCGACGGGCCCGTCCCGGCCCTCGAGGGACCGCTCGTCCCGCACGACCAGCGTCAGGCCCGGCACCAGGAAGGCGGTCTGACGGGCGCGGGCGTGCAGGTTCTCCAGGGAGAGCCTGGCGTCCTTGAGGAAGATCTGCCGGTCCGACCAGTAGCGGATGCGGGTGCCGGTGCGGGTCTTGGGGACCCGCTTCCCCTTGAGGAGGCCGCTGGAGGGGTCGAAGGGGGCGTCCGTTCCGGATTCGGTGAAGATCCCGGGAACGCCGCGCCTGAAGCTGATCGAATGGGTCTTGCCGTCCCGGTCCACCTCGACATCGAGACGGCTGGACAGCGCGTTCACCACGGAGGCACCGACGCCGTGCAGACCGCCGGAGGCCGCGTACGAGCCTCCGCCGAACTTGCCACCGGCGTGCAGCTTGGTCATCACGACCTCGACGCCGGACAGCCCGGTCTTGGGCTCGACGTCGACCGGGATGCCCCGGCCGTTGTCCCGCACCTCGACGGAGCCGTCGTCGTGCAGGTTCACCTCGATGCGGTCACAATAGCCGCCCAAGGCCTCGTCCACCGAGTTGTCGATGATCTCCCAGAGGCAGTGCATGAGACCGCGGCTGTCGGTCGATCCGATGTACATACCGGGGCGCTTGCGCACCGCCTCGAGCCCCTCGAGGACGAGAAGGTGCCGCGCGGTGTAGTTGGATCCGCCCCGGTCTGCTCCGGACAGCAGCGCAGTGGACGGCACGGACGTGTCGGCGGTCACGCGGTTCGCTCCTCGCTGAATTTCTGTTGGCCCAACTATGGGCACGATGGTGGCACGGGTCGCCCGTCAGAGCGTACCGAGGCCTGATAGAGCCTTCGTGCCGCCACCCGTGAAACGACCATCCTAGTCCAGGCAGCCCCCGTTTCGCTCGTACGTTCGATAGCCCGTTTGGCGTGAAGCACACATCACGTTCCATTGGAGGCATGAACCATTTAGGCTCCGGGCACGTCCTCATGAACAACCGGCAACCCGGCCGGGAGGACAAAATCCGACAAGCGACGTGAATCCGTAAACCAACGCACTACGGCTCATTCGCCGCCAACCGTCACCATCCGGCCCACTCAGAAGCAATTTTTGAGAAAGAGCCACGAGCGGGAACGATATCGGGCTGGTTGGATGTTGACCCTGGTACGACAGCTCGTCGAGCTAGAGAAGAGGCGACGTGACTACTGTTCTGACCCCCGCGAGCCCGCTGACGGCCGCTGACCGCTGCGACCGCTGCAACGCCCAGGCATACCTGCGCGTCGTCCTGATGAGCGGCGGTGAACTGCTCTTCTGCGCCCACCATGGTCGCAAGTTCGAGCCGGAACTCAAGAAGATCGCCGCGGAAATACAGGACGAGACCGAGCGGCTGACCGCCGCTCCGGCGTCTGCGTCGGACGACGAACGCTGACGCCTCGCGCCACGACGACGAGCGAAGCCGGCCGAGAGCCGGATGTCGGGCGGCCCACCCCAGCCAGGGGAGGGTCGCCCGCGCTCGTGTCGCGGCCCACCTTCACCTTCCCGCCCCAGAGCCCCTCCCAGGCCTCCCGGCGGGCCTCCTCGCAGGCCTCTCCGTAGACCTCGCAGACCTCCGGCTGGGCCTGAGGCGTTCGTCCGCCCGGCCGCCTCAGCCATACGCGGCCACCAGCGAGACCACCGCCGAGATCCGCGTGTAGACGCCCGGCCGCCCGGCCACCGCACAGCCACTCCCCCAGGACACCAGGCCCACCAGCCGCCCCCCGGCGACCAGCGGGCCTCCGCTGTCCCCCTGGCAGGCGTCCCGGCCACCCCCCGGAACCCCGGCACAGACCATCGAAGCCGACTGGTAATCGCCCTCCACGTTGCCGGGATAGGCGCTCCGGCACGTCGAGTCGGCCAGGATGCGCACCTGGGTGGCTCGCAGCGTCAGCGCGTAGCTGCCGTCACCGTCCGTGTCACCCCAGCCGTACACCAGCGCCTGGCCCCCGACCCGGTACGCCGGATCCCCGGCCCTCGCCATCGGGATGACGTAGGCGGGCGGCAGCGGTCGCCCCAGGGTGAGCACGGCGATATCACCGGCCCGGTCGTCGGCCTGGTAGGCCGGATTGACCCACACCTTCGCCGGTGCCATCTCCACCCCGCGGGCCCCCCGCAGATCGTTACGGCCGACGATCACGCGCAGGTCCCGCACCTCCTGCCACTTCTTGCCCAGTACCGCCCGGCTCAGGCAGTGCGCGGCCGTGATGACCTTCGTGGGGGTCACCGCCACGCCCCCGCAGAACTGCCCCGAGCGCTTGGCGCCGAACAGCTCCCGGCTGGCCAGCGCGATCGCCCAGGGCGCCTCGGCCGTACGGACCCGGTGCCCGCCCACCACGGCACGGTCGGCCGTCGCCGGGGCGGGCGCGACCAGCAGCAGCGCGAGCGCGGCGGCGAGCAGCATGGCGAAGCGGGTGGAGAACGAGGGCAGCGACCTACGCATGCAGCCTCCTGACGATACGGAGCGAGTCGCCCACCCAGCGTCACCCCGCCCGGCGCGGTCCGCATCCTGGAGTGGTCCAACCGGGGCGGCCCCGCCCTCGGCCAACCGGGTGGTTCACTCCACGGCAGCGCCCGAGCAGCTCCAGGGCAGCACTCGGACAGCACCCGGGCAGCACTCGGACAGCGCGAAGGCCGGGCCCTCCGAAGAGAGACCCGGCCTTAGTGCGGCGCTGTGCGCTGCGGTGGCGGCCCGTCTTAGTCCAGGTAGTCCCGGAGGACCTGGGAGCGGGACGGGTGGCGCAGCTTCGACATGGTCTTGGACTCGATCTGGCGGATGCGCTCACGCGTCACGCCATAGACCTTGCCGATCTCGTCGAGCGTCTTCGGCTGACCGTCGGTGAGGCCGAAGCGCATGGACACCACGCCCGCCTCGCGCTCGCTGAGCGTGTCGAGCACCGAGTGCAGCTGCTCCTGGAGCAGGGTGAAGCTCACGGCGTCGGCCGGGACGACGGCCTCGGAGTCCTCGATGAGGTCACCGAACTCGCTGTCGCCGTCCTCCCCCAGCGGGGTGTGCAGGGAGATCGGCTCACGGCCGTACTTCTGGACCTCGATGACCTTTTCAGGGGTCATGTCCAGCTCCTTGGCCAGCTCCTCCGGGGTGGGCTCACGGCCCAGGTCCTGGAGCATCTGACGCTGCACCCGCGCGAGCTTGTTGATGACCTCGACCATGTGCACCGGGATACGGATGGTGCGGGCCTGGTCGGCCATGGCGCGCGTGATCGCCTGGCGGATCCACCAGGTGGCGTACGTCGAGAACTTGTAGCCCTTGGTGTAGTCGAACTTCTCGACGGCGCGGATCAGACCCAGGTTGCCCTCCTGGATCAGGTCCAGGAAGAGCATGCCGCGGCCGGTGTAGCGCTTGGCCAGGGAGACCACCAGACGGAGGTTGGCCTCCAGGAGGTGGTTCTTGGCGCGGCGGCCGTCCTCGGCGATGATCTCCAGCTCGCGCTTGAGCTTGGGAGCGAGCTTGTCGGAGTTGGCGAGCTTGTCCTCGGCGAACAGACCGGCCTCGATCCGCTTCGCGAGCTCGACCTCCTGCTCGGCGTTGAGCAGCGGGACCTTACCGATCTGCTTCAGGTAGTCCTTGACCGGGTCGGCGGTGGCACCGGCCGCGGCGACCTGCTGCGCCGGGGCGTCGTCCTCGTCCTCGTCGGAGAGCACGAAGCCCGCGTTCTCCGGCTCGGGCTCGGCACCCTCGGGGGTCGGCTTGCCCGGCGCCGGCACCTCCTCGATGACGTCCTCGGCCTCGAGGATCTCGTCAGTGACGTCCTTCTTGGCGGTCGTCTTCTTCGCGACCGTCTTCTTGGTCGCGGTCGTCTTCTTCACCGCCGCCTTCTTGGCGGTGGTCTTCTTGGCGGCGGCCTTCTTCGCGGGCGCCGCCGAGGCGTCCTCGGCCGGGCCGCCCGCGGCGGTCGCGGGAGCGGCCGGAGCGGCGGGGGCCTTCTTGGCGGCAACCGTCTTGGCCGCGACGGTCTTGGTGGCGGTGCGCTTTGCCGGGCTCTTCGCTGCGACGCTCTTGCGGGTGCGCTTGGGCGCCTCTGCGGCACTGACCATCAGCGTCACACCCTCCTCGTCGAGGATCTGGTTGAGGCTGCGCAGAACGTTCTTCCACTGGGTTGGCGGAATCTGGTCAGCCTCGAAGGCCCGACGCACGTCATCGCCGGCGATCTGCCCCTCAGCCTTTCCCCGCTCGATGAGCGCCATGACAGACTCGGATTCGGCGATCTCCGGCGGGAGCGTACGGGATGTGCTGGCCGACACGAACAACCTCTCGGAACGTTGGAAACGGCTTCCGGCCCCGTCCGCTGTGGACCGGAGCCGACGACCGTCGGCAGGGATGAACCGACGGCGCGCGGGCGGAGTGCGGAGGACTACAGCGTCGCGACCGACATCCGTATTCCCTCCGCGGCTGCCACCTCTTTAATCATCGCGCTGCCCCAAAGAGCGTTACGCCCAATCGTCGTGGCCCGAGTCACACCACATATCGGTGTTAATACCCACCCAACGGGACAGATAACTCCGAGTCGATCACGCGCTGGCTCCCGGGCAGCTCTCCCGGTCCGCCCAACTGCGTCTCATGTCACGTCCCGCGCCGTCACGTTTTCCGCGCCGCGCCGCCGAACCCGCGGGCGGGATCCGGCGACGCCGCTCCGTACGCCGTGGGCCGCCGTCGGCGGCCCGCCGCCCGCGGCTTGCCATACGCCGTACGCCCCGGGCGCCGTGCGCTCCGACGCCGTACGCGCCGGGCGCCGACAGGCGGGGCCGGGTCAGTGCTCGCGCGGCGCGGGCACCCCGACCTCGGCGTGATCGAGGTCCGGGTGGACGGTGAGGAGCTGGCGCATCGCTCCTTCGGCCGCCGCGGCGTCGCCCGACCCGACCGCCTCGACGATCCGGCGGTGGTGGCCGACACTCGCCTCGGTGAGCCGGTCGCAGCCACTGGCCGGGGCCCCGGAGACGTGGAGCGCGGCGGCGACGATGCCCGCCAGGTGCTCCAGCATCCGGTTGCCCCCGACCTGGAGCAGCAGGGTGTGGAACTCGGCGTCGGCGCGGGAGAAGGTGAGGGTGTCGCCCTGGGTCAGCGAGTGCCCCATGATCTCGGCCATGTCGGCCAGCCGCTGCTGCACGTCTTCGCGGCCGTGCCCCGCGGCGAGGCGCGCCGCGAGCGGCTCGATCGTCCAGCGCAGCTCGCACAGCTCGCGGCGCTGGTCGTCCCGCTGTGGCCCGAAGGCGCGCCACTCGATGATGTCCGGATCCAGCAGGTTCCAGTCACTGACCGGACGGACCCGGGTGCCGACGTTGGGGCGGGCGCTGACCAGGCCCTTGGCCTCGAGGACACGCAGCGATTCCCGGACGACGGTGCGGGAGACCTCGAAGCGCTGGCCGATCTCCTCCGGGACCAGGGGGCGGTCCGCGCCCAGGTCACCGGAGACGATCATCTGGCCGAGCTGCTGAACGAGTTGGCCGTGCAGCCCGCGGCCCCGGTTGCCGGCCGTGCGACGGCCCACCCGGCCGATCTCCGCGTCCGCGCCGTCCCAGGAGGGGGCGCTGCCGCGGTCGGCGCCGGGGGCGTCGGCGTAGGAGTAGCGGTCAAGCTCGCCCGAGCCGGCGAGGCCGGAGTCGGCGGGGCGAGCCGCGGTCATGGTGGTGTGCGCAAGGGTACTCACGCATCCTTTGTCGGCGACGCTCCGGAGGCCCTTGAGGTCTTTGGTGAAAAGCACACGAAAGGGTGATCGCCCATTACCTCACAATTGACGCTGATTCGGACAGAAAGCAGCACCCTTCACCGAAGTCGCGACCACTCCATGAGCCGCATCCGCACAACCACTCCCGAGCCGCCTCCGGGTGCCGCCGGGGCACCGCCGCGACCACCCGCCGCGACCACCTGCCGCGGACCGGCCCCTGCGTTCCGGTCCGCGGCGTGGCCGCCTACTGGCGGGCTCTTCTGCCGCGCAGCCCGGTGAGGGCGTAGGCGAACAGCAGCACCGCCACCGACAGCATCAGGGCCTGTCCCACGGGCTGGCCAGCGAGCCGCAGCACGGCCGCCACGCCCCGGTTGAGCACGGACGGCGGACGGTCCAGCGCCACGGCGCGCAGCCGGTGCGGCAGCGCGACGAGCGCGTGCAGCGACGGCTCGGCCATCGCGCGCCGGACCACGGGTACCGCCAGGATCGGCACCGCGAGGAGCGTGGCCAGCCCGAGCGCGGTGGACCGGAAGACGCCCGCGGCGAGAAGTCCGGCCCATGAGCAGCCGATGGTGAGGCCGAAAACGCTCGCCATGAGCACCGGCCAGTCGCTCGGAAGCGGCACCGCGTCCCCGCCGACGAGCAGCAGCAGTGCCGCGCTGTCGAGGACGATGGCGCCGAGCGACAGCAGCGTGGCACCGACCGCGCAGACGACGAACTTGGCCGCCAGCAGACCGATCTGGTGCGGTACGGCGTCCCGGGCTGGAGCCAGCGCCGGATAGCGGAACTCGTCACCGAAAGCGAGGGCACCCAGCAGCCCGGCGGCGATCGCGATGGGCGGCAGCGGGAGGTCGGCGGGCCAGCCGGTGAGCCGGTGCAGCTCCCCGGCACCGCCCTCACGTGCGAGGAGCACGGAGGCGAGGAGCGAGATGGCGAGCGCCGCGGCACCGATCAGCCAGCCGCTCCGCACCCCGGTGGCGCGGCGCAGTTCGTAGCGCATCGGCCAGGCGGGGCCGGGGAGCCGGAGCCTGGGGAGCACCCGGGGTGCCGAGGCCTCGGGGTCACGGGCGCGGGCTCCCGCGGGGGTCGCGGGCCCCAGGTCGGCGGCCTCCTCGACCAGCCGGTGCACCACGATGCCGTGGCGGTAGGCGGCCTCGCCGACGGAGGCGCCGGGGAGGCCGTAGACGGAGATACGGGTTTCGTCGTCCCGCACCACGGAGAACGGGTCGGCGATCACCTCCTCCTCGGCCTCGGGCTCCCCGTCGGCCGCCACGGCACTCGCGGGGGCCGCGGCGGCGGGCGCCGGAACAGGCACAGAGGCGGGGACGGGGACCGTGGCGGACTCGGCATCCACCTCGGGAACGCTCACCCCCGTGGGCGCGGAGTCACCTTCGGCCTTCACCGTGTCCTTGGCCCGGCCCAGACCGCCGATCCTGGCCTTCACCTTGGCCTTGGCCTTGATTCCGGCCTTGCCCTCAACCTCGGCCGCGGCCTCTTCCGCGTCGGCGCGAGCCGCCGCTTCGGCCACCGCCGCGCGCTCCGCCCGCCGCTCGGCCTCCGCCGTCTCCCGGAGGGCGTGCGCCTCCTCCTCCAGGACGGCGGCCAGCCGTCCGGCGAGTGGCGAGCGGACGACGATGCGAGGACGCAGCCGGGTACGGGCGAACTCGTCGACCGCCTGATCGGCCACCAGCCGACCCGATTCCAGGGTGAGGACGCGGTCCGCGACCCGGGTGACCCCTTCGGCGTCCTCGGCGGTGATCAGCACGGCCCCGCCCTGTTCGGCGAATCCGCGCAGCAGTCCGTTGAGCCAGTCGGTCTCACGGGCCGACAGACCCCGGGCCGGTTCGTCGAGCATCAGGGTGTGCGGATCTCCGAGCAGCGCGGTGGCGATGCCGAGGCGGCGCTCCATCCCGAGGGCCAGGTCGCCGAGGCGCTCGTCGGCCAGGTCGGTGAGGCCGACGACGTCGAGGACGACATCGGCGCGGGCGGCGGGCACCCCGGCGGCGGCACCGAGCATTCTCAGATGGCCCCGCACGGTGCGTCCCGGATGGCCCGGGACATCGTCGAGGAGGACGCCGATCTCACGGGCCGGGCGCCGGATGCGGTGCAGGGGGCGGCCCCGGAAGAACACGGAGCCGTGACCCCGGTCGAGCTGCAGCAGCAGCCGCAAGGTGCTGGTCTTCCCGGCGCCCGGGCTGCCGAGCAGGGCGGTGACCCGGCCCGGTGGGGCCTCGAAGGTGAGGTCGTCGATGGCGGGCGCGTGGTTGCGGCGGCGGGCGCTGGTCAGTCCGGTGGCCTGGATCATGGCTTCTCCCGCGGGGCATGGAACCGCTCGGTGGCACGTGGGGACTGGTGACGTACCGGAGCACGGTAACCCGCTATGTCCTATTTCGTCGGCACATACACCCCCTGACGAGTCGTCGTGTCACAGGCCGTCACACCTCGGGACGCAGCATGGGCGGATTGAGCAGCGTGGCGCCCCCGGCCCGGAAGAGCTGAGCGGGTCGCCCGCCCTGACGGGTCGTCGTGCCCCCGGTGGGCACCAGGAACCCCGGGGTTCCGGTGACCTTGCGGTGGAAGTTCCGCGGGTCGAGGGCCACGCCCCACACCGCCTCGTACACCCGGCGCAGCTCGCCGACCGTGAACTCCTGGGGACAGAAGGCGGTGGCGAGCGAGGAGTACTCGATCTTGGAACGGGCACGCTCGACACCGTCCGCCAGGATGCGGGCGTGATCGAAGGCGAGCGGGGCGGCCAGGTCCGCGTCCCGGCTGAAGGCCCCTTCCTGGTCGAGCAGCGACTCGACCGGGGCCCAGCGGACACTGTGGGCGTCGCCCCCGGGCCGGGGTGCGGGCAGGTCGGGAGCCAGCGCCAGATGCGCGACGCTGACCACTCGCATCCGGGGATCCCGCTTCGGGTCGCCATAGGTGGCGAGCTGTTCGAGGTGGGCCGCGTTCGGCGGGACCGGGAGCGCCGGGTCATGGGCGAGCAGCCCGGTCTCCTCGGCCAGCTCCCGGGCCGCGGCGGCGGTGAGGTCCTCATCGGCGCGTACGAAACCGCCGGGCAGCGCCCATCGCCCCTTGAAGGGCGGCTCGCCGCGGCGCACGGCCAACGCACAGAGCGCGTGCCGCCGCACGGTGAGCACGACCAGATCCACGGTGACGGCGAAAGCCGGGAAGGCCGATGGGTCGTAGGGCATGAGTCGATCATAGTCGTCTGCCTGACGATAATCAGGCCGTTGAGCATGATCGGCAATGTTCCCGAAACCGCTCTCCCAGGCGTTTTCCCGTTCGGCCCTCGCACCTCCTTCCGTATGGGGCGATCACATCCGAGGCGTTCCTGACGGTCCGTCCGGCGCCGCCCTGGTCAGCGGCGGCTGCGCGTGCCGCGCCCGCCCGTCCTGCGCCGGGTCCGCGCCCTGCCCTCCGGCCGGCGCCTGGCACCGGACGCGCCCGGTCCGGTCGGGCCACCGGGGCCGGTGGTGCGACCGGGCCACCGCCGCCCGGTCCGCTCCGGAGGCCCTCCGCCGTCCGCCTCCGGCTCGGCCCCCGCGGGCTCCGGGGCCGTCTCGGCGGCCGCGCTCTCGAGACGCCGCAGCTCCTCGTGCACCGCGGCGTGGACCGCGTGATCCGCACCGTCCCGGCGCAGACACTGCCGCAACAGCTCGGGATCGAGCCCCTCGTTGCACGCCTGATGGAGCAGCTTGGCGAAGAGGTAGTGCGGATCGACCCGCAGCGCCCGGCCGAGCGCGACCCGGGCCGAGGGCTCGTCCCCGGATGACCAGGCGACCCAGCCCGCGAGGGTGAGCGGCGCCGCGGCGTGCTCCCCGTACGAGCCGACACAGCGGCGGGCCAGCGCGCGCCACAGCCGCAGCGCCGCCTCGGCGTCCGGCCCCTCCATCCACTGGGCGGCCCGGTCACGCGCCACCCGGTCCTGCAGCCCGATGATCACCGAGGCGGCTTCCTCCACGTCCAGCAGGCCGTCGTCGCGGACATCGGCCGCGCCCGGATCGGCGATCGGCGGCGCGCCGCGCAGGCGGTCCAGCATCCGGCGCGCGAGACCCAAGGTCTCCTCCCGCACGGCGGCACCGTCCACACCTCCCAGGATTTTCGGTACGAGCCGGCTCCCCGCCGTGTCCAGCGCCCGCTCCTGTCCCTCGGCGCGGGCCCCGGTGAACGGCGCGAGCCTGGCCTCCATCTCGCGCAGCGAACCGCGCACATGCACCCCCGCGAAGGTCGCCGCCGCGGCCATCACCGAGGTGCCGGGCAGGGCGAGCGGCACCCCCTCCGGCGGACAACAGCGCCGGTCGGGGCAGACATACGACCAGAACCGGCCGTCGGAAATGCACAGTGCTTCGAAGACCGGCACCTCGAAGCCGCCGCACGCGGTGCGCAGGCGCTGAGCGAGGGGTCGCAGCCGCTCCATCACCTCCCGCCCGGACTCGCCCTCGGCAGGCTCCTGGCACAGGAACAGCACGATCCCATCGGGCCGGTCGCCGCGCCGCTCGCTGCCCCCGATCAGGCACTCGGCGAGCTGATCGCACACCTCGGGCCACTCCTCGCGGACGCGGGGGATGCCGAGCCGGAGTCTGCCGCCGAACCGGCCGCGCGGTCCGTGCAACGCGATCATCACGACGCTGTCGTCGGGATGGAAGCCCAGCACATACGGCAGGGCGTCGGCGAGCTCGGCGGGGCTGCGGAGGGTGACCTGCTCCTGGCCGGACAGGCCGGCCGTGTCGTTGTCTCGAGTCATGACCAGACGGTCCCTCAGCCTCGTCGGCTGCGCCAGCCCTGTGGATAACGTTATCCACAGGCTGCGGGCCCCGTTCGCGCGTTGTCGGTGGGATCGGGTTGCATGGAGGCATGAGCGACGAAGACCTGCGCATCTCGGCCGACCGCGTCCTGGCCCGCCTCGTCGGGGACACCACCGGCTCCGCGCGGCTGCGGGAGGATCAATGGCGAGCCATCGAGGCGCTGGTCGCCGACCGCCGCCGGGCGCTGGTCGTCCAGCGCACCGGCTGGGGCAAGTCCGCGGTGTATTTCGTCGCCACCGCGCTGCTGCGCGAGCGCGGCAGCGGCCCGACCGTGATCGTCTCCCCGCTGCTGGCGCTGATGCGCAACCAGGTCGAGGCCGCGGCGCGGGCCGGTATCCGGGCCCGCACCATCAACTCCGCGAACGCCGAGGAGTGGGACACCATCCAGGCGGAGGTGGCCGCGGGCGAGGTGGATGTGCTGCTGGTGAGCCCCGAGCGGCTCAACAACCCCGATTTCCGCGATCAGGTGCTGCCCCAGCTCGCCGCCGCCACCGGGCTGCTGGTCGTCGACGAGGCACACTGCATCTCCGACTGGGGCCATGACTTCCGTCCGGATTACCGCAGGCTGCGCACGATGCTGGCCGACCTCCCCCAAGGCGTGCCCGTGCTGGCCACGACGGCGACGGCCAACGCCCGGGTGACGGCTGATGTGGCCGAGCAGCTGGGCACGGGCGGACGCGAGAAGCCGGGCGACGACGAGGGGAGCGCGCGGGCGCTGGTGCTGCGCGGGCCGCTGGACAGGGAGAGCCTGAGCCTGGGCGTGCTGCCGCTGCCGGATGCCGCGCACCGGCTCGCCTGGCTCGCCGACCACCTCCATGAGCTGCCGGGCTCCGGGATCGTCTACACCCTCACCGTCGCCGCGGCCGAGGAGGTGACCGCGTTTCTGCGGCAGCGCGGCCACACCGTCGCCTCCTACACCGGCAAGACGGAAAACGCGGACCGCCAGCAGGCCGAGGAGGACCTCCTGGCGAACCGGGTGAAGGCGCTGGTCGCCACCTCGGCGCTGGGCATGGGCTTCGACAAGCCGGACCTCGGTTTTGTGGTGCACCTCGGCTCGCCCTCCTCCCCCATCGCCTACTACCAGCAGGTCGGCCGCGCCGGGCGCGGTGTGGAGCACGCCGAGGTGCTGCTGCTACCGGGCCGCGAGGACGAGGCGATCTGGCGCTATTTCGCCTCGCTCGCCTTCCCGCCCGAGGAGCAGGTGCGCCGCACGCTCGACGTCCTGGCGGCGGCGGACCGGCCGGTGTCCCTGCCCGCGCTGGAGCCGCAGGTCGAGCTGCGGCGGTCGCGTCTGGAGACGATGCTCAAGGTGCTCGACGTGGACGGAGCGGTGCGGCGGGTGCGCGGCGGCTGGACGGCCACCGGCCGGCCCTGGACCTACGACGCCGAGCGGTATGCGTGGGTGGCGCGCCAGCGCGAGGCGGAGCAGCAGGCGATGCGCGACTACGCCTCGACGGCCGCGTGCCGGATGGAGTTCCTGCGGCAGCAGCTGGACGACGAGAAGGCGGCGCCCTGCGGTCGCTGTGACAACTGCGCGGGGGCCAGGTTCACCACCGAGGTGTCCGACGCCTCCCTCGACGCGGCGCGCGGTGAGCTGGGTCGGCCCGGTGTGGAGGTGGAGCCGCGCCGCATGTGGCCGACCGGTCTGCCCGCGGTCGGCGTCGATCTCAAGGGGCGCATTCCGGCGGGCGAGCAGGCCGCGACCGGCCGGGCACTCGGCCGCCTCTCCGACATCGGCTGGGGAAACCGGCTGCGTCCGCTGCTCGCACCGCAGGCCGCGGACACCCCGGTTCCCGACGATGTGGCGAGTGCGGTGGTGACCGTCCTCGCGGACTGGGCCAAGGGCCCCGGCGGATGGGCATCGGGCGCCCCGGACGCACCGGCCCGTCCGGTGGGTGTGGTCGCGGTCGCCTCGCACACCCGGCCCCAGCTCATCCAGAGTCTCGCCGAGCGGATCGCCGCCGTCGGCCGGATGCCCCTGCTGGGCACCGTCTCCTATAACGGCGCCGAGGCGGACACCCGCGTACCGCGCACCAACAGCGCGCAGCGGTTGCGGGCTCTGCACGGAGCCCTGACCGTGCCGCCCGTACTGGCGGAGTCCCTCGCCGAGGCCGGTGGCCCGGTCCTGCTCGTCGATGACCTGGCAGACACCGGCTGGACGCTGGCCGTCGCGGCCCGGCTGCTCCGCCGGGCCGGCGCGGCCGCGGTGTTTCCGCTGGTCCTCGCCGTGCAGGGGTGAACACGGCCGTGGCCGGGCGAGAGTGAGGAATATTGGAGGCACATCGCCTCAAACCGGCCGGGTGTGGCACCTGCTCATTGCCGCACGCGAGCGCTTCCCGCAAGAATTGTCAGAAGCTCCCCGCGCCGGTCCTCTCATGGTCCTGACGGGGCCGTGTCGTGGTGTGCGCCCGCGCCCGACCCTCGCACGGACCATGGGCGCGCAGACGAAGGGAGGACTGTGACCTTCGGCTTCGCTCCGCCACCGTCCGCCGACCCCGCTGTCCGGCTGGGCCGGATGCTCGAACCCGCCGAATGGGCCGCCGCGGGCATTCCGCTGCTGCGCAATCCGCGTGAGGTCGTTCTCGGGCTGCACAGCCGCCATCTGCCGACTCCCTCGACGGCCGTCGTCGCGGTCCTCGACCCGGAGGAACGCCTCACGGCAAGCGCCTCGTTCAGCCAGCACGGCTCCGCCGCCCCCGACGGATGGGAGTTCCGCAACGCGCTCCTGGCGCGGTTGCGCCGGGTGATCCCGCACGATCTGCGGCGCCGCTCGCCGGTCCGCACCGCCGTGCTGCTCTACTGCCGCGAGGGTGAGAGCCGGTGGACGGAGGAGGACGGTGCCTGGATGTGGGGGCTGCGGGATGCCTGCACCCTGCACGGGCTGCGCTGTGGTGCGTACATCACGCTGACCCGGGAGGGCTGGCAGGTCTTGGGAGAGGGGCGGGGCGGCCGTCGGCCGCACTCCGCTTCGCTCCGGACCGCGCTGGAGATCGCTCCCGCGCCCGAGGGCGACGCGGCGCCCCTGCCGCGGCCCCTGGGCAGGGCACACGAGGTGCTGCGCCGCTCAGCGGCCGTGTGACCGCCGGCCGTCCGGACGCCGGACAGCTCCTTGACGCGCGTCAGGGGCTGCCGGGCACCGGGCGTACGGGAAGTGCGGAATCAGACGCCCGCGGTCATGAGGGTGTTGATGCGCTGCGGGTCACCGCAGACGATCAGCAGCGCCGAGGCACGGCTCATCGCCTGGGGCAGCGCCCCGGCCACGGCATCGTCCGACCCGCCGTTGACGGCGACGACCACGACCGAACGGCCCTTGGCGCGGTCGGCCTCCGCAGCGGCGTAGAAGACGTCGTCACCGGCGTCGTGCTGCGCCCAGTAGGACGCCTCGCCGAAGGACAACTCGTGTGCCGCCCACGGATGCTGGCCCCCGGTGGTCAGCACCAGGATGTCGCCTGGCGCCCGGCCGGAGTCCAACAGCAGGTCGACCGCCTCGTCCGCCGCGTCCAGGGCGCCGTCCACCGGGGCGGGGATCAGCTGGATCTGGGGCGCGGCCGTCGAGGCGGGAGCGGTCTTGGCGGCCGAGGCCGCCGGTGCGGTCGGCGCGGGCTTCGCCGCGTCGCTCGTGGTGCGCTGCGACGGTGCCGACGAGGCCCCGGCGGGACCACGGTTCGGGCCGGGGCTACCGGGTCGCCGCGGGGCGGGCCGGGGGCCGGGACCAGGGACAGGACGAGGGGTCGGCGCGGTGCGGCCTGCGGCCGGTGTCGCGCGAGGACCCGGGACACTCTCGTGAATCTGAGGCTCCTCGGGGATGAGAGGCATGGGCTGATGTCTATCAAACGTCGGTGCGAGTCGCACCAGCGGGTGGCGGTTTGGACCGGCCAGTCTGCTCAGAAGTCGAAGCCGAGTTGGCCGCCGACCTCCAGCTCGACCGGTCCAGGTGTCGTGCGCACACGCTTGAGATGCCGCCAGCGGGGCAGCCCGTCCAGGTAGGCCCAGGACAGCCGGTGGTGGGGCGTGGGCCCCTGTTCCCGCAGGGCGGCGCGGTGCACGGGTGACGGATATCCGGCGTTGTCCCCGAACCGGAAGTCCGCGTGCGCGTCTCCCAGTTCGGCCATCAACGCGTCCCGCCGCACCTTGGCGATCACGGAGGCGGCAGCGACGGCCACACAGGACTGATCGCCCTTGATGACCGTGCGGACCCTCCACGGAGCGCCGAGGTAGTCGTGCTTGCCATCGAGGATCACCGCGTCCGGACGGACGGGCAGCCCGTCGAGAGCCCGGGTCGCGGCGAGCCGGAGGGCGGCCGTCATCCCCAGATCGTCGATCTCCTCGGGTGAGGAGTGACCCAGGGCGTGCGCGGTGACCCACGACTCCAATGCGTGCGCCAGCTCCGTGCGCCTCTTGGGGCTCAGCAGCTTGGAGTCCGTGAGCCCGGTCGGCGGGCGCCGCAGACCGGTAACCGCCGCGCAGACCGTCACCGGGCCTGCCCAAGCCCCTCGCCCGACCTCGTCGACACCGACGACGATCTTGGCTCCTGTCGTGGCGCGGAGCGAGCGCTCGACACTGTGGGTGGGCGGTTGGTAGGCCATGGCGAGGACAACATTACGCCGCTCACCCGGGCGCCGTGTAACCCGGATCAGGCGCTACGCCCCCGGGCCGCCGGAACGGGCCCTGCCACGGACGGCTCCGACGGCCCTCCGTGGCCAACCCGGCACGGCACGTGGGCAGTTCGGCGTCGCGGCGAACACGGTCGTGAGCTGGGACGACGCAGGTGCCGTTCGTCAGTCCGCGGACGGGACCCAGGCCGGGAGCGGCTCCGTGTGCTCCTGCCATGCGCGAGGCGGTGCGCCACGGGAACCGGACGCGACCACCCCGCCGGCGATCGCACAGGTGGTGTCCACGTCCCCACCGGCCTGCGCGGTGGTCCAGAACGCGTCCTGGAAGGAGTCCAGGTGCCGGGCCGCGGCCCACAGCGCGAAGGGCACGGTGTCGTGGGCGCTGGTGCGGCGGCCGCACCCCAGCACCGCGGCGACGGTACCGGCGTCCGCGTAGTCCAGCATGTCGCGGGCGCGCCGCAGCCCCGCCTGTACGGCGCTGCGCGGGACGGCCTCGACCACCCGGTCCAGCAGGGCCTCCGGCCCGCCGTGGCCCGCCGGATCGGCCACGACGGCTGCCGCGGCGGCCACCGCCATCGCCCCCGCCACGGCCTCCCGGTGCTGGTGCGTGGTGTACGCGGAGATCTCCGCCTGATGCGTCGCCTGCTCCACGTCGCCCGCGTACCAGGCGCCCAGCGGAGCGATCCGCATGGCGGCGCCGTTACCCCATGAGCCCTGGCCCTGGAACAGTCCGGCGGCCAGATCGCGCCAGTCGCCGCCCTCCCTGACCAGCCGGAGCATCCGGTTCACGGCGGGGCCGTACCCCCGGTCGAAGTCATGGCGCACGGCGAACGACCGGGCGAGAGCGTCCTGGTCGATCCGGCCGTACCCGGCCAGGACGGCCAGCACGGAGCAGCCCATCTCGGTGTCGTCGGTCCACTGCCAGGGGGCGGGCGGCAGTTCGCGGCGCTTGAGGAAGGGATAGTTGGCGGGGACGAAGAACTGGGAGCCGAGGGCATCGCCCACGGACAGCCCGCGCAGGCTCGCCAGAGCCCGGTGGCAACGGTCAGCGGTCATCGCTGCGCACTCTAACCGGTGAGCCCGTAGGGCTCGGGAGTACACCAGCGCTCGAAGGGGCGGTCGAGGTGGTAGCGGCCGTCGGAGCCCAGCAGCAGCATCCGCGTCTCGGCGTTGTCCGGGTTGGACAGTGACTCGAATTCGGCGACGCTCCAGTGCAGCCAGCGCATGCAGAACAGCCTCATGGTCAGCCCATGGGTGACCAGCAGGACGTTCGGCGGATGCGCCGGGTCCTCGAAGCTGCGCCACAGGCTCTCCAGGAACGCGTCCACCCGGTCATAGACGTCCGCCCCGGACTCGCCCTGCGCGAAGCGGTAGAAGAAGTGCCCGTAGGCGTCGCGGTACGCCTTCTGCTTCCGTACGTCCTCGCGGTCCTGCCAGTTTCCCCAGTCCTGCTCGCGCAGCCGCGGCTCCTCCCGGACCCGGGTGCGGGACGGGTCGAGGCCGAGCAGTTCGAGGGTCTGATGGGTCCGCCGGTACGGCGACACATAGACCGATACGCGCTCCTCCTCGAAGGTGGCACGCAGCCGGACGCCCGCCTCCTGTGCCTGCCGCCGCCCGGTCTCGGTCAGCTTCAGGGCATGGTCGGGCACGCGTTCGTACACCGAGTCATCGGCATTCCCCTCTGATTCTCCGTGCCGTATGAGGATGATGCGCCGGGGTCGTGCCATGCCGCCCACCCTAGATCGGGCGTGCGACGAGCGCCTCGCTCCCCCGTTCCGCCGCCCTCGACAGCCCGATCCAGCCTGTAAACACAACCACAGTCGCATTACCCTCGGAATGACAGCAGGAAACCCGCTAAGGCGACAGGAGTTGCAATTGCCGGAGAGTGCAGCCCACACCCCGGGCACCGTCCGCCCCGGCGGGCGCACCGCGCGCACCCGCGACGCGGTCCGCGACGCCGTGCTCACCGGCCTCGCCGAGCACGGTTACCCGGGCCTGACAGTCGAGTACGTCGCCGAACGCTCCGGCGTCCACAAGACGACGGTCTACCGGCGCTGGGGCGGCGTCGAGGGGCTGGTGGCCGACGCGCTCCAGCTCGCCGGGGAGGATTCCTGGACGCCCCCCGACACCGGCAGTCTCGACGGCGATCTGCGGGCCCTGGCCCGCGAGGTGACCGAGACCTTCGGCGACGCGCCTGCCGCGGCCGCGCCGACCGCCTTCGTCGCCGCCGCGTTCCATTCCCGGCGCGCGGCGGAGGCGCTCCGTGACTTCTATGCCGAGCGGTTCGCCCGGTGTGAATCCGTGGTGGCCCGGGCGGTCGACCGGGGCGAGGCACCCGCCGGTACCGACGCCGCGGCGGTCGTGCGGGCGGTGTCAGCTCCGCTGTTCTTCCGGGCGCTGATCACCCGTGAACCCATCGATGGACCGCTCGCCGACCAGTCGGCGGCAGCCGTCGCCGCCGCCGTCCGGGCCGGGGCATATCTCCCGGCCGGGTGACGATCGGGTACCTGCCTCCGGAAAGCCGCGCCGGGCGCGGTCGCGCCGTCAGACCGTCCAGGCGGACTCGACGCCCACCACGTCCCCGGCTATCGCGGCCACGTCCGCCTCCGTCTGGGCGCGCAGCCCCAGCCGCTCCACCCGCTCCACCCGGTACTTGCCGTGTTCGGCGGCCGAGTCCCACATCGACAGCACGAGGAACTCGTTTCCCGGTGCCTCGCCGAAAACTCCGCGCAGCATGCCGGGCGACCCGGCCATCGCCGGATTCCACACCTTCTCCTGCACCAGCGTGAAGTGCTCCACCCGGTCCGCGTGCACACGGCAGTGCGCGACCCGCAGCACGTCGGCGTCGGTGAACCGGGGCTGGAAGCCGACCTTCACATCGAAGCGATGCTCAAAAAGCCGGACTTGCATGTTCCGGTACGTGCCCGTCTGCGCGGCCGCCAACCGATTGTGCGACCGCGCCATGAAGGAGTCGTAGAACGCCCGGCTCTCCCAGAACGTGAAGATGTGCGCCACGTTCGGCCTTCCCCGACTCCAACCACCGCCCTGCCCCCGGAATCCCGGCTCACCGGGCATCCCCGCCCACTTCCGCTGTCCCCGCTCGAACCCCGGGCGGTCCACCACGGTGCAGCGAATCCACTTGACCAGCACCGCGCCATCCTACGGCCCCGGCGGTGGCCCGCATCACACAGGAATCGGTCCACCCCGCGCCTTGGAGGTGGACACAGGGCGCCGCGACGGAGAGCACACCAGCCTCTCCCGCAGGGCCCCGGTCAGCGCCGCCTGCGCCCCGTCCCCGGCCCCGGAAGCCCCGCCCCGGCGCCCTGCATGCCGCTGCCGGGGCCCGACAGCCGCATACCCGGAGTCGGCGCGTACGCCGTCTGCAGCTGCTGCCCTCCGGGCAGTGGCGCGTACCAGGCGCTTCCGTACAGGACGCTGCTGAGCCCGGACAACAGCCGTTGCACATCGGGTTCCGATCGCACCACCAGCCGCATGAACTGGCTGCTGCTGCCGAGCTTGTTGCCGCACTCGCGCACCAGCACGCCGTGCTCGGACAGCAGCCGGTCCCGAACCTGGACGCCGTCCGCCCCCTCCGGCAGTTTGACGAACACGAAGTTGCCCTGCGAGGGGAAGACGGTCATTCCCGGCAGACATCCCAGCTGCGACATCATTTCCTGCCGGTCGCGGGCGAGCATCCGCAGACTCATCTCGTAATCCTGCTGGTGGTCCTTGAGCATGAAGACGATGATCTCGGCGAAGGAATTGAGGTTCCACTTCGGCAGCCTGGAGCGGACCTTCCGGGCGAGCGAGGGGTTCGCCACCAGGTAGCCGAAGCGCACGCCGTGCAGGCCGAAGTTCTTTCCCAGGCTGCGCAGGACGACGACATTCGGACGCACCACGGCCTCGTCGACGACGCTCGGCCACGGACCGGATTCAGGGTCGACGAACTCCAGGAAGGACTCGTCGATGACGACCAGATCGAGGTCCGCGAGAGAGTCCATGAACGATATGACGGCGTCACGGGAGAGGAGGCCGCCGTCGGGATTGTTGGGATTGCAGATGACGGCGGTGCGTGACCCCCGCTGCCGAATGAACGACACGAAGGCATCGGGATCGAGGGCGAAGCCGTGCCGTTCCGGCAGCCGGAACATGTCCACGCGCTTGCCGGTTTCGTCCGGCTGGTCCGTCCACCGGCCGAAGGTGGGAATGGGCACGGCCAGGCTGTCCTTGACCAGCAAATGGTCGATCCAGGTGATGAGTTCCGTCGAGCCGTTGCCCATGGCCATGGTCTGTGGCTGGAGATCGAGCAGATGCGCCAGTTCGGCTGTGATCGTATCGGCGGAGCTGGGGTAATAGGTGAGAATGTCGCGCAGCATGGCCGACAGCTCGTCGAACATGCCGGGGGTGGGGAAGTAGGGATTACAGGGGATGCAGAAATCCACGATGTCCTGTCCGCCGCCCGCTACCCCCGCGCGATTCAGCATGAAGTACGACGGACTGTGGTTGGTGCCCCGGAAAAGCTGTGCGGCATTACCCGTGTTGCCGATGGCGGCGACAGTCACAGCAAGACCTCCTCGGTCACATGGGCCGTGCTGCGCACGACGTTCGACTCCGCTGCACAGAGCGTGGCGCACGAGCCACCGCCAGTCGGGGCGTTGCCGAATTTCATGGTGCGTGTGAGAAGTCGAGTGACAGGAGACACGGGAACCGCTACAGTCCCCCCTCGACTTCTGACCGCCCCCGCCCACGCGTGCGGGGCGCGGCCCGAAGGCCACGCCCCGCATCAGAGGTCACCCGCCAGGGCGGACGATCAGCTGCAGCCGCTCGTAGAGCCGCAGCCCTCGCACAGGTAGCAGCTGCCCGCGCGGCGCATCTTGGTGCCGCAGGAGAAGCACAGCGGTGCGTCCGCGTTCATGCCCAGCTGGATCTCGACCAGCTCGGTCGAGCTGTGGGCCTCCTTCGGGGCGGACGTCTCGGACTGGGACACGGCCGTGGTGGCCTTCGGGGCCTCCACGCGACGCGGCGCCGACTGGGCCAGGCCCTCGACATCGACGTCGTCCTCGGAGGCCTCGTACGAACCCGTCTCCAGGTGACGCTGGCGCTCCTCCGCGGAGTGGATGCCGAGCGCCGACCGGGTCTCGAAGGGCAGGAAGTCCAGCGCCAGCCGACGGAAGATGTAGTCGACGATCGACTGGGCCATCCGCACGTCCGGGTCGTCCGTCATTCCGGCCGGCTCGAAGCGCATGTTGGTGAACTTCGAGACGTACGTCTCCAGGGGCACCCCGTACTGGAGGCCGACCGAGACGGCGATGGAGAAGGCGTCCATCATGCCCGCGAGGGTCGAGCCCTGCTTGGACATCTTCAGGAAGACCTCGCCGAGCCCGTCGTCCGGGTAGGAGTTCGCCGTCATGTAGCCCTCGGCGCCGCCGACCGTGAAGGAGGTGGTGATGCCGGGACGGCCCTTGGGCAGGCGCTTGCGGACCGGGCGGTACTCGACGACCTTCTCGACCTCCGGCTCGGCCTGCTCAGCCGCCTTCTCCTCCTTCTTCTTGGCGGAGAGCGGCTGGCCGACCTTGCAGTTGTCGCGGTAGATCGCCAGCGCCTTGAGGCCCAGCTTCCAGCCCTCGAAGTAGATCTCCTCGATCTCCTCGACGGTGGCCGTCTCCGACATGTTGACCGTCTTGGAGATCGCACCGGACAGGAACGGCTGGGCAGCGGCCATCATCCGCACATGGCCCATCGGCGAGATGGAGCGCTCGCCCATCGCGCAGTCGAAGACCTCGTAGTGCTCGGGCTTCAGCCCCGGCGCGTCGATCACATTGCCGTGGTCGGCGATGTGGGCGACGATCGCCTCGACCTGCTCCGGCTGGTAGCCGAGCCGCTTGAGCGCCTTGGGGACCGTGTTGTTCACGATCTGCATCGAGCCGCCGCCGACCAGCTTCTTGAACTTCACCAGGGCCAGGTCCGGCTCGACGCCCGTGGTGTCGCAGTCCATCATCAGGCCGATGGTGCCGGTGGGGGCGAGCACCGAGGCCTGGGCGTTGCGGAAGCCGCTCTTCTCACCGAGGCGCAGCACGTCCTGCCATGCCTCGGTGGCCGCCGCCCAGACCGGGGTGTCCAGGTCGTCCACGCGCTTGGCGATGGCGTTGGCGTCCGAGTGCTGCTTCATGACGCGGTTGTGGGCGTCCGCGTTGCGGGCGTAGCCGTCGTACGGGCCGACGACGGCCGCCAGCTCGGCGGAGCGCTTGTACGAGGTGCCGGTCATCAGGGAGGTGATGGCTCCGGCCAGGCCCCGGCCGCCGTCGCTGTCGTAGGCGTGACCGGTGGCCATCAGCAGGGCGCCGAGGTTGGCGTAGCCGATGCCCAGCTGGCGGAAGGCGCGGGTCGTCTCACCGATCTTCTCGGTCGGGAAGTCCGCGAAGCAGATGGAGATGTCCATCGCGGTGATGACCAGCTCGACGACCTTGGCGAAGCGCTCGGCATCGAAGCGCTGGTTGCCGGAGCCGTCGTCCTCCAGGAACTTCATGAGGTTGAGCGAGGCCAGGTTGCACGAGGAGTTGTCCAGGTGCATGTACTCGCTGCACGGGTTGGAGGCGGTGATCCGGCCCGACTCCGGCGAGGTGTGCCAGTGGTTGATCGTGTCGTCGTACTGGATGCCCGGGTCGGCGCAGGCCCAGGCCGCCTCGGCCATCTTCCGGAAGAGGGACTTGGCGTCGACCTCTTCGATGGGCTCACCGCTCAGGCGGCTGCGCAGACCGAATTGCGAGCCGGACTCCACGGCCTTCATGAACGTGTCGTTCACCCGGACCGAGTTGTTGGCGTTCTGGTACTGGACGGACGTGATGTCGTCGCCGCCCAGGTCCATGTCGAAGCCCGCGTCGCGCAGGGCGCGGACCTTCTCCTCTTCCTTGACCTTGGTCTCGATGAACGCCTCGACGTCCGGGTGGTCGACGTCGAGCACGACCATCTTGGCGGCCCGGCGGGTCGCACCGCCCGACTTGATCGTTCCGGCGGAGGCATCGGCGCCGCGCATGAAGGAGACGGGCCCGGAGGCGTTGCCGCCGGAGGAGAGCAGCTCCTTGGAGGAGCGGATGCGGGAGAGGTTCAGGCCGGCGCCGGAGCCGCCCTTGAAGATCATCCCCTCTTCCTTGTACCAGTCCAGGATCGACTCCATGGAGTCGTCCACGGAGAGGATGAAGCAGGCGCTGACCTGCTGCGGCTGCTTGGTGCCGACGTTGAACCACACGGGCGAGTTGAAGCTGAAGACCTGGTGGAGCAGCGCGTACGTCAGCTCGTGGTCGAAGATCTCGGCGTCCGCGGGGGAGGCGAAGTAGCCGTTGGCCTCGCCGGACTTGCGGTAGGTGCCCACCACTCGGTCGATGAGCTGCCTCAGGCTCGCCTCGCGCTCCGGGGAGCCGACCGCGCCGCGGAAGTACTTGCTCGTGACGATGTTGACCGCGTTGACCGACCAGGAGTCGGGGAACTCCACGCCGCGCTGCTCGAAGTTGACCGACCCGTCACGCCAGTTGGTCATGACGACGTCACGACGCTCCCAGACCACCTCGTCGTACGGGTGCACGCCGGGGGTGGTGTGGACGCGCTCGATACGCAGACCCTTGTTCTTGCTTCCCTTGGAGCGGGAGCCTCGTGCGGGGCCGCTCGCCGTCTCTGTCATTCCGCCTCCCTGTACGGGCGAAAACGCCCTGATGTGCCCATTTCTTCCCGGGCACGGTGTCTCTTGTCTTTCACCCGGATGCGCGATGCGCCCCGGGCAGGTCTTCGGCCGCCGGTCAGTCGGCGGCGGTGACGGGCGCGGGGGCCTCCTCGGCCCCGTCGGCGCCGGGCCCGCGGTCGCGCGCGGGAGGCCGTTGCTGGTCACGCAGCTCCGCGACCGCGGCCTCGAAATCCTCGAGCGAGTCGAAGGCGCGGTAGACGGACGCGAAGCGGAGGTAGGCGACGAGGTCCAGCTCCTGGAGCGGACCGAGTATGGCGAGCCCCACGTCATGGGTGGACAGCTCAGCGCTTCCGGTGGCCCGTACGGCCTCCTCCACGCGCTGACCGAGCTTGGCGAGGGCGTCCTCGGTGACGGGACGACCCTGGCACGCCTTGCGGACCCCGGAGATGACCTTGTCGCGGCTGAAGGGCTCGGTGACCCCGCTCCGCTTGATCACCATCAGTGACGCGGTCTCCACGGTCGTGAAGCGACGCGAACAGTCGGGGCACTGGCGGCGCCTGCGGATCGAGCAGCCGTCATCCGTGGTCCGACTGTCGACGACGCGGCTGTCGGGGTGCCTGCAGAAGGGGCAGTGCATGGCTCCGTACCCTCCCTCACCCTCAAGAACGGCGCATGACTGATAAGCCCCGACCGGCCGTGCAGGCCCGTCGAAGCGACCACAAGCATAGGCGAAGATCTCGGCAACGAATCACCAGGGACCACAAGCTGTGGGTGGCTGACATCCATCAAACCACTAGATCTGGTGTCTGGCACCCAACCGCACCGGATGGCGTGTCATGGCTCGGGAGCAGGCACGAGACTACGCGAACCCCACGGGTCACGGCTCCCCAGGACCCGGGGTGCAAGACTGAGCCCCGCCGCCGGACCGGGCAGAAACGCACTCGCCACCCCGCACCGGGACCACCTCATACACCCAAGCCTGTGATCACGTCAGCTCATCTAGGATATTTCACTCGAACGTGTGTTTGGCGCAACCTTTCGAAAGCAACTACCGTTGTCCAACTAGGGAGAACATCTCGAGAGGGGCCGTCGTGACCACCACCGCAGAGAGCGCCACTGTTACCGCCCAGGAGCGCTCCCAGAGCCGACTCGAACAGACGCACGCGATGAATCAAACGCACGCGATCAACGACGCGAACACGAACCCGGAGGAACAGAAGGCGACCCGATCACTACCCGGGCGACCTCCAGGAATCCGGGCGGACAGCTCAGGGCTGACCGACCGGCAGCGTCGCGTCATCGAAGTCATCCGCGACTCTGTGCAGCGACGCGGCTACCCTCCGTCCATGCGGGAGATCGGCCAGGCGGTGGGCCTCTCCAGCACCTCGTCCGTCGCCCACCAGCTGATGGCCCTGGAGCGCAAGGGCTTCCTGCGGCGTGACCCCCACCGGCCCCGGGCGTACGAGGTCCGCGGTTCGGACCAGCCCAGCACCCAGCCGACGGACACCACCGGCAAGCCCGCCGCCTCCTACGTCCCGCTGGTGGGCCGGATCGCGGCAGGCGGGCCGATCCTCGCCGAGGAGTCGGTCGAAGACGTCTTCCCGCTCCCCCGCCAGCTGGTCGGGGACGGCGAGCTGTTCGTCCTGAAGGTGGTCGGCGACTCCATGATCGAGGCCGCCATCTGCGACGGGGACTGGGTCACGGTGCGCCGCCAGCCCGTCGCCGAGAACGGAGACATCGTCGCCGCGATGCTCGACGGGGAGGCGACGGTGAAGCGCTTCAAGCGCGAGGACGGCCATGTCTGGCTGCTCCCGCACAACGCCGCGTACCAGCCGATCCCCGGTGATGAGGCGACCATTCTGGGCAAGGTCGTCGCGGTGCTGCGACGCGTCTGAGCCGACGGACCGAGGCACGCCTCCTGCGTGCCCAACGACCGGGCCCCGGAACCACTGCGCCGGTTCCGGGGCCCTGCTGTATGTCCGCCCCCGCCCAATGCCCGCCCTCGCGCGCTACGCCCCCTCGGCCTTGGCCGCCGCGTCGATCGCGGCCAGGGAGCGGCGCACCTGGTTGCGGTCGGTCGTGTACCAGAAGTCCGGCATGGTCTTGCGCAGGAACGAGCCGTAGCGCGCCCGCTCGACCCGGGGATCCAGAACGGCGACGATGCCGCGGTCCCCGGAGGCTCGCACGAGCCGCCCCGCGCCCTGCGCCATCAGGAGGGCGGCGTGCGTGGCCGCGACCGCCATGAAGCCGTTGCCACCGGCCTCCTCCACGGCCTTCTGCCGCGCGCTCATCAGCGGGTCGTCGGGGCGCGGAAAGGGCACCCTGTCCATGACCACCAACTGACAGCTCGGGCCCGGCACATCCACGCCCTGCCACAGCGACAGCGTGCCGAACAGGCAGGTCCTGGCGTCGGCGGCGAAGGCCCGAATCAGCTCGCCGAGGGTCTCCTCGCCTTGGAGGAGGATGGGCACGTCGAGCCGTCCTCGCAGGTCTTCCGCGGCGGCCTGGGCGGCGCGCATGGACGAGAACAGCCCGAGCGTGCGCCCGCCCGCGGCCTCCACCAGCTCCGTCAGCTCATCCAGCATGTCGCCGCGGCTGCCCTCGCGGCCGGGCTGGGCGAGATGCTTGGCGACGTAGAGGATCCCCTGCTTCGCGTAGTCGAAGGGCGAGCCGACGTCGAGGGACTGCCAGCGCGGAGCGGCGTCCTCGCCGCCCTCGGGGTCCTGCGGGCTCTCGGGAGCGAGGCCGAGCGACGCGGCCACCCCGTTGAAGTCCCCGCCGATCTTGAGGGTGGCGGAGGTGAGGATCACCGAGCGGTCCTCGAACAGCTTCTCGCGCAGCAGACCGGACACGGACAGCGGGGCGACGCGCAGCGAGGCACCGAAGCGGTCGTGCCGCTCGTACCAGATCACGTCGAACTCGGAGGCCTCCACGATCCGCTCCGCCACCTGGTGGATGTTCTCCACCGCGCCCAGGGCCTGCTTGCGGACGGCATCCTCGTCCTGCACCGAGGCATCACGGGTGGCGCCGAGCGCGGAGATCACCGTACGGGCCGCGTCACGCAACGCCATCAGGGCATAGCTCAGGTCCTCGGGGATGGTCTCGAGGCGGCCGGGCAGCGCCAGCTCCATGATCCGCTCGAAGGTCTCCGAGGCGGTCTGGAGCGCGTCGGCCGCCTTCTCGTTGACCAGCTTGGCGGCGCGCCGCACGGCGCGGTTGACCTGGCCGGGGGTCAGCTCACCGCTGGCGACGCCGGTGACGCGGGAGACCAGCTCATGCGCCTCGTCGACGATCAGCACCTCGTGGCTGGGCAACACCGGGGCGCCCTCGATGGCGTCGATGGCGAGCAGCGCGTGGTTGGTGACGACGACATCGGCGAGCTTGGCGCGCTCGCGGGCGGCCTCGGCGAAGCACTCGGCACCGTAGGCGCACTTGGACGCGCCGAGGCATTCGCGGGAGGTGACCGACACCTGGGACCAGGCGCGGTCGGAGACGCCGGGGGTCAGGTCGTCGCGGTCGCCCGTCTCCGTATCGTCGGACCAGTCACGCAGCCGCAGCAGGTCCTTGCCCAGCTTGCTGGTGGGCGCGGCCGCCTCGAAGGGGTCGAACAGCCCGCCCTCGTCGGCGTCGTCCTGCGGTACCCCTTCGTGGAGGCGGTGCAGGCACAGGTAGTTGGACCGCCCTTTGAGCATGGCGAACTCGGGGCGACGGCGCAGCAGCGGATGCAGGGCGTCGACGGTACGCGGCAGATCGCGCTCGACGAGCTGGCGCTGCAGGGCGAGGGTCGCCGTGGCAATGACGACGCGCTCGCCGTGGGCGAGGGCGGGCACCAGATAGCCGAGCGACTTTCCGGTGCCGGTACCGGCCTGGACCAGCAGATGGGAATTGTCGTCGATCGCCTCGGCCACGGCTTCGGCCATCGCTGTCTGGCCAGGGCGTTCTGTACCGCCGACGGCGTTGACGGCGGAGTGCAGCAGGTCTGCGAGCGGAGGCGAGGACGTGTCAGTCATAGGGCTGTCAGCCTACGCGGCGACACCGACATCACTCCCGTCCACGGTCTCATCACCCTCCGCGGAGGGAACGCGTGGTATGGGCGGAACCTGGACGGGCCGAGCGGTGTATCACAGGAAAAGGCGGCGCTCGGAGGCCGTCGCGGAACACAGGGGGTCACGATGGCTCACAGCAGGTGGCGCAGGGCGCGGTCGCGCAGCATCAGTGCCGCGCGTTTCCCGGGGAGGTCCACCTCGGCGGAGAAGCGGAAACCGGCGCCGAGGAAAGCCGCGACGGAGGGGGCGTTGCGCAGATCGGGTTCCGCCACGACCCGCGCGCAGGACGGGCGGTGTTCGAGTACGAGGTCGGCCGCCGCGCGGAGCAGGGTCGTGCCCAGGCCCTGGCCACGGTCGCCGACCCGGCCGATGAGCAGGTGGACGCCGGTGTCGTGCGGCCGGGCCGGGTAGTGCCGGGCGAGCGGGTCGAGATCGGCGCGGTACACCTCCCAGTAGCTCATCGGGACACCGTCCAGCACTCCCAGGCAGGGCACGCTGCGGCCGTCACCGTCGAGCTGGCCGCCCAGATGGCTCGCCGTGATGTCGTCGGGGCCGCCGAGTTCCCAGAAGGCGGCCACGGCCGGGTCGTTCATCCATCGGGCGATGAGCCGCAGATCGCGCCCGACGCGGACCGGGACCAGCTGGAAGGTGCCCGCCGGGGTGCTCGTGGGGCCCCATTCGGCGATGCGGTCGAGCAGGTCGGGGCGACTGCCGAACTCCGGGCCGGTCAGCTGGCTCTCGGGAATTCGGGCGGTCTCGTCTTCCTGGCGCGTCCGCATGTCGAGGGTGTCGTCGGTGCTGGAGTCGGAGTGCGGCACGGGGACGCTCTCCTCTCATGGATCTCGGACGCGCCGTGAGGGGCGTGACCGGCGGGGTGGACGGAGGTCATGCCGTGGAAGCGGCGGACGTGACAAGGGGGTTGGCGATGGTGACGTAGACGGACTGGGTGTCGACCGGCCCCACGAGTTCGTCCAAGCCGCGCAGACGGGTGAACAGATTGGCCTTGCAGCGCAGGGTGGGCGCCTCCAGGAGGCGGGCGGGCAACCGCGAGCGGAGCTTGCCGGGGCCGGACGCGGCGTCGGCGAGGAAGCGGCGGAACGCGGCCAGCAGCACGCGCTCGTCGGCGAGCCGCTGCGACCCGAACGCTCCGATCACGCCGAGGACGTTGTTGACGCCGAGGTAGTAGGCGAAGCGCTCATCGGTGACCTCGTCGGATACGAAGGTGTCGCTGACCCCGCCGATGCCGGGCAGCCGCCGCTGGAGCTCGTCATACCGGGACTCGCGGAAGTAGTAGCCCTGGTTGTCCCGGTAGCGGCCCCCGACCGGCCAGCCGTCCGGGTCCAGCAGCACCAGGGTGTTCTGCTGGTGTGCCTCCAGGGCGATGCCCGCCTCTCCGTCCAGCCAGAGCACGGGGCGTACGACCGTGTGCAGATAGCGCAGGAACCACTCGGCGCTGACGGCCGCCGGGGAGCGACCGGTGCGGGCGGCGAGCCGAGCGACGAGACGGGCCAGGCGTGAGCGCATGGCGGGCTGCCCCGGCCAGGGGCGGAGCGAGAGGAGCCCTGCGACACAGACGGCGTCGTCGCCCGGGCCGAACGGGTTGTGCCGGATGACGACGTCGAGCCCGGCCAAGGGGTCACCGTCCGGCCCGTCCACCGCGAGCCAGGCCGGGTCACGGACGATGTCGAAGCCGGGGAATCCGGGGAAGGCGGCCCGCCACTGCTCGGCGAGCCCGCTGCGCAGCAGCCGGTGCACCTCGACGCCGCGGTGAAGCTCCTTGCGGAGGTTCTCGCGGCGGGAGTTGGTGATCCGCAGCCCGAGGGAGAGTTTGAGCATCGCTGCCGCGCCGGGCCGGTAGACGGTGCGGACCGAGGAGGTGGGGTACCAGCGTCCGCCGGCCGGGCCGAGGTCGTGCAGCAGGCCCGCGTCGAACAGCGCGGCGGCGGCCGGGCGGTGCCGGATCTCGTGGGCCTGCCACGGGTGCAGGGGCAAGGGCACGGATCCGGAGGGCAGTTGCAGACCGCTGCCCGCGAGGGAGAGGGCCAGACGTTCGGCCGGCACGGTTCTGCCGCGTTCGGTCCAGGCCGACTCGCAGGCGAGCACGGACCGGTCGACGGCGAGCCAGTGCAGGGGAAAGGAGCCACGCGCCTCGGGAGAGCACACAGGTGACGCGGCGTCGGAGAGACCTTCACGGCTCTTCGGCGTGGGATGAAGGGGGTGTCCGAGGAGGAGGGACTGTTCCGCGCTGAGGAAGGGGGTCCCGGCGTCGGGGTCGGCGGGCACGGCCCGGCGGTGGGCGAGGAATTGGCCGGTGCGTCGTACGGAGTCCGCGACCCGGCCGATGAGTTCGGAGGCCTCCGCGTCGGTCTCCTCCTGCCGGGCCGCGTACGCCGCCTCCCGGGTGAGCAGCGCCGCGAGGGCCACCGCGCCGACGGCGGGGGCGTCCCAGGGGCCGTGTTCCAGCACCGGTTCACCGAAGCGGTGCCAGCCGGTGGCCGACCAGTAGCGCACGGGCACCTGGAGGGAGGTGCCGCTCGCGGCGAGGGGGATGCGCAGGATGTCCCTGTCCGGGGGCCCTGCGGCGGTCTCCCGTACCCAGCAGCGCAGCAGGTTCTCGACCCCCGCGGCGTCGGCGGCGAGCGGCGGATCGGGATGGTCGAGCGGGTCCTGCCCGGCGGGGGGCGCGGGGTCCTCGGATACGGCGTGGCCACTGTGGTCCTGCCGCGGTACCGGGGCCATCACGGTGACGGACGGCTCGGCAGGGGCTGCCGCCGGTGCGAGTGCCGTCGGCTGGGACGGCGTGGCCGGGGGCGGCGGGGTCGGGGACGCCGTGGCCGGGGAGGGTGCGGGCTGAGCTGGCGCGGCTTGGAGCGGCGTGGGCTGAGCTGGCATGGCCTGCGACGGAGCGGCCTTGGGCGGCGCGGGCTGAGGCGGCGCGGCCTTGGGCAGCGCGGGCGGGAGTCCGGGGGTCTCCCCCATGGACAGGGCCGTGGGGGGCCGGGGCACGAGCGGCTCCGCCGTGGGGGGCTCGGCGGTCGGTGGCCCGGCTGGGGGCACCGCCGACTCGGGCGGCAGGGCTGAGGGCTGGGGCAATACCGCCGTCGCGTCCGGCGCCCGGCGCTGTGGTTCCGTCAGCGCGGTCGCGGGCGGGAATCCCGTCGTCGTCTCCGCGGCCCCCCATGGCGGCGCGGAGGGCGCGGAGGACGGCGCTTCACCTCCGGCTCCGGAGTGCCCGGCGACGGGGGTGCGGGCCGTGCGGTCGCTCATGGCACCGTCCTCCGGGTCCGGCTGGGGATACAGGGGGGCTCGCCCAGGGGAGTGCGGCATGGTGGGTGCGGCGCTCGCGTCACGGCCTTCATGCCGGGAGCGTGGCGCCTGCCTCCTTCGATGGTGCGGTGGTGGTGCGGTCTTACGGCAGCGGGGCACGTCACCGGCGGCCTCCGGTGAAGGGCGGGGCAGGTGGCGGGAGTTCATGGGCGGCGCGGTCGCCGAGGGCGCGGATCGCGGCGTCCAGGGCATCGGCGAGCCGGTCCAGAACGGCTTCGGCCTGCTCGTCGGTGATGGTCAGTGGCGGAAGGAGGCGGATCACGGCGGAATGGCGGCCGCCGAGTTCGACGATCAGGCCGCGGTGCAGGCACTCCCGCTGTACGGCGGCCGCCAGCATCGGGGCGGCGGGGCGGGCGGCAGCGCCGGTGTCCGTACGGTCGGCAGCGCGGCCGTCCCTACCGGCGAAGGCACTGGTCGTCATGGCGGTGTCGGCCGTGGCAACAGGGTGCCCCCTGCCGGGATCCGGCTCCGCCGGATCGACCAGTTCGAGGCCGATCATGAGGCCGCGGCCCCGGACGTCCCCGATGTGGGGCCACCGCGCGGCGAGGGTGCGCAGCCGCGTCAGCATCCGCTCGCCGACGACCGCGGCCCGCTGCGCGAGACCGTTTTCGCGGACGTAGGCGAGAGTGGCCGCGCCTGCCGCCATCGCCAGCTGATTGCCCCGGAAGGTGCCCGCGTGGGCGCCGGGCCGCCAGGCGTCCAGCTCTTCCCGGTAGACCACGACGGCCAGCGGCAGGCTGCCGCCGATGGCCTTCGACAGCACCATCACATCGGGCACCACGCCGCTGTGCCCGACCGCCCAGAAGGAACCGGTGCGCCCCACGCCGGTCTGGACTTCGTCCGCGATGAGCGGGATGCCGCGGGCCGCGGTGATCTCCCGCATCCGGCGCAGCCAGCCGTCCGGCGCGGGGATCACCCCGCCCTCGCCCTGCACCGGTTCCAGGATCATCCCGGCCGGTGCACCCGCCCCGCCCTTCGGGTCGTCCAGCAGCCGCTCGGTCCAGCGTGCCGCGAGTTCCGCGCCAAGCTCACCGCCCACCCCGAACGGGCAGCGGTAGTCGTAGGGATAGGGCAGCCGGGTCACGCTCACCGCGGGGGCGCCGCCCGAGACGGCCAGCGCCCCGGCCGTCATGCCGTGGTAGGCCCCGGAGAAGGCCAGCAGGCCGTCCCGCCCCGTGGCGGTGCGGACCAGCTTGAGTGCGGCTTCGACGGCGTCAGTGCCCGCGGGCCCGCAGAACTGCACCCGGGCGCGCGCGGCCAGTTCGGGCGGCAGCGTGGCGAACAGCTCGTCCGTGAAGGCGTCCTTGACCGGCGTGGCCAGGTCCAGGATCTGGAGCGGGGCTCCCGAGTCCAGCACGGCGCGGATCGCTTCCAGCACCACCGGGTGGTTGTGCCCGAGCGCCAGCGCCCCGGCTCCGGAGAGGCAGTCGAGATAGCGGCGGCCGTCGGCGCCCTCGATCGTCAGCCCGCGGGCGCGCACCGGGACGATGGGCAGCGCCCGGGCGTAGGTGCGGGCGGCCGACTCCCGCAGCGACTGGCGCCGCAGGATGGCCGGAGCGTCCTCGGCTGCCCCTTCGCCGTCCGGTCCGGCGGGCGGCGAAGGGTCCGGCGTCATCGGCGGGAGCTGGGTCATGGCCACGGCTCACGGTCCTCTCGCTGCTGAACACCCTCCGGCAGTCCCCCGTACGTACCAACGACAGGTGGGGCCGGGGATCACGGGCTGACCGAAGATCCTTGCCGCCGGGAACCAGGGACCCGCCTGAAGTCGTCGTAGGCGGCACCGGCATAGTGGGGGATCACCCCACTGTCGGGGGGAGCATGACAAATCCAGACAGGCCGTGAGCAGTCAGGCCGTGAAGCAGTTCAGAACATCAGGGGGAGTTCCGCCCATGCCTTTCAAACGCCGGCCCGCCCTCGCCACGGCGGCTGTCGCCGCCGTGCTGGCGCTCACCGCCACCGCGTGTGGATCGTCGGACGACTCGGCCGACGCCAAGGCGTCCGCGTCGTCGGACCAGCAGGGCGCGGACGACATCAAGCTGCCCGACAATCTCAACGACAAGCTGCAGAACCTCGGCGTCGACCTGGACGAGTGGAAGAACGGCGCCTGGAACAAGTGGGACCGGGACGACTGGCTCCGCGAGGCGGGCGACTTCATCAACCCGATCATCAAGGGGCTGTGGAAGCCGGACCGGATGCGGGAGGCCCAGGAGCCGGACAAGCCGGTCGACGACAGCGACATCGCGGACGACCAGGGCGTGACCGACCCCGATCCGCAGCCGGTGGAGGCCAAGGAGGTCAACAGCCCGTACAGCTCCCGCGTCCCCTACGCGGGCAAGGTCTTCTTCGACGGCCCCGAGGGGTCGATGGTCTGCTCCGCGACCGTGGTCGAGGACCCCGCCCACCCCGGCAAGTCCAACATGGTCTGGACGGCGGGCCACTGCGTCCACGCGGGCAAGGGCGGCGGCTGGTACAAGAACCTGATGTTCGTGCCCTCGTACAACGACTCCGGCAAGTCGGCGGCCGAGCTGGAGAACGCCGCCAGGGAAGAACTCGCCCCCAAGGGCGTCTGGTGGGCCGACTGGGCGCAGACCTCCTCCCAGTGGATCGACAGCGGCGCGGCCACCGGCGGCAAGGGCGCTCCGTACGACTTCGCGGTCATGCATGTGAAGCCTGAGGTCAGCGGCGGCAAGTCGCTGGAGGAGACGGTCGGCGGCGCGCTGCCGGTCGACTTCAACGCACCGGCCGTGAAGTCCATCGACGAGATCACGGCCACCGGCTACCCGGCCGCCCCGCCGTTCGACGGCCAGAAGATGGACCAGTGCGCCGACAAGCCGGGCAGGCTCTCGCTGGATGCCAAGCAGCCGACCATGTACCGCATCGGCTGCACGATGACCGCCGGTTCATCCGGCGGCGGCTGGGTCGCGAACGGTGCGGACGGCAAGCCCGCGCTGGTGTCCAACACCTCGATAGGCCCGTCCGACGCCACCTGGCTGGCGGGCCCCCACTTGGGCCCCGAGGCCAAGGGCATCTACAACGCGGTCAGCAAGAAGTTCGCGGGCCAGTAGCCACCCGCGTTCAGCAGCGGCGAAGGCCCGCCCCCGATCCCGGGGGCGGGCCTTCGCCGTGAGTCCGTGAGCCGTTGGGGTGCTACTGCCGCACGCCTGCCGCGGCCGGTACGAACCGCCGCAGCTCGGCCGCCAGCTCCTCGTGCACCCGTGCGGTGAGCAGCGTGCCCTCCGGGGTGTGCTCCTCGGAGATCACCTCACCGTCGGCGTGCGCACGCGAGACCAGCTTGCCCTCGGTGTACGGCACCAGTGCCTCGATCTCGACCTGCGGCCGGGGCAGCTCGTCATCGATCACCGCGAGCAGCTCGTCGATGCCCTGCCCGGAGCGCGCCGAGACGGCCATCGCGCGCCGCTCCATGCGCAGCAGCCGCTGCAGCACGAGCGGGTCGGCCTTGTCCGCCTTGTTGATGATCACGATCTCGGGCACATCGACCGCGCCCACATCACGGATCACCTCGCGCACCGCGGCCAGCTGCTCCTCCGGCACCGGATGCGAGCCGTCCACCACATGGAGGATCAGATCGGCGTCGCCGACCTCCTCCATGGTGGAACGGAACGCCTCGACCAAGTGGTGCGGCAGATGGCGCACGAAGCCGACCGTGTCCGCCAGCGTGTACAGCCGCCCGCTGGGGGTCTCGGCCCGGCGCACGGTCGGGTCCAGGGTGGCGAACAGCGCGTTCTCCACCAGTACGCCCGCGCCGGTGAGCCGGTTGAGCAGCGAGGACTTGCCCGCGTTGGTGTACCCGGCGATGGCGACCGAGGGGACCTTGTGACGCCTGCGCTCCTGCCGCTTGATGTCGCGGCCGGTCTTCATCTCGGCGATCTCGCGGCGCATCTTCGCCATCTTCTCGCGAATGCGGCGCCGGTCCGTCTCGATCTTGGTCTCACCCGGACCACGGGTGGCCATACCGCCGCCCGACGATCCGGAACCACCGCCACCCATCTGCCGGGACAGCGACTGACCCCAGCCGCGCAGCCTCGGCAGCATGTACTGCATCTGGGCGAGCGAGACCTGCGCCTTACCCTCACGGGACTTGGCGTGCTGGGCGAAGATGTCGAGGATCAGGGCGGTGCGGTCGACCACCTTGACCTTGACGACGTCCTCAAGATGGATCAGCTGGCCGGGGCTCAGCTCACCGTCGCACACGACGGTGTCGGCACCGGACTCGATCACGACATCACGCAGTTCCTCGGCCTTGCCGGAGCCGATGTACGTCGCCGGGTCGGGTTTGTTACGGCGCTGGATGACGCCGTCGAGCACCGCGGCGCCCGCGGTCTCCGCGAGCGCGGCCAGCTCGGCGAGGGAGTTCTCCGCGTCCTGCACCGTGCCGGACGTCCAGACGCCGACCAGCACCACGCGCTCCAGGCGCAGCTGCCGGTACTCGACCTCGGTGACGTCCTCGAGTTCGGTGGAGAGCCCCGCCACACGCCGCAGCGCGGCACGGTCGGAGCGGTCGTACTGGTCGCCGTCACGCTCCTCGTCGATCTCGTGACTCCAGGCGACGTCCTCTTCCATCAGGGCGTCGGCCCGAAGGCTCTCGGCGGGGCGCTGCCGGTCCTGCGGAAGGGAAGAGGAGTGGGTCAAAGGAATCCTTACGTCGAGGGACATCGTCACTGTCGTCAACGCGCGACGGACCCGTGGGATTCCCCACCGCTCCGGCGGCGACGCCGACTCCCCGATGGTCGCACGCGGCGGCGGGGCCGTCACCCGTGTTTCGCGGCATGGCGCGCCGCCGGGCCGTGCGGGGCGGGGCGTGCCGCGGGCTCGGCCCCCGGCTTGGCCCCCTGCTTCGCGCCCAGCTTGGCCCCTGGCTTGGCGCCCGGCTTGTTGCCCGGCTTCGCACCTGGTTTGGCCCCCTGCTTCGCGCCCGGCCCCGCGTCCGGCACCGGGTCGGGCTTCCAGTCGGGGTGCCCGGGCATCTTCGGCGTCTTCTCCCCGTACAGCCACGCACGCAGGAAGCCGCTCAGGTCCCGGCCCGACACCTCCGAGGCGAGGCCGACGAAGTCGGCGGTCGAAGCCACGCCGTCACGGTGGCGGACCACCCACTGCCGCTCCAGCCGCTCGAAGTCCGCCCGGCCGATCCGCTGCCGCAGCGCGTAAAGGATCAGCGCGCTGCCGTCGTAGACGATCGGCCGGAACAGCCCGATCTGCTTGCCGGGCGCGGCGGGCCTGGGGGCGGCCGGTGGCCCTCCTTCGGCGCGCCAGGCGTCGGACTGCTCGTAGGCCAGCCGCATTCGCCGCTGCAGGTCCGACGTGCCGTACTGGTCCGCGTACAGCGCCTCGTACCAGGTGGCGTGGCCCTCGCTGAGCCACAGATCGGACCAGCGGCGCGGGCTGACGCTGTCGCCGAACCACTGGTGCGCCAGTTCGTGCAGCATGATCGACTCCACGTACCACCGCGGGAACTCGTCGCCGATGAAGAGGCCGCGTTCGAAGAGCGAGAGCGTCTGGGTCTCCAGCTCGAAGCCCGTGGTGGCCTGGGAGATCAGCACGCCGTAGGCCTCGAAGGGGTACGGTCCGACCCTCTTCTCCATCCAGGTCAGCTGTCCCGGAGTGCGCGCGAGCCACTTCGCGAGCTTCTCACGGTCCGCGACGGGCACCACGTCGCGCACCGGCAGCCCGTGCGGGCCGGTGCGGTGGAGCACGGCGGAACGGCCGATGGAGACCTGCGCCAGCTCGGTGGCCATGGGGTGGGCGAGGCGGTACGTCCAGGTGGTGCGCGCCCCCTCGCGGACGCGCCCGGCCCGAAGGCCGCCCGCGACGACCGTGAGGTCCTTCGGCGCGGTGATCCGGAAGATGAAGCGCGCCTTGTCGGACGGATGGTCGTTACACGGGAAGACCCGGTGGGCGGCGTCGGCCTGGTTGGCCATGGCCAGCCCGTCCCGGGTGCGGACCCAGCCACCCCCCGCGCCGTCCCCCGGGTCGCTGGTGTGCCGGACGGTGACGCGGAACCCGGCGCCCCGAGCGATCCTGGTGCGCGGGGTGATGACCAGGTCCTCGCGTGCGGTGGTGAACGCGGCGGGCGCGCCGTCGACGCTCACGGAGCGCACGGTGCCCCGGGTGAAGTCCAGGTTGAGGGTGCGTAATCCGGTGGTGGCGCGGGCGTCGATGGTGGTGACGGCGTTCAGCGGCCGGTCGGCGCGGCGGTAGTCCAGGGCGATGTCGTACGCCGTGACGTCATAGCCGGGGTTGCCCAGCCGCGGGTAGAGCGGGTCGCCGATGCCGAGCGCCCGCGGGCCCGTGGCACTCACCGGCCCGGCGGCGGAGGACGGGCCGACCGAGGCGAGGACGGCGGCCAGGGCGACGGCCACGAGGGCGGTCCTGCGGCGCCCCATCCGCGGAAGGGGACCGGGGCGGCGAGGGCCCGGAGAATGCGTCATGCCTTACGGCTATCAGCGCCCGGGCGCGGACGCAGTCCCACCCGGGCCCGATCCACCCGAAGGAGTTCAGGAACGGGCGGTCGCCACTCGGCGGCCCTCCCGGGTCACGTCGTAGACGCCGGGAACGTCGCGCATGGCCCGCATCAGCGTCGGCAGCCGGCCCGCGTCGGACAGCTGGAGCGTGTACGTATGGCGGACCCGCTGCTCACGCGGCGGTTCGACAGCGGCGGCGACCACCTCCGCCCCCTCCGCGGCGATAGCCTCGGTGAGATCCGCGAGCAGATGGGGCCTGCTGAACGCCTCCGCGAAGAGGGTGACCCGGTAGTCGCCCCCGTCCCCGTCGTCCTCCTCCGACCAGCGCACCCCGACCCGCTCCCGCCCGGCGGCGGTCATCCGCGCCACGGCGGGGCACCGCTCGCGGTGAACGGTGACGGCACCGCCGCGCACCGCGAAGCCGGTGACGGCGTCCGGCGGTACGGGGGTGCAGCACCGGGCCAGCCGTACGATCACGCCGGGCAGGTCGACGACGATGCCCGCCTCCGGACGGCCCGCGGGGACCCCGGGCAGCGCGGGGGCGCCCTCGTCCCCCGCCTCTTCCGGATCGGCCTCGTCCGGATCCTCGGGGCCGTGCAGATGCTCGGCGCCGGGCGCCTGGCCCTGCGGCGGCTCGTGCGCCGGATCGGCCGGGTGGGCGGCCAGCCAGCGGTTGATGGCGATGCGCGCGGCCGGGGTACGGGCGTGGTCGAGCCATTCCGGCGAGGGCCCGGACGAGGCCGCGTCCCCCGTCATCAGCAGCTGGAGCGTGTCACCGTCGCACAGCACGGTGCTGAGGGTCGCGATCCGCCCGTTGACCCGGGCCCCGATACAGGAGTGGGCGTCCTCGCCGTACTGGGCGTACGCGGCGTCCACGCAGCTCGCGCCCGCGGGCAGGCCCAGGGTGCCGCCGTCGGAGCGGAAGACCGTGATCTCCCGGTCCTGGGCGAGGTCGTCGCGCAGCGCGGTCCAGAAGATGTCGGGGTCGGGCGTGGCGCTCTGCCATTCGAGCAGCCGGGACAGCCAGCCGGGGCGGGTGGGGTCGGCCCGCTCGCCCTCGGGCGCGGCGGCCGTCTCGGTCGGGGCGTACGGATTGCCGAGCGCGATCACCCCTGCCTCGGCGACCCGGTGCATCTGGTGCGTACGGATGAGGACTTCGGCGACCTCGCCGGTGCGCCCGGCCACGGCCGTGTGCAGCGATTGGTACAGGTTGAACTTGGGGACGGCGATGAAGTCCTTGAACTCCGAGATCACCGGCGTGAAACAGGTGTGCAGCTCGCCGAGGACCGCGTAACAGTCCGCGTCCTCGGCGACGAGGACCAGAAGCCGCCCGAGGTCGGATCCGGTCAGCTCGCCGCGTTTGATCCCGGCGCGGTGGACGGAGACGAAGTGCCGTGGGCGCACCAGGACTTCGGCGGTGATGCCCGCCTCCTGCAGCACGGCCCGTACGTCCCCGGCGGCCTGGGCGAGCGGGTCGGGGCGTTCCGCGTGGGCCTGGAGCAGCTCCCGGGTGCGGGCGTACTCCTCGGGGTGGAGGATCGCGAAGACCAGGTCCTCCAGCTCGGTCTTGAGCGCCTGCACGCCGAGCCGTTCGGCCAGCGGGATCAGGACATCGCGGGTGACCTTGGCGATGCGGGCCTGCTTCTCGGGGCGCATCACGCCGAGGGTGCGCATGTTGTGCAGCCGGTCGGCGAGTTTGATCGACATCACCCGGACGTCGTTGCCGGTGGCCACGAGCATCTTGCGGAACGTCTCGGGCTCGGCCGCCGCCCCGTAGTCGACCTTCTCCAACTTGGTGACGCCGTCGACGAGATAGCGCACCTCCTCGCCGAACTGCTCCCCTACCTGGTCGAGCGTCACCTCGGTGTCCTCGACCGTGTCGTGGAGCAGGGACGCCGTCAACGTGGTGGTCTCGGCGCCCAGTTCGGCGAGGATGAGCGTGACGGCCAGCGGATGGGTGATGTACGGCTCACCGCTCTTGCGCATCTGGCCGCGGTGGGAGGACTCGGCGAGGACGTACGCCTGGCGCAGCACGTCCAGATCGGCGCCCGGGTGGTACGCACGGTGCACCTTCGCGACGTGTTCGATCGCGTCCGGCAGCCGGTCCCGCGATGCCGGTCCCTGCAGCGCGGCCCGGCCGAATCTGCGGATATTGCGCAGGTCGATGCGGGGGAGGCCGCGCCTGCGGCCGAGAGCGGCTTGATCTGGGGCCTCTGCGCTCATGGGCACCTCCGGCGGCGTCGAGCGTCAACCGGCGTGGGCACTCCCCCGGGGCCGGTGCTTGATGCTATCGAGCCCACCACGCACGGCTGACCGGCTCTCGCCCAGAGTGAAACGGATCACCCATGAGAGGGACGAGTTCAGTCGAGGGCCGCGTCCAGCCATACGGGGTCAAGCTCCCCCTCGGCAACGATCACGGCAGGGCCCGTCATCTCCACCGTACCGTCCGGCCGCTCGCTGATCACAAGTCGCCCACCCGGTACGTCCACCGTGTACGTGACGGGCCGCCCGGTGACGCCCGGATCGGCCCCGTCGCGGCGCGCGGCGGCCACCATGACGGCGCAGGCGCCGGTGCCGCAGGAACGCGTCTCGCCGGAGCCGCGCTCGTGCACGCGCATCGCGACGTGCCGCGGGCCGCGGTCGACGACGAACTCGACGTTGGTGCCGTCCGGGTACGCGGCGGCGGGGTGCACGGCGGGGGCCGTGAACAGGTTCCCGGCCTGGTCGAGGTCGTCGACGAAGGCGACCGCGTGCGGGTTACCCATGTTCACGTTGCGGGCGGGCCAGGTCCGGTCGCCGACCGCGACGGTGATGCCGCCGTCGGGCTCTGGCAGCGCGGCCTTGCCCATGCCGACGGTGATCGCGCCGCCGTCCGGGGCGCCACCGGGCTCCCCGGCGGCCTCGGCATCCGCGGCGGCCTTGGCGATGTGGACATGCCGCAGCCCGGCCCGGGTCGCGATCGTCAGGTCGCCCTCCTCGGCGAGCCCCGCCCGCCGCAGGTACCGGGCGAACACACGGACGCCGTTCCCGCACATCTCGGCGATGCTGCCGTCGCCGTTGCGGTAGTCCATGAACCACTCGGCCTCGGCAGCCATGGCCCGCGCCTCGGGGTGCGCCGACGACCGTACGACGCGGATCAGCCCGTCGCCGCCGACTCCGGCGCGGCGGTCGCAGATCCGGGCGACGGCGGCCGCGGACAGCTCCAGGTGACCGTCCAGGTCGGGGACGATGACGAAGTCGTTCTCAGTGCCGTGGCCCTTCAGGAACCGCAGCCGGGGCGCGTTGCTCATTCCTCGATCCTACGGGGCGCCGCACGGGTCGTCGCTCCGTGCCGGGCGGGCCCGGGGACACCGGGGGACGGACCTAGCGCAGGCGGGCCACACGCCAGATGGTGAGGGCCGCGAGCAGCCCCACGATCACCACGTAGAGCACGACGAAGCGCCAGTCCGGGCGGCGGCCGGAGCCCCGGGGCGGCAGGCCGGGCCAGGTGTAGCCCACCCGGCGGGCGGCCATCAGGCCCCAGCCCGCCGCGCAGCAGCTGAGCAGCAGGCCGAGCATGGCCACGACAGCGCCTCCGTCGCCGAACTCGAAGGCGAGCGGGAAGGCGAACATCAGCGAGCCGAGGATGGCGAGGCCGACGATCGGCGCGATCTGCCAGATCCGCATCCGGCGGGGCGGGCGCAGTTCGCGGAAGGACTCCCCGGAGCCCGCCTCACCCGGCTCCCCCGCCTCGTCGAGAACCGGGTCCCCCAGCTCGGGGAGCGCGGGGGCATCGTCGGGGCCGTCCGGGGTCAGCGGCCCGGGATCGCCGTGCGGCGAGTTCCGTGCTGCTTGCTGCGATGCGTTGCGAGGGCCGGCCTCCATCGCCACACGCCCTCCCCACTCCAGACACACGCACGATCGGAGCTTGATGATGGCATGCTCGCGGGGGCCTCGATGACGAGCGGAGCGTCCCGATGCCATGACGTGATCAGGCTGTGACCGCCCGTTCAACCAACGCGAGCGCGCTCGCCAGGAGTTCTTCCCGGTCCGCGGCCGCTCCGCTGAGCCAGTGGACCCGCGGATCGCGGCGGAACCAGGAGTCCTGGCGGCGCGCGAACCGCTTGGTGGCGCGCACGGTCTCGGCGCGTGCCTCGTCCTCCGTGCACTCTCCGGCGAGGGCGGCGAGCACCTGCTGATAGCCGAGCGCCCGGGAGGCCGTACGCCCCTCCCGCAGCCCGGCCGCTTCGAGCCCCCTGACCTCGTCCACCAGCCCGGCCTCCCACATCCGGTCCACGCGCCCGGTGATCCGCTCGTCCAGCTCGGGCCGCTCGACGTCCACGCCGATCTGGAGGGTGTCGTAGACGGCCTCGTGACCGGGGAGGTTGGCGGTGAAGGGACGGCCGGTGATCTCTATGACCTCCAGCGCCCGCACCACCCGCCGGCCGTTGCTGGGCAGGATCGCCCGGCCCGCCTCGGGGTCGGCGGCCGCCAGCCGGGCGTGCAGGACTCCCGAACCCAGCTCCGTCAGCTCGGCTTCGAGCCTGGCCCGCACGGCGGGGTCGGTGCCCGGGAAGTCGAGCGCGTCGATCGCTCCGCGGATGTACAGGCCGGAGCCGCCGACCAGGACCGGCGTACGGCCCTCGGCGAGCAGCCGGTCCATCTCGGCGCGGGCCAGCCGCTGGTACTCGGCGACGCTGGCCGTCTGGGTGACGTCCCAGATGCCGAGCAGACGGTGCGGCACCCCCTTCCGCTCCTCCTCCGTCAGTTTGGCGGTGCCGATATCCATGCCCCGGTAGAGCTGCATGGAGTCGGCGTTGACGACCTCGCCGTCGAGGTGTCGGGCGAGCGCGACGCCCAAGTCGGACTTACCGGCCGCGGTGGGCCCGACGACGGCGATGACTCGCGGCGGATGGCCTGCTGTATTCACCCGCCCAGTCTCGCAAACCCCGGGGGCCTCCTCGAACGAGCGACGTGACGGGGGACGGCCGTGATCGTTGCCTGTTGCGAGGTTCCGAGGACCGGTTCGGGGGGCCGGTGCCCGCGAGCGGCGCAATGGGACGCTCCGAGCGGCAAGGGATTTCGCCCACACGAGTAGGCTATGGAGTAGATATGGGCGTGTTTTCCAGGTTTCGTCGTGCATCGAAGGAGACGAGCCGTTCGTTCGAAGCAGCGCCATCCGAGCAGTCCGCGGCCGACGCCGTGACCGCGGCACCGGCCCCCGGGGCCACCGCCGAGGCAGAGGCGGAGCCGGAGCGGAGCGAGGAGGGGGCCGCGACGGGCGAGGGGGCCGCGACGGGCGAGGGGGCGGCAGCCATCCCGAAGCAGCAGTCCGCGGCCGAGACGGCCGACAGCGAGGCCGGTGAGGGCGCCCGCACATAAGGGATCCGATGAGGGAAGGTGGCCCATGGGCCTGCTGGACAATCTCAAGGCCAAGGCCGGTGTCATGAAGGACCGGGCCGGCAGCTTCGCACAGCGGCACGAGGCCAGGATCGAGCAGGGTCTCGACAAGGCAGCCAAGAAGGTCGACACCAGGACCAAGGGCAAGTACAGCGCAAAGATCGAGACCGGCACGGACAAGGCGAAGGGCGCCCTCAACCGCCTCTCCCACCGGAACGAGGACCGAAGCGGGAGCGAGCGCAAGGACCAGAGCGGCGACAGCGCCTGACCCCCGCCGTTACGCGGCCGCGGAGCGGATGCATCGCGGCCGCGGCGGTCTTGTGCCCGGACCGCACCGCGCAGGTGGCCGGCGATGCCCGCGCTACGCCCAGCGGGCCACGAAATACCCCACGCCGTATGGCGCCTCGTCATACCGCAACTCCCCCTTCAGCCCCGCCCCTTCGGCCGCCCCCGCGAGCACCTGCAGCGGGGCGCGGCCAGCCGCCTTCAGCTCGCAGGCCAGCCGCTCGTCGAGCGCCGCGAGGGCCGCGGTGTCGGCCGCCGCCAGCGCACGCGCCAGCTCGGCGTCGAACGCGGCGGCGCGCTCGTCGAGATAGCCCGGTGCCTTCAGCGTCCGGCACGCGCTGCCGTCGCCCATCACCAGCAGCGCGACCCGCTCCGCCGACGCGGCGAGCTTCCTTCCGACATGGATACACCGCTCGGCCTCGAGAGGTTCCCCCACTCCCAGCCCCTCGACGGGAGAAACGTCCCACCCCGCGCGCTCCAGCAGCCAGGCGCCGACCGCCAGCGACGGCGGCAGCTGCCTGCCGGGCGCCCCGTCCCCGGCCACAGGCGCCCCGTCCCCGGCCACGGACGCCCCTTCCAGGGCCGCCCCGTCCCCGGTCTCGCCACCGTGTTCGGCACCTGTCGGCGCGGCGCCCCCGAGCCGTACCTCCACGTCCACGCCGAAGCCGCGGAACGATCCGGTCGCGCCCTGCGCGTGGGCCCCGCGTCCGGCCTGCTCCGCCGGTCCGGCCACGATCAGCCGCTCGGGCCGGGCCGCCGCGAGCGCCGCCACCGCGTCCAGGCAGGCCGCGCGCAGCGCGTCCAGCTCGGGGGCCGCTCCGGCGGCCACCTCGGGCACCAGCAGTGGCGGACACGGACAGACGGCGGCGGCGATCAGCATGATCGCCAGCCTATCCGGCGGGCTCGGGGCGGGGTGCCGAGTCCCACAGCAGCTCGGCCACCCTGAACCGGTAGCAGTAGTTGCCGGTCGCGGCCTCCAGGACCATCAGGAAGACGTCCCCGTCCCGGTACACCAGCGTCCGGTACGGGTTCACCGGGTGCCGGGGCTCGTACCGCAGCGCGCGCTCGCGCAGAGCCTCCAGCGCCTCCTCACGGCTCCCCCGGACATGGCCCAGCGCCGTGATCGAGTGGTTGCGGGCCCCCGGGCCCATGATCTGGAGGTAGTCCTCGACCAGCAGGCCCCACCATGTCGTCATTCCGTTCCCCCGTCGGTTCCGTGTGCCGCCGCGCCCGTCGCTCGGCGGTCGCGGCCGCAGCCCGTCAGTCGCAGCCGCAGCCCGTCGCGGGCGCCGGGGCAGGGGCGGGCACGCCGATGGTCGGCAGCCCCAGCATCACGCCCGCGGGCTTCTTCTCCCCGGCCGCGTTCCGCCGCTCCCAGGCGTCGCCCGCGCGCGTGCGCCGGACACCCCGGGCCGGGCCCTCGGCCAGCAGGTGGTGCGGCGCGGCGTAGGTGATGTCGACGGTGACGACGTCACCGGGGCGCACCGGCTCCTCGGGCCGGGAGAAGTGCACCAGGCGGTTGTCGGGGGCGCGGCCGGACAGCCGCCGGGTGGCGTCGTCCTTGCGGCCCTCGCCCTCGGCGACGAGCACCTCCAGGGTCCGGCCCACCTGCTTCTTGTTCTCCTCCCAGGAGATCTCCTCCTGGAGGGCGACCAGCCGCTCGTACCGCTCCTGGACGACCGCCTTCGGCAGCTGCCCGTCCATCTCGGCGGCGGGCGTTCCGGGCCGCTTGGAGTACTGGAAGGTGAACGCCTGGGCGAACCGCGCCTCGCGCACCACGTGCAGGGTCTGCTCGAAGTCCTCGTCCGTCTCGCCGGGGAAGCCGACGATGATGTCGGTCGAGATGGCGGCGTCCGGCATCGCGGCGCGCACCTTCTCGATGATGCCGAGGTAGCGCTCCTGCCGGTACGAGCGGCGCATCGCCTTCAGCACGGTGTCCGAGCCGGACTGCAGCGGCATGTGCAGCTGCGGCATCACGTTCTCGGTCTCCGCCATGGCGGCGATGACGTCGTCCGTGAAGTCGCGCGGATGCGGCGAGGTGAACCGGACCCGCTCCAGTCCCTCCACGTTCCCGCAGGCGCGCAGCAGCTTGCTGAACGCCTCACGGTCGCCGATGTCCGAGCCGTACGCGTTCACGTTCTGGCCGAGCAGGGTGATCTCGGTGACGCCCTCGGCGACCAGCGCCTCCACCTCGGCGAGGATGTCGCCCGGGCGGCGGTCCTTCTCCTTGCCGCGCAGCGCCGGGACGATGCAGAACGTGCAGGTGTTGTTGCAGCCGACGGAGATGGAGACCCACGCGGCGTACGCGGACTCGCGCCGGGTCGGAAGGGTGGAGGGGAAGGCTTCCAGCGACTCGGCGATCTCGACCTGGGCCTCTTCCTGGACCCGGGCGCGCTCCAGCAGCACCGGCAGGCTGCCGATGTTGTGGGTGCCGAAGACGACGTCGACCCAGGGGGCCTTCTTGACGATGGTGTCCCGGTCCTTCTGGGCCAGGCATCCGCCCACGGCGATCTGCATGCCCGGGCGCCGCGCCTTGATCGGTGCGAGCCTGCCGAGATTGCCGTACAGCCGGTTGTCGGCGTTCTCCCGCACCGCGCAGGTGTTGAAGACGACGATGTCGGCCTCGCCCTCACCAGTACTTTCGGGCGCGCGGACATAACCGGCGCCTTCCAGCAGGCCGGACAGGCGCTCGGAGTCGTGGACGTTCATCTGGCACCCGTAGGTGCGCACCTCGTAAGTCTTCGCACTCATCTCAATCGACCAGGGTACGTGCTCGTCCCGCTCCCCCGCCCCTCCCTTCCCGGGGCCCCTCCCTTCCTGGGACCGGGCCTGGCAGGATCCTGTCCATGGCCGTCAGTCTTCCGCGCCCGGACCGGCGCCGCGCCCTGCAGTCCGCCGCGGCGGGCGTCGTCGTCCTCGCACTGCTGCTCTGGTGGCTCCTGCCGGTCGGCGGCGGGGAGAAGCCCCGGGGGAAGGTGACCTTCGCGACGGGGGTCTCCACCGGCGTCTACCAGACCTACGGCGAAATGCTGAAGCGGGACCTGTCCCGGGACCTCCCCGATGTGGACGTCACGCTTCAGGAGACCCGGGGGTCGCCCGACAACGTGGAGCGGCTGGCGCGGGGCCGGGCCACCTTCGCCATCGCCGCCACCGACGCCGTCGCCGCCTACCACGGCAAGGACGCCGGGCGGCTGCGCGCCTGCGCGCGGCTGTACGACGACTACATGCAGCTGATCGTGCCGCGCGGCTCGAAGGTGCGCTCGGCGCGGGATCTGCGCGGCCTGCGGGTCGGCGTCGGGGACGACGGCTCGGGCGTGCAGCTGATCACTCGGGGGCTGCTCAAGGCCGCCGGGCTCGGCTTCGACAAGGACATCACGGCCGTGCGCTCCGGTATCGACACGATGCCGGAGCTGCTGCGGAAGGGGAAGCTGGACGCCTTCTTCTGGTCCGGCGGGCTGCCGACCACCGCGGTGCGCACCCTGGCCCAGATGTATCCGATCCGGCTCGTCCAGCTCGGTGACCTGACCGGTCCGCTGCACCGGCAGGGCGGGGTGACGCGCTACTACCGGGCAGCGACCGTGCCCGCCGACGCGTACCAGGAGATACGCCAGCCAGATGACGTCAAGACGATCGCGGTACCGAATCTCCTGGTCACGACGGACCGGGTGGACCCGGAGCTGGCGAAGGGCGTCACCCGCACGGTGATAGAGAACCGGGACCGCATCGGGGCGAAGGTGCACGCCGCGCAGAAGGTGGACCTGCGGACGGCCGTCTTCACCGACCCGCTGCCGCTGCACAAGGGCGCCGCGCGCTACTACCGCTCGGAGAAGCCGTAAGGCCCCGGGTCAGCAACGCGCCTCACTGCGGCTTGCTGCGCGGCACAGTGATGGTGACGCGCAGCCCGCGGGGCTCGTTGGGCGCGTAGTCCATGGTGGCGCCGCCCGCCGTGAGCAGCGCGCGGGAGATGGACAGGCCCAGCCCGGACCCCGAGACGTTCTGGTGCCGGTTGCTGCGCCAGAAGCGGTCGCCGACCCGGGACAGCTCGTCCTCGGTGAGGCCGGGGCCGCCGTCGGCGACGGTCAGGGCGATGGTCTCGCCGTCGGCCCGCGCCGAGACCTCGACGTGCGACCCCTGGGGCGTGAACTTCAGCGCGTTGTCGACGATCGCGTCCAGAGCGCTGGACAGCGCCACCGGATCGGCCCAGCCGGTGATGGCCGACGGGCCTGTATAGGCGAGGCCGACCTCCTCGCGCCCGGCGACCGGAAGCCAGGCGTCCACCCGGTCGGCGGCCAGTTCGGCGATATCGGTGAGCCGCAGGTCGGCCGCGGTGTGCTCGGCCAGCGCCAGGTCGAGGAGGTCGTCCAGGACGCGGGCCAGGCGCTTGCCCTCGGTGCGCACCGAGGCGATCTCCTCATGGCCGTCCGGCAGTTCCAGCGCCAGCAGCTCGATGCGCAGCAGCAGCGCGGAGAGCGGGTTGCGCAGCTGGTGGGAGGCGTCCGCGACGAAGGCCCGCTGCTGTTCCAGGACTTCCTCGACGTTGTCGGCCATCTCGTTGAACGAGCGGGCCAGCCGACGCAGCTCCGGCGGGCCCGAGGCGGCCGCGACCCGCGACTGCATGCGCCCGGTCGCGATGTCGTGCGTGGCGGTGTCCAGGATGCGTACGGGCCGCAGCACCCAGCCGGTGAGCCGGAACGCGGCCCCCACCGCGAGCAGCATCGCGGCGCACTCCCCGCCCGCGATGACCAGCCAGCCGTGCAGGATGCGCGAGCGCATCCTGCCGGTGGGCGAGTCGGTCACGACGACGGCCACCACGTCCCCGTCCCGTACGACGGGGGACGCGACCGTGAGCCTGCCCTGCTGCCAGGGCCACACCTGCGGCGGATCGTGGCTGCGGCGCCCGGCCAGGGCCTCGTCGAAGGCCTCGGCGCCGTTTCCGTTCCGGGGCAGCCGCCAGTCGGCGGGCGCCTTGGCCATCCGCAGTCCGTCGCGGTAGAACACCCCGGCCCGTATGCCGTACAGATCGTGGTAGCGCACGAGTTCCGAACTCAGCGTATTGAGCCGTTCGTTGCCCCCCTCACCCTCCTCGCCCGCCACGCCCCCCGGCCCCGCGGTGACGAACTGGGCGAGCGCGGCGAAGCGGGCGGTGTCGTCGATCCGGTCGACGACCACGCGCTGCTGTTCACGGGCGGCCAGGCTCCCGGCGAGCGGGAAGCCGAGCGCCAGCAGGACGCCCGCCATGAGGACGATCAGCAGCGGGAGGAGGCGAGTGCGCACGCGTAATGCCCTGGCCGCTCAGCCGACCGGGGCGACGAGACGGTAGCCCACGCCGCGGACCGTCTCGATCAGGGCGGGCATGTGCAGCTTGGAGCGGAGCGAGGCGATGTGCACCTCCAGGGTGCGCCCGGTCCCCTCCCAGCTGGTGCGCCACACCTCGCTGATGATCTGCTCACGGCGGAAGACCACGCCGGGGCGCTGGGCGAGCAGCGCGAGCAGGTCGAACTCCTTGCGGGTGAGCGAGATCGTCGCGCCGTCGACCGAGACCTGCCGGGTGGGCAGTTCGATGGTGACCGGGCCGAGCCGCAGCGGCGGCTGCGGGCCTTCCCCGCCCTCTTCAGTACCCGCCCCGGCACCGGAGTCGGAGGGGAGGGTACGCCTGCTGACGGCGTGGATGCGGGCGAGCAGCTCCATGGTGTCGTACGGCTTGACCACGTAGTCATCCGCGCCGAGGTTGAGCCCGTGTATGCGGGACCGTACGTCGGAGCGCGCGGTCACCATGATCACGGGCGTCGCGGTGAGCTTGCGGATCCGTCCGCACACCTCGAAGCCGTCCTGGTCCGGCAGTCCGAGGTCGAGGAGCACAACGCCGAAGGGCGCGCCCGCGCCGGGCAGCAGCGCCTGCAGCGCCTCCTCACCGCTGCGGGCGTGGGTGACGTCGAAGCCATGCCGGGACAGCACCGCGGACAGGGCCGCGGCGACATGGTTGTCATCCTCGACGAGCAGCAGCCTCACCAGCCCCTCCTCCACCTTCCACCTCATGGGTTACGCGACTCAGGTGCGCGCGGCCCGAACGTGACCGAAGACACGGCCCCAAGGAATCCACTCCGATCCACGCGCCGGCGTCAAGACGCATACAGTCACGGGGAGGTTTCCGTTATGCAGCCGGTACGACGCCCTTAGGGCCCCTTACACAGTGTGCCGGGCCGAGGCCAGATCGTTATCCTCAATTTCCGCTCAGATGTAATGACGCTGATCGTGGCTGCTCATTAATGTCCTCCCAACCAAGGAGGACGGGAGCGGAAAGCCGAATGAGCGAAGTATCGGTGGCCAAGGACGCCGCACCAGTGGCGGACGCGTTGGTCGCGCTGTCCGGAGTCAATAAGCACTTTGGCGCGCTGCATGTCCTCCAGGACATCGACCTGACCATATCCCGCGGCGAGGTGGTCGTCGTCATCGGACCGTCGGGGTCCGGAAAGTCCACGCTGTGCCGCACGATCAACCGGCTGGAGACGATCGACGCCGGTTCCATCACGATCGACGGCAAGCCGCTGCCCCAGGAGGGCAGGGAGCTGGCCCGCCTGCGCGCGGACGTCGGCATGGTGTTCCAGTCCTTCAACCTCTTCGCGCACAAGACGGTGCTCGAGAACGTGATGCTGGGCCAGATCAAGGTCCGTAAGGCCGACAAGAAGGCCGCCGAGGACAAGGCCCGCAAGCTGCTCGACCGGGTGGGCGTAGGCGCCCAGGCCGACAAGTACCCCGCCCAGCTCTCCGGCGGCCAGCAGCAGCGCGTGGCGATCGCCCGGGCGCTGGCCATGGACCCGAAGGTGATGCTCTTCGACGAGCCGACCTCGGCGCTCGACCCGGAGATGATCAACGAGGTGCTGGAGGTCATGCAGCAGCTCGCCCGGGACGGCATGACGATGGTCGTCGTCACCCACGAGATGGGCTTCGCGCGCTCCGCCGCGAACCGCGTGGTCTTCATGTCGGACGGCCGGATCGTCGAAGAGGCCGAGCCGGACCAGTTCTTCAACAACCCGCGCAGCGACCGGGCCAAGGACTTCCTCTCGAAGATCCTCCACCACTGAGCCGCCGAGCCACTGAGCCGCCGAGCCAGTGAGTCAGTGAGCCCGCTACGGCGCACCAAGTTTGCGATGACGTCAAGTCCGCGAAGACGTACGGAACCAAGGATGGGGCAGCACCATGAGGATGCGTAACACGGCAGCGGCCGCAGCGGTGGCACTCGCTCTGGCGGCGACCGCGACCGCCTGTGGCGGCGAGAAGGGCACCGCCGGCGACAAGCCGAAGGGCGGCGAGGTCTACGACGGCTCGTACACGGTCGCCAAGGACGTGAAGCTGGACTCGCCGACCCTGGAGGCGGCGCAGAAGCGCGGCAAGATCGTCATCGGTGCCAAGGCCGACCAGCCCTTCCTGGGCTTCGTGGACACCGAGGGCAAGCGCACCGGCTTCGACATCGAGATCGCCAAGATGGTCGCCGCCGACCTCGGCTTCTCCGCGGACAAGATCACCTTCAAGACGGTCGACTCCAACGTCCGCGAGACCTCCATCTCCAAGGGTCAGGTCGACTACTACGTCGGCACCTACACGATCAACGACGAGCGCAAGAAGCAGGTCGGCTTCGCGGGCCCGTACTACAAGGCCGGCGCCGACCTGCTGGTCCGCAAGGACGAGAAGGGCATCACCGGCCCGGACAGCGTCAAGGGCAAGAAGATCTGCTCGATCGTCGGCTCCACTCCGCTCCAGGAGATCAAGAAGCCGAAGTACGGGGCCAAGACCACCGAGCTGAGCAAGTACTCGCTCTGCGTCAAGCAGCTCCTCGACGGCCAGGTCGACGCGGTCACCACCGACGACGCGATCCTCAAGGGCTACGCGGCCCAGCGGCCCAGCAAGCTCAAGCTGGTCGGCAAGCCGTTCACCGAGGAGCCGTACGGCATCGGGATGAACAAGAGCGACAAGGCGCTGCGCGACGCGATCACCGACTCGCTCGAGAAGCACATCAAGAACGGTGACTACAAGAAGGCGTACGAAGGCACGCTCGGCAAGTCCGGCTCCTCCTACGTCGCGCCGAAGACCCCGCTGCCCCGCTACTGAGCGGTCCGGCACCCGGTCCCCGGTCCCCCGTTCACCCGTGAAGCCGGTGCGCTCCGCACGCCGCTGACCCGACCGCTACCGCGGAGAATCGATGAACGTACTCCTCGATCATTTGCCCCAGTTCCGTGAAGGGTTCCTCGGAACCCTCGCCCTCACGGCGGCCAGTGCGGCGCTCGCCCTCGTCCTGGGCATCATCATGGCCGGCTTCCGGGTGTCCCCCATTCCGCCGCTGCGCGCCTTCGGCACGGCGTGGGTCACCCTGTTGCGCAACACCCCGCTGACCCTGCTGTTCCTGATCGCCTTCTTCGTGGTCCCGCAGATCTTCTTCCCGGGAACGAGTCCGTTCGTTCTCGCGATGATAGCGCTGGGCTGCTACACGTCGTCCTTCGTCTGCGAGGCCGTGCGGTCCGGTATCAACACCGTGCCGCTCGGCCAGGCGGAGGCCGCCCGCAGCCTGGGCATGACCTTCACCCAGACACTGCGGATGATCGTCCTTCCGCAGGCCACCCGGACCGTGATTCCTCCCATGAGCAGCATCTTCATCGCTCTGACGAAGAACTCGGCCATCGCGGGGGCCTTCAGCAACACCGAACTGTTCAACGTCTCGAAGCTGCTCAGTGACAAGGGCTTCGCGATCGGGTGGATCTTCCTGTGGATCGCCCTGTGCTACCTCGTCATCACCTTCACCATCAGCGGTGCCTTCCGACTGCTGGAGAGCCGTCTGGAGGTGGCCCGATGAGCGCGAGCGTCCTGTACGACGCGCCCGGCCCCAAGGCCCGTATCCGCAACCGCGTCTACTCGGTCATCGGCAGCCTCGCCGTCCTCGGACTGATCGTCTTCACCATTCTGCGGCTGAACGCCAAGGGCCAGTTCGCACCGGAGATGTGGGACATCTTCAACAACGCTGGTGTGCGGACCAGCATCCGCGACGGCGTGCTCACCACCCTCCAGGTGTTCGCCGTGGCGGCCGTGCTCTCACTGGTCCTGGGCGTCCTGCTCGCGGTCGCCCGGCTCTCGGACCACAAGCCGGTGCGCTGGCTCGCCACCGGGTTCATCGAGCTGTTCCGGGCCATCCCGCTGCTGATCACCATCTACGTGCTGTGGGTGCTCTTCCTCACCTACCGGACCGACCTCGGCCTCACCGGCGACAGCACCGGCTTCTGGGCGCTGGTCGTCGGGCTGACGGTCTACAACGGCTCGGTGCAGGCCGAGGTGTTGCGAGCGGGCATCAACTCGGTGCCCCGCGGGCAGCGTGAGGCCGCCTACGCCCTCGGTATGAGCAAGACCCAGGTCATGACGACGGTCCTGGTCCCGCAGGCCGTCCGGGCGATGCTGCCGACCATCATCAGCCAGCTCGTGGTGACCCTGAAGGACACCTCGCTCGGCTACGTCATCACCTACCAGGAGCTGCTGTTCCAGCTCCAGCAGCTCGCCGCGAACATCGTCGTCAACGACGACAACCCGTACGTCCCGGTGATCATCGTCGGGGGCACCATCTACATCGCGATGTGTCTGGCCCTCTCCGCCCTGGCCACCTGGATCGAACGGCGCGGCCGTCGCGCCAAGACCGGCATCCCGGTCGCGGACGCCGCCCAGCCGCTCGCTGCCGTCGACGCGCTCGACTCCGTGGACCAGCCCGCGCCGGAGCAGCCTGTGGGCAAGACCGACTGAGGCAAGCGGGTCCTGACGGGCGGTGGCGCGCGCGCCACCGCCCGTCGCCGCTTGACGCGGGCACTCGCAGTCGGTTGCATGCTTTCTGTGATCGCTCACCGGGTTTCAACTGCCAGTTTCCGTACGTCACGTACGCCCCACAGGGCCATGGGAACCGCGCCGTGGACCCGGTGATCGTCGCCGGGGCGGGCCCGGTCGGGCTCACCCTGGCCCTCGCACTCGCCCGTCTGGACGTCCCCGTCGTGCTGCTCGACGAGACGGCCGGGGGCGACGAGCCGCGCCTGGCCCGTACCGTCGTGCTGCGCCCGGACACCGCCGCCCTGCTGGAGCGGCTCGGCTGCCGGGCCACCGCCGGTGCGCGGCCGTGGACGGGGTGGCGCACGATGCGCCGGCGCCAGCTCGTCCGGCACGTGCCCCTGGAGCCCGGCCCGCTCTTCGGCGCCCCTCACCCGGCGGCGCACGCCCCCCAGAACAGCGACCGGCAGGACGGCGGCGCGCTGGACGGCCATGGTGGTGAGCCCGAGGCGCCGGTGTCCTCGCCGCTGCATCTGCCGCAGCACGAGCTGACCCGCGCACTGCGGGCGGCGCTGGCCGCCCTCGGTGACGAGGACCTCGTACGGATCGTCCCCGGCACCCGGATCGAGACCGTGGAGCAGGACGCGCGCGGGGTGAGCGTTCGGACCCGGGGCGCCCAGGCCACCTGGTGGCGCGGCAGCCATCTGGTCGGCTGCGACGGCCCCCGGTCCACCGTCCGCAAGCAGCTGGGCGTGCGCTTCCCCGGCCGTACGGCGGTGGAACGGCACGCCGTCGCCGCCCTGCGCGCCGAGCTGCCCTGGCCCGGCGAGGCCGTCCTGCACCGCTCGCCGCCGTGGCGCAGCATCGACGCCGAGGTGACCGCCCGGCCGCTGCCGCACGGCGTCTGGCGGATCGACTGGCTGCTCCCGCCGGGCCGTGACCTCGTCACCCCGGACGCCCTGATGGTCCGGGTGCGCGACACCCTCGCGGGGTGGTGCGAGGAGACCGCGATCCCCTACGAGCTTCTGGACACCGGCGTGCACACCGTGCACCACCGGCTCGCCCGGCGCTGGCGCGTGGGCCGCGCCTTCCTCGCCGGGGACGCCGCCCATCTGCACGGCGCCCTGGGCACCCAGGGGCTCGAAGAAGGGCTGCGGGACGTCGGCAACCTGGCCTGGAAGCTGTCCCTGGCCTGGCACCACGGCGCCTCCGACGCCCTGCTCGACAGCTACCAGGCGGAGCGGCGGACGGCCGTCGCCGCGCGGCTGCGCACCGCCGACCAGGCGCTGCCACTGGTCCGCGCGGCCGGGGGGTGGCGCGCGGTACGGCGCACGGTGCTGCCCGGCGGCACGCGCGGCCATGACGCGCTGCTCACCGACGGTCACCTCGGCCATGGCCCGCTGGGCGCGCCCCCCGTCTACAGCAGCTCCCCGCTGACCCCCGCGGCGCCCCCGGAGGGCTCCGTCACGGTGGGCACGCCGACCGGGGCGCCGGTGGCCGACGTCCGCGTGACCGCCCCGGACGGCGCGGTGGTGCGGCTGCGGGAGCGGCTGGGCCGGGAGCTGCTGGTGGTGCTGGTCGCCCCGGGTACCGGGGTGTGGGACCGCCGCCACTGGATGCGCGCCGGGCTGATGCCCCGGCTGGCGGCGGCCGTCTCGGCCCTGCCGATGCGTACGGAACTGCTGGTCGCCGAGGAGTACCCGGGGGCTCCGGCCCACACGGTGCTGCTGGTGCGGCCGGACGGTCATCTCGCCGCGGCACTCTCCGGCGTACGGCCCGCCGAGCTGTACGCGTGCGCGGACGCGGCGCGGGGCGGGGACACCGCCCGGGGCGCGGACGCGGAGCAGCGAGACCAGCGGGACACAGAGGCCACGGCGCGCCGGTAGTCACCTCGGTAGTGAGGCGTCTGTCACGCGCCCCCGTGCCCTTCATGGCGCTGACGTCGTACGCCGGTACATGAGCCGCCCGGGACCGCACCCGGGACGATTGACCTTCCCATCCGGCTCATGCTTCACTGCGGAGCGTGACTGACACCGGCCTGCCTCGCTTCTGGCGGAGGGTCCATCTGGACCTCCTCCGCTACGCGGGCTGCGTGTGTCGTCCGTCCTGTTGATTCGCCTTTCCTCCCGCGTGGCATGGCCACGCTCCTTTCGCGATCACCCAGGACGGTTCCCGTGTCCGACGTTTCCCTTTCTTCTCCGGTGCGCGTCTCCCCCGCCGACGCCTCGCCCCCCAGCGCGGCCGATCTGCTGGACTTCGTCTGCCGTACCGCCGCCGACGCCGAACTCGTCGCCTCGCTCCCGCTCGATCCGGAGGGCCGCACCTGGCTGCGGCTGGACGGGCCGGGCGGCAGCGAGGCGTGGCTGATCGCCTGGCCGCCCGGCACCGGCACCGGCTGGCACGACCACGGCGGTTCGCACGGGGCGTTCGTGACGGCAGCCGGTGAGCTGAACGAACAGTCACTGGCCGTCCGTCTGCCCACCGACGGCTGGAAGACCCTCGAACTGGCCGAGGGCGTGGACCGCGAACGGCGGCTGTCCGCCGGGCGGGGCCGGGCCTTCGGAACGCACCATGTCCACGAGGTCATCAACCCTTCGTCGGAGCGGCACGCGGTGTCGGTGCACGCCTACTATCCGCCGCTGCCGCTGATGCGGCGCTACAGCCGCACCGACCAGGTGCTGCGGCTGGAGCAGGTCGAGCGGCCGCAGGAATGGGAGTAGAGCGATGAGTGCGGCACACGCGAAGAACACGGCGCAGCGGAGCGTGGACGAGCTGCTGGCCGAGGCACGCCAGGGGCTGGACCGGATCGGCCCCGAGGAGGCCGCTGCCGTGCAGTCCGCGGGCGGGCTGCTGGTGGACATCCGGTACGCGGCGCTGCGGGAGCACGACGGCACCATCCCGGGGGCGCTGATCGTCGAGCGGAACGAGCTGGAGTGGCGGCTCGACCCGCAGTGCGACCACCGGCTGCCCGAGGCCACCCACCACGATCTGCCGGTCGTGGTGGTGTGCAACGAGGGCTACGCCTCCAGCTTCGCGGCGGTCTCGCTGCGCCAGCTGGGCCTGGTGCGGGCGACCGACCTCGTCGGCGGCTTCCAGGCCTGGCGGGCGGCCGGTCTCCCGGTGCGCTGACTTCCGGCCCGCTGGATCCCGCCCGGCGCGCGGCCCCCAGCGGCCGGACCGCCCCCGTGCGACCGGCCCCGCGACCGGCCCCCGTACCGGCTAGGGCCCTGCGGTCCGAAGGGTCAGAGGTCGGGCAGATGGTGCTCCAGCAGCTCCGGGTCCTCGCCCTCCTCCTCCAGCGCGCGCCGCACCACCCGGAGTGCCAGGCCCTCGGGATACCCCTTGCGGGCCAGCATTCCGGCGAGGCGGCGCAGCCGCTTCTCCCGGTCGAGGCCGCGCGTGGTGCGCAGCTTGCGCTCGACCAGCTCGCGGGCGGTCCGCTCCTCCTGGTCCGGATCGAGCTGCTCCACGGCATCGGCGATCAGCGTGGAGTCGACGCCCTTGGTGCGCAGCTCACGGGCGAGCGCGCGCCGGGCCAGACCCCGGCTGTGGTGCCGGGACTCCACCCAGGCGCCCGCGAACGCCGCGTCGTCGATCAGCCCGACGTCCTCGAAGCGGGACAGCACCTCCTGCGCCGCCTCGTCGGGGATGCCGCGGGTGCGCAGGGCGTCCGCGAGCTGCTTACGGGTCCGCGGGGTCCCGGTGAGCAGGCGCAGGCAGATCGCCCGCGCCTGCTCCTCCGGGCCGAGCGGCGTCCCCTGCTCGGCCCTCGACGAGGAGGGGGCGCCGCGATCCGGACGGTCCGGGGGCTCCGGACGGCCCGGGCCGTCCTGCCAGTCGGTCCGCCGTGTCATGGATCAGCTCTTCGCCGTGGCGGTCTTGGCCGCCTTCGCCCCGGACTTGGCCGCCGGAGCCGCCGCGGGCTTCGCCGGTGCGGCGTCGGGCGCGGCACCCGCCGCGTCCGGGCCGGGCTCGGCTGCCGGGTCCGCGGGCTTCACACCGATGCCGAGCTTCTCCTTGATCTTCTTCTCGATCTCATTGGCGAGATCGGGGTTGTCCTTCAGGAAGTTGCGGGCGTTCTCCTTGCCCTGGCCGAGCTGGTCGCCCTCGTAGGTGTACCAGGCACCGGACTTGCGGACGAAGCCGTGCTCGACGCCCATGTCGATCAGACCGCCCTCGCGGCTGATGCCCTGGCCGTAGAGGATGTCGAACTCGGCCTGCTTGAAGGGCGGCGCGACCTTGTTCTTGACGACCTTGCAACGGGTGCGGTTGCCGACCGCGTCCGTACCGTCCTTCAGGGTCTCGATACGACGGATGTCGATGCGGACCGAGGCGTAGAACTTCAGGGCCCGGCCACCGGTCGTCGTCTCCGGGGAGCCGAACATGACGCCGATCTTCTCGCGCAGCTGGTTGATGAAGATCGCGGTGGTCTTGGACTGGTTCAGCGCACTGGTGATCTTGCGGAGCGCCTGGCTCATCAGCCGGGCCTGGAGACCGACGTGGGAGTCGCCCATCTCACCCTCGATCTCCGCGCGCGGCACCAGAGCGGCGACGGAGTCGATGACGATGAGGTCGAGCGCGCCGGAGCGGACCAGCATGTCGGTGATCTCGAGCGCCTGCTCGCCGTTGTCCGGCTGGGACAGGATCAGCGAGTCGGTGTCCACGCCCAGCTTCTGCGCGTAGTCGGGGTCGAGCGCGTGCTCCGCGTCCACGAAGGCCACGGCGCCGCCCGCCCGCTGGGCGTTGGCCACCGCGTGCAGGGTCAGGGTCGTCTTACCGGAGGACTCCGGGCCGTAGACCTCCACCACGCGGCCACGCGGAATCCCGCCCACGCCGAGGGCGACGTCAAGAGCGGTCGACCCGGTGGGGATGACCTCGATGGGGTCGTTCGGCCGGTCGCCCATGCGCATCACGGCGCCTTTGCCGAACTGCCGTTCAATCTGTGCGAGCGCGGCGTCGAGCGCCTTCTCGCGGTCGTTTCCTGCCATGGGTTCCACCCGGTTTGCTTGAGTCGATCGCTTCACGTCCATGACGCTAGCGCCTGCCACTGACAAGCGGCCCGGACATGCTCGGCCTGTGGATAACCGGGCCGGGCCTCCATGAGAATGGATGTTCGATTTTTGTGTCAACTGCGCCGCGACAGCGCGTGTCGCATGCGTGCCAGCGCGGAGGCACCGCGCCGCCGCGTCCGCCCGTGCATCCGCGGATCGTCCGTCACGTCGTAGCGCTTGATGTACGCGCCGAGGAACGCCTGCAGCGTCGCGGTCGCCGGGATCGCGATCAGCGCCCCCACCGCGCCGAGCAGCGCGGTGCCCGCGATCACCGATCCGAAGGAGACGGCGGGGTGGATGTCCACGGTCCGTGACGTGATCCTCGGCTGCAGCAGGTAGTTCTCGAACTGCTGGTAGACCACGACGAAGACCAGCACCCAGATCGCGTACCAGGGGTTGATGGTGAAGGCGATCAGCATCGGCAGGGCGCCCGCCAGATACGTGCCGATGGTCGGGATGAACTGCGAGATCAGCCCCACCCAGACGGCCAGCGCCGGGGCGTAGGGCACGCCCAGGCTCTCCAGCAGGATGTAGTGCGCGACACCGGAGATCAGTGCCATCAGACCCCGCGAGTAGATGTAGCCACCGGTCTTGGCGACCGCGATCTCCCAGGCCCGCAGCACCTCGGTCTGCCGGTTCGGCGGCAGGACGGAGCACAGCGCGCGGCGCAGCCGGGGGCCGTCGGCGGCGAAGTAGAAGGCGAACAGCGTCACCGTGAGGAGCCTGAACAGCCCGCCGAGCACCTGCGCGGAGACGTCGAGCACATTGTCGGCGCTGTTCTTCACGTAGCTCTGCAGCCAGTCCGAGTGGAGCATGCTGTCCTGGATCTCCAGCCGCGACAGCCGGGTGTGGAACGTGTCGTTGATCCAGCTGACCACCTGATCGAGGTACTTCGGGAAGTCCTCGACCATGGTCATGATCTGGTCGGCCAGCATCGAGCCGAGCAGGGTGAAGAAGCCCGCGGCGACGATGAGGATGCCGAGGAAGACGATTCCGGTGGCCAGGCCCCGGCGGACGCCGCGCGCGGCCATGCGGTCCACGGCCGGCTCGACCGCGAGCGCCAGGAAGAACGCGATCAGGACGTTGAGCAGCAGTCCGGTCAGCTGGTCGAAGGCCCAGGTGGCAAGCCGGTAACAGGCCACCAGGGCAAGGGCGAGCACCATGGCGCGGGGCAGCCAGCGCGGCATGCGCGCGGGCTCCGCGGGCGCGTCCTTGGGGGCCTGTGCTGTGGTCGGGACGCCGTCAGCGTCGGGGGAGAGGGTCTCTTCGGTCGGGGCCACCCGGCAAGTGTGGCGTACACCCGTCCAAAAAATCCGGCCACCCCGGGAGTCCGGCTTTCCTCACACCTCCCGGCCCGCGCCCAGCCCTGGTCAGCGCTTCTCGGAAGGGATCTCCATCGCGGTGCACACCCCGCGCCAGACGTCCTTGGCGTCCCATCCGGCGGCGAGCGCCTGGTGGACGGTCCGGCCGCCGAGCTGGGACATCACATGATCGCGCGCGAAGGAGTCGGCGTACGTCTCACCGAAGTAATCCGCCATCCGCTGCCAGAAGACCGTCAACCGCATGCGCCCAGTATCGCGCTCCCGGGGTGCACCGGGGCGTGAGCCCCCTTCCGCAGGCGTTTCCCGCCCTACGGTCTGTCCCATGGATCGATCCGCAGCAGTCCCCTCCTCCCAGCCGACCCCGCCCGCGCCCGCCGCGCCGCTCGCGCGCGCCGCGCGGTTCGTGTGGCTGACCGCACGCGTGCTCGAGCAGCGCCGGTTCGCGTATCACTTCCAGGACGCCGACGCCGAGCCGGTCGAGACCGCGCTCGCCGCGTACCTGGGCGCCGACGGGGGCTACGGCCACGCCCTGGAGCCGGATCTGCGCGGCCCGGTGAGCCAGCCGCAGCACGTCGTGCACGCCCTGCGGGTGCTCGACGGGATCGGACGCTGCGGCGGGCAGCGGGTGGAGCGGCTGTGCCGCTATCTGACCGCGATCTCCACCCGGGACGGCGCGCTGCCCGCGTGCCTCCCTTCGCCGCCCGACTATCCGGCCGCCCCCTGGATCCGGCCGCCGGACCATCCGCGCGGTGATCTGCTGACCACCGGGCCGGTGGTGGGACTGCTGCATCGCAACGAGGTGTGGCACGCCTGGCTGTTCCGGGCCACCGACTTCTGCTGGGCCGCGGTGACGGCGCTGGAGGAGGGGGCCGTGGCGCGACCGTACGAGGTGGGGGCCGCCGTCGCCTTCCTGGACGGCGCGCCGGACCGGACGCGCGCCGAGGAGGTGGCCGAGCGGCTGGGCCGCCGGGTGCGGGAGCGGCGGCTGGTGGTGCTGGACCCCGAGCGCGCCGAGGACGGGCCCCTGCCGCCCGGCCACGGCCCCGGTGAGCACACCTTCGTGTACGACCTCGCCCGTACGCCCGGCTCGCTCGCCCGCCGCTGGTTCACCGACACCGAGGTGGAGCGCTCGCTGGACTTCCTGGCGGACGCGCAGCGGGAGGACGGCGGCTGGCCGGCCCGGCGGCGGACCTGGACCCCGGGGGCGGCGCTGGAGTGGCGGCCGGTGGTGACCGTGGAGGCGCTGCTCACCCTGCGCGCCTACGGCCGGGCGGTCTAGGAGATACCGCGCTGACCTGCGCGGACGGCCCGTTGTCAGTGGGGCGGTGCACGATGGGGGGCATGGCACGGTCGGCGCTGCACGCATTCTCCCCGGCCACCCGCGGGTGGTTCACCGGTGCCTTCTCCGCGCCCACGGCCGCGCAGGAGGGGGCGTGGCGGGCGATCGGCGAAGGCTCGGACGTGCTGGTGGTCGCCCCCACCGGCTCCGGCAAGACGCTGGCGGCGTTCCTCGCGGCGCTGGATCAGCTGGCCGCCGAGCCACCGCCCGCCGAGCCCCGCAAGCGCTGCCGGGTGCTGTACGTATCGCCGCTGAAGGCCCTGGCGGTGGATGTGGAGCGCAATCTGCGGAGTCCGCTCACCGGCATCCGGCAGGAGTCGGTGCGGCTCGGCCTGCCCGAGCCGGAGATCCGGGTGGGCATCCGCTCCGGTGACACCCCGGCCGCCGAGCGCCGCGCCCTGGCCAGCCGCCCGCCGGACATCCTCATCACCACGCCCGAGTCGCTGTTCCTGATGCTCACCTCCGCCACCCGGGAGGCGCTGCGCGGGGTGGAGACGGTGATCCTCGACGAGGTCCACGCCGTCGCGGGGACGAAGCGCGGTGCGCATCTCGCCCTCTCCCTGGAGCGGCTGGACGAGCTGCTGGACCGGCCCGCCCGGCGGATCGGTCTGTCCGCGACGGTGCGCCCGGTGGACGAGGTGGCACGCTTCCTGTCACCGCGGCGCGCGGTGGAGATCGTCCAGCCGCCCTCGGGCAAGGAGTTCGACCTGTCGGTGGTCGTCCCCGTCGAGGATCTGGGGGAGCTGGGCGGCTCCCCGGCCCAGGACGGGAAGCCCGGCGAGAAGCCGTCGATCTGGCCGCATGTGGAGGAGCGGATCGCCGATCTCGTCCAGGCGCACCGGTCCACGATCGTCTTCGCCAACTCCCGCAGACTGGCCGAGCGGCTGTGCAACCGGCTCAACGAGATCGCCTACGAGCGGGCCACCGGTGAGGCGCTGCCCGAGGACCACTCCCCCGCCGAGCTGATGGCCGAGGCCGGTGCCGCCCGTGGGGCGCCCGCGCTGCTCGCCCGCGCGCACCACGGCTCGGTGTCCAAGGAGCAGCGAGCCCTGGTCGAGGAGGACTTGAAGGCGGGCCGGCTGCCCGCCGTCGTGGCCACCTCCAGCCTGGAGCTGGGCATCGACATGGGGGCGGTGGACCTGGTCGTGCAGGTCGAGTCGCCGCCCTCGGTGGCCTCCGGGCTGCAGCGGGTGGGCCGGGCAGGCCACCAGGTGGGCGCGGTCTCCACGGGTGTGGTGTTCCCCAAGTACCGCGGCGATCTGGTGCAGGCGGCGGTGGTCACCGAGCGGATGCGGGAGGGGGCCATCGAGTCGCTGCGGGTGCCCGCGAACCCGCTGGACGTGCTCGCCCAGCAGCTCATCGCCATGACGGCCATGGACAGCTGGGACGTGGAGGAGCTGCTGGCCCTGGTCCGCCGTGCCGCCCCGTTCGCCTCGCTTCCGGAGTCGGCGTACACCTCGGTCCTCGACATGCTCGCGGGCCGCTATCCCTCCGACGCCTTCGCCGAGCTGCGGCCGCGCCTGGTGTGGGACCGGGTCGCCCAGACGGTCACGGGGCGGCCGGGGGCGCAGCGGCTCGCGGTGACCTCCGGCGGCACCATCCCCGACCGCGGGCTGTTCGGCGTCTTCCTGGCGGGCGCGGACCCGAAGAAGGGCGGTGGCAGGGTCGGGGAGCTGGACGAGGAGATGGTCTACGAGTCGCGGGTGGGCGATGTGTTCACCCTGGGCACCACGTCCTGGCGGATCGAGGACATCACCCGCGACCGCGTCCTGGTCTCCCCCGCTCCCGGTGTCCCCGGGCGGCTCCCCTTCTGGAAGGGCGACCAGCTCGGCCGCCCGCTCGAACTGGGCCGGGCGCTGGGCGCGTTCCTGCGGGAGGTCGGCGCGCTCACCCCCGAGAAGGCCCGCGCGCGGCTGCTGGCCGCCGGGCTCGACGCCTGGGCCGCCGACAACGTGATCGCGTACCTCGGCGAGCAGCGCGAGGCCTGCGGCCATGTGCCGGACGACCGGACGATCGTGGTGGAGCGCTTCCGTGACGAGCTGGGCGACTGGCGCGTGGTGATCCACTCCCCCTTCGGAGCGCAGGTCCACGCCCCGTGGGCGCTCGCGCTCGGCGCGCGGCTGTCCGAGCGGTACGGCATGGACACCCAGGTGATGCACGCGGACGACGGCATCGTGCTGCGGCTGCCCGACGCGGACCTCATGGGCCTTGACCTGCTCGACGCGGATCCGATGCGGCAGGGCACCGAGTACGACGGCGAGCAGTCCCCCGTCGGGGCGGCCGATGTCGCCTTCGACCAGGGCGAGGTGTCCCAGATCGTCACCGACCAGGTCGGCGGCTCGGCCCTGTTCGCCTCCCGGTTCCGCGAATGCGCCGCCCGCGCCCTGCTGTTGCCCCGCCGCGACCCCGGCAAGCGCACCCCGCTGTGGCAGCAGCGTCAGCGCGCCGCCCAGCTCCTCCAGGTGGCGAGCGAGTTCGGTTCGTTCCCGATCGTCCTGGAGGCCGTCCGCGAATGCCTCCAGGACGTCTTCGACGTGCCCGGCCTCACCGAGCTGATGGGCGACCTCGAGGCCCGGCGGGTGCGGCTGGTGGAGGTGACCACCCCGGAGCCCTCCCCCTTCGCCCGCTCGCTGCTCTTCGGCTACGTGGCGCAGTTCCTGTACGAGGGCGACTCGCCGCTGGCCGAGCGCCGCGCCGCGGCCCTCTCCCTGGACTCCCGGCTGCTGGCCGAACTGCTGGGCCAGGCCGAGCTGCGCGAGCTGCTGGACGCCGACGTCCTGGACGAGCTGGAGCGCGAACTGCAGTGGCTCACCGAGGACCGCCGGGTCAAGGACGCCGAGGGCGTCGCCGATCTGCTGCGGCTGCTCGGCCCGCTCACCGGCGCCGAGCTGACCGCGCGCGGCGCCGACCCGGCGTGGGCGGCCGAGCTGGAGCGGGCCCGGCGCGCCATCCGGGTCCGTATCGCGGGCGCGGAGCACTGGGCCGCCGTCGAGGACGCGGGGCGGCTGCGCGACGCGCTGGGCACGGCGCTGCCGGTCGGCGTCCCCGAGGCGTTCACCGAGCCCGTGAGCGACCCGCTCGGCGATCTGCTGGCCCGCTACGCCCGCACCCACGGCCCGTTCACCTCCGCCGAGGCGGCCACCCGGCTGGGGCTGGGCACGGCCGTCACGGATGGCGCGCTGCAGCGCCTGGCCGCGAGCGGCCGCGTCGTCCAAGGCGAATTCCATCCGGCGGGCACCGCACACGAATGGTGCGACGCCACCGTGCTGCGCAGGCTGCGGCGGCGCTCGCTGGCCGCGCTGCGCCAGGAGCTGGAGCCCGTACCGCCTCCGGCGCTCGCCGCCTTCCTCCCCCAGTGGCAGCATCTGGGCACCCACAGCCTGCGGGGCATCGACGGGCTGGTGCGCGCCGTCGAGCAGCTCCAGGGCGCACCGGTCCCGGCCTCCGCCCTGGAGAAGCTCGTCCTGCCCTCCCGGGTCGGCGACTACAGCCCGACGATGCTCGACGAGCTGACCGCCGCCGGTGAGGTCGTCTGGGCCGGGGCGGGCGCGCTGCCCGGCAAGGACGGCTGGGTCAGCCTCCACCTCGCCGAGACCGCGCCGCTGCTCCTGCACACCCCGCACCCCTTCGAGGCGGGCCCGCTCCACCAGGCCGTGCTGGACGCGCTGGACGGGGGCTTCGGCCTGTTCTTCCGGCAGATCGCCGAACAGGTCCGGGCCGCCGGTCATGAGTTCCAGGACGCCCAGCTCGCCGAGGCCATATGGGATCTGGCCTGGTCCGGGCGGCTCACCGGCGACACCCTGGCACCGTTGCGCTCCCTGCTGGGCTCGGGCCGCACCGCGGGCGCCACCGCCCACCGCGCCAAGCGCTCGGTCCCCCGGGGCCGGTACGGCACGCTGACGGGGCGCACCGGCCGCCCCACCGCCTCGCGCAGCGGGCCGCCGACCGTCGCCGGGCGCTGGTCCCTGCTGCCGGAGCGCGAGGCCGATCCCACCCACCGCGCGCACGCCCTGGCGCGCACCCTGCTGGACCGGCACGGCGTGGTCACCCGCGGGGCGGTCGCCGCCGAGGGCGTCGAGGGCGGCTTCTCCGCCGCGTACCGGGTGCTGTCCGCCTTCGAGGAGACCGGCCAGGCGCGCCGCGGCTATGTGGTGGAGGGTCTGGGTGCCGCGCAGTTCGCGATGGACGGCGCGGTCGACCGGCTGCGCGCGGTCAGCACGGCGCGCGACCGGGCGGCGGGCGCGGCCTTCGGCGGCGGTCCGCCGGGGCAGTCGTCCCCGCGCACCGCCGTCCTCGCCGCCGCCGACCCCGCGAACGCGTACGGCGCGGCCCTCCCCTGGCCGGATCCGCCCGCGGGCGCGAACCACCGGCCGGGCCGCAAGGCGGGCGCGCTGGTGGTACTGGCCGACGGCGAACTGACCCTCTACATGGAGCGTGGCGGCAAGACCCTGCTCGCCTGGCCTACGGGCGAGGCCGAGGCGGCGTCCCCGGAGGACGACGCCCGGCTGCGTACCGCGGTGGAGGCCCTGGCCCAGTCCGCCCGCGCGGGCACCCTCGGCTCGGTGACCGTCGAGCGGGTCAACGGCGCCGCGGCGCTGTCCTCGCCGATCGGCCGCGTCCTGGAGGCCGCGGGCTTCCACGCGACCCCGCGCGGCCTGCGGCTGCGCCCCTGAGGGGGCGGAGATGCCCGAGGGAGACACCGTCTGGCAGACGGCCCGGCGCCTCGACGACGCACTGGCGGGCCCGCCGCTCACCGGCTGCGATCTGCGGGTGCCCAAGCTGGCGACCGTCGACCTCACCGGCCGCCGGGTCCTGCAGGTGGTCGCGCGCGGCAAGCATCTGCTGACCCGGGTGGAGGGCGGGCTGACCCTCCACTCCCATCTGCGGATGGACGGCGCGTGGCTGGTGTACGGCCACGGCGAGCGCTGGCGCGGCGGTCCGCACCACCAGATCCGTGCCGTCCTGGCCACGGCCGAGCGCACCGCCGTGGGCTACCGCCTCCCGGTCCTGGAGCTGATGCGCACCGCGGACGAGGACCGTGCGGTGGGCCACCTCGGGCCCGACCTCCTCGGCCCGGACTGGGACCCGGACGAGGCGCTGAGGCGGCTGCTCGCCGACCCGTCCCGCCCGGTGGGCGAGGCGCTGCTGGACCAGCGCAACCTGGCCGGGATCGGCAATGTGTACAAGTGCGAGCTGTGCTTCGTGCTACGGATCTCTCCCTGGCTGCCGATCGGCCGCATCCCCTCCCCCGAGCGCCTGGTGGCCCTCGCCCAGCGGCTGCTGGAGGCCAACCGGACGCGCCGGGCACGGGTCACCACGGCGCACGACCGCCCCGACCGGCGGCTGTGGGTGTACGGCCGCGCTGGGCGGCCCTGCATGCGCTGCGGTACACCGGTGCGCGCCACGGACCAGGAGCGTGCGGGACAGGGACATGCGGGGCAGAAGCGTATGACCTTCTGGTGCCCGGTGTGCCAGCCGGAGCCGCCCCCGCCAGAGTAATTGACGGGCCGTCAGATCTAGCCGTACCGTCGCCCCATGGCCCTCACGGCGTACGACCTCACCGGCCGCACGGCACTGGTCACCGGCGCCGCGAGCGGTATCGGCCGGGCCACCGCCGCCCTGCTAGCGGCGGCCGGGGCGACCGTACACTGCGCCGACCTGGACGAGAAGGGCACCCGGCGCACCGCGGAGCGCATCACCGCCGACGGCGGCAGCGCCCACGCCCACCTCCTCGACGTCACCGACCGCGCCCAGGTCGCGGCCGTCGTGACCGGCGCCGCCACGGCGGCCGTCCGCGCCGGGGGCCACCTCGCCGTGATGGCCGCCGTCGCCGGGATCATGCACCGAAGCCCGGTCCTGGAGACGGCGGAGGCCGATCTGGACCGGGTACTGGCGGTCAACTTCAAGGGCGTGCTGTACGGCTGCCAGGAAGCAGCCCGTGCCATGATCGACCATGGCGCCGGAGGGTCCATCGTCACCATGGCGTCCGGCGCGATCGACTCCGGCACCCCCGGGCTGCTGTGCTACGGCGTCGCCAAGGCCGCCGTGGTCCAGCTGACCCGGACCCTCGCCGCCGAGGTGGGACACCACGGCATCCGCGTCAACGCGGTCGCCCCCGGCTGGGTCCGTACGCCCATGACGCGGCGCGGCACCGCCGAGGAGCAGCGACGCGCCGAGGCACCCATGATCCGTCACGCACCGCTGGGGCGGGTGGGCGAGCCGGAAGACGTCGCCCACGCGGTCCTGTACCTGGCGTCGGACGCCTCCGCGTTCACGACCGGCCAGATCCTGCGCCCGAATGGCGGAGTCGCGATGCCCTGGTGAGCCGCTCGCGCACGCTTACGCGCCGGGGCGAGGGACCGCAGTGCACGGGCAGCAGGCTCAGCCCCCAGCCGCCGATGGCGAACGCGCCCTCGACCGGTCCGGTCCCGTCCGGCTGCACCGCGAGCCGGAGCACGGACCACCACCACAGGCCGCCGAGGACGAGCGCGATCACCCATCGAACCGGCCTTCGGCGCAGGGTGCCGGCCCCTCCCACGGCTGCCATGCTGCCTCCTTCGGGCGACGCTAGACGCCTGTTCGCGCGCGGCGGGAGGGCGCACAGAAGGTCCGGCAGCGCGTGTCGGACCCCCGCGCTCCCCCAGTGTGCCCAGCCGCACCGCGGGGCGCACCCAGAGCGGGGCACACCCACGGCGGACCCATGAGCCGACGTCCGTCAGCTCGCAGACTGTGCGGCCATCGCCGGAGGCCGGGGCCCTGCCCGTCGATGACCACACAGGGTGCGAGCGGAAGTACCGCTCCCGCCTGTCTCGTCGCTCAGTGTCCGTTGACGTTCTCCGCCTGGAACATCCAGTGGTGCTTCTCCAGGTCCCGGGTGAGCCCGATGAGAATGTCCTGGGTCACCGGGTCCGGTTCGTCTGTCGCGGCGATGCGCTCACGCATGCGCGAGATCACGGACCCCAGTGCGTCCACGAGCGTCCTCACGGCGTCCGTGTCCTGGGTCCAGCCCTCCTTGGCGTTGCCGATGGCGCTCTGCTTGGCCACCGTCTCGGCCCGTCCATCCGGCGCTATCCCGAGCGCCGAGGCGCGCTCCGCGACGGTGTCGGCGTGCGTCCTGGCCGTCGACACCACATCGTCAAGCTGGAAGTGAACCGTGCGGAAACGCGGTCCGATGACTGTCCAGTGGATCTGCTTGCCCACCAGAGCGAGGTCGACGAGGTCGACGAGGGCGCCCTGCAGAGCGTCGCTGACGACCTTCAGGTTCTCCTCGGCGAGCGGGCTCTTGACCACAGACATCCACTTCCTCCTGTTCGACCGTTTAGCCCCCCTTGATTACCTCTCCACCAGTCAGGTGACCGGAAAGGCGCCGGTCAAACATCGAGCCCCGGCCGGTATCGCTACCGGCCGGGGCTCGAAGAGCTTCCGCGCTGACGTGAGGGCCGTCAGGCCGCCACGACGTCCACGGCCTCCTTCGGCGACTTGATGGTCACCCGCTCGTCCGGGACGCCCGTCACAGAGGTGACGGACACCGAATTGAGCATGGGCCGCATCGGTGCGGGCACCTTCTCGCTCGCCGTGGCCGACTCCGCCAGCTCCGCGAGCGACAGCTCGTCGCTGACCTCGCGCATGACCTGTGACATCCGTACGTCCAGGGCGTCGCAGATCGCCGACAGCAGCTCGGACGAGGCTTCCTTCTGCCCGCGCTCGACCTCTGACAGATAGCCGAGCGACACCCGGGCGGAGGAGGAAACCTCGCGCAGAGTACGGCCCTGGCGCTGGCGCTGCCGGCGCAGCACGTCACCCAGCAGGCGACGGAGCAGAATCATCGCTGGCTCCCTCCTCGGACCTCGGATCCGGATCCTTCTCGCCCCACCGTACCGCCTCTGGCTGTGCACGTGCGGGGAGCGATGTCGTGTTCACTCAGGGCTGCAAACATCAAAATTCGTCGTGTTGTTCCGTATCCTGTGCCCCCGCTGTCGCGATCAATTCGCTGAACAGCAGCTTGACCACGGCTCGGACGCTCTGTGCGCGGATTCCGGCGCGGTCCCCCTCCAGCCGCAGGGCCGCGGCCGCCGGGCTGTTCGAGGGCCCGGCGACTGCCACGTGGACGGTGCCCACCGGCTGGCCGTCCTGTGGTGTGGGACCCGCCACACCGGTGGTCGCCACCCCCCAGTCGGCGCCCAGGGCGCGCCGTACGCCCCGGGCCATCTGCCGGGCGACCTCCGCGTCCACCGCCCCGCGCTCGGCCAGCAGGGCGCCGTCCACACCCAGCAGGTCGCGCTTGAGATCGGTGGCGTACGCGGTCACCGAGCCGCGGAAGGCGCGGGAGGCCCCGTCCACGGCGGTCAGCTCGGCGGCCACCAGGCCGCCGGTCAGGGACTCGGCGACGGCCACGGTCTGCCCGCGCCGCCGCAGCAGCGCCAGCACGTCGGCCGCGCTGACCTCGGCTGGAACCCCGGCCGCCGCGCCGCCGCCCGCCGCCGTCTCGTCGCCGCTCACCGGGCCGGTTCCTGCCCGGGCTCCTCCCCGGCGGCGGCGATCTCCGCCGCGCGGCCGACCCGGCGCAGCACGAGCGCCTGCCGTACGTAGTCGAGGCCGGTGAGGACGGTCAGGGCGACGGCCACGGCCATCACCCAGAACCGCAGCGTGGCCAGCGGCCCGGTGAGCACGAGGATGTACATCCCCACGGCCACGCCCTGGGCGAGGGTCTTCATCTTCCCGCCGCGGCTGGCCGGGATGACCCCGATCCGGATCACCCAGAACCGCATCAGGGTGATCCCCAGCTCACGGAGGAGGATCACGCCCGTCACCCACCACGGCAGATCGCCGAGGGCCGACAGACAGATCAGCGCCGCCCCCATGATCGCCTTGTCCGCGATGGGGTCCGCGATCTTGCCGAAGTCGGTGACCAGGTTGTACCGGCGGGCCAGATGCCCGTCGAACAGGTCGGTGATCATGGCGATGGCGAAGGCGGCCCAGGCATAGGCGCGCCAGGTCGGGTCGTAGCCGCCGTTGTGGAGCATCAACAAAACCAGGCCGGGCACCAGGACCAGGCGCGCCATGGTGAGGATGTTGGCGATGTTCCACAAACCGGCGGGCCGGGTGGCCGCGGCGGCCCGGTGGTGGCTCCCCGCAGCGGAGGCCGGGACGCCTGTCATCTGGCCGCCTCCTCGGTAGACACGCCGCCGCCCCGCTGCTCCAGCGGTTCCAGCGGCTCCGCGACGAGGTCCACTCCCTCCGCCGCGATCACCTTCGCTTCGACCATACGTCCGGCGGCGGGCCGCGCCGACGTGCGGAGCACGGTCTGCCCGTCGGTCTCGGGCGCCTGGTGGGCGGCCCGGCCCAGCACGGCACCGGTGTCGTCGATCTCGTCCACCAGCACCGCGACGGTCTCGCCGAGCCGCTCGTCCGCCCGCTGGGCGGTCAGCTCCTCCGCGAGCCGCGAGATGTGCTCCAGCCGGTCCGCGACCTCGTCCGGGTCGAGCTTCTCCTCGTAGCCCGCGGCCTCGGTGCCGTCCTCGTCCGAGTACCCGAAGACGCCGATCGCGTCGAGCCGCGCCTCGCTGATGAAACGCTCCAGCTCGGCCACATCGTCCTCGGTCTCGCCGGGGAATCCCACGATGAAGTTCGAGCGGGCGCCTGCCTGCGGCGCCTTGCCTCTGATCTGTTCCAGCAGCTCCAGGAAGCGGTCTGTGTCGCCGAAGCGGCGCATCCGGCGCAGCACCGTGGGCGAGGAGTGCTGGAAGGACAGGTCGAAGTACGGGGCGACCTTCTCCGTGGAGGTCAGCACGTCGATCAGCCCGGGCCGCATCTCGGCGGGCTGGAGGTAGCTGACCCGGATCCGCTCGATCCCGTCCACCGCGGCCAGCTCGGGCAGCAGCGTCTCCAGCAGGCGGATGTCGCCCAGGTCCTTGCCGTACGAGGTGTTGTTCTCGGAGACCAGCATGACCTCCTTCACACCCTGCTCGGCCAGCCACCGGGTCTCCCCCAGCACATCGGAGGGACGGCGGGAGATGAACGAGCCACGGAAGGACGGGATGGCGCAGAAGGAGCACCGCCGGTCGCACCCGGAGGCCAGCTTCACGGAGGCGACGGGGCTGTTCCCGAGTCTGCGGCGCAGCGGGGCACGCGGGCCGGAGGCCGGGGCGACACCGTCGGGCAGGTCCGCGGGCGGGGTGTCCTGGGCGTGGCCGGGCAGCGCCACGGCGGAGCTGTCCTGCCGCTCGGCGGGGCTGATCGGCAGCAGCTTGCGCCGGTCGCGCGGGGTGTGGGCGGCGTGGATGCCACCGGAGAGGATGGTCTGCAGGCGGCCGGAGATGTCGGTGTAGTCGTCGAAGCCGAGCACCCCGTCGGCCTCGGGCAGCGCCTCGGCCAGTTCGTTGCCGTACCGCTCGGCCATGCAGCCGACGGCCACGACCGCCTGAGTGCGGCCGTGGTCCTTCAGATCGTTCGCCTCCAGCAGGGCGTCGACCGAGTCCTTCTTGGCGGCCTCGACGAAGCCACAGGTGTTGACGACGGCGACGTCGGCGTCGGCGGCTTGCTCGACGAGCTCCCAACCGTCCGCCGCCAAGCGGCCTGCGAGCTCCTCCGAGTCCACCTCGTTACGGGCGCAGCCAAGAGTGACAAGGGCGACAGTGCGGCGTTCGGGCATGGGCTCAGACTACTTTGTCCCAGCCCCGCCCTCCGCTGCCAGGTCTCCCACCCCGCCGCGGGGCTGGTCAGCCCGCTTCGGGATCGCCCTTGGTGTAGCTCAGTCGCTGAACCGTGCCGCTGTCGCTCAGGTTCTTGACTTCCTTGCCGTTCACGAAGAGCTTGATCGCCCCGGCGTTGCCCAGCACCAGGTCGATGCGCTTGCTGTCGCTGAAGGTCTTGGACTGGCCCTGCCGCAGCACGCCCTCTTCCATCAGCCGCCCGTTGTGGTCCTGGGCGGAGATCCAGCTCTGTCCGTCCTCGGCGGTCAGCTTGACGGTGACCTTGTCCGCGGGGACACCCGCGATGGCACTCTCGGACGGCTCGGGCTTGCGCTCGCCGGACTTGCTGGGGGCCGCGCTGGGGCTGCTGGAGGCGGACGCGGTCGGCTTGGCCGAGCCGGTCTCCTCGGCGACCGAGGAGCCGTCGTTCTTGTCGTTGCCGCTGAAAAGCGTGAAGCCGACGAATCCGACGACGGCGACGATCGCGGCGACCATCGCGGCCGTCCAGTTCGGCCGGCGGGGTTCGGGGCGGATGCGTTCGGCGTCGAACAGCGGCGCCGCCGGGGTCGGCTCGGGCCGGCCGCCGTGCTCGGCGTCGAATTGGTTGATCAAGGCCTCCGGGTCGAGCCGGACGGCGCGCGCGAGCACACGAATGTGCCCCCGGGCGTACACATCCCCGCCGCAGCGGGAGAAGTCGTCCTGCTCGATCCCCTGCACTATGGGCACGCGCACCCGGGTGGCGGAACTGACCTCGTCGACGGTCAGCCCCGCGGCGATGCGGGCCTGCTGGAGGGCGCGACCGACGGAAGGCCGGTCTTCTTCGGGGGAGTTACCGTCTTCGAGAGCGTTGCCGATGGACACGGGGGCGCCTTTCGAGCGTGTAGCCACCTGCTGGAGGTTCAGTCTAGGGGTGGGGCGAAAGGGTCGGGCAAGCGGGAGGACGGAGTTTGTCCGCCATCGGGATTGTCCTGTGACCTGCGGTCTGGGACCTCACTCCGCCACCTCCCTCAACTTGACGTCTCGGCAGGGGAAACGGTTGCCCGCCATACCCTTATGAGTGAGCCTCCCCGCGGATCACCGCGAGCACGCCATCCAATTCGTCCGGCTTGACAAGCACATCGCGCGCCTTGGAGCCCTCGCTGGGGCCGACCACGTTGCGTGACTCCATGAGATCCATCAGTCGCCCCGCCTTGGCGAAGCCCACCCGCAGCTTGCGCTGGAGCATCGACGTCGACCCGAATTGCGTGGAAACCACCAGCTCAGCGGCCTGGCACAGCAGATCGAGATCATCGCCGATGTCCTCGTCGATCTCCTTCTTCTTCGACGTGCCGACGGTGACGTCGTCCCGGAAGACCGGTGCCATCTGCTCCTTGCAGTGCGCGACGATCGCCTGGACCTCGGCCTCGGTCACGAACGCGCCCTGCATCCGGACCGGCTTGTTCGCGCCCATCGGCAGGAACAGTCCGTCACCCTTGCCGATCAGCTTCTCGGCGCCCGGCTGGTCCAGGATGACCCGGCTGTCGGCCAGCGAGGAGGTGGCGAAGGCGAGCCGCGAGGGCACGTTCGCCTTGATCAGACCGGTGACGACGTCCACCGACGGCCGCTGGGTGGCCAGCACCAGGTGGATGCCCGCCGCGCGGGCCAGCTGTGTGATCCGCACGATCGAGTCCTCGACGTCCCGCGGCGCGACCATCATCAGGTCCGCCAGCTCGTCGACGATCACCAGCAGATACGGATAGGGCTTGAGTTCCCGCTCGCTGCCCTCGGGCTGCTTCACCTTTCCGGAGCGCACCGCCGCGTTGAAGTCGTCGATGTGGCGGAAGCCGAACGCGGCGAGGTCGTCGTAACGGAGATCCATTTCGCGGACGACCCACTGCAGGGCCTCGGCCGCGCGCTTGGGGTTGGTGATGATCGGTGTGATCAGATGCGGAATGCCCTCGTACGCGGTCAGCTCCACGCGCTTGGGGTCGACCAGCACCATGCGCACGTCGTCCGGGGTGGCGCGCACCATGACCGACGTGATCAGGCAGTTGATGCACGACGACTTTCCGGAACCGGTCGCGCCGGCCACCAGCACATGCGGCATCGTGGCCAGGTTGTGCGCCACGTAGCCGCCTTCGACGTCCTTGCCGAGCCCGACGACCATCGGGTGCGTCTCGCCCGTCGAGTCCGCCGAGCGCAGCACGTCCCCGAGGTTGACCATCTCGCGGTCGCTGTTGGGAATTTCGATGCCGACCGCCGACTTGCCGGGGATCGGGCTGATGATCCGCACATCGGGGCTGGCGACGGCGTAGGCGATGTTCTTGGTCAGCGCCGTGATCCGCTCGACCTTGACGGCCGGGCCCAGCTCCACCTCGTAGCGGGTGACCGTGGGACCGCGGGTGAAGCCGGTGACCGCGGCGTCCACCTTGAACTCGGAAAACACCTTGGACAGCGAGTCCACCACGGCGTCGTTGGCGGCGCTGCGGGTCTTGCCGGGGCCGCCGCGCTCCAGGAGGTCGAACGAGGGCAGTGAATAGGTGATGTCGCCGGAGAGCTGCAGCTGCTCGGCGCGCGGCGGCAGCGGTTCGCTCGGCTCGACGGCACGCCGGGTGCGGTCGGGGACCTCGGTCCGCTCCGCCGCGGCGGGCTCGTCCCCGCGGCCCTTCTTGCCCTTGACCGGCGCGGCCTTGCCGGAGTCGCGCGTGCCCGGCACGTCGCCGGTGCCGGACTCGTCGTCGCGCTCGACCGAGATGCCGCTGCTGAGCCCGGCGACGAGCGGTGAGGGCTGGACGCCGTGCAGCACCGCGCCGTCCAGCGAGGCGGCCGCGGCGGCCGCCACGTCCACGGCGTCCATGGGACGGTCCAGCGGGGGCTGTCCGGACGGCTGCCGGCGCGACCGCCGGCGCGTGCCCAGAGCCTCCTCCTCGGCCTGCTCAGCGCCGCTCGCGCCGTCCGGGCGTTCCTTGTCCAGCGAGGTCCTGCGAGGCCGCCTGGCGGGCTTCTCGCGCCATTCATCGGCGTACTCGTCGGCGTCGGGGTGATCGGCGTACGCCGACTCCTCGTCCCGCACCAGGCCGAGCCGGACGCCGAGCGCCCGCAGCCGCTGCGGAATCGCGGCAACCGGGGTCGCGGTGACGACCAGCAGCCCGAAGACGGTGAGCAGCACCAGCAGCGGTACGGCCAGCACATCGCCCATCGCGTAGATCAGCGGCCGGGAGACGGCCCAGCCGATCAGCCCGCCCGCGTCCTGGATCGCCGCGTCGCCCTGGCCGCGCCCGGGGGCGCCGCAGGCGATGTGGACCTGTCCCAGGACGCCGATCACCAGCGCGGACAGCCCGATGACGATCCGCCCGTTGGCCTCGGGGCGTTCGGGGTGGAGGAACAGCCGCCCGGCGATGGCGCCCAGCAGTATCGGCACCACCAGGTCCAGGCGTCCGAAGGCGCCGGTGACGAGCATCTCGACCAGATCGCCGACCGGGCCCTGGAGGCTGGACCACGTACCGGCCGCGACGATCAGGGCCAGGGCGAGCAGCAGCAGCGCGCTGCCGTCCTTGCGGTGGGCCGGGTCGAGCCCCTTCGCGCCGCGCCCTATGGAACGGAACATCGCCGCGACGGCGCGCGCGAGGCCCATCCAGACGGCGCGCGCGGCGCGGTACACACCACTGGTGGGGCTGGGCGCGGGCGGCGGCGGGGCCTTGGCGGCCGCCTTCTTCTTCGGTGCCGCCTTCTTCACGGGCGCGGTGGACTTCTTGGCGGGCGCCTTCTTGGCCGCCGCCTTCTTCGCGGGCGCCTTCTTCACAGCGCCTCCGGACTGCCCGGCGCGCTTCTTCGAGGTGCCCGCCGTGCTCTGGGAACCCTTGCCGGACGTACGAGAGGCCATGGGTGCGAGATTACCCGCGTCCGCCGTACGGAGCACGTATGGCATGGGTATCCGGCGCCACTGAGGTCACACCCGTGTCGCATCCGGGCGCGACACCGGCCGGTCGGTGAAGGGAGCGTGACAGGACGTCAACGGCCGGGTGGCCACGCGGTGGTGCGGGCCGCAGCTCCGCGAGGCTTCAGTTCTGCGAGGGGACCTGGCCCGCGCCGCTGCCCGCGCCGGGTTCCAGCGCGTCCAGGGCCCGGCGCAGACCGGTGAGCTTGCGCTCCAGATGGGCCGCGGTGGCCACCGCGGCCGCGTCGGCCGACTCGTCCAGCTGCTTGGACAGCGCCTCGGCCTGCTCCTCCACGGCGGCGAGCCGGGCGGACAGCTCGGCCAGCAGCCCCGCCGACTCCTTGTCACCGGCGGCCGGCTGACCGCCCTCCAACTGGAGCCGCAGCAGGGAGGCCTGCTCCCGCAGCTGGCAGTTCTTCATGTACAGATCGACGAAGACCGAGACCTTCGCTCTGAGCACCCACGGGTCGAAGGGTTTGGAGATGTAGTCGACCGCACCCGCCGCATACCCGCGGAAGGTGTGGTGCGGCCCGTGGTTGATCGCGGTGAGGAAGATGATCGGGATGTCCCGGGTCCGCTCCCGCCGCTTGATGTGCGCCGCGGTCTCGAAACCGTCCATGCCCGGCATCTGGACGTCCAGCAGGATCACCGCGAAGTCGTCTGTCAGCAGCGCCTTGAGCGCTTCCTCCCCTGACGATGCCCGCACCAGGGTCTGATCGAGCGCGGAGAGAATGGCCTCCAGCGCCAGCAGATTCTCCGGCCGGTCATCGACCAGGAGGATCTTGGCCTTCTGCACCATGCCCCGTCCTCCTCGTCCCGGCTTGGGGTCTCCCCAGCTCGATGCGCTGGGGGAAGCACCGGGCGCCGCCCCAGGGGACGACTCCCTTGCGTCGCCCGTCCTTGTGCCGGTCATGGTAGCCGCACCCCGCTGTTCGCCACACCCTGTCACCGCGATGTCACTGTGCACGTAGCAGAAACGCGGCGGGAGACCAGAAGGTTCCCCGATTCCCGCGTTCCCACACGTGTTCGGCGACAGTCAGTCAACACCACGATGGCACCCGGTGTCCCATCGGACACTCCCCTGCCTTTCACCTGGTCACTCATCCGACATCCACTGCTCCATCACCGTCAGGAGATGATCGGTGTCGACAGGCTTGGTGACATAGTCCGACGCGCCCGCCTCGATGCTCTTCTCCCGGTCGCCCTTCATCGCCTTCGCGGTGAGCGCGATGATGGGCAGCCCGGCGAACTGCGGCATCCTGCGGATCGCCGCCGTCGTGGCGTAACCGTCCATCTCCGGCATCATGATGTCCATCAGGACGAGCACCACATCGTCGTGCTGCTCCAGGACTTCGATGCCCTCCCGCCCGTTCTCGGCGTACAGCACCTGCAGGCCGTGCTGCTCCAGCACGCTGGTGAGCGCGAAGACGTTACGGATGTCGTCGTCGACGATGAGTACCTTCTCACCGTGGAAGCCGCCCGCGGGCTCCGGTGCCACCAGATCCTGGCCGCCCAGCATCCACGGCTCGGAGGCCTGCGGCTGCCGGCTGCCGCTACGGCCACCGGCCCGGCTACCGTCCCAGCGGGTTTCCGGGGCGGCGGGCTGCGGTTCGGAGGCCTGTGACGACTCCTGCTCGGTCCGCTGACGCCGCCGGAAGAGCCCGGCGGCCCCGCGGGTCCGCTGCGCCGTGGCGTCGGCGGTGACGTCGTGCTCGACCTCCTGCTCCGCCACGGCGCCCGGCTCGTCGTCCTCCGCCTCCTCGGACGGGTCGTACGCCTCCAGCGCGGGCGGAGCCATGCTGCCCGGCGTGAGCTGCGGGAAGCCCTGCGGCGGCAGCTCGCTGGGGTGCAGCGGCAGGTACAGCGTGAAGGTCGAGCCGCGGCCCGGCTCACTGGCCGCGTGGATCTCACCGCCGAGCAGCCGGGCGATCTCCCGGCTGATGGACAGGCCGAGGCCGGTGCCGCCGTACTTCCTGCTGGTGGTCCCGTCGGCCTGCTTGAACGCCTCGAAGATGACCCGCATCTTGCTCGCGGCGATGCCGATACCGGTGTCGGTGACCGAGAAGGCGATCATGTCGGCATCCGGGTCCCGCAACGCGCCGTGTTCCAGCAGCTGTTCCCGGATGGCGTTGGGCACGTCCACCCCGGCGGGCCGGATGACCAGCTCCACCGCGCCGCCGTCGGTGAACTTCACCGCGTTGGACAGCAGGTTACGGAGCACCTGCAGCAGCCGCTGCTCGTCGGTGTGCAGCGTCGCCGGAAGCTCCGGCGAGACCCGGACGGAGAAGTCGAGGCCCTTCTCGGCGGTCAGCGGCCGGAACGTCGCCTCCACGTAGTCGACGAGCTGGACCAGGGCGATCCGCGTCGGGCTGACGTCCATCTTGCCCGCCTCGACCTTGGACAGGTCGAGGATGTCGTTGATCAGCTGCAGCAGGTCAGAACCGGCGCCGTGGATCGTCTCGGCGAACTCCACTTGCTTCGGCGACAGGTTGCCCTCGGCGTTGTCCGCGAGCAGCTTGGCGAGGATCAGCAGCGAGTTGAGCGGTGTACGCAGCTCGTGCGACATGTTCGCCAGGAACTCGCTCTTGTAGCGCATCGAGACCGCGAGCTGCTCGGCGCGCTCCTCCAGGACCTGCCGGGCCTCCTCGATCTCGGTGTTCTTGACCTCGATGTCGCGGTTCTGCCGGGCCAGCCGCTCGGACTTCTCCTCCAGCTCCGCGTTGGACGACTGGAGCGCCTTCTGCCGGTTCTCCAGCTCGGCTGACCGCTCCCGCAGCTGCTCGGTCAGCTCCTGGGACTGCTTGAGCAGCACCTCGGTCTTGGTGTTGACGCTGATGGTGTTGACGCTGGTGCCGATCATCTCGGCGATCTGGTTGAGGAAGTCCTTCTGGATCTGCGCGAAGGGCTGGAACGAGGCCAGCTCGATCACGCCGAGCAGCTGGCCCTCGAAGAGCACCGGCAGCACGATCACATGGGCCGGGGCCGCCTCGCCGAGGCCCGAGGCGATCTTGAGGTAGCCCGGCGGCACGTTCTCCACCAGGATCGCGCGCTTCTCCTCGGCGACCGTGCCGATCAGCGTCTCGCCGGGCCGGAAGGACGTGGGCATCGAGCCGATGGAGTAGCCGTACGAGCCGACCAACCGCAGCTCGTAGCCCTCCTCGGCGGTGCTGTCCGCGACCACCTCGGTGCCGTCGCCGACCGGGACCGCCAGGAAGAACGCGCCGTGCTGGGCGGAGACCACCGGGGTCAGCTCGCTCATGATCAGCCGGGCGACGTCCTCCAGATCGCGCCGTCCCTGCATCAGACCGGAGATCCGGGCGAGGTTGCCCTTCAGCCAGTCCTGCTCCTTGTTGGCGAGCGTGGTCTCACGCAGGTTGGCGATCATGGTGTTGATGTGGTCCTGGAGGACCTGGATCTCGCCGGAGGCGTCCACGTCGATCTTGAGGTTGAGGTCGCCGCGGGTCACCGCTGTCGCGACCTCGGCGATGGCGCGCACCTGACGGGTCAGGTTCCCCGCCATCTCGTTCACCGACTCGGTGAGGTCCTTCCAGGTGCCGGCCACGTCCCGCACCCGGGCCTGACCGCCCAACTGGCCCTCGGTGCCCACCTCGCGGGCCACCCGGGTCACCTGGTCGGCGAAGGACGACAGCTGGTCCACCATCGTGTTGATCGTGGTCTTGAGTTCGAGGATCTCGCCCCGCGCCTCGATGTCGATCTTCTTGGTCAGGTCACCCTGGGCGATCGCCGTGGTGACCATCGCGATGTTGCGCACCTGTCCGGTCAGGTTGGACGCCATCGAGTTCACGGACTCGGTGAGGTCCTTCCACGTACCCGAGACGCCCGGCACCCTCGCCTGACCGCCCAGGATGCCGTCCGTGCCCACCTCGCGCGCCACACGGGTGACCTCGTCCGCGAACGAGGACAGCGTCGTCACCATCGTGTTGACGGTGTCGGCCAGCGCCGCGACCTCGCCGCGCGCCTCGACCGTGACCTTCTTCGTCAGATCGCCGTTGGCGACCGCCGCCGAGACCTGCGAGATGTTGCGCACCTGGATGGTCAGGTTATTGGCCATCAGGTTCACGTTGTTGCTGAGGTCCTTCCAGATGCCGGTCACGCCCGGCACCCGCGCCTGACCGCCCAACTGGCCCTCGGTACCCACCTCACGGGCCACCCGGGTGACCTGCTCGGCGAACGACGACAGCTGGTCCACCATCGTGTTCACGGTGGTGACCAGTTCGAGGATCTCGCCCTTGGCGTCCACCGTGATCTTCTTCGACAGGTCGCCCTTGGCGACCGCCGTCGTCACCTCGGCGATGGAACGCACCTGGGACGTCAGATTGTTGGCCATGCCGTTGACGGACTGGGTCAGGTCCTTCCAGGTACCGGAGACCCCCTGCACCTCGGCCTGACCGCCCAACTGGCCCTCGGTGCCCACCTCGCGGGCGACCCGGGTGACCTCCTCCGCGAAGGACGACAGCTGGTCGACCATCGTGTTGAGGGTGTTCTTCAGCTCCAGGATCTCGCCCCGGGCGTCGACGTCGATCTTCTGCGAGAGGTCACCGCGCGCGACCGCCGTGGCGACCTGCGCGATGTTACGGACCTGGGCGGTCAGGTTGCCCGCCATGCCGTTCACCGAGTCGGTCAGATCGCGCCAGACGCCCGCGACGCCGGGCACCTGCGCCTGACCGCCCAGCCGGCCGTCCGTACCCACCTCACGGGCGACCCGGGTCACCTGCTCGGCGAAGTCGGACAGCTGGTCGACCATCGTGTTGATGGTGTTCTTCAGCTCCAGGATCTCGCCGCGCGCGTCCACCTCGATCTTCTGCGACAGATCGCCACGGGCGACCGCCGTGGTCACCTGGGCGATACCGCGCACCTGCGAGGTCAGGTTGCCCGCCATCGAGTTGACGGAGTCGGTCAGGTCCTTCCAGGTGCCGCTGACGCCGTCCACCCGGGCCTGGCCGCCCAGCCGCCCTTCGGTGCCCACGTCCCGCGCCATGCGGGTGACCTGGTCGGCGAACGAGGAGAGCTGATCCACCATCGTGTTCACGGTGTTCTTCAGCTTGAGCATCTCGCCGGAGACGTCGACGGTGACCTTCTGCGACAGATCGCCGTTCGCGACCGCGGTCGTCACCTGCGCGATGTTGCGCACCTGTCCGGTGAGGTTGCGGAAGGCGGTGTTCACCGAATCGGTCAGGTCCTTCCACGTACCCGCCGCACCCGGCACCTGCGCCTGACCGCCCAGCTCACCCTCGACACCGATCTCCCGGGCCACCCGGGTCACCTCGGCACCGAAGGACTGCAGCTGGTCCACCATCGTGTTGACGGTGTTCTTCAGCTCCAGCATCTCGCCGGCCACGTCCACGGTGACCTTCTGCGACAGATCACCGTTCGCCACCGCGGTCGTCACCTGCGCGATGTCCCGCACCTGCGCCGTGAGGTTACGGAACGCGGTGTTCACCGAATCGGTGAGATCCTTCCACGTACCCGCCGCACCCGGCACCTGCGCCTGACCGCCCAGCAGCCCCTCGGCGCCGACCTCGCTGGCCACCCGCGTGACCTCGTCCGCGAAGGTGCGCAGGGTCTCCGTCATCGTGTTGATCGTGTCGGCCAGCTGCGCGACCTCGCCGCGTGCGCTCACCGTCACCTTCTGCGACAGATCGCCGTTGGCGACCGCCGTCGTGACCTGGGCGATCCCGCGCACCTGGGCGGTGAGGTTCCCGGCCATCAGGTTGACCGAGTCGGTCAGGTCCTTCCAGACGCCCGCGACGCCCGGCACCTTGGCCTGGCCCCCGAGTTCACCCTCGGTGCCCACCTCCCGGGCGACCCGTGTCACCTCGGCGGCGAACGAGGAGAGCTGGTCCACCATCGTGTTGACGGTTTCCTTCAGCTCGAGCATCTCCCCGGACACGTGAACCGTGACCTTCCGGGACAGATCGCCCTTCGCCACCGCCGTCGTCACCAGGGCGATATCCCGCACCTGAGCGGTGAGCCGGGAGGCCATCGTGTTGACGGACTCCGTGAGGTCCTTCCACGAACCCGACATACCGCGCACCCGGGCCTGACCGCCCAGCTTGCCCTCGGTGCCGACCTCACTCGCGACTCTCGTCACCTCGTCGGTGAACGCCGAGAGCTGATCCACCAGCCCGTTGACGGTGCGCCCCACCTTGAGGAACTCACCGCGCAGCGGATGCGCCGACCCGTCGGCACCCTGTGCCCGCAGGTCCATGCGCTGCTCCAGGTCGCCCTCGGCGACCGCGGACAGCACACGGCCTACCTCGGACACCGGACGCACAAGATCGTCCACCAAGGCGTTGGACGCGTCAATAGCCGCCGCCCACTGGCCCTCACAGGCTCCGGTCTCCAGCCGCTCCGTGAGCTTTCCCTCACGGCCGACCACCCGTCGCACCCGGGTCAGCTCGCCCGTGAGCTGCAGATTCCGCTCCGCGACCTCGTTGAAGACCGCGGCGATTTCGGACATGACGCCCTCGCCCGAGACCGTCAGTCGCTTGCGGAAGTTGCCGTCCCGCATCGCCGTCATCGCGGTCAGCAGCCGATTCAGGGCCGCCGTATCCACTTCAGTCGTCCCATTGCTCCGGGACCGTCCGCCTTTCGCGCGCGTATTCGTGCCCCGCGCCGCTGCGCCAGACTCCACCGTGTCCCTCCCGCAGGGTTGACCGTCCTCGTCGGGTTCTTCTTCCAGCTTGCCCAGTGTTTCACCATGGCCCAACCAGGCCATAACAGTTCGGCAGCATCGCACACCGGCGCCAGCCCCCTCCGAGTGGAATCACGGCGGACCGGCATTCGCGGGGGCGGTTGAGGTAAGTAACCTGGCATCCGGCCAGGCATCGGAGGGGCACTGCGTCATGGGTGAGCAGTTCGCCGAGACACATATGAGGAGATCTGTGATCACCGCGCGGGCAGCCGCCACCTTCGAGCCGGTGGGACGATCGGTCGCCGCCGCCCGCACCTTTGTCCGGGACACCCTGCAGGGCTGGGGCCTGACCGACATCGTGGACGACGCGGTCGTCCTCACCAGCGAACTCGTCACCAACGCGGTGGTGCACGCCGGCACCACCGCCGATGTCGTGTGCATCCGCGCGGACGCCGGCGTCCGCGTCGAGGTCGCCGATCGTTATCCCGAACGAGAAGTTCCGCTGCAGAGCAACGGCGGCCACCATTTCGGCAGCCCCGATCGCGAAGGCGGCCGCGGTCTGCTACTGTGCGCCGCACTGGCCGCCCGCTGGGGTGTCGAGTACACGGCCACCCACAAGCAGGTCTGGTTCCAGCTCGACTTTCCCGAACGGCCGGCCGGCACCCGCGCCGCCGGGCCCGCGCTGCCTTCCAGCGCCCTGCCGATCGCCGACTCCCGAGTCCGGGTCGCGGTCGTCCAGGTCGACAGCGACGGCCTCATCAGCGCCTGGAACGATGACGCTCAGGAACTGTTCGGCTACAACCCGGAACAGATCGTCGGCAAGCCCCTCACCGACCTCGCGGCCTGGCCGCACACCCCCGGCACCAGCACCGGCGTCGCCGAGGCGCTCCGGCTCTCCCGCTGGGAGGGCTCGTACGGCATCCGCGGCGCCGACGGCCGGGTCTCCCCCGTCTACGCCTCCCATCTGCGCATCCGCGACGCCGACGGCGACCCCTCCACCGTCTGTCTCCTGGTCCGCGACCGCGAGCGCGCCGTGCTGCAGAGCCCGATGCGCGGCGCCGCGGCCGACACCTCCGACTCCTCCGAGCGCGGTCCGGCCAGCGACGCCTTCGAGGTCTTCATCGGCTCCCCCGCCCCCGACGACCTCGACGGACTCCTCCAGCGCACCGTCGAACGCGCCCGTGACATGCTCGACGGGGACGCCGCCTATCTGCTGCTCGCCACCGACGACGAGACCGAGCTGGAGGTGCGCGCCTCCACCGGACTGCCGTCCGCCCGGCAGCGCTTCGCCCGCGTCCCCGTCGAGGCCGGCACCGGGCGCTACGGGTCGGCCCGGATGCCCGCCGTCCACGAGGATCTGTCCGCCGTGCCGGGCGCCGTCCCCCTGCTGATCAACACCGGTATGCGCTCGGTCGTCACCGTCCCCCTCAAGGTCGAGGGCCGGCTCACCGGCTCGCTGGGGGTCGCCGCCGAGGCCCCCAGCCGGTACAGCAACGAGGAGGCGCTGCGGCTCCAGTTCGCCGCCGATCGCATCGCCCTCGCCGTCGAACGTGCCCGTCTCACCGAGCTGGAGAAGCTGCGCCGCGGCTCCCTGTCGTTCCTCGTCGAGGCGTCCGATCTCCTCGCGGGCACGCTCGACCGTGACCAGACACTGGCGCTCATGGCACAGATGACGGTGCCCACCCTGGCCAGCTGGTGCGCCGTCTATACGGTCGCCGACCAGGCCTCCGACCCGGAGCTGTCGTACGTCCTGCATGAGGACGAGGACCGGATCGACGGCCTCAAGGCCCTGCTCACCAAGATCGACCCACCGGAGCAGGTGCCCACCGGCGGCGCCCGCGGCTGGACCGGCCCCTACGAGGCGGCCCACGCGGCCGCGCTGCGCACCTCGCTGCGCAGCCTGAGCCTCGGCGACTCCGCCCGGCCCTCCTCGGGCCCGGGCGCCTCGCTCGCGACGGCGTCCGCCGTTGGCGGTGAGACGGTCGTGCTGCCGCTGGTGGCCCGTAACCGCGTCATCGGCATGCTCACCCTCGGCAAGCCCACCGACGAGCACTTCCGCCAGGAGAACCTGGAGCTGGCCGAGGACCTGTCCCGCCGGGCGGCGCTCGCCCTCGACAACGCGCGGCTCTACTCGGAGCGCACCGCCATCAGCCAGTCGCTCCAGCGCAGCCTGCTGCCGCCCGAGCAGCCGGAGGTCCCCGGCGTCGAGGTCGAGGTCATCTACCGGGCGGCGGGCGAGGGCAACGAGGTCGGCGGTGACTTCTACGACCTCTTCCCGATCCGCGACGGCGCGTACGGCTTCGCCATCGGCGATGTCTGCGGCACCGGGCCGGAGGCCGCCGCGGTCACCGGTCTCGCCCGGCACGCGCTGCGGCTGCTCGCCCGCGAGGGCTTCGGCGGCCCGGCGGTCCTGGAGCGGCTCAACGCGGCGATCCTCGACGAGGGCGCCCGCAGCCGTTTCCTCACCCTTCTCTACGGGGAGCTGTGGCCGCAACAGGACGGCGGCGCGGTACTCAAGGTCGTCTGTGCGGGCCATCCGCTGCCGCTCCGGCTGCGCCAGGACGGCTCCATCGAGGCGGCCGCCGAACCGCAGCCCCTGCTCGGCGTCATGGACGACCTGGAGCTGTACGAGCAGACGGTGACCCTCGATCCGGGCGATGTCCTGCTGTGCGTCACCGACGGGGTGACCGAGCGGCGCGAGGGCACCAGGATGCTCGGCGACGACGGCCTGGTCGACGTGCTCACCACCTGCACCGGACTCACCGCGGGAGCGGTGGCCGCCCGGGTGCTGCGCGCGGTCGAGCGCTTCGCGGCCGAGCCGCCGTCCGACGACATGGCGATCCTCGCGATGCGCGTCCCCGAGAAGCAGGACGCCTGATCACGGCGGCCGGGGCACCATCGGTGCCCCGGCCCTTTTCACCATGAAGAGCCCTTTGAACATGACGAAGGCCCCCGCCGGTTGGCGGGGGCCTTTCGCAGGAGAGCCCCAATACGGAATCGAACCGTAGACCTTCTCCTTACCATGGAGACGCTCTGCCGACTGAGCTATTGGGGCGCGGCAACGGGATAGATCATACCCGAACTCGAGTGCGCTCTCGACCACCCGCCCCTTCAACCGCTCAGGCCGCTGACTGCAACAGGCCTCCCAGTGCGTTGCAGGCCGAGACCACGCGCTGCAACTCCCGCCGGGACATGGCCGGGTCGACGGGAAGGGCGAGGCATTCGTCGGCCGCCCGCTCCGTCTCCGCGAGCCACAGATCGCGCCGGAAGCGTGCTGTGCGATGTGCCGGGGTCTGAATGGGTACGTGGCACACGACGCCGCGAGAACGCAGCGTACGGGCGAACGCGTCCCGGTCCGGGCGCCCATTGCCCGGGACCCTCACGACGTACTGCTGATAGGTGTGTTCCATGCCGGGCTTGGCCGCGGGAGTGACGACCCCGCGCAGCTTGCCGTTCAGATAGGCGGCGTTGGCCTGTCGGCGCAGGATCTCGCCGACCGGCTCGCACACCGCGCCGTGTCCGATCACCAGCACACCGTGGCGCTGGCCCAGCTCGGTGAGACGCGCCATGTCGGCCGGGTGTCCGAAGGTGTGTATGGCCACGATGGCCGCGGTCCGGGGCGTGAGCGCCGCGGCGACCGCGTCTGGATGTATGCAGAAGGTCTGGGCGTCGATGTCCGCGAACACCGGCCGTGCGCCGGCGAGGAGCACCGCTTCCGCCGCTTCGGGTGTGCCGTAGGACGGCACGATCACCTCGTCGCCCGGCCGTACGCCCGCCCGGGTCAACTCACGCCACAGCTCATCCGTTGGAGTCCCCATGAACGGCATGTTGCCCAGGCAACATGAACACCGAGTGGCTCGCAACACAACAAAAAGAGAGGCCTGTCGGGAACCAAAGTTCCGACAGGCCTCTCTCTAATGATTGTTCGGCGGCGTCCTACTCTCCCACAGGGTCCCCCCTGCAGTACCATCGGCGCTGAAAGGCTTAGCTTCCGGGTTCGGAATGTAACCGGGC